>JBEQUE010000194.1:0-61200 GCA_040349255.1 Acidobacteriota bacterium | reverse complement strand
ATCCGCCTGAAGGCGTTCGACTACCGCATCCTGGACACGTCGACGCACGAGATCGTCGACACCGCCCGCCGCACCGGCGCGCGGGTGGTGGGACCGATCCCGCTGCCGACGCACATCGCCCGGTACACGGTAAACCGCTCGCCGCACGTCGACAAGAGGTCGCGCGAGCAGTTCGAGATCCGGACGCACAAGCGGCTGCTCGACATCTTCGAGCCCACCAGCCAGACGGTGGACGCGCTGATGAAGCTCGAGCTGCCCGCCGGCGTGGACGTCGAGATCAAGGCATTCGGTAAGTAATCCGCGAGGAGCGCTAGGAGCTAGAGCTAGGAGATAGACCGCGATGGATGGCATTCTTGGAAAAAAACTGGGCATGACCCAGATCTACTCCGACGACGGGACGGTGATCCCGGTCACGGTGATCCAGGCGGGTCCCTGCCTGATCGTGCAGCGCAAGACAGTCGAGCAGGACGGCTATGAAGCGGTCCAGATCGGCCTCGTCGAGGAGCGGCCCGCGAAGAAGGTCGGCCGCCCGCTCGAGGGTCACTTCAAGAAGGCCGGCGTCGCGCCGACCCGCCACGTGGTCGAGCTCCGTCTCGGTGACGGCGATGCGGACAAGGAGGCGAAGGCGGGCGACTCGTTCAACGTGACGATCTTCGCCGAGAAGGACTACGTGGACGTGATCGGGACGAGCAAGGGCAAGGGCTACCAGGGCGTGATGAAGCGCCACGGCTTCGCCGGCGGCCGCGGCTCCCACGGCTCCATGTTCCACCGCGCTCCGGGCTCCATTGGATCGTCGGCGTATCCGTCGCGGGTCTTCCCCGGCATGCGCGCCGGCGGCCGGATGGGCGGCAAGCGGATCACGACGAAGAACCTCCAGGTCGTCAAGGTCGATCCGGAGCAGAACCTGCTCTACATCCGCGGCGCGGTGCCGGGCCCCAAGAGCGGCTACCTGCAGATCCGCCGGGCCAAGCGGGCCTGAAGTCCCCAGGGGATCAACTGAGGTCAAACCGATGAAGATTGCGGTCAAGAATTTCGACAACAAGCAGGTGCGGGAGATCGAGGTCCCCGACGCGGTGTTCGCGTATCCCTACAAGGAGCACCTGATCCACGAGGCGGTCCAGGCCTACCTGGCCGGCCGGCGCGCGGGCACCCACAAGGTGAAGACCCGCGCCGAGGTCTCGGGCTCCGGCAAGAAGCTCTGGCGGCAGAAGGGCACCGGCCGCGCCCGCACGGGCGACATCCGGAACCCGAAGTGGCGCCACGGCGGCATCGTCCACGGCCCGGTCCCGCACGGCTACGAGAAGCACCTTTCGGTGCGCGAGAAGAAGAACGCGCTCAAGTCGGCGCTCTCGCAGAAGGCGACCGAGGCGAAGATCCTGGTCCTCGAGAACCTGGACCTGCAGAACCATCGCACCAAGGAGCTCGTGCAGCGCCTGGGCGGGCTGGGCGTCGACGGCAAGACCCTGCTGGTCGACAGCCTGGAGAACCACAACCTGGCGCTCGCGTCGCGGAATGTTCCGGGCCTGAAGACGGTTGATGCCCTGGCTGTCAACGTCTACGACGTGGTCGACCGGCCGTTCCTCGTGCTGAGCGAGGGAGCCCTCAACCGGCTGGTGGAGGTGCTGGCGAAATGAGAGTCCAGGAAGTCATCCGTCGGCCGCTCATCACGGAGAAGTCGACGGACCAGCGCGAAGACAGGAACATCGTCACCTTCGAGGTGCACCGCGACGCGAACAAGATCGACGTCAAGCGTGCGGTCGAGGACCGATTCAAAGTCAAAGTGACGGACGTGCGGATCGCCCGCGTGCACGGCAAGGTCCGGCGCCAGGGCCGCTTCTCGGGGCGCCGGCCGGACTGGAAGAAGGCCTACGTGCGGCTCGCCGAGGGCGAGAAGCAGATCGAGTTCTTCGAGGGGATGTAAGACGATGCCGACCAAGGAAAGAAAGCCAGTCAACTCCTCGAGCCGGTTCCAGACCTATCTGACCTTCGAGGAGGTCACGAAGGAACGGCCGCACAAGGCCCTGACCAAGGGCAAGTCGAAGACCGGCGGCCGGAACAACCAGGGCCAGCTCACCTCCTGGTGGAGGGGCGGCGGCCACAAGCGTCGGTACCGTGTCATCGACTTCAAGCGCGACAAGCACGGCGTCCCGGCCAAGGTGGCGAGCGTCGAGTACGACCCGAACCGCTCGGCCCGCATCGCCCTGCTCAACTACGCGGACGGCGAGAAGCGCTACATCCTGTGGCCGAACGGCCTCGCCGTGGGTACCGAGATCATGTCGGGCGAGACGGCGGAGGTCAACGTCGGCAACGCGCTGCCGCTGCGCCGCATCCCGCTGGGCACGGTGATCCACAACATCGAGCTCAAGATCGGCAAGGGCGGCCAGATGGTGCGCTCGGCCGGCGCCGGCGCCCAGCTCATGGCGCGCGACGGCGACTGGGCCCAGGTCAAGCTCCCCTCGGGCGAGGTGCGTCGGGTGCACGTCGAGTGCTACGCCACCATCGGCCAGGTGGGCAACCTGGAGCACGAGAACGTCTCGATCGGCAAGGCGGGCCGCAACCGCTGGCTCGGTTACAAGCCGCACAACCGCGGCGTGACGATGAATCCCGTGGACCACCCGATGGGCGGCGGCGAGGGCCGGACCTCCGGCGGACGCCATCCCACCACGCCGTGGGGCGTGCCGACCAAGGGATACAAGACCCGGAACAACAAGCGCACGGACGGGATGATCGTCCGCCGGCGGAACAAGAAGTAAGGAGCGCAGACGATGGCGCGTTCGCTCAAGAAGGGCTTCTTCATCGACGATCATCTCCGGCTCAAGGTCGAGGGGATGAACGACCGCGGCGAGAGAAGGGTCATCCGGACCTGGTCGCGCCGCTCGACGGTGATCCCCGACATGGTGGGTCACACGATCGCGGTGCACAACGGGCAGAAGTTCATTCCGGTCTATGTCAGCGAGAACATGGTCGGCCACAAGCTCGGCGAGTTCGCCATGACCCGGACCTTCCGGGGCCACGCCGGCAAGAAGGTCGAGAAGGGCGCCCGGCCCCGGTAACCCCGGAGTTGGCACAGAGAAGAGGGGAACGACGATGGAAGTCACAGCACGGCTTCGCTACCTCCGGGGCTCGGCGCAGAAGGTGCGCCTGGTCGCCGACCTGATCCGGGGCAAGGGAGTGCAGGAAGCGGTCAACCTCCTCGAGGTGACCAACAAGGCGGCTGCACCGCACGTCCAGAAGTGCCTGAAGTCGGCGATCGCCAATGCGGAGAACCGGGACGACCATGTCGACGTCGACCGTCTCTTCGTCAAGGAGATCTTCGTCGACGCGGGGCCGTCCTTCAAGAGGATCCGGCCGGCGCCGATGGGACGGGCTTTCCGAGTGATCAAGCGGCAGAGTCACATCACGATCAAGCTCGACACCCGCAAGGGTGACGACAAGAAGAAGTAGAGAGGATCGAACGGTGGGTCAGAAAACGCACCCCTATGGGTTTCGGCTTGTCTACAACAAGACCTGGCACTCGCGCTGGTACGGCGATCAGAAGTACGCCGATACGCTGCACGAGGACCTGAAGCTCCGCAGGCTCCTGAAGACCCGGCTGTCGCACGCCGGCGTCTCGGAGGTGGACATCGAGCGCGCTGCCGACAAGCTGCGGGTGACGATCTACACCTCGCGGCCCGGCATCATCATCGGCCGCCGCGGCGCGGAGGTGGACAAGCTGCGCGACGAGCTCCAGAAGCAGATGGGGCGCGAGGTCCACATCAACATCCAGGAGATCCAGCGGCCGGAGCTCGACGCCCAGCTCGTGGCGCAGTCGATCGCCGGCCAGCTCGAGCGCCGCGTCTCCTTCCGCCGCGCCATGAAGAAGGCCATGGAGTCGGCCTTCCGCTTCGGCGCCAAGGGCGTGAAGATCATGGTCTCCGGCCGCCTCGGCGGCGCCGAGATCGCGCGCTCCGAGTGGTACCAGGAGGGCCGCCTGCCGCTCCACACCCTCAAGGCCGACATCGACTACGGGCTCGCCGAGGCGCGCACCACCTACGGGGTGATCGGCTGCAAGGTCTGGGTCTACAAGGGCGATCTCCTCAAGGAAAAGAGCCGGCGCGCGTCCGCCTAGGAGCTGAATCATGTTGATGCCGAAGAAGGTCAAGTACCGCAAACAGCAGCGCGGCCGGCGCCGGGGAATGTCGAAGGGGGGCAATTACGTTGCCTTCGGCGACTTCGCCCTCCAGGCGCTGGAGCCGGGCTGGGTCACGGCGCGCCAGATCGAGGCCGCCCGTATCGCGATCTCCCGCCACGTCAAGCGCGGCGGCAAGGTGTGGATCCGGGTCTTCCCGGACAAGCCGATCACCAAGAAGCCGCTCGAAACCCGCATGGGCAAGGGCAAGGGCAATCCGGAAGAGTGGGTCGCCGTGGTGCGGCCGGCGCGCATCCTCTATGAATTGGAGGGCGTCCCGGCCGACATCGCCGAGGAGGCGATGCGGCTCGCGGCGCACAAGCTGCCGATCAAGACGCGGTTCGTGACCCGTCACGAGGAGCTGAGGTAACGACGATGAAGGCTCGTGAATTGCGGGATCAGACGGTCGAGGAGCTCAAGGACAAGGAGCGCGATCTGGCCGATCAGCTCTTCGCCCTGCGCTTGCAGAAGGTGACCGGGCAGCTCGAGAAGCCGGCCCGGGTGCGCCAGGTGCGCAAGGACATGGCTCGCGTGATGACGGTCCTGCGCGAGAAGCGCGGTTAGGAGCAAGACATGGAGAATACAGAGGAGCAGGCCCAGGGAGCCGGACGGGGCCATCAGCAGGTCAAGGTGGGCCGGGTCGTGAGCAACAAGATGGACAAGACCGTGGTCGTGGCGGTGGAGAACACCGTCACCCACCGGCTCTACCACCGGTCGATGAAGCGCACGAACAAGTTCCACGCGCACGACGAGGACAACCAGTGCCGCGTCGGCGACGTGGTCGAGATCGTCGCGAGCCGCCCCCTGTCCAAGACGAAGCGCTGGCGCGTCCGCCAGGTCGTCGAGCGGGCCCAGTAAGAGCCCAGTTTAGGGAACAACTACCATGATCCAGATGGGAACCATTCTCGACGTGGCCGACAATACCGGGGCGAAGAAGATCGCCTGCATCCATTTGCGCGGCGGCTCGGCGGGCCAGTACGGCCGGCTGGGCGACGTCATCACCGCCTCGGTCAAGGAGGCCTCTCCCGACGGCACCGTCAAGAAGGGCCAGGTCGTCAAGGCGGTGATCGTGCGCACGGTGAAGGAACAGCGGCGCAAGGACGGGAGCTACATCCGTTTCGACACCAACTCCGCGGTCCTGGTCAACGACGCCGGCGAGCCGATCGGCACGCGCGTCTTCGGCCCGGTGGCCCGCGAGCTGCGCGAGCGGAGGTTCATGAAGATCATCTCCCTGGCGCCGGAGGTAATCTGAGATGTCTGAGATGTCGAAGTTGAACGTGAAGAAGAACGACCAGGTCCTGGTGACCACGGGCAAGAACCGTGGCGCCCGCGGCCGGGTGCTGCGGGTGCTCGCCGCGGACGGCAAGGCGATCGTGGAGCGCGTGAACATGATCAAGCGCCACACGCGTCCGAACCCGAACAAGGGCATCCAGGGCGGCATCCTCGAGCGCGAGGCGCCGATCCAGGTCTCCAATCTGAAGGTCATCTGCCCGGAGTGCGGCAAACCGAGCCGGCTGGGCCGCAAGCGTCTCGAGGACGGCCGCGGCGTCCGCGTCTGCAAGCAGTGCAACGCGAATTTCAGCTAGGTTTCTGAGGTCGACATGGCGAAGAACGAAGGAAAGAAGAGCAAGGGCTCCAAGGCCGTCGCGCCGACGGGGCCTTCCGCGCCGCTGCCCGAGGGCTACGTCCCGCGGCTCAAGCAGCGCTACAAGGACGAGGTCGTGTCCAAGCTCCAGAAGGAGTTCGGCATCGACAACATCATGGCGGTGCCGAAGATCGAGAAGATCTCCGTCAACATGGGCGTGGGCGAGGCGATCTCGAACATCAAGATCCTCGACGACGCGGTCGAGGAGCTCGCGGCGCTCGCCGGGCAGCGCCCGGTGATCACCCGCGCCCAGAAGTCGATCGCCGCCTTCAAGCTGCGCCAGGGCATGCCGATCGGCGCCCGGGTCACGCTGCGCGGCGCGCGCATGTGGGAGTTCCTGGACCGCCTGATCAGCGTCGCGCTGCCGCGCGTGCGCGACTTCCGCGGCATCTCGGCCAAGAGCTTCGACGGCCGCGGCAACTACACCCTGGGCGTGCGCGACCAGTTGATCTTCCCCGAGATCGACTACAACAAGGTCGAGAAGACGAAGGGGATGAACATCACGATCGTGACCACGGCCGGCAACGACGAGCGCGCCCTGTTCCTGCTGCGCGAGCTCGGCATGCCGTTCCAGCGCTAGGAGAATCACTGTGGCGACCACGGCAAAGATCGCGAAGGAGAACAGCAAGCTGAAGTACGAGGTGCGGCACCGCAACCGGTGTCGCGTCTGCGGCCGTCCGCGCGGCGTCTATCGCAAGTTCGGGCTGTGTCGCGTCCACCTGCGGGACCTGGCGCTGCAGGGCTACCTCCCTGGCGTGATCAAGGCGAGCTGGTAAGGGTTGAGGAGAGATAAGCAATGAGCATGACCGATCCCATCTCGGATCTGTTGACCCGGATCCGCAACGCCCATCTGGCGAAGCACGACCGCCTCGACGTGCCGGTCTCCCGGCTGAAGCTGGAAGTCTGCCGGCTCCTCAAGGAGGAAGGGTTCATCAAGAACTACCGCGAGGTCGAGTCCACCGGGCCGTCCGGATCCGTGCGTATCTTCCTGCGCTACAGCCCGCAGGGAGAGCCGGCGATCAACCACGTCGCCCGCATCAGCAAGCCGGGCCGGCGGGTCTACCGGCGCGCCAACGAGATCCAGCCCGTGCGCAACGGCCTCGGTGTGGGGATCGTTTCGACGTCGCAGGGTCTTCTGACCGACGCCCAGGCGCGCGAGCGCAAGGTCGGCGGCGAGATCCTCTGCGAGCTCTGGTAGGACGCTAGGAGATAACGAACATGTCGCGCATTGGAAGAATGCCGATCCCGGTCCCGAGCGGGACCAAGGTCGAGATCCAGGACGGGCGGTTCGTCGCCGAGGGCCCGAAGGGCAAGGTGGCGCAGTCGCTTTTCGACGACTTCCCGGTCAAGGTGGACGACAACGTCGTCACCATCGAGCGGCCGGGCGACACCGGTCCGGAGCGGGCGAAGCACGGCCTGCTGCGGGCGCTGCTCGCCAACGCGGTGCAGGGCGTGTCCGCCGGCTTCACGAAGCAGCTCGACATCGTCGGCGTGGGCTACCGCGCCGAGGTGAAGGGGCCGCAGGTGCAGTTCGCGCTCGGCTACTCCCATCCGGTCCTGTATGACATTCCGGAGGGGATCACGATCGCGATCGACGCCAAGGCGAACCGGGTGACCGTGTCGGGCGCCGACCGCCAGCAGGTGGGGCAGGTCGCGGCCGAGATCCGCGGGCTCCGCAAGCCCGACCCCTACAAGGGCAAGGGCATCAAGTACACCAACGAGATCCTGCGCCGGAAGGTCGGCAAGGCCGGAGGCAAGTGAGGCGGGCATGACCGAGCACGTGACGAAACTGGTCCAGAGGAAGCGGGAGCGCCGCGAGCGCGCCCATCAGCGGCTGCGCATGCGGGTCCGCGGCACGGCCGAGCGGCCGCGCCTGTCGATCTACAAGAGCGTGAAGTACTTCTACGCCCAGGTGATCGACGACGACCGCGGCGTCACCCTCGCGCAGGCGAATTCGAGCGACGCCGAGGCCAAGCAGCGGATCACCGGCTCGACGAGCAACAAGGACGCGGCCAAGGTCGTGGGCGAGCTCGTCGCCGAGCGGGCGAAGGAGAAGGGGATCGAGAAGGTCGTCTTCGACCGCGGCGGCTACATCTACCACGGCAACGTCAAGGTCCTTGCGGACGCCGCCCGTGAAAAGGGTCTGCAGTTCTAAAGGATTGTGAAGGAGAGCACTTTGGCCAGGGACTTTGAGCGCGAAAGCGAATTTTTCGAACAGGTCGTCCATATCAACCGCGTGACCAAGGTGGTCAAGGGCGGCAAGAACTTCTCGTTCTCCGCCCTGGTGGTGATCGGGGACGGCCAGGGCCGCGTCGGCTATGGCGCCGGCAAGGCGAAGGAGGTGCCCTCGGCGATCCGCAAGGGCATCGAGATCGCCAAGCGGAACATGATCCAGGTGCCGCTCAAGGGGAGCAGCATTCCCCATGAGGCCCTGGGCATCTTCGGGGCCGGCCGCGTCCTGCTCAAGCCGGCCTCGGCGGGCACGGGCGTGATCGCGGGCGGTCCGGTGCGCGCCGTCATCGAGACGGCCGGCATCCAGGACATCCTGACGAAGTCCCTGGGCTCGACCAACCCCCACAACGTGGTCAAGGCCACCTTCGACGCGCTGCTGACGCTGAAGCACGCGGAGGACGCCCTGCGCCTGCGCGGGATGGAGGGCCGGATCCAGGCCGCTCCGCCGGTCGCCGCTCCTCCTGCCGCTCCGGCGCCGACGACGTCCGCGACCCCCGCGGACGCCGCCGAGGCCTGAAACAGGTATCGAGCGTTCTTAGAGAGACAGACGCCGGGAGCAGAACATGGCTGAGAATCAGGAAGGCAAGAAGATCCGCATCCGTCAGGTGCGCAGCGCCATCGGCACCAAGAGCGGGCACCGCGAGGTGCTCCGGGGCCTGGGGCTGCGCCGGATCCGTCACGAGGTCGTGAGGGAGGACACCCCGGCGGTGCGCGGCATGGTGAACAAGGTCTCGTACCTGTTGGAAGTGCACGAGGAGCAATCATGAGACTGCACGAGCTTTCCCCGGCCAAGGGGAGCAAGCATGCGCGGAAGCGGGTCGGCCGCGGGCCTGGCTCGGGCACCGGCAAGACCGCCGGCAAGGGCGAGAAGGGCCAGAAGTCCCGCTCGGGCTACAGCCATCGGGACGGCTTCGAGGGCGGTCAGATGCCGCTCGTCCGCCGGGTGCCGAAGCGCGGCTTCACCAACATCTTCAAGACCGAGTACGCGGTGGTGAACCTCGCGCAGCTCGCGGACTTCGACGGCGAGGTGACCCCCGAGACCCTGGCCAGCCATGGGCTGGTCCGTTCCGGCAAGCCGGTCAAGGTGCTGGGCGACGGCGAGATCGGCAAGGCGCTCAAGGTGACGGCGAACAAGTTCAGCAAGTCCGCCCGCGCCAAGATCGAGGCGGCGGGCGGAAGCTGCGAGGAGCTTCAGGCGTGATCGAAAGTTTCCGCAACATCTTCGCCATCCCGGACCTGCGCAAGCGCGTCCTGTTCACGTTCGGCCTCCTGGCGGTCTACCGGATCGGGTGCCAGATCCCGACTCCCGGCGTGGACCCGCAGGCGCTGCTCGAGTTCATGGCGATGGCGCAGGGGACCTTCCTGGGGTTCGTGAACACGTTCACGGGCGGCAGCCTGCAGAAGATCGCGGTGTTCGCGCTGGGCATCATGCCCTACATCACGGCGTCGATCATCCTGCAGCTCCTGACGGTGGTCTGGCCCTACCTGGAGAAGCTCTCCAAGGAAGGCGAGCTGGGCCGGCGCAAGATCACCCAGTACACCCGCTACGGCGCGGTGGTGATCGCGTTCATCCAGGGCACCGGCATCGCGCTCTTCCTGGAGTCCCAGCGCACGCCGGGCGGCGCCGCGCTGGTGCCGAACCCGGGCTGGGCGTTCCGGGCCATGACGGTGATCACGCTGACCACCGGCACGGCGTTCATCATGTGGCTCGGCGAGCAGATCAGCGAGCGCGGCATCGGCAACGGCATCTCGCTCATCATCTTCGCCGGCATCGTGGTGGGCTTCATCCCGGCCGTCGGACACACGATCGACGCCCTGCAGAAGGGGAACCTCCAGTTCCTGACCATCCTGCTCCTGCTGGTGTTCATGGTGTTCGTGGTCGCCTTCATCGTCTACATGGAGCGCGCCCAGCGCCGCATCCCGGTGCAGTACGCCAAGCGCGTCGTGGGCCGCAAGGTCTACGGCGGCCAGAGCACGTACCTGCCGCTGCGGGTCAACACCGGCGGCGTGATCCCGGTGATCTTCGCGAGCTCGGTGGTGACGATCCCGTCGGTGATCGCGGGCATGGTGCACAACGAGACGCTCCAGCGGCTGGCCCAGGCCGTCGGCTGGGGGCAGCCGATCTACTACCTGCTGCAGGTGGTGACGATCGTCTTCTTCTCGTACTTCTACGTCTCGATCATCTTCAACCCGGCCGATCTGGCCGAGAACATGCGGAAGTACGGCGGCTTCATCCCGGGCATCCGGCCGGGCAAGCGGACCGCCGAGTACATCGACCGCATCCTCACCCGGATCACCCTGGTCGGAGCGCTCTACCTGGCAGCGGTCACGATCCTGCCCGAGTTCCTGCTGACCGGCTTCAACGTGGCCGGCCTGCCGGGGATCGGCCGCTCGCTCGCGCCGTACTTCCCGGAGTGGTTCACCGAGGGCCTGGGCATCAACTTCTACTTCGGCGGCACGTCGCTCCTCATCGTGGTCGGCGTCGCGATGGACACGATCCAGCAGATCGAAAGCCAGCTCGTGATGCGCAACTACGAGGGGTTCATGAAGAAGGGGCGCATCCGTGGGCGGCGCGGCTGACGTGAACGGAAACCGTCCGCGGATCGTGCTGTTCGGCCCTCCGGGGGCCGGCAAGGGCACCAAGGCCGCGCTCCTCGCGGAGCAGCTCGGGGTGCCCGCGATCTCGACGGGCGACATGCTGCGCCAGGCCGTGGCCTCGGGCTCGGAGCTGGGGAGCCGGGTGAAGGGAATCATGGCCTCGGGCGGTCTTGTTGACGACGGTATCCTGGCCGCGGTGGTGCGGGAGCGGCTCGCGCAGGAGGACTCCCGGCCGGGTTTCCTCCTGGACGGCTTCCCGCGCACCCTGCCGCAGGCCGCGGACCTGGAACGGATCCTGGTCGAGGCGGGCCGGGAGCTCGACGCGGTGCTGTCGATCGAGGTCCCCGAGGAGGAGCTGGTGCGCCGCGCCGTGCTCCGCGGACGGGGCGAGGACGACCGCGAAGAGGTGGTTCGGCAACGACTTCGGGTCTATCGGGAAAAAACCGAGCCCCTGATCGGTTATTATAGGGAGCGCGGTCTGCTCTACCCGATCGACGGCAATCTCCCGATCGACAAGGTGACGTCCCAGATGCTGATCGCGCTCGGGCGGTCGGGGTAGGGTGAGATGGTGCTGAAGACTCCCGGCGAGATCGACCTGATGGATCAGGCGAACCGGATCGTCCTGCGCGTGCTGGACGAGGTCGGCGCCATGATCCGTCCGGGCGTGACCTCGCGGGAGCTGGACCGTCTGGCGGAGCGGGTGATCCGGAGCGCGGGCGGGGTGCCGGCCTTCCTGAACTACAGGGGGTATCCGGCGACTCTCTGCATCTCGGTCAACGACGTCATCGTGCACGGGATTCCGAGCGACGTGCCGCTCAAGGGCGGGCAGATCGTCGGGATCGACTGCGGGGTGCTCTACAAGGGGTACTACGGTGACGCGGCCCGCACGTTCGCGGTCGGGGAGGTGGGGGAGGACGCGAAGCGGCTCCTCGCGGTGACGGAGGAGGCGTTGCGGTTGGCGGTGGCGCAGGTTCGTCCTGGCGCTCGCCTGTCGGACATCGGTTTCGCGGTCCAGCAGCACGCCGAGCGCCACGGCTACTCGGTGGTCCGGGAGTTTTCAGGCCATGGGATCGGGACCTCGCTGCACGAGGACCCGCAGGTGCCGAACTACGGCAAACCGGGCAAGGGGCCGAAGCTCCGCCCGGGTCTGGTGCTGGCGATCGAGCCCATGGTCAATGCGGGGAAGGCCGGCGTCCGGATGGATGCCGACGGGTGGACGGCGCGGACCGAGGACGGATCGCTCTCGGCCCATTTCGAGTTTTCGGTGGCGGTCACACCGTCCGGCGCCCGGGTGCTGGGCCTGAGTTGAGCTGAAACAGGAGACAGACAGTTTGTCCAAAAAAGAAGAGGCGATCGAGGTCGAGGCCACGGTGATCGAGCCGCTCCCGAACGCGATGTTCCGGGTCGAGCTCGAAAACAAGCATCAGGTCCTGACGCACATCTCGGGCAAGATGCGGAAGCACTTCATCCGTATCCTGCCGGGAGACCGGGTCCTGGTGGAATTGTCGCCGTACGACCTCACGCGGGGCCGGATCGTCTACCGTCTCAAGTAGACGGGTGAAAGGAAGTCGGTCATGAAAGTACGTTCGTCGGTGAAGCGGATCTGCCCGAAGTGCAAAGTCGTCCGCCGGAAGGGTGTCGTGCGGGTGATTTGCGAGAACCCGAAACACAAGCAGCGTCAGGGATAAGGTAGACAATGGCACGTATCGCAGGGGTCGACCTGCCCCAGAACAAACAGGTCTGGATCGGGCTCACGTACATCTACGGCATCGGCCGTTCGCGCTCGCGCGACATCCTGGCCAAGGCCGACGTGCCCACCGTCACCAAGGTCAGGGACCTGACCGAGGACGAGGCGCGCCGGATCCGCAAGGTCATCACGGACGAGGGCCGGGTGGAGGGCGACCTGCGCAAGGAGGTCAGCCAGAACATCAAGCGGCTGATGGAGATCGGCTCCTACCGGGGCGTCCGTCACCGCCGCGGCCTGCCGGTCCGGGGTCAGCGGACCCAGACCAACGCCCGCACCCGCAAGGGTCCGCGGCGCGGCGCCGTGGCCGGCAAGAAGAAGGCGACGAAGAAGTAAGGCACGGGCCCCAGGAGACCTACGATGGCGAAAGCGGAAAAGAAGGACCGGAAGGGTGGCAAGAAGAAGGAGAAGCGCAACGTCCCGCACGGGGTCGCGCACATCCAGGCCACCTTCAACAACACGATCGTCTCGATCTCCGATCCGGAGGGCAACCTCCTGTCCTGGTCCTCGGCCGGGCGGATCGGATTCAAGGGCTCGCGCAAGGGCACTCCCTTCGCGGCCCAGGTGGCGGCCCAGAATGCGGGCGGCAACGTGAAGGATGTGCAGATGCGCTCCGTGGACGTCCTGGTCAAGGGACCGGGCGCCGGGCGCGAGTCCGCGATCCGCGCGCTCCAGGCTTCCGGCCTGGAGGTCAAGTCGATCAAGGACGTCACCCCCATCCCCCACAACGGCTGCCGGCCGCGCAAGCGCCGCCGCGTCTAAGTCACAGCAGTTCGGAACCGCCGCGGAGCCGCCCGGGTGTGCCGGGGGCTCGTCAGGCGTCTTCCCAGGTTGAAGTCCCCGTAGCATCGGGGAGAGGACGTCAAGGAGATCTCAGTGGCAAGATATACGGGACCCGTTTGCCGGCTGTGCCGCCGGGAGCGGATGAAGCTGTTTCTGAAGGGCGACCGCTGCTTCAAGGAGAAGTGCGCGGTCGAGAGGCGGAACTTCCCGCCCGGACAGCACGGCACGCGGCGCGGCCGGCGGACGCTCGGCTACGGCCTGCAACTCCGCGAGAAGCAGAAGGTCAAGCGCATCTACGGCGTGCTCGAGAGCCAGTTCCGCACCTACTTCCAGGAGGCGGACCGGCGCAAGGGCATCACCGGCGAGAACCTCCTCGTCATGCTCGAGCGGCGCCTCGACAACGTGGTGTACAGCCTCGGCTTCGCCGCGTCGCGGGCGCAGGCCCGGCAACTCGTCCGGCACGGCCACGTGCAGGTGGACGGCCGCAAGGTTTCGATCCCTTCGTTCCAGGTCAAGGCCGGCCAGGCGGTGGTCGTCAAGGAGTCCAGCCGCAAGAACCCGCTGGTCCGGTCGAGCGTCGAGACCGCGCGCGGACGGGGCGTCCCGGATTGGCTGGAGCTCGACGCGGAGAACGTGAGCGGCAAGGTGCTGCGCGTGCCGGCCCGCGAAGACATCAAGCTCCCCATCCAGGAGCAGCTGATCGTCGAGCTCTACAGCCGCTAAACCCAGGGAACTGACCCAGGGAAGGAGTTTTCAGAATGCTTTGGAAAGGTTTTCAGCGCCCGAAGCGCCTCGAGGTCGATCAGGAGAGCCTGACGCCCACCTACGGGCGGTTCACTGCCCAGCCGTTCGAGCGTGGCTTCGCCACGACGATCGGCAACGCCCTGCGGCGCTGTCTGCTGTCCTCCATCGAGGGGGCGGCGATCACGGCGGTCAACATCGAGGGCGTGCTGCACGAGTTCTCCTCGATCCCGGGCGTGCAGGAGGATGTCACCGACATCATCCTGAACCTCAAGCAGATCCCGATCCGCCTGCACAGCGACGACGCCAAGGTGCTGTCGATCGACGTGCAGGGGCCGGGCGCTGTGTCCGCCGGACAGATGAGCGAGGACCCGCAGGTCGAGATCATCGATTCGAACGTCCACGTCGCCACGACCAACGAGGAAGGCCGTCTCAAGCTGCAGGCCCAGGTCAAGCTCGGCCGGGGCTACGTGGCCGCCGACCGCAACTTCGACGAGTCGATGGGCATCGGCTGGATCCCGCTGGATTCGGCGCACAGCCCGGTCCGCCGCGTGAACTACCGCGTCGAGGCGGCCCGCCTCGGCCAGACCACCGACTACGAGCGCCTCATCCTCGAGGTCTGGACCAACGGAACGGTCAGCCCCGAGGAGGCGGTGTCGCTCGCGGCCATGCTGCTGCGCGACCACCTCGGCATCTTCATCCAGACCGAGGACAGCCTGCGGCATGACGGTGGCGAGCACGGCCGCGAGGAGCTGGCCGGGCTCGACGCCCTGCTCGCCAAGAACATCGACGAGCTCGACCTCTCGGTGCGCTCGGCGAACTCGCTCAAGAACGCCAACATCCACACCCTCCGCGATCTCGTCCGGCGGACCGAGAAGGACATGCTCGAGACGAAGAACTTCGGCAAGAAGTCGCTGGAGGAGGTTCAGGAAGTGCTGGACAAGCTGGGCCTGTCGCTCGGCATGGAAGTGCCGGGAGCCGGGGCCCCGGCCTAGGCTGGAGCCCAAGGAGGGAACGTCATGCGTCACGCAATGAGAGGCAGGAAGCTGGGGCGGACCAGCTCCCACCGCGAGGCCCTGTTCCGCAACCAGCTCCAGTCGCTCGTCGTCAGCGAGCGGATCGTCACCACGCTGCCGAAGGCCAAGGAGCTGCGGCCGATCGCCGAGAAGGTGATCACCCGCGGCAAGCACGGCGGGGTCCACGACCGTCGCTGGGCCCTGCGCTGGCTGCTCGACCGCGAGCTCGTCAAGAAGCTGTTCGACGACATCGCGCCGCGCTTCGCCGAGCGTCCGGGCGGCTATCTCCGGATCGTCAAGCTGGGACCGCGCCAGGGCGACGGCGCCGAGATGGCGGTCCTCGAGCTGGTCGAGCGGGAGGCCAAGTCGGCCCCGGCCGAGGCTCCGAAGAAGGAGCCGAAGCCCAAGAAGGAAGGGAAGGAGAAGGAAGGCAAGAAGGAAGCCAAGCCCAAGAAGGAGGCGGCGCCCAAGAAGCCCGCCAAGCCTTCGAAGTCCGAGGGCGGCGCGGACAAGTCCCGCAAGGGCGGCTCCCAGAAGGGCGCCACCCGCCAGAAGGTCTGACCCTTCTCTCCGACCGCAGTCTGGAACGGCCGGCGTCCGCGCCGGCCGTTCGCGTTTTACAATCCCGCATGCGTCTCGGCCGCAACGTCCTCGCGCTCTCGGTGGTCAGCTTCCTCACGGACGTGGCCACGGAGATGACGTACCCGCTCATCCCCGTCTTCCTGTCCACGGTCCTGGGCGTCCGGGCCACGGCGGTCGGCGCGATCGAGGGTGCGGCGGAGTCCACGGCGGCGCTCCTCAAGCTCGCGAGCGGCTGGCTGTCGGACCGCGCGCCTCGCCGCAAGCCCCTGGTGCTGCTCGGTTATGGATTGGCCTCGGCGATCCGGCCGCTGATCGGCCTCGCGCAGTCGGCTTCCCAGGTGCTGGCGATCCGGGTCACGGACCGGGTGGGCAAGGGCATCCGCACCTCGCCGCGCGACGCGCTCATCGCGGACTCGGTCGATCCGGCGATCCGCGGCCGGGCCTTCGGCTTCCATCGCTCGGCGGACCACGCCGGCGCGGTGGTCGGGCCTCTCCTGGCCTTCGCCTTTCTCAGGTGGGGCGGTCTCGATCTGAGGCACCTGTTCCTGTGGACGATCGTGCCCGGCGCTCTGGCGGTCGTGGCGCTTGTGCTCGGCGTGCGCGAGGTGCCGCGCGAGGTCAAGCCCCAGGAGAAAACCTTCGATCCGAAGGTCGCTCTGGGCGGTCGGTTCTGGGCCTTCCTGGCGGTGATCTTCGTGTTCACGCTCGGCAACTCGACGGACGCGTTCCTCCTGCTGCGGGCGTCGGACCTGGGGGTGGACGCGGCGCTGATCCCGATCCTCTGGGCCCTGCTCCACGTGGTGAAGGCCGCCTCCAGCACGCCGGGCGGCATCCTCTCCGACCGGCTCGGCCGCAAGCCTCTCCTGGTCGCCGGCTGGATCGTGTACGCGGTGGTCTACTTCCTGCTCGGCCGGGCCGGCGCGGAATGGCACGCCTGGGCGCTCTTCGCGGTCTACGGCGTCTACTTCGGGCTGACCGAAGGAGTCGAAAAGGCGCTGGTCGCCGACCTGGTGCCGGCGGACCGCCGGGGCTCGGCGTTCGGCTGGTACAACCTGGCCCTGGGTCTCGGCGCGCTGCCGGCCTCGCTGATTTTCGGCGCGATCTGGGACCGCTGGGGCGCGGCCACGGCGTTCACGTTCGGCGCGGCCCTGGCGCTGGTCGCAGCGATCGGGATTACCGCGGTGGCTCCCGATGCCAAGGTCAGCGTCGGAGGGGAGTGAGGCTCTACAGCCAGCCCCGGTACAGCTCCGGCCGGCGGTCCTTCCAGAAGAGCCTGCGGGCGGTGGAGGTCCGGCAGGCCGCCAGGTCCACGTCGGTCAG
Source organism: Acidobacteriota bacterium (assembly GCA_040349255.1). GTDB lineage: Bacteria > Acidobacteriota > Thermoanaerobaculia > Multivoradales > UBA5704 > DATMER01. Next base: position 44,371 of record JBEQUE010000194.1, on the reverse strand, counting down.
GACCAGGTCCTCTTCCAGGCTCCTGCCCCGGGCGAGCACCCGGCCCTCCGGGTCCACCACGAACGACTCGCCCGAGAAGTGGAGCCGGCCCTCGACGCCGACGCGGTTCGCCAGGGCCGCGAAGTAGCCGTTCTGGAAGGCGGCGGTGCGGACCTCGGCCTCGTACAGCCCTTCGGGCCACTCGCCGACGGTGCCGGCCTGCGGGATGACCACCAGCTCGGCGCCGGCCACGCCCAGGGCCCGCATCACCTCGGGGTAGTGCCGGTCGTAGCAGATCGCCACGCCGACCCTGCCGATCCGGGTGTCGTAGACGGGGATTCCCTTGTCTCCCGGATGGTAGTAGTCCTGCTCGTGGAACCCCTCGTAGTCGGTGATGTGGATCATCCGGGTGACGCCGAGGAGCGCGCCGTCGGCGTCGTAGACCGGCGAGCTGTCGAACCGGCGGCCCTGGGCGTCCAGCTCGTAGAGGTTGAAGACGGTGACCAGACCGAGGTCGCGGGCGCGGGCGGCGACGGCGTTGCCGGCAGGTCCGGGGATGGGCTCGGCCAGCTCGAGCGCTTTGCGGTCGCCGGGCACCTGGGGGAAGAACCGATCGAGGATGACCTCGGGAAACGCGATCAGGTCCGCGCCCGCCTGCCGGGCCGCGGTCATCGTGTCCAGGGCGCGGGCCAGGTTGGCGGCGCGGTCCGGACCGGCGGAGAGCTGCGCGAGGGCGATCCTCACCGGCTCTCCCTGGATGCCGACCCGAGAACCCCGAGATAGCCCTTCGCCTTGGCCTCCTGCTGCAGGGCCGTGCGGCGGACCAGGGCCTCGGCGGCGCGGCCCCGGGCCTCTTCGAGGTCGGCGAGCGCGAGGCCGGCCCTGAGCCGGATCTCGGTGAAGCCGGCCTTCGTGGCCTGGTCGACCACGGCGGCCAGGGTCTTCTCGGCTTCGTCCGGGCGGCTGAGGTGGGCGGCGCGGAGCTCGACGGAGAGGCGGGCGCGGAGGTCCTGGTTGCCTTCGAGGAGCGCGAACGCCCGGTCGACGTCCTTCCGGTCCCGGGCCATCACGGCGAGTGCGAGCGCCTGGCCATCGGTCGCGCCTTGCTTTTCGAGCTCGGCGGCGGCCTGGGCGGCGAGCTCTCCGGCCTTCGCCGTGTCTCCGGAGTCCAGGGCCAGCGTGGCGAGCGCGAGCCGGCTCTCGGCCGCGGTACCTTTTTCCCCGAGGCGCTCGCGTAGGGCCAGCGCCTCCTCGTGCCTCTGTTTCGCCTCGCCGGGCTTGCCTTCGCGGGCCAGGACCTCGCCGAGGCCGAAGAGCGCGTAGGCCATCGAGCTCTGGCTACCAATCTCCCGGCAGATGGCGAGCGAGCGCTCGAAGCTTCGGCGGGCCGCCGGCAGGTCGCCCTGGTCGAGCGAGAGCAGCCCGAGGTTGTTGAGCGACGAGACCTCGCCGATCTTCTGGCCGATCTCCTGCCGGAGCCGGAGCGCGATCTCGTGCCGCTGGCGTGCGCCGGCCAGGTTGCCCTTGCGCCGCAGGACCACTCCGAGATTGTCCAGCGCGTAGGCCTGGCCGCTCTTGTCGCCCTGCTCCTTGCGCAGGACGAGCGCCTGCTCGAAGAGCTTGCCGGCCTCGTCCAGCCGGCCGCGGCGCAGGAGCACGCCCGCGAGGTTGTTGAGCGCGTAGGCCTCGCCGGCCTTGCTGCCGATCTCCTGGGTGATCGAAAGGACCTGCTGGTAGAGCTGGAACGCCTTGTCGAGGTCGCCCTGGCTGCGCAGGACGACGGCGATGTTGTTGAGCGCGCCCGCTTCGGCGCCGCGGTTGCCGATCGCCTGGTAGGTGGAGAGTGCCTCCTCGTAGAGGCCGGAGGCGGCGGCCAGCTCGCCGCGGTCGAAGCGCACGTTGGCGGCATGGGTGAGGGCCTCGGCCACGCCGGCCTGATCGCCCTTCGCGGCGTAGAGGCGCTGGCCTTCGGCGCAGGCGGCGAGGGCCGGGCCGGCCTGGCCCAGGTTGCGCAGCGCGCGGCATTCCATGAGCTTCGCCTGCGCCGTCATGAGGCTCGCCGCCTGGGCCGAGCCCTTGGAGGCGGCGCGGGCCGCGGCGGCGCGCTGGCGGTGGAAGTCGGCGCGGGCGCCGGCGGCCATGGCCTCGGCGAGATCGATCCGCGGATCCTCGTTGGACGGCGCCGGCAGGGCGCGCAGCGCGTCGGTGGTGGCGAGCGCCTCGGTCACCTGTCCGGCCGCGGTCTGCGCCGCCGCGAGCCGCAGCCCGTGCTCCAGGCTGTCCGGGAAGAGCGACCAGAGCGTCCAGTAGATCTCCGCCGCCTTCCTCCAGTCCTGGACCGTCTCGCGGTAGCGGCCCTCGATGAGCAGCCGTTCCTCCTGGGGCAGGCTGGCCGACAGGTCGAAGGCCCGCTTGGCCTCCTCCCGGGCCCGGCTGTCGTAGCCCAGCGTGGCCAGGGCCGTGGCGAGCCCGGAGTGGGCGAGGGCGTTGCGCGGGTCGGCGGCCACGGCGCGCTCCAGGATCTCGCGCGCCGCGGCCGGCTCGAACGTGCGCAGCCTGTCCATGCCTTCCGAGTACAGGCGGGCCGCCTCCGGGCTGACGGCGAGCGAGGCGCGGGCCGTCCCTGTCTGATCCTGTCCGGAGCCCAGCTCCTGCCGGAGCCGTCCGCCGGCGCGGGCCACGAGGTTGAACAGGTCGGCTTCCGGACCGGTCTCGGTGACCGAGGTGGTGTCGCCCGAGCGCGTGTCCTGGAGCCTGACGTCGAGCCGGATGCGGCGGCCGGACGGGCTCTCCAGCACGGCGAAGGAGCCCAGCACGACGTCGTCCGAGCCGAGCTGGGAACGGACGCGCGCCAGGGTGTCGCCGGCGAGGCTCCGCGTCTCCCCGAGCCCCAGCTCCAGCCGCGCGCGGGCGACGTTTTCGCCGGGCACGACCCGCAGACCGCCGCCGGCGCCGAGCTCCGAGGAGAGCATCTCGGCGAGGCCGGTCGAGAGCCACTCGGTGCCCGGGGACTTGGTCAGGTTCTCGAACCCCAGGACCGCCACCGAGCGGCGCGGCGTGATCCGCTCGGTGAGCCGCGCCAGGCGCTCTTCAGGCGTCAGGTTCTCGGCGCGCCAGCTCCGGTAGCGGAACCAGCCGATGCCGGCGGCCAGCACGACCAGCGCCGCGAGCAGCGCAATCTGGAGCTTCCGGCGGCTTGCCCGCGGCGCGGGTTTGGTTTCGACAGGTGCCTCCGGAACCGGCGCCGGAGCCGGAGCGATCGGAGTCGGGGTCACCGCTTGGAGCGCGTGAATGGCTTCGGGCGCGGCCGCGAAGCGGCCGGCCGGGTCCTTTTCCAGGCACTTGAGGATCGCCGATTCCCAGCGCGGATCGAGATCGGCGACGTGGGTCCGGGGCGACGGCGGAGGCTCGCGCAGGCGCCGGATGGCGATCGAGATCGCGGTCTCGCCCGTGAACGGCACGGCGCCGGTGACCATCTCGTAGAGGACGACGCCGAGGGCGTAGACGTCCACCGCCGAGGTGATCTCCCGGCCCTCGACCTGCTCGGGCGCGAGATAGGCCGGCGTGCCGACGACCCCGGCCTGGACGGTCAGGTCCGGCGTGTGCGGCGAGGTCTCGCCGGCTTCGAGGCGGGCGAGGCCGAAGTCGGTCACCACGGCTCGCAGGCTGCCGCGCCCCTCGGTCAGCACGACGTTGCCGGGCTTGAGATCGCGGTGGATGATCCCGACTTGGTGCGCGGCATGGAGCGCCTCGGCCATCTGCCGCGCGATCGGCAGCGCCTCGGCGGTGGACATCCGGCCGGCGCGCCGCAGCCGGTGGCCGAGCGTCTCGCCTTGGAGCAGCTCCATGGTCAGGAAGATGAGGCCGCCGTGGAACGCGACGTCGAAGATCCGGCAGACGTTCGGGTGGGTGACCTTGCGCGCGAGCTGGATCTCGCGGCGGAAGCGCTCGACCGTGACCTCGTCGCGCGCCACCTCGGCGCGCACGGTCTTCAGGGCCACGCGCTCGCGCAGCTCCAGATCCTCGACCTCGTAGACCTCGCCCATGCCGCCGCGGGCGATGAAGCGGACCACGCGATAGCGTCCGCCGATCATCTCGCCGGGCGAGAACGCGGGCTCGTCGTCCTGGCGCGCGCGGCGGACGGCGGACGGCGTCGGGCCGATCGACGGCAGGACGCTGGTCGGGGCCGTCTGGATGGGGAACCCGTCCAGCGTCGGCGGCGTCTCGCCGGCGAGCGTCGTCGTCCCGGCCGTCCCGGGCTCGGTGCCCGGCCGGCGGACGGCGAACGTGGTGCTGCACCCCGTGCACCGGATCCTCAGCCTCGGCGGCGTCTCCTGCCCGAGGGCGAAGCGCAGCTTCTGGCCGCAACCCGGGCAGACGACGTTGAACGACGCGGTAGCGGATGGCTGAGTCATGCCGAAAAAACCGGGAACGTTTGAGGACATTGTACTCCAAGGCCCGGTTCTTCTAGGATGGCCGGAGATTCACCTCCTGAAAGCGGAGACCGAGATGACCCGAACCCACCGTCTGGTGTTCTGCCTGTTGGCCGTCTGCGCCCTGATCCTCCCGGCGGCCGCGGGGGCGCAGGACGATGCCGGAGTTCCCCCCGCGCCGCCGCGCGCCGAGGGCGAAGGACCGTTCCAGCGCCTGATCCTCCGCGGCCTGACCGTCATCGACGGCACCGGCGCGCCGCCGTTCGGCCCGGCGGACATCGTCATCGAGAAGAACCGCATCGTGGACGTGGTCGCCGTCGGCAGCCCGGGCTCTCCGATCGACCCCGAGATCCGTCCGAAGGCGAACCCGGGCGACCGCGAGATGGACCTCACCGGCATGTACGCCCTGCCCGGCTTCATCGACATGCACGGCCACATCGGCGGCAAGGACCAGGGCACCACGGCTGAATACGTCTTCAAGCTCTGGATGGGCCATGGCATCACGACCATCCGCGACCCCGGCTCGGGCAACGGCCTCGACTGGACCCTGGAGCACAAGGCGAGGAGCGCGAAGAACGAGATCACCGCGCCGCGCATCGAGGCCTACATCTTCTTCGGCATGGGCCGCGACAAGCCGTTCACCACCCCGGAGGAGGCGCGCAAGTGGGTCGCCGACGTCGCGGCCAAGGGCGCGGACGGACTCAAGTTCTTCGGCTACCGGCCGGACATCATGCAGGCCGCGATCGAGGAGGCGAAGAAGCGCGGCCTGCGCAGCGCCTGCCATCACGCCCAGCTCAACGTCGCGCGGGTCAACGTCCTGACCTCGGCGCGCTGGGGCCTGACCTCGATGGAGCACTGGTACGGCCTGCCCGAAGCGTTGTTCGACGGCCGCACGGTCCAGGACTATCCGCTCGACTACAACTACAACGATGAGTCGGACCGCTTCGGCGAGGCCGGCCGCCTCTGGAAACAGGCCGCGCCGCCAGGCTCCGAGCGCTGGAACCAGGTGATGAACGAGCTCCTGAAGCTCGACTTCACGATCGACCCGACGCTGACCATCTACGAGGCGAATCGCGACCTCATGCGCGCCCGCCGCGCCGAGTGGCACGAGGAGTACACCCTGCCGTCGCTCTGGGACTTCTACGCGCCGAGCCGCAAGTCGCACGGCTCCTACTGGCTGCACTGGACCACCGACAACGAGATCGACTGGCGCGAGAACTACCGCCTGTGGATGGCCTTCTTGAACGAATACAAGAACCGCGGCGGCCGGGTCACGACGGGCTCGGATAGCGGCTACATCTACAAGCTGTACGGTTTCGACTACATCCGCGAGCTGGAGCTGCTGCGCGAGGCCGGCTTCCACCCGCTGGAGGTGATCAAGTCGGCGACGCTCAACGGCGCCCAGGCCCTCGGCCTGGAGAAAGAGATCGGCTCGATCGAGCCCGGCAAGCTGGCCGACCTCGCGATCGTCGGGGAGAACCCGCTCGAGGACCTGAAGGTGCTCTACGGCACCGGCGCGATCCGTGTCACCACGGACAACAAGGTGGTGCGCGTCGGCGGCGTCCGTTACACGCTCAAGGACGGCATCGTCTACGACGCGAAGAAGCTCCTCGCGGACGTCCGGGCGATGGTGAAAGAGGCCAAGGAGAAGTCCGGCAAGCAGATCGTCCAGCCGGGGATGGAGGCGACCCGGCCGTAGACAACCTCTCCGAGCCAGGCGTCATCCTCGCCTCGGAGACGGGCGGTGGCGCCCTCTCCCGCGAAGCGGGGGAGGGACGGGGAGGGGGGCCACTTCCGCTTGATTCACTCCCGCGATATCCTGAGCCTATCCAGCCGGGCGCCAAACCCGGATGGGAGGCTCCATGAAGTGGGTGACTGCAACAGACCTCAACAACTGGGCGACTACCGTAGGCGCTCGCTATGCGCTATCGGAACTTGTCTCCAGTCTCGTCCGAGCAACCGCCAGAAACCAGGCCGCCTTCCGCTTCCCTACAGGTGACTCCGCCCAACTACCCGGATATGACGGACTGCTCGAAGCCGAAGAATGCCTGCCGTACATTCCGGGAGGGCTGTCCGTCTGGGAATTCGGGACGAGCGAAGACGCCCGTGCCAAGGCCAACAAGGACTATCGAAAGAGAACAGAATCTCCAGGGGCGATTCGACCCGAGGCGACGGCATTTGTTTTTGTTACGCCTCGTTCGTTTCCAGAGTCTCGGCAATGGGAGCAGGGTCGACTCAGCGAAGGAAAATGGAGAGGAGTCAAGCTCATTGATGGGGTGGCGCTGGAAGACTGGCTCGAGAGATGCCCTGCAGTTGCTCTTTCCTTCGCGCAGGCCATCGGTAAGCTTCCTCAGGCCGGAGTGCAGGACGTTGCGGAGTTCTGGGCTCATTATGCGGGTCGTACCAACCCTCCGCTGACGGAGGAGGTTCTTCTCGCTGGCCGTAGTGACCAGGGTCGGGCACTGCTTGAATCGCTAAGTAGTGGAACCGAGCAGGCAGTTGTGATTCGTGCTGATTCCCGGGATGAGGCGCTTGCATTCGCGCTCGCCGTCCTGCGGAAGGCGCCGCAAGACCTGGCAGAATACCTGAATTCACGGACAGTTGTTGTCGAGGATACCAATACCGCCCGTCTCCTGGCGCACAGCGGTCACCTGATACTCGGCCTACAGTCTGTTTCCGCGCAGATTTCCAGCGCTCTCCTCCAAGGGGGAAACATCGTTATCGTCCCTCAAGGGAACGACGCGTCCAGGCAGCGAGCCACCTTGACGCTGAGTCGACCTACTCGCTATGAGTTCGCAGAGGCCCTGACAACAATGGGGCTGGACCAGGAAAGGGCTGAGCGTCTGGCACGAGAGTGCGGACGAAGCGTCACGGTGCTTCAGCGTCGCATAGCAGCCATCGACTATCCGGACCCTGATTGGGTCCGAGACGGTAACGCGCAACAGATACTGATTCCGGCTCTGCTTGCCGGAAGTTGGGACGCAAAGTCCGACGCCGATCGCAAGATCTTGGAAAGACTCTCCAGGCTAGCGTATGAGGACTTTGATCGTGGTCTTCGCGCCTATGTTAACATTGAGTCTCCTCCTATCGAGTGCATTGGTAATGTTTGGACTCTTGTGGCTCCTGTAGATAGCTTTGCCCTTCTGGTGCGCTTCGCCGTTCAACAGGACCTTGAGCTATTGCGGGCAGCTGCCATCGAAGTGTTCAGTGAGATCGATCCACGCCTCGACATGCCGCCGAAGGAACGACCTTATGCTGCGATTCATGGAAAGACCATGAAGCACAGCACCTGGCTGCGAGAGGGGATGGCCGGTACGCTTCTCTTGATTTCTGTCCTGGGCGAACACTTGGATTTTCTTGCAGCGGCGGGAGCGCAGGCCTACGTCAATGAACTGATCGCGGCGCTCCCGGAACTGCAGAATAACTACAGGCTGCTCGCAAGCCTGGAGGCGCAGCTACCCCTCCTCATGGAAGCTGCACCCGACCCTTTATTGAACGCCCTCGAGCACCTGCTCGAGGGTGACGGTCAAGCTATCGCCGGCATCTTTCAGGAATCAGATCTCCTGTGGCCGAGCAGCATACACACCCATTTGCTTTGGGCCTTGGAAGTGCTCGCATGGGACCCGGGTTACCTGAATCGCGTCACGCTGATCTTGGGAAAGCTGGCCAGATTGGATCCTGGCGGCCGTCTTCTGAGCAGACCAATCAACAGTCTACGTGCGATCTATCTACCATGGCTTCCCTCGACGAATGCTCCGCTAGTAGCGCGAATGCGGACATTGGATCGTCTGATCGCTGCGGAGCCGGAGGTAGGCTGGAAACTGCTCGTCGGCCTGCTGCCCAAGCACTCGGACATGGCGGATCATCCAGTGCATACACCGCGCTGGCGAGAATTTGGTGCGTCTGAGAAGGAGGTTTTGACACAGGTCATTCTTGAGTCCAGTTATGATGCGATAGTGAGCCGTGCAATTGACTCACTCGGATTTGACGCTGAGCGATGGAAAGCAATACTCAATGACATGGGCCAGTTTACCGAGGATGAGCGCGCTCGGGTCTATGAGGAACTCCTGGAGTTCGCGCGCCATGCCCCTGCTGAGCACAAGGCCGTTGTGTGGGAGGAGTTACGCACACTCCTGCGCGAGCACCGACGATTCTCTTCCGCAACGTGGGCTTTACCGGCTCAGGATCTGGATAGGCTTGGCCAGGTTCTTGAGGAATTAACGCCTGAGGACTTGGTTCAGCAAAGTCTATGGCTTTTTGAGCAATATCATCCCGACGTACCGATTGAAGAAGGCGAAGATGACTTTGAAGCGGCCAATCGGTTCCGGGCCCAAGCTCTAGCCAGGATAATCAGCGCAGAAGGCTCTCAGGGCGTGCTTCGATTGGCGAGAAAATCGAGGTTCCCAGCCATGGTAGGGGCAACTGCTGGAGCCATTCTCGAAACAGGTCCACTCGACGACCTGCTGGATCAGGCTTGGTTAGAAGATCAAAAGTTGAAGGAATTCGCGACGGGTCTTGCTGCGCGAGCATCCAGCATACGCGGAGCTGAATGGGTTCGCCATGTTGTATCGCGGGCAACCGGGGAGCAGTGGGAGCCGGAAAGAATTGTTGCAGTGCTTCTGGGTTTTTCGGATGAACGGGCCACCTGGAACATTGTGGAGTCCTTTAGCTTTGAGGTTGAGCGAATGTATTGGGAGCGTAGGAATGATTGGCCTCGAAACACATCCCGGGAAGATCTCGAGTTTGTCGCGGTCAAATATGCCGAGTTGGGGCGTGCGATGCAAGCTCTCGATACTCTGTTCGACCGGATCAAGAGCCTCAGCTCAAGATCTTTAATCGCCTTGCTCGACAAAGCTCTTGTGGAGGTCAATGCCCGCGAAGAACTTCCTCAGTCCTTTGGTTGGCTCCGAGATACCTTTAAAGAGCTCTCCAGGCGAAACGATATTGATTTCATGGACCTGGCACGAAGAGAGTATCAGTGGCTGCCACTACTTGAGCATCATGGGGATGTGGCAGCTCTTCATAAGCTTTTGCAAGAGAGCCCAGAGTTTTTCGTCGAGGCGATCTGCGATGTGTATAGAGCACACTCAGAGCCCAAGCGGGACGAAGAGATATCTGAAGTAAAAAGAGCCCGAGCACAGAATAGCTACAGGCTGCTTCGCTCATGGAAGTCTCTGCCCGGCTCGCAGGCGGGCGAGATTTTGGAGAGTGGGGTGCTCCGAGAATGGATACTCAAGGTACGTTCCCTTGCTGCTGAGCTCGATCGTGCCACGGTTGCCGACATTCACATCGGGCAACTCCTAGCTTACGCTCCCTCAGACACAGCAGACGGTGCGTGGCCTCACCGAATCATCCGCGATGTGCTTGAAGAACTGGACGCGCCGGATATCGAGCAGGGAATTCGGACAGAGCAGTTCAATAAGCGAGGCGCCTCCAGGAAAGCCGTTTTCGAAGGGGGAGATCAAGAGCGTGCTCTCGCTAGCCAGGTTCGAAGTTGGGCGGCGATATGCTCGGCTTGGCCTCGGACTCGTAAGCTTCTTGAGGCTATTGCGGATTCTTGGGAGAGGATGGCGAAGGGCGAGGATGATCGTGCCGAGTTGGATAAGGGGCGCTGAAAGACCCTCTCCCCGTCCCTCTCCCGCTGCGCGGGAGAGGGCGCCACCGCCCCCTCGTCAAGCGCAGGTTTAACGGGTCTACGGGACTGCGGTATCGTGTCCCAACGATGGCCGAGCTCACCGATCTCGCCCGAGAGCTTCGCAAGCAGATGACCGATGCCGAGCGGCTTCTCTGGAGCCGGTTGCGGCGTCGCTTCCTTGGCACGAAGTTTCGGCGGCAGGTCCCCCTGGGCGACTTCATCGTGGACTTTGCGTGCATGGGAAGCCGGCTGGTGATCGAGGTCGATGGCGGACAGCACTTGGAGAATGCCGCGGATCGGGTTCGGGATCGATGGCTGGAGGAGAACGGCTTTCGTGTTCTGAGGTTCTGGAACCATGAGGTGCTTCAGAACCTGGATGGCGTGTTGGTGCGGATTTCGGAGGCGGTGGACAAGGAGGATAGCTGAGGCTGTCACCCATCCTCCCGTCCAAAAACCCCCTCCCCGACCCTCCCCCGCTTCGCAGGAGAGGGCGCCCCCACCCGCCTACGGACGACAGGGGTAGAGCTTCGGCGGGGTGGGGAGGGGCGATCCCGCCGGCTCGACAAGACAGGCCGGGGGCAGGCCGGCCCCGAGCGGGCCCCCGGCGATTTTTGGATTCAGTTGTCAAGGAACACTCGGGCAGCCGGCGCTCACGGCGGACCGGCTGCCGCGCACGGGTTCTCCGCTGACGGTCCCGGGAGCGCGGCGGACGGGACCTCGTGCGCACGCCGCGCAAACAGGAGCGCAGGCGCCGCAAACCGGTGCGCGCGCCGCGGGAGCCCGTGCGCGGCGGCCGCGGCCAGGGTCTCGGCCCCTGCGACAACCCGCCCACGCGCCGCTCCCGTGTTCTCCGCTGTCGCGCTCGCCCGCCCACCCGCCGCTCTCCTGGGACCGGCGGCTGAAAACCCGTGCCCGGGCCATGAGACCTATGCACTCCAGTCTGCCAAAAACGACTACACTAGAGATCATAACTGGTTGTTCTGGAAAGTCAAGAGTGCAAAAAACGTCAAAGACAACTTTTAGGTCCGAGAAGAGAGCCAAAAAAGTCTTGACTCCCGATCGAGACTCCCGCATCCTCTCCCTCCACGCAGGGACGTCTCGATGAGTTGACGACTCGCTATAGCCTCTGCGTTGAGTCGTTCTTCCATGTGCTAGGATTTCTTGCACAATCCATCAAGAAACAGTTGTGAAGGGGGCGGGCATGGCGGAGAACAAGGAGCGCAAGCTGCGCGGGCCGGTGGGCTGGCTCCTGGACCGCCAGCTCTTCATCAACCTGCGCGAGATCCTGCTCTACAGCGCTTTCGGCGCCCGCATCGACCCGCGCAACTGGATGGTCGGGCGCGAGGTCGACCTCACCCGCGGCTTCCATGGCGAGGAGTTCTGGTTCGACTACCTGTCCGATACCGGCGACAGCATGCTCGCCACGTACAGCATCGCCTACCTCGTCTGCTCGGACGTGTGGGCCTCTTCGGCCACCGGGCCCGGGGCCGCCTCCCTGGAGCCGGACGGGGACCTGCCTCGGCGGCTCCCGCGCGGCGCTTTCCTCATGATCGGCGGCGACACCGCCTATCACGTGGCCGACTACGAGACGCTCGCCGAACGGTTCCACTTCCCCTTCAACCGCGCCTTCGAGCACCTCGCGAAGCTCGGCAAGGTCGATCCGGACGAGCGCCGGCCGCTCTTCGGCATCCCGGGCAACCACGACTACTACGACTTCCTGGACGGCTTCAACCGGCAGTTCCGGCGGCCCTACAACGACGAGCGGCGCTACGACGCGTCGGCCGGAGGCGACCAGCCCCAACTCGTGCTCGAAGGGTTCCGCCGCAAGCAGTGGGCAAGCTACTTCTCGCTCGAGCTGCCGTTCGGCTGGCGGCTGTGGGGAATGGACGCGCAGGGCGGGTCCATGGACCGGCGGCAGAAGAACTTCTTCCGCACCATCCGGAACGACCCCGGGAAGCCGACGGACCGCCTCATCGTCGCCACGCCGGAGCCGATCACGGCCTTCGGCCGGCGCGCCGACGGGGATGGCGAGATCGCCCACACCCTGAAGGACATCGGCCTGCCGCTCCCGTTCCTCGAAGAGGATCCGGAAACGGCGCTGCCGGCGGGCTCCTGCCGCCTCGACCTCGCGGGCGACGTCCATCACTACGCGCGCTACTGGGGCTCGGAGCCGGGCGCGGAGCGGCCGGCGAGCTACGCTTCGGTGGTCTCCGGCCTCGGCGGCGCCTTTCTCCACTCGACCTCGACCGACGTCGGCGAGGTCTCCGCGCGGGTCCGCTATCCCAGGGCGACGACAGCGCTTTCCGAGACGCTCCGCCGCGTGCTCGAACCCTGGTCGATCGCGAAGGGCGGCCGAGTCTGGGGGATCGGCCTGCTGGTGGCCGGGCTGCTCTACATCGCGGCCTCCAGCGCGCCGAGCCTGCAGAGCGCGGTCGAGCCGGCGATGCGCAAGGCCGACCTCGATTTCCCGAGACCTCCGGCGACGGCAACCTGGGATCCGGTGGTCAAGGCCATCCAGGCGCTGCAGACCTCCCTCGACGTCGACAGGACTTCCCGCGACGAAGAAAAGATCCGCTTGCAGCCCCTCCGCTGGCTCGACTGGGAGCTCGCTTATCTCCTGGTCCTGCTCCCTCTACTCGCAGGGGCCACGATCCGGAACGGCCGGCTGGCCGCGAGGCAGCGACGCGGCGAGACCGTTCCGGACTCCGCCTACAACAGGCCCATCTGGCTGCTCGCCGCGGCATCCCTGGCCACGGTCGTCTGGATCTACGCCCTGCCCTGGGACGCCTATGGAACCCTCCGTCCTCTCACCTGCGACTTCGTCGTGCTGGCGATGCTCGCAGTGGGCTTCCTCGGCCTCTGGTGGTGCCGGCAGTACGACGACGTCCTCAACGTCAAGGCGCGGCGCACCGGGCTGACCCGCCAGGACCAGGCTCAGAGCTTGGTCCTGTGGACGTTCACCGGGCTCGCCGGGCTGTTCGGCGTGACCCGGTACGGCTACTACTCGCTCGCCGTGGCGGCCGTCGATATCGCGTTCCTGGTGGTCGTCCTGGGCATCCTGGCCGGGCTGCCGGTGTTCGCCTGGAAGGTGGGCGGGGAGCTCCACGGCCTGCCGGGCAAGGTCGGATTCCTGCTTCTGGGGCTGGCGCACGCGGCCCTGCAACTCTCCGTGCCGGTGGTCCTGGTGGTGTCGAGCGGTCCGCTGTTCGGCGGGGCCGCGGCGCTGGCGACGGTCGGCTTCACCTGGCTGGTCAGCCGGACCGCGCCCCGGCTGCTGCGCCGGTCCGGCGCGGAGGGACGCCGTCTCCTGGGCGCGCTGCTGCTCGCGCTGTGGCTCGCCTGGGGCGGCGGGCTCCTGGCGGTGGCCTGGTGGCAGCGCACGACCCAGAGCGTCAACGCGTCGTCCTTCCTCCTCGCCCTGTTCCTCGGCGCGGTCTTTTCCTGCACCTGGCTCGGCTGGTACCTGGCCGTGTCGCTCTGTTTCGACGGCCACAACAACGAGGCCGGCGGCGGCGCGCGGATCGAGCGCTTCAAGCAGATCATCCGGTTCCGGCTTACGGTGGAAGGCCTGACCGGCTACGTCATTGCCATCGACGAACCGAAAGCGGACGGCTCGAAGCTCGAGCCCAGGGTGATCGACGTCTTCGAGGTGCGGCCGGAGCCTGAGAGCCCGGGGACGGACCGACGCCCGGCAGACGAGCCGCTCAACAAAGCTTTCTGAGCGGTGTCTAAGCGACGCATGTACCGTTCCAGTCCGTGAGCAGTGGCAGAGCGAACCTTTGCGCAGGGAGTGATCGAAATCAACTTGCTGCGAGGTCTTGCGAGGTTCATGCGCATGTGTCCAGGGTGTAATCGTTTTTCTTTATTCCATCGCCTGCTTGTGCTCGCGGAAAGAGACGTAGTACTCTTGAAAACACAGTGAACCCGGCCGCTTGTCGTCAAAGCCATTGGCCCGAGCGGTCAATTGGAGGGGGAAACATGAGGAGAACGGCAGCCTGTCTTGTTCTCGCCGCCGTGCTGCTGATGCCGACGACGGCCTCGGCAGCCCAGGGCCTCCGTACCAATCCCATCTCATGGTTGAATGTATTGATGAGGGCGCTTGTCAAAGCCGTTGCCACGGTCTCGCATTCCGTGGTGGGCGGCGGTACGGAGGGCCTGGAAGGTCCATCGCCCAATAGCAGTATAACGATAGACCCGTATGGTTAGGTCTCCCGCGTGAGGCGTTGGCGCGAGAACCGAGGGATGACTCCTTGCACTCTATTGAAGAATGTCACAAAATAGCCCTTGGCTGCATCCTATGTTTATGAGTACAGACGGCGCTGAGCGGCCGGGGCCGGCAAGGCCCTGTCCGCCCAGCCTTCTGGGAAAACACCCCTGTGCCACGGCACAACTGGAGGTGCTGGATGTGTGAAGGCTGGATCGACGGCTGAGTCTGAATGGGAATCTGAGTGGATTTCGGGAGGGGGCAGAGATGCCGCCCTCCCTTTTGTTTGTGGCCGCTCGGGAGCTTCATCCCCCGGCCGCGAGCGGCTCATCCGCCTGGCCTGCCTGCACCTTCCTCCATACGATGTAGAAGCCCTGTCCGGGCAGGAACGCGCGGTCCAGGAAGTACCGTCCGAACTCATTGCGCCTCATCGCGCTGCCCGAGGGGTGATTCATCTGCACGTCCACGACCCCGATCACATCGGGATATTCGTTCTTGACTTCGACCTCGATGCCCACCACCGGAGTGCCCTGCAGATAGGAATTCTGACCCGCTTCGATCCGGGTCTGTTCTTCGCCCTTGAGAAAGATGCGGGCCGACGTTCCCGGCGCCAGCATGAGCGCGTGCTCCAGCACGATGCGGCCGTCCCTCAGGAAAAGGTTCTTGTTCGGCTCGAGCGGGATCGTCCCCTCGTCGATGGTGAGCAGCAGATGGAAGTGCCGTCCCGCCTCCTCGAGGGAGATGGGAGTCGCGTCATCACTCACGTGCGTCGAGCGCACCGGGAAGAAGACGTTGCGATCGAGACGGTTCTGAACGGTGAAGCCGAGCTCCCTGCGGATGACGAAGTAGCCCTGGGGCGCCTGGCCTCTCAGAAGCGTAATCCGGTATCTGCAATCGGTCCGGCTCACCTCCGAGAGGAGAACATTCTTCACTTCGGTGAACACCGGGTCCGGTACGATCCTCTCCAGGACGGCCTTGAAAACATCCTTCGAAACCAGGTCGACGAAGTCGTGGATCTCCTGGTGCACGAGGTCCACGAATTCCTTGATTTCCTGGTGAGTGGTCCGCTTGGAGTCGAACTCGATGGCCCAGACCACGATGCCTGCCACCAGGAATCCGATGGCGAGGTGAAGGAAGCCTTCGCTGAGTACCTCCGTCAAGCTTCCGAACGGAGGCGCGATCTTGTAATTCTTGAGGAAGTATTCGAGCATGAAGTGGAGCAGGAGAGCGGCTCCGAAGCCTTCGCCCGAAATGCGGAGCGCCCTCTGCAAGGAGCGCCTGCCGAAGCTGAGACGCTTGTCTACATCCGGCTGTTCCTTACCGTCCGTGTGCATGGGCTCCTCCCGTGGAGTGGATCTAGGCTACCAGCACCTTAAGCGCTCCTGCAATCAGCCGCATGCCCTGTCGCTGGCCGGCCTCGAACGTCGAGCCGCCAGTGCTAAGATCCTCCCGGACCCGTCCTTGTCGAGGTCTCCGAGCATGATGCCAGCCGCTCGCCCGGGAATTGCTTTTCTCTGTCTGCTCGGCGCTCTCTCCGGACCGGTGAGGGCCGCGGAGATTCCGGATCCCTTCGCGGCGGTGCTCGCCCGCGAAGAGAAGGGCGAGTTCGCGGCGTCCCTGGCGCAACTGCGGGCCTCCCAGGAGCTCCTCAAGGCGCACCGCGAGCACGAGGCGGCGCTGGTGGCGTTCCTGCGGACCCGCGACAGCGTCCAGGCCAGCCTCGACAAGGGCCAGCAGGACCAGGCCCGCTCGGCGCTCGAGACCCTCCTTCCGCGCCTCGACCCGGTGCGCGACGCCTATCTGCTCCACGCGGCCCACGCCCGGCTGGTCGAGCTGCGCGACCTGGGCCGCCGGATGGCCGAGGAGGACGTGGCCAAGGCCGACCAGCTCGCCCGGGACGACAAGTTTGGCGAAGCGATCGCCATCTACTCCGATATCGCGCAGTCGAAGGCTCCCGAGATCCCGGCGGCGCTGAAGCGCAGGGCCCGCCAGGCGAAGGCCCGCGCCGAGGCCGGCAAGGCCGAGGCCGAGGCCGTCGGCTTCTGGGGCAGGACCTGGAAGTCGGCCTCGGAAGGGGTCTTCACGCTCGCCGGATGGAGCGTGTTCCTGCTCGCCGGCGGCCTGCTGGTCTGGGCGGCGCAGGCCCGCCGCAGGAAGCGGAAGCCGCGCGAGGAGACGCTGATCGCCCTCGAAGACCTCACCGCCGAGGCGGCCGAGCGCGAGATCCTGAGCCAGGGGCTCATGCGCGAGCTCCTCCTCCGGCTCGGCTCGATGCGGGAGAGCGAGGACCTCGCGGCCGACATTGACACGCTGGCCGACATCGACGGCTCCGCCCAGGCCAACCTCCGGATGGAGACCGAGCCGGTCGCCGACATCCCGAGCGTGATCCAGGACGGAACGGCGGTCCAGATCGGACCCTTCTCCCTGACCCCCCGCCAGCTCGTGGAGCTGGTCCGCGCCTACTTCCGTCAGCCCTGGAAGTCCAGGCTCGCCGGCTCGCTGGTCCGCCGGGGAGAGCAGACCCTCCTGCTCATCGAGAGGAGCACGGTGGACGGCGGCTCCACGCTCATCGACCGCTGGGAGGCCCTCGCCGACGGCGACGATGCGCGGTCGGTCGTGGTCCGGAGGATGGCGACGCGGCTCGCGTTCGAGACGGCGCAGACCCGGCTCACCGAAGACTGGCGGAGCTTCGAGGCCTATCGCGAGGCCATGGTCTGCCTCGCCCGGGCCGAGCAGGAGGAGCCCCGCGAGCCCCTTCTGGAAGAGGCCTGCCGGGACCTCCAGCGGTCCCTGCGCCACGATCCGGCCAACTGGATCGCCCGTTTCCACCTCGGCGCGACGCAGCGCAAGCTGGGCCAGAACGAGTCCGCCGCCAAGCAGTTCGAGTTCCTCGAATGGATGGCCGCGGACGGCGCCCAGGGGGCCGGCCCCATGGCGGACTACCTCGCGAAGCACCCCGAGCTCCTCTTCACCCTGCGCTACAACAAGGCCGTCTCCCTGTCGAAGGTCTCCAACTGGAAGGCCCACCACGAAGCCGTCCGGCTCCTCGACGAGCTGGTGGACGGCGCGACCACCCCGACCCCTCCGACCCCTCCGGGCACCGCGTCCGGGATCCGTCTCGAGATGCTCGCGCGGAGCGCCCGCGCCGCGGCGCTCACCTTCGAGCTCGAGAGCTCGCCCGAAGGCGAGCGCTCGGCCAAGGAACAGGAAAGGACGCACCGCTTCCAGAGCCAGGTGTTCGAGCGCATCGACGCGGAGCGGAAGTGGATCAAGGCGCTCCCTGTCGCCACGGCGCGGCTCGACTGGAAGGCCTACAGCCTGTCCTTCGCGGTGACCCACAATGCCTACGGCCGGGCCTGCTACCTGCTCGGCCGCAAGGGTGGAGAGGACGCCCTGCGCGAGGCGCTCACGATGTCGCCGGACTTCGCCGAGTCCTACATCACGCTCGCCGAGCTCTCCATGCGGCGCCGCAAGCCGATGGACTGGAGCCGGCAGGCGGAGGACCTGCTCAAGCGGGCGCTCGTGATCAACCCCGCGAACCAGAAGGCGCACTACCGGCTGGGCGAGCTCTACGCAGACCCCGTGTTCGCCGACTCCCTGAGCGCCAAGGAGCACCTCGCCAAGGCCGAGCTGGTGCCCTGGAGCTACGCCATCCTGGCGAGGATCCTGGCCGAGGAGGGCGACGTCGAGGAGGCCGTGCGGAAGATGCGCCGGTCGATCCACCTCTCTCCCGAGCCCGACCACCGGTTCGAGCTCTTCGTGCGCTACGCGCTGCGTGTCCTCGCCCGCCAGAAGCCGCCGCCGGACCCGGGCCTGCTGAAGGAGGCGAAGGGGGTGGCGTCGAAGCTGACGGCGGCGGGGAAGGAGATCGGAGAGCGGCTCCTCGAAGAGATCCGGGCGTTCGAACGGAAGGTCCGTGCGGAGCGCACCCGGCCGCCCGGAGCCCCGGCTTCCGGGGGCGCCGCGGAAGATTCCACGCCGCCGGGGCCTCAGCCGTAGAGCAGGCGGAGCGCGACCGAGGCGATCGGGCTGAAGACGTAGGGGAAGACCTTCCAGGCGAGGAGCAGGCCGAGCAGCGAGACCATCGGCTGGTGGAGGAGGGCGTTGTAGCGCGCCGCGGTCTCGTTGCTCATGAAGGCGGGGAGCACGGCGCTGCCGTCGAGCGGCGGCAGCGGCACGAGGTTGAAGAAGAAGAGCAGCAGGTTCAACGAGAAGAGGATCGACAGCGGTCCGATCGCGGCGTCCGCCAGGCTGCCGGACGCGCTCGCATCCACCAGGCGCTCGTAGCTGGGGCCGTAGAGCGGGAAATGGTAGATCCCCCGGCCCATCCCGACGCGCAGGATGAGCCCCGAGATCACCACCAGCAGCAGGTTGCCCGCCGGGCCGGCCATGGCCATCAGCGCGGCGCGCTTCGGGTAGCGGTGCGCCCAGACCGGGTCGTACGGCGCGCTCGCCCAGCCCATCATCCACTTCATGGAAATGAAGGTGATGATCGGCACCAGGATCATCCCGATCGGCTCCCGCTGGATGTGCGGCAGGGGGTTCAGGCTGACCTGACCCCCTTCGTAGGCGGTGGAATCCCCCAGCTTGAGGGCCGCCCAGGCGTGGCCGGCCTCATGGAGCGTGGTCGAAAAGAGGAAGACCACGAACCAGGTGAGGCCGAGGACGAGTTGATCGGGGCTCACGCGCGGCTGAGGTACTTGTTTTCGCGGGTGTCGATGATGATCTTCGTGCCCACCTCGAGGAACGGCGGCACCATGACCACGAGGCCGGTCTCCATCTTGGCCGGCTTGTACGAGGCGCTCGCCGTGGCGCCCTTCATGCTCGGCTCCGTCTCCACCACCTCCAGCGTCACCGTGTTCGGCAGCTCGATGCCCACCGGGCTCTCGTCGTGGAAGTCGACCGAGATCACCGTGTTCGGCAGCAGGTAGAGCAGCGTGTCGCCGAGGGTCTCGTCGTCCAGGGTGACCTGGTCGTAGGTCTCCTGGTTCATGAAGTGGTGGCCCGACGGATCGGAGTAGAGGTACTCCATCGGGTGGGTGTCGAGGATGGCGCGCTCCACCTTCTCGGTCGAGCCGAAGCGGTGGTCGAAGCTATTGCCGCTCTTGAGGCTGCGCATGCGGGCCTGCACGAAGCCGCGCAGGTTGCCCGGCGTGACGTGCTTGGCTTCCATGATCCGGCAGACATCCCCCTCGAAGAGGATGCACATGCCGGATCGCAAGTGGCTGGCTTGAATCAAGGTTTCTTCTCCATGTGGTTCGGAGGCGCGAGGGTCACTCGTGCTCTTCCTCGTGGTGCTTCTTGGCCTGGGCCACGAGCTTCTCCTGGACCGGCCGCGGCACCTCTTCGTAGTGCGAGAACTCCATGTGGAAGCTCGACCGGCCCTGGGTCATGGCGCGCAGCACGCGGGCGTACTCCAGCATCTCGGACATCGGCACCAGGGCCTTGATGATCTGGGAGCCGTTGACCGCGTCCATGCCCTGCGGCCGGCCGCGCCGGTGCGAGAGGTCGCCCATCACGTCGCCCGTGAACTCCTCGCTGGTGTTGATCTCGACCTTCATGATCGGCTCGAGGATGGTCGGCGACGCCTTGGCCATGGCGTCCTTGAAGGCCAGCGAGCCGGCGATCTTGAACGCCATTTCCGAGGAATCCACATCATGATACTGGCCGTCCAGCAGGCGGACCTTGAAGTCCACCACCGGGAAACCGGCCAGGTAGCCGCGGCGCCGCGCGTCCTGGATGCCCTTCTCGACCGCCGGCCGGTAGTTGTGCGGGATGGCGCCGCCGAAGATCTCGTCGGCGAAGCTGAAGTCCTCGCCGCGCGGCAGCGGCTCCATCTTGATCTTGCAGTCGGCGAACTGGCCGCGTCCGCCGGTCTGCTTCTTGTGCCGGCCGTGGCCGTCGGCGGGCTTGAGGATGGTCTCGCGGTAGGGCACCTTCGGCGGGTGGAGGATGACCTCCACGTGGTAGCGCCGCCGGAGCTTGGCGACCGAGATCTCGATGTGCTCCTGGCCGGTGCCCGAGATCAGGTGCTCGTGGGTGTCGGGGTCGCGGCCGGCGTGCAGGTCCAGGTCCTCGTCCATGAGCCGGGCCAGCGCCTCGCCGATCTTCTCCTCGTCGCCCTTCGACTTGGGCTCGACCGCGAAGGCCATGGCCGCCTCGGGGAGCTTGATCCAGTCGACCTTGACCGGCCGGTCCTTGGCGCACAGGGTGTCGCCGGTGACGGTCGCCTTGAGCTTGGCCACGCCGCCGATGTCGCCCGCGACGAGCTTCGGCACGTGCGCGGACTGCTTGCCCTGGAGGACCATCAGGTGGCCCATCTTCTCCATCTCCTCGGCGCGGCTGTTGTACTCCGCGGTGTCGGTCGGCAGGGTGCCGGAGACGATGCGGAGAAGCGAGATCTTGCCGGTGAACGGGTCGGAGAAGGTCTTGAAGACGAGGACCGCGAGCGGGCCGGCCGGGTCGCCGTGGAGCTCGATCTCCTCGCCGCCGAGGGTGTGGGCCGGGAAGGTGCGCTCGGCGGGGGAGGGGAGGACGTCGACGATGGCATCGAGGAGCGCCGAGGAGCCGACCCCGTGGCTGCCGCAGGAGACGGTGAGCGGGAAGATCTGGCGGCTCGCCACGGCGCGCCGCAGGCCGGCCTCGAGGTCCTCCTGGGCCAGGGTGCCGCTCTCGAAGAAGCCTTCCATGAGCTTGTCGTCGGTCTCGGCCACGGCTTCCATGAGCTGGGCGCGGAAGGTCTCGACGTCGCCCGCCACGCCGGCCGGGATGTCCACGGCCTCGGCCTTGCCGTTGCCGTCGCGAGTGAAGCGGTACGCCTTCTGCCGGACCAGGTCGACCACGCCCTCGAAGCCGGCCTCGCTGCCGATCGGGATCTGGATCGGCAGGACCATGCGGCCGAAGGACTTGTGCAGGCCGTCCAGGGCGCGCTGGAAGTCGGCGCGCTCGCGGTCCATCTTGGTCAGGTGGATCATGGCCGGCAGGCCGATCTCCTCGGCGAACTTCCAGACCCGCTCGGTGTTGACCTGGACGCCGGCCACGGTGTTGATGCAGAGCAGCAGCGAGTCGGCGGCGCGCATCCCCTGCTTGGCCTCGGTGAAGAAGATGCCGTAGCCCGGGCAGTCGAGGAGGTTGACCTTGTGCTGGCGCCAGGGGACGAAGACGGGCGCGAGGCCGATCGAGATGCCGCGCTCCCCTTCCTCCGGATCGAAGTCCGTGAAGGTGTTCTTGTCCTCCACCCTGTGCATGCGGGTCGTCACGCCGCCCGTGTACAGCAGCGCGCTGACGAGCGTGGTCTTCCCGGTATCGTTATGTCCTGCAACGGCCACGTTGCGGATCTTGTCCGGACTGTCCACCTGCATTGCCTGCATCGATCGCGCCTCCTTCGTAGGAAGAGATCAGGGGGCGTAAATATACCATGAGGCCCGCGCCGGGAAGCCCCGCCGAAAATCCCGCGTAAACCCCGCCATGTCCTTGATTTATCCTCGACGGGGGTTTGACCTGGAAGGGAAGGGCAGCCTAGAATCGTCCGACTGCGAATTCTCCAGCCATGCTACCGCTGACACCACCCAAGCTCGGCCGTTACGAGATCGTCGACGAGATCGGCAAGGGGGCCATGGGCGTGGTGTACCTCGCCCGCGACCCGCTGATCGGCCGCCTCGTCGCGCTGAAGACGTTCCGCATCGGCTACTCGGTCAAGGACCACGAGATGGAGCAGTTCCGGGTCCGCTTCATGCGCGAGGCGCAGAGCGCCGGGATCCTCAACCATCCCAACATCGTCACCATCCACGACGTGATGGAGCAGACCGAGGAGGGCATGGCGTTCATCGCCATGGAGTACGTCCGCGGCACGACGCTCAAGGCCATGCTGCAGAGCGACCAGGTGCTCAGCCTGGGCTTCGTGATCGACATCATCGGCCAGGTGGCCGAGGCGCTCGACTACGCCCACTCGCACCGCGTGATCCACCGCGACGTGAAGCCGGCGAACATCCTGATCACGGCCGACAACCGGGTGAAGATCACCGACTTCGGCATCGCCCGGCTCGACACCTCGAACCTGACCCAGGAGGGGCAGCTCCTCGGCACGCCGAACTACATGGCGCCGGAGCAGATCCAGGGCAAGGAGGTCGACCACCGCGCCGACCTGTTCGCGCTCGGGGTCGTGCTCTACGAGATGCTCACCCGGCACAAGCCGTTCCAGGGCGAGAACCTGACGGTGGTCAGCCACCGCATCGTCTACGACCAGTTCACGCCGCCGCGCGATTACGCCCGCGACCTGCCGCCGGGGCTGGAGCGCATCCTCGACCGCGCTCTCGAGAAGGATCCGGCCCGCCGCTACCAGCGCGCCAAGGACATGGCGGACGATCTCCGCCGCCTGCTCGCGGGCTCGCGCGACGACCTGAACGAGACGCTGAGCATCGCCTCCTGGGCGCCCGGCGCCGGGCCGGGCGCCTCGCCGGGCCCGCCGGGCGGCGGCACGACCACGGCCGCCTCGCCGGAGGGCGCGCCGGCGCGGCCGGCGCCAGCCGTGCCGCCTCCTCCGAAGCCTCCCAGGCCGGCCCGGGGACCGCGGCCGCCGCTCTCCTTCAAGAGGATCGGCCTGGTCGCGGCGCTCGGCGCGCTGGTCCTCGTCCTCGCCGTGGCCGCGCTGCGCCTCGGCGTATCCTGGTCCGGCGGCGGCAAGCCGGAGGCCGCCGGAACGCCGGTCGACGCGCGGGCGGTGCGCTACCGCGGCCTGGTCAACGAGGGCAACGCGCTGGTCAAGCAGCTCAAGTACCCCGAAGCCATGCAGGCCTTCGCCCGCGCACGCGACATCGCTCCCGACCCGAAGGAGTACGACCGGCTCACCCAGCGGCTTCAGGAGCTGAACACCGAGTACAGCGTCTACATCTCGACCCTGGGCCGCAACGGCCAGATCCTCGCCTATCTGGAAGAGGCGAGGAACGCCTTTGCGAACGAGCGCTACGGGGACTCGGTGAAGGCCGCCAACTCGGTCCTCACCCTGGACGGGACGAACGCCGAGGCCCTGAAGGTCAAGAAGGACGCCGAGACCGGCCTGACGCGCCTGCGCCAGCAGAAGGCCCGCGCCGCGGCGGGCCAGACGCCGACCCCCCCGACCCAGGTGGCCGGCGTCACGCCCCAGCCCGAGGCCAGCCCCTCGCCGGAGGAACCGGTGCGGGCCGCCGAGGACCAGAAAGCCCGCCTGCGCATCTCCGTCCAGTCCGACCTGCCGGAGGTGACGGTCCGGATCGACAACGGGGGGGAGCATCTCTACGCCAACACGTTCAGGGGGCCGCGCTCGGGCATCCTGCGCAAGGCGAGGCCCTTCACGGCCGGCGACAGCATCGACCTTGCCGCCGGCATCCATTCGCTCCGGGTCATCGTCGCGCCCGGCAAGAAGGCCGGCCGGACCGAGGACTTCAACGAGAACTTCCCCGGCGGCGAGTCCCGGACCCTGATCATCCGGGTGGCCGAATCGGGCACGGTCTCCGTCAACCTGGACTAGCCGGCGGCCGGCTCCGGCCGCCGGTGGACCGTCACCTCTCCGAGCCCTTCGAGCTGCGGGACGACCTCGTCGGCCGGGCCCACGGCCACGACCGCGATGCGCTCCGGGTGGAGGTGCCGGTGGGCCGCCTCCAGGATCTGCTCGCGGGTGGCGGCGGCCAGGCGGTCGGCGTAGCCGTCGTAGTGGTCGTCGGGCAGGCCGTAGACCGCCAGCACCTCCAGCCGCTTGGCCACGTCGCCGATGGTCTGGAGGGTGTACGGGTAGACGCCCATCATGTAGCTGACGGTCTCGTGCATCTCGTGCGGCTCCACCGGCTCCTCCCGGATGCGGCGCAGCTCGCCGAGGACCTCGCGCACCGCGGCCCCGGCCGACGCCGTGGAGACCGCGGCGTCCACCACGAACGGGCCCGGGCCCAGGCGGCCCGCGAAGCGGGTGGAGGCGCCATAGGTGTAACCGTGGCGCTCGCGCAGGTTGAGGTTGATCCGGCTGGTGAACTTCCCGCCCAGCAGCATGTTCATCACGGTCAACGCCAGGTAGTCGGGATCCGTCCGCTTGACGCCCGCGTGCCCGAGCCGGAGCTCGGTCTGCGAGGCGCCGGGACGGTCCACGACGTGGACGACGACGCCGTCGAGAGGGGCCGGATTGATCTCGGGGCCGGCCGGGGCCGGCTCCTGGCCGGAGCGCGGCGCGAGGGTCTTTTCGACGTCCCGGATCAGCTCCTCCGGATCGAGGTCGCCGACCGCAATCACGGTCGCGCCGTTGAGCGAGTAGTGGCTCTCGTAGAAGGCGACCACGTCGTCGCGGACCAGCGATTCCAGGGTGTCCTCGCGGCCCAGGAGCGGCGCGGCGTAGGGGGTGCCGGCATAGATCACCTCGAACAGCTTGTCGTCGGCCTGCGAGGACGGGTCGTAGCCGCGCCGCAGCAGCTCGGCCGCGCGCTGCCGGCGGATGCGCTCGATCTCCGGCTCCGGGAAGGTCGGCGAGAGGGCGATCTCGGCCAGCAGGTCGAGGCCGTCCGCGGTGTGCTCGGCGAGCAGGGCGGCAGCCACGTAGGCGGAGTCCCAGTCGGCGGCGGAGGAGAGGTAGCCGCCGAGGCGCTCGATCCAGGCGGCGATCTCCAGGGCGTCGCGGCGGGCGCTCCCCTCGTCGAGCAGCGAGGCCGTGAACGTGGCGAGGCCGGCCTTGGAGATCGGCGAGATCGGCGGGGTGGGATCGTGCTGGCCGCCGGCGCGGGCGATCAGCTCCAGGCTGACCAGCGGCACGCCGGCGAGGCGGGCGGCGTAGACCGTGAGCCCGCCCGGCAGCGTCCGGCGCAGGAACGGCGGGAAGCGGAAGGCGCGGAGCTCGCCGGGCGGCGGCGGCGCGGTGCGGTCGACCTGGAGCGGCGGCATCAGGAGATCACCTGGAGGCCCGGGGCACCACGGTGACCACGACCCGCTGGTCGGCGGAGCAGTGGGCGGCGGCGTATTCGGTCAGCTCCCGCGGCTCGATCTCGAGGTAGCGGTCGGCCTCGCGCGCGACGCCGCCGGGGTCGTCGAAGTAGGTCGTGAACTGCGAGAAGAGGTCGGCCCGGTTGTCGAGCTTCTGGAGGCCGCTGTAGAACTCGGTGAGCATGCGGTGCCGGGAGCGCTCGAAATCGGCGGCGCGAGGCGGCTCGACCGCGGCCCGGTCGAGGTGCTCCAGGATGGCCGTCTCCAGGACCCCGGCCTCCACGCCCGGCCGGGCCGTGGAGACGATCATGAAGGTGGCGACCTCTTCATAGGGGCTGATCCAGGCGCCCACGTCCTGCGCGATCTGCCGCTCGTAGACCAGGTCGCGGTAGAGGGCGCTCGACTTGCCGCCGCTGAGCGCCCCGGCCAGCATGTCGCCGGCGTACCAGCCGCGCCGGCCGTAGGCCGGGCCGCGGAACGCGATATAGATCCGCGGCAGGCGGACGTCGTCCTCGATCACCTCGCGGCGCTCGCCGCCGAGCGGGGCGAGCATCGAGGAGACCGGCGGCACGGGCGGGCCGGCCGGGATCTCGCCGAACCAGGCCTCGACGCGCCGCAGCGCCTCGTCCGGATCGAGGTCGCCGGCCAGGGTGAGGACCGCGTTGTTCGGCGCGTAGTAGGTGCGGAAGAACTGCCGCACGTCCTCGAGGGTGGCGGCGGCGATGTCGTCCATGTAGCCGATCACCGGCCAGTGGTAGGGGTGGTCGGCCGGGTAGAGCAGCTCGTGGATGCGCTCGGAGGCGCGGCCGTACGGCTGGTTGTCGACCCGCTGGCGGCGCTCGTTCATGACCACGTCGCGCTGGGTGTCGAGCGTCTCCCGGGTGAGCGCGGGCAGGAGGAAGCCCATGCGGTCGGATTCGAGCCACAGGCCGAGGTCGAGGTGATGGGCCGGGAGGGTCTCGTAGTAGTTGGTGCGGTCGAACCAGGTGGAGCCGTTGGCCACGCCGCCGACCTGCTGGAGGTGGCGGAAGTGGTCGTTGGTGCCCACGTGCTGGCTGCCCTGGAAGAGCATGTGCTCGAACAGGTGGGCGAAGCCGGTGCGGCCCGGCCGCTCGTTCTTCGATCCGACGTGGTACCAGAGGTTGATCGCGACCAGCGGCAGGCTGCGGTCCGGATGGAGGACGACGCGCAACCCGTTCCCCAGGGTGGCCCGCTCGAAGGGGAGCTCGTGCTGTAGCGCGGCGGCAGGCTCGGAGGCGGTCAGGGTCATCCGGTCAGTGTATGGAGGGGGTTCGGGAGGCGTCAAGTGGAACGAAAAAACACGGAATTTCTTCCCGCCTCTTGCATTACGCGTAGTTACCGCCTATGCTAGTGCCCATGAGCTACCTGACCGAACGTCAGAAGGAAATCCTCGAGTACATCCAGGAGTACCGCCGGGACCGCGGGATCGCTCCCACCCATAGAGAGATCTGCGACCGGTTCGGGTTCTCGTCGTACGGTACGGCCTACAAGCATCTGAAGCTGCTCCAGGAGAAGGGGTTCCTGCGCCGGGACTGGAACCAGAAGCGGGGCATCGAGCTGATCCGGGCCATCCCGGGCGGCGAGGGGAACGAGCGCGATCTTCCCTTCTTCGGCCGGATCGCCGCGGGCCGGCCGATCGAGGCGCTCTCCGGCAGCGACCGGGTGGTGGTGCCGGGGCACCTGCTGAGCAACCGCGGCGGCGACCATTACGTGCTGCGGGTGGTGGGCGACTCGATGATCGACGAAGGCATCCACGACGGGGACTTCGTGATCGTCCTGCGTCGCGACGTGGCCGAGCCCGGCGAGATGGTGGTGGCCCTGGTCGGCGACGATGCCACGCTCAAGCGCTTCTATCCGGAAGGCAACATCGTGCGCCTGCAGCCGGCCAACCCGACCATGCAGCCGATCCGGGTGGCGGCCAGGGACGTGCGCGTCCAGGGGGTGGTCGTCGGCCTCATGAGGAAGTATTGACCTCCTACGACGTCTTCCAGGACGCGCTCGGCTGGGTGCTGGCCGTGGCGCGCGACGACCGCCTGGTCTGGCTCGGCCACACGCCGGAGCAGGCGGGAGCCGAGGCGTCCCGCCTTCGCTGGTGGCCGGACTCCGTCCACGATCCGGCGGCCGAGCCGCTGCCGGAGGTCCGGCGCCAGCTCGACGAGTACTTCGCCGGGCAACGGCGGAGCTTCGAGCTGCCGCTCGACCCTGCCGGCACCGAGTTCCAGCGCCTCTGCTGGGACGCGCTCGTGGCGATCCCCTATGGCGAGACGCGCTCCTATGGCGCGCAGGCGCGGGCGATCGGCCGGCCGACGGCGATCCGGGCGGTGGGCCGGGCCAACCACGACAACCCGATCGGCGTGATCATCCCCTGCCACCGGGTCCTCGGTGCCGACGGCTCGCTCACCGGCTACGCCGGCGGGCTGCCCATGAAGCAGGCCCTCCTGGAGCTGGAGGGGGCGATTCCCCGGAAGCTGGACTTCTAAGGCCCCAAAGGACTGCAAGGACCTCGAGGACCAAG
This sequence comes from Acidobacteriota bacterium, assembly GCA_040349255.1. Taxonomy (GTDB): domain Bacteria; phylum Acidobacteriota; class Thermoanaerobaculia; order Multivoradales; family UBA5704; genus DATMER01. The sequence goes on along the minus strand of JBEQUE010000194.1, from coordinate 16,649 downwards.
GTCTTTGGTCCCTGTAGTCCCTGTAGTCCTTTGGGGCCCTTTGTCCTTTCGCCCTTCTTGTACTAAGATCGCCCCCTCACAAGCGATTGAAGCAATGGACCTAGACCGGCTCCTGAAGTTCATGACCGACAAGGGGGCGTCGGACCTTCATCTGAAGCCGACCCGGCCGCCCCTGCTGCGCATCACCGGCCGGCTTCTGCCGCTGGAGGCGGAGCCGCTCAAGCCCGAGCAGCTCAACGAGATGCTCATGAGCATCCTCACGCCGCGCCAGAAGGCGAAGCTGGAGGAGAAGCTCTCGGTCGACATCGGCTACGGCGTGCGCGGGCTGGCGCGGTTCCGCGGCAACATCTACATGCAGCGCGGCAACATCGCGGCCTCCTTCCGGCGCATCCCCTACCAGATCAAGACCATCGAGGACCTCGACCTGCCGCCGGTCCTGCTCGACTTCGCCGACATGCCGATGGGCCTGGTCCTGGTCACCGGTCCGACCGGCAGCGGCAAGTCCACCACCCTCGCGGCGCTGATCCGCTACATCGCCGTCCGCCGGCCGGTGCACGTGATCACGATCGAGGACCCCATGGAATTCCTGTTCACGGACGACGTGGCCTCGATCTCCCAGCGCGAGATCGGCACCGACACCACCAGCTTCTCCGAGGCGCTGCGCAACGCCATGCGCCAGGACCCGGACGTCATCATGGTCGGCGAGATGCGCGACCTGGAGACCATCGGGACCGTGATCACCGCGGCCGAGACGGGCCACCTGGTGTTCTCGACCCTGCACACGAACAGCGCGCCGCAGACGGTCGACCGCATCCTCGACGCGTTCCCGTCGAACCAGCAGGGGCAGATCCGCAGCCAGCTCGCGCAGGTGCTCAAGGCCGTAGTGACGATGAAGCTCGTCGAGCGCCAGGACGGCAAGGGCCTGGTCGCGGCGCTGGAGATCATGCGGGCGTCCCCCAAGATCTCGAAGATGATCGAGAACGGCGAGACCACCGCGCTGCACGAGGAGCTGGAATCCTCGGTCGGCTACTACCGAATGCAGTCGATGAACCAGTCGCTGCTGGCGCTCCTCGCGCACGGCACGATCTCGTACGCCGAGGCGATGCGCCAGTCGGCCGACCCGGAAGACCTTTCCCTCAAGCTCCGGAAGATGTTTCCCAACATCGAAGAAAAGGGAGGAGGAGACATGCCCAGCACGGCCGACTTCGCCGCCATCCTCGAGCTCCAGGAGTTCAAGCGCCTGTACGAGGAGCAGGAGGAGAAGATCCGAATCCGCATGCAGGAGAAAGAGGAGCAGATCGCCGGCCTCCATGTCGCCATCCGCCAGCGCGACGAGCAGTCGGAGGAGATGAAGAACCGCCTCCAGGAGATGGCCCAGGACCGCGAGCGCCTGCGCGGCGACTACAACCGCCTCCGCCAGGAAGCCCAGGAGAAGATCGACAAGCTGATGGAGCGCATCAAGGAGCTCAACCAGCGCATCATGGGCGGCGGCGGCGAGGCCGGCGGCACCGGCGAACGGAAGACCGGCATCTTCCGGTAGCTTCCGGCAGCGTTCAGCGGATCCCGGCGGGTGCGATCGCGATCCGGGCCCGTTCGCTGCCGAGCTGAACCGTCGTCGCTCCCTCGGGAAGCTCGGCGACGCGCAGCAGCTCCACGGCCAGGGTCTCCTCCGCGATCGAGTCGCCGTTCGCCGCGATGAGCTCCGCGAGCGAGTCCTCCGCGGCATAGCGGATGCGGATGCGGTCGGCGACCTGAAGACCGGACTCCTTGCGGAGGATCTGGATCTGGCGCACGAGGTCGCGCACCCGGCCTTCGCGGAGCAGGGGCTCGGTCATGCGCGTATCGAGCAGGACGGAGAGATCCCGGCCCTCGGCTGTCGTCCATCCCGCCGGAGTCTCCCCGGATTCGGCAAAGCGGACCGACTTGACGTTGAGCTCGTCCTGGATCATGGCCGCATGGAGCCCGATCACTTGTGAAAGGTCCCGTCCCGGGCTGGCGACGCGCATTTCGGCCAGCGGCTGGCGGACCTTGAGCCCCGTCTTCGAACGCGCTGCCTGTCCCAGCTCCACGATCTCCAGGACCCTGTCCATCGCGTCGAGCAGCTCCTGATCGATCCGCCGCTCTCCGGCTCCCGGCATGTCGCAGAGATGGACGCTGACCGGAGCCTCGGCATCGTGAGCCCGGACGAGCTTCTGATACATCGCCTCGGTGGCGAACGGGATCACGGGCGCAAGCAGCTTGATCGTGGTGGTCAAGCACTCCCAGAGAGTCTGAAAGGCCGCGGCCTTGTCGGCGTCGTCGGTGCTCTTCCAGAACCGGCGCCGGCTGCGCCGCAGATACCAGCGGGAGAGCGCGTCGATGAGCTGGTTGACGTCTCTCATGAACAGATGGACGCTGTAGCTCCCGTAGTTCTGATGCGCGCTCCGAACGAGCTGCTCCAGCCGGGAGAGGATCCAGCGGTCCAGGTTCGAGCGCCCGTCGAGAGGAATGTCCGTGGGGCGGAAGTGATCGATCCGCGAGTAGGTCAGGAAGAACTCGTAGACGTTCCAGAGGACGAGGAACTGCCGGCGGGCGTCGTGGATCTTGTTGTAGCCGAACCAGAGGTCCTGCTCCGGGTTGTGCGAGGCGTAGAGCCAGCGCATGGCGTCGGCCCCTTCCTTCTCGGCCGCCGCGTTGAACTCGATGGCGTTGCCCTTGCTCTTGTGCATCTCCTCGCCGCGCTCGTCCTTCATGAGGCGGTAGCCGAACATGAGCTTGAAGGGCGGCCGGTTCTCCATCACCGTGCTCATGGCCAGGATGGCGTAGAACCAGTTGCGGAACTGCCCCGGAAAGCTCTCGGAAATCCAGTCCGCTGGAAACCACGTCTCCCAGTAGGCGCGGTCGGTGTTGTACCGGAGGGTCGAGTACGGGACGATGCCGGCGTCGAGCCAGGGGTTGCCCACATCCGGAATGCGACCGATCGCCTTGCCGCACCCGGGGCAGGCGATCCTGACCTCATCGATCCAGGGCCGGTGCGGCGTGTGGCCGTCGAATGCTTCCCACCCTTCGACCGCCCGTTCGCGGAGCTCCTCCCGGCTGCCGATCACCTCGAAGGTGTCGCACTCCGCGCAGCGGTAGATCGGCAGCGCAAGGCCCCAGTAGCGCTTCTTGGAGATCATCCAGTCGCGCATGTTGTTCAGCCATTCGATCTCGAGCTTCTGGCCGACCTCGGGGATCCATCCAGTCTGTTCGGTGACGGCGATGATCTCGCGGCGCAGCTCGTCCATGCGGATGAACCACTCATCCACGAGGCGGAACAGGAGCTGGGTCTTGCAGCGCCAGCAGATCGGATAGGCGTGCTTGTAGTCCTCGGTCTTGTAGAGCAGGCCTTTCGATTCGAGCGCGCGATGGATGGGAGTCGAGACTCCGCCGGCCTCCTGTCCCGTGAACGGTCCGAAGCCCTCGACGAAGACGCCGAACTCGTCGATCGGACCGATCGCGGGGAGCCCGTGCTCGATCCCGAGCTCGTAATCCTCCTTGCCGCAGCCGGGAGCGATATGGACGATGCCGGTGCCTTCGGAGGTGCTGACCTCCTTCCAGGGGATGACGCGATGCGCTTCGGGTCGCTGAGCCGGCAGCTCGTCGAACGGACCGTCGTAGGTCCAGCCGACCAGAGCCTCTCCCGGAAGCTCGGCGAGGACCTCGACCGGACCCTTCTTGCGCGTCACGGGCTCCAGCCGGTCCTTGAGGAGGTAGTAGATTTCCTCTCCCTGCCGGACCTTCACATAGGTCAGCTCGGGATGGACCGCGCAGGCGACGTTGGAGGTGAGCGTCCAGGGCGTGGTGGTCCAGGCCAGGAGGAGCTCGCCGGGCCGGCCGCGCAGGGGGAACTTGACGGTGGGGGAGCGGTGGACCACCTCCGGCCGTTCCTCGTTGGAGATCTCATGCTGGGAGATCCCTGTGCCGCAGCGCGGGCACCAGGGCATCGAGTCCAGGCCGTGGTAGACGAACCCGCGTTGATGGCAGCGCTTGAGGAACTGCCAGATGGTGTAGTTGTTCTCGTCGGACATCGTGTAGTAGGAGTTATCCCAGTCCATCCAGTATCCAAGCCGGATCGACTGGTCCGTCTGGATCGTCGCGTACTTGCGGACCCGCTCCTTGCACTTCTCGACGAACGGAGCGATCCCATACTCCTCGATGTCCCGCTTCGACTTGAACCCCAGCTCCTTCTCGACCTCGACTTCGACCCACAGCCCCTGGCAATCGAAACCGTTCTGATACCGGAGCTCGTGTCCGGTCATGGCATGGAAGCGTTGGTAGAGGTCCTTGTAGGTCCGGCCCCAGCCGTGATGGACGCCCATGGGATTGTTGGCCGTGATGGGGCCGTCGAGGAACGACCATGGCGGCTTGCCGCGGTTCTTCTCCACGAGCCGCTGGAAGCAGCGCTCGCGCTCCCAGAAGGCGAGGATGTCGCGTTCGAGTTGGGGGAAGCTTAAGCCAGGCAAGGAAGCTCCTCAGGAGCGATTGGCCACCTTGGGATTCGCGCCAAGCGTGGCGGCAACTTTGTCAATCGTTTCCTTGGTAAGATCCGCGGAATATCTCCAAAGAAGCTCGAAGGAGTTGATGTCGCTTCGAATCTCTTCTGGATTGCGGCTGATGAGCAGCTCGGAGAGGTCTGGCTCCGTAACTCGAAACCGGACTCTCTGAACTTTGCCGTGTTGACTCTTGAGATTGAAGATGCCAAAGTGCATTTCTCTCAAGTTTGCTTCAGTAATAGCCCTGACCGACGTCGCCTTGCTGTCATTTCTCTCGATCGAACTGAACACCTTGACCTGATATTTACCCTTCCCCCACCTCCGCGAGTCCTGCCACTCTTTCGTCGCGCTCAGGTGCTGCTCGAGAACCTTCATAGTCTTGGTGATGGTTAATGGATCGCGACCGATATGAAACAGATTAAAGATCCTTCTTACTGTGACGCCATTATGTACTGCATCCCTTGTGGCATAGAAGAAATCCTGGAGCTTATCGTCCCAGGAAGACAGATCGGAGACGACGTCGTAGGAGTCGCCGCGATTCATCGCTTTCATCTGTTCCGCAAGGATGTCGTCGGCCAGCACGGCGGCATTGGCAGGCACGCGAAAGGTAACTTCATCCTCTCGCTGGTGAAGATCCACCAGTGCCTCTGCGTTGCGTTTTACGACAGCCCGCAGGAGGCCGGATACAAAGTTCACATAATGATCCGTCACCCGGTCACCCGCTTGCAGCAGTTTGGAAATTGACATGATGACTGTCTTGCAGTGCTTTGCAACGTCGCGGGCGCCTTCGGGGAGCTTGCGCTGATCGATCAACTGCGCCAAGCCATGATCGAGAGACGCTTCTCCTTGAGCCGCAAGCGCATCCAGAAGGCGGTGGCTGAGCTCTCTGTTCGCCTTGGAGTGCCCCTTCCATTCATATCCGAACACCGCGATCGCAGAAACAATGAAGCCCATGCCGAGGTGTTCGACCAAGACTCCTGCCGTAGTGTCGGGAGTGAGTCCGAGCCGCTCTTTGAGCCAGAGAAGGCCGAACCCGAGGACGATTCCGGTGGCCGAGAGGCCGCCGACATGGGCGACAGCCGAGTCGAAGCCCTCAAAAATTCTGGAAAGAATATGCTTCAGGAAGCTCATCTAGATCTCGCTGTTCAGCAGTCCATCCAGACAGAGTCTCGCAAACGACCGTCCACTGGTGTCACGACGAGCCTCCTCCGGCGCCTGTCGGAATCGGTTGATGAGCCCCTCGCGTCGGCGGCGGGCCAGGTCTTCCGTGGCCCTCCTCATCCCCTGCGGACTCATGGCGGTGATTTCCAGGACGCGCGGAACGTTTTCCCCGACAACCTTGCTGATGAGGCGCGGCACGCTCTCGTTGAGCTGGTCATACCAACGCGGGCCGTTCTCGCTTTGAAGCTCGCGCCTGTAGACCCAGTCCGCCCAGCAGCCAATCAGTCCACCACAGTTGACCATGTAGTCAGGAAGAATGAAGACTCCGTTGCTCTCCAGATGCCGTTCCGCCGCATTGGTCACCGGGTGGTTGGCGCCCTCGATAACTACCTTTACTCCCGTGGCTTCGACAAAGCGGGTCACATCCATGACGCCCGTGTTGCCAGCCTCTCTCATGTGAGCGACCTCGTCCGGCATCGCCAGGACGTCGGTCCGCGCCGCGGGCACGAAGATCTCGGCCTTCTCGGTCCAGATGGCGTTCTTGTCGATCACGCGGGACCCTGGGGGAGGAGATGCCATGAACTTTTTGAAAGCATCGTCGCTGCGGCCCCGCTCCCGGCACTCCAGCCAGTCCGCGAAGAGCTCCTCGACGTCGAGGCCTTCGCTCGTCTCGGAGACGAGAGCGCCGTGGACCGTGCTCGCTGCGTGAATCGCCACCCCGTGCCGCCTTAAATTCCTTGCCGTGTGCGCCCCGACGGCGCCGAAACCCTGGATCACCGCTCTCATCTTCGAAAGATCCCAGCCGAGCCGCTGGGCTGCCGCGACCAGGGCGGCCTCGAGACCCCGGGCCGTGTAGCCCTGGCCGTCGATGGACAGCCCACCCTTGCCGGAGAGCAGGCCGGAGACGTGGTCGCCCATCCGATGGATGTCGGCCAGCCGCTGCATCACGACCTCGTTGCAGTTGATGTCGGGGCCGAAGGTGATTCCCGGGTCGGCCTTCGTGGCCTCTTCCAGGTGGTAGGACAGGATTTCGGCCATCTGCTCGGGGGTGGGCAGGCCTCCCGGGCAGTAGACAACGGTCTTCTCGCCGTCCGCGGGCAGGCCGCTCAAGGGCGACTTCCAGGCCATGGCGGCGGCAAGCTCGCCGAGCTCCACCAGGTCTTCGGGTGAATCGCCGGGCGGAGCCGTCTTCAGGAACCGGACTCCGCCGATCCGCCTGGCGAAGACCTGATCGTGGACCGCGGTGTTGGCCCAGACGGTCCCCGACGGCATCTCGTGGACGGTCTGGATCACGAGCTTGAAGGTCTCTCCGTCGATCTCCTTGATTCGCACGTCCCTGCTGATGCCCATGGCGCTCCTCTCGTGGTTTTCACACGTCGGCCTTCTGCCAGATAGAGGAGACCCGTTGTGCCCCTCTTTGTTGAGACCGGCTCGTCGCGGGCTGTAGAGTGCGGCTCCATGAGGAGCCTCCACCCATGAAGCCGGGCGCCTTCATGGTCCGCGCCCTGCGCCACCGGAACTACCGGCTCTTCTTCAGCGGTCAGAGCCTCTCGCTCATCGGCACCTGGATGACCCGGATCGCCACGAGCTGGCTGGTCTTCCGGCTCACTCATTCGACGCTCCTCCTGGGTGTGGTCGGCTTCGCCGGGCAGATCCCGTCGTTCGTCCTCGCTCCGTTCGCCGGGGTGCTCGTGGACCGCTGGAACCGCCACCGGCTGCTGGTCGTGACCCAGGTGCTCGCCATGCTCCAGTCCGCGGCCCTGGCTGCGCTGGCGCTCGGCGGAGTCATCCGGATCTGGCACATCGTGGCTCTCAGCGTGTTCCAGGGCGTCATCAACGCGTTCGACATGCCGGGACGCCAGGCCTTCCTCGTCGAGATGATCGACAGCCGGGAGGACCTGAGCAACGCCATCGCACTCAACTCGTCCATGGTCAACGCGGCGCGTCTCCTGGGACCGTCGATCGGCGGCGGCCTGATCGCGGCGGTGGGCGAAGGGTGGTGCTTCTTCTGGGACGCGGTGAGCTACGTCGCGGTCGTGATCTCCCTCGTCCTCATGCGGATCCCGGCCCGGCCGCGGCGGGCGGCGAGAGAGGAGCGCGTCCTGGAGAAGCTCCTCGAAGGATGGCGCTATGTTGCCGCCTCGCGGCCCATCCGCAGCATCCTGCTCCTGCTCGCCCTGGTGAGCCTGGTGGGCATGCCGTACACGGTGCTGATGCCCGACTTCGCCGCGAGCGTTCTGCATGGCGGCCCGCATACGCTGGGCTTCCTGATGGCGGCGTCGGGAGTCGGGGCGCTCGCCGGTGCGCTGTTCCTGGCCTCCCGCCGGTCGGTGCTCGGGCTCGGCAAGCTGGTGCCGATCATGGCCGGCGTCTTCGGCATCGGTCTGATCGGGGTCTCGCTGGCGCGCTCGATGTGGCTCGCGCTGCCTCTGCTCCTCGCGACCGGCCTCGGCTTCATGATGCAGATGGCGTCGAGCAACACGCTGATCCAGACCCTGGTCGAGGACGACAAGCGCGGCCGGGTGATGAGCTTCTACACCATGGCCTTCATGGGCACGGCGCCGTTCGGGAGCCTGCTGGCCGGCGCGCTCGCGGATCGGATCGGCACGCCCGGCACGCTGCTCGCGGGCGGCGTCGGCTGCATCCTCGGCGCGCTCTGGTTCGCGCGCCTCCTCCCACGGCTGCGGGAGGAGGTGCGGCCGGTCTACGTCGAGAAGGGCATCCTGCCCGGGCCGATCGCCGACATTACCGAGCCGGAGATGCAGGCGTGAGCTTCGTCGAGCGGGCAAGTCGCGACGCCGAAGGGAATAGTCGCGACAAAGACTCTTCGAGTCGCGATGCCGGACGGCCATGTCGCGACGTCGAAGCCTGGAGTCGCGACGACTTGAGAGGAAGTCGCGACGTTGAAGGGATGAGTCGAGATGATCTGGAGATGAGTCGAGATGAAAGGCGCTCCAGTCGCGACGTTTGATATCTTGGTCGCGATGATGAAGCCTTGGGTTGCGACGACTCGCGATGAAGTCGCGACGCTGAACGGGGTAGTCGCGACGATCTCGCGATGAGTCGCGACGACGAAGGCTTGGGTCGCGACGCCGAGAGCCCGGGTCGCGACGACGAGAGGAGAAGTCGCGACGCCGGACTAGAGATATCGCTCCTGCAGGATCGCGACGTGGTGCGCGAGGTGGCCGGCGATGATGTAGGCCGTCGCGTTCACGGTGAAGGGGTACCCGCTGGCGACTCCCCGGCGCGTCCAGGCCTCGGACGACAGGTTGAAGAAGAAGGTCAGCGTCGACAGCCGGGTGCCCTTGAACTCCGCGACGTGGCTGGCCCAGGAGAGGTCGTCGGCCCGCGCCGCGCTCGCGCTGATCTTCTCGTCGAAGCTCGGCAGCGGGCTCTCGAAGCCGCGGCCGAACCAGAAGGCCCGGAACAGGAACACGCGCTCGGCGTCGTTCACGTGGCTGAGCACCTGGCGGACGCTCCACTTGTCCGGCGCGTATCGGTGAAGGGATTGCTCCTCGGTGATGCCGGACAGGAAGGCGACGGTTTCGTCGAACTGGCTCTGGAGGACGCCGACGACGTTGTCGGTCTGGATCCGGTTCATGTATTTGAAATAGTAAGGCGCGGCTTCCTCGGGCCTGGGAAATCCCATGTTCTCACCTTCCTTTCAGGAGCGCGATCGCATCTTCCTTCGTTTTGATCCGGCCGTCCACCTGCGCCTCCCGCACGGCGTGCAGAGCGCGGCCCACGTCCGGTCCGGGAGAGAGGCCGAGGAGGGCCTGGACCTCGGCGCCGTCGAGGAGGCGCGGTGGATCGAAAAGGGTTTCTCCTTCGCGCCGGGCGAGCTCGGCGAGATGGGGGAGCGCGTGCCGCCAGCGCCGGCCGTGGGCCGCCGCGCGGGCCGCCAGGAAGCAGGCGGCCGTGGCCCACAGCGCTCCGGTCTGATGGAGGAACCGGCGCCGCCCGAGGTCGTCCTCGGGCAGGCCGGCGAGCCGGAGCAGGCGGGCCGCGTCCTGGGCCAGGGAGCGGGTCAGGTAGCCCGCGTCCTGGAAACGCTCCAGGGCGTCGAGCGGACGGTCTCCGGGCAGATTGGCGAAAAGCGCGGCCAGGCGCGCGGCCCGGGCGTCCACGGAGGCCGAAGGTGCGTGGCTCCGGAGCTCGCGGATGATCGACGGCAGAGCTTCGAGCTCCGCGAGGGCCAGGCCCGGCGGTCCCGCCTCGCCTGGCCGGCCGAGCCAGAGGCCGGGGTAGAGGTCCAATTCCAGAAGGAGGGTCAGACCGCGGGCGGCGTCCGGATGATCGAAGAGGAGTAGAAGCTCCTCGCGCACGCGCTCGGAGGCGATGCCCGCCAGGCCCGGCGAGGACTTGCGGGCGAGGCCGACCGTGTCCGGCTCCACGGCGAAGCCGGGCAGGCGGAGGAGGAGGCGCGGCAGCCGGAGCACGCGCAGCGGGTCGCCCGTGAAGCTCTCCGGCGTGGTGGCGCGCAGGATCTTCCGGCCCAGGTCGCCGAGGCCGTTGAACGGGTCGGAGACCTCCTGGGTTCGGAGATCGAAGGCAAAGGAGTTGACGGTGAAGTCGCGGCGCGCGAGGTCCTGATGGAGGGTGGTGCCGGCGCGGTCCCAGATGTCCACCACATCCGTATTTCCGGCGAGGCCGACCAGCCGGTAGGCGGCGAACTCCTTCCCGCCGAGCAGGACGAGCCGCGCCGGCAGGGTTTCGGCGAGGCGCTCGGAGATCTCCCGGCCGCGGCCGGCGACCACGGCGTCGAAGTCGTGGACCGGCAGGCCCAGGGCGCGGTCGCGCAGCACTCCGCCGACCAGGTGCAGCTCGACGCCTTCCGCCGCCGCGATCAGGGCGCGGACCGCCGGCTGATGGAGGAGGAGGCGGAAGGAGTGGACGGGCATGGGCGGATGCTACACTCGCCAGGGTCATGCTGCTGCTCCCGGGCGCGCTCAGTCTCCTCGGGCTTCTCGGTCTGGCCCAGGCCCCTCCGGAGCCTCCCGTCGGGGAGCCGTTCGACGACGAGATCACGGTCTCGATCCTCTCGATGACCGTCCGCGTCGTGAACGGCCTCGGCGAGCCGCTCCCGGACCTGGGGCCCGAGGACTTCCGCGTCCGTGTCGGCGGCAAGGCGGTGCCGGTGCTGGCGGTGGACTGGGTCGGGGCCGGCGACGCCGAGCCCGCCGTCCTCACCGGGCCCGCCGGCCCGCCGGCCAACCTCGGGGAGGAAAGCGCGACGCCGGAGGCCGCGGCGCCGCGCGAGGCGGCGGGCAAGCTGGTCGTCTTCTTCGTCCAGGCCGACCTCGAGCCGACCCGGATCAGCGGCCAGCTCCGGCTCCGGCCCTACACCGAGGATCTGCTGACGACCCTCGACCCCGCGGACCGCATGGCGGTGGTCTCTTTCGATTCGCACCTCCATCTGCGGCAGGACTTCACCGCCGACCGCGAGGCCGTGTTCGAGGCCGTTGACCGGGGAATGCTCTGGGGCGATTCGGAGATGGGCGCCGGGAGCGGCGAGGTCTCCCTGGCTCCGTCCTTCGATCCCGGGAAGGCGAAGGACGCCGCTTCGACCGAACGCGGCCTGGAAGTCACGGCCGAGGCGCTCCAGGCCTTGCCGGGCGAGAAGGTGATGGTCTTCCTGGGCTGGGGCATGGGCACCTTCAGCTCGCTGGGCGTGCACATGAAGCCGGCCTTCGCGCCGGCCGTGCGCGCCCTGCGCCGCGCCCGGGTCGCGGTGTTCACGCTCGACGTCACCAGCGCCGACAGCCACTCGCTCGAGGTGGGGCTCGAAGCGGTCGCCAGCGCCACGGGCGGCTCCTACGCGAAGACCAACCTTTTCCCTGGGCTCGCCACCAAGTTCCTGGCGAGGGCCATCTCGGGCCACTACATCGTCACCATCGACCCCGCCGCCGCGCCGGAGAAGGGCGGAGCGGTCGAGGTGAGCCTCCGGCGCGGGCTCAAGGGCACGGTGCTGACCCGGCCGGTGAGCCTGCGCTAGAAGACCTGGCCTCCGGTTTGCTTTGCCAGGCCGGCAGGGCTAAACTGTCACTTCAAGGCCATGGCACTAACCCTCGAAGAAGTAAGGAAAATCGCCGCGCTGGCCCGGCTCCGTTTCACCCCGGAGGAGGAGGCTGTCTTCGTCGGGCAGCTCGGGAAGATCGTCGACTACATCGACCAGCTCCAGCGGTTCGGGACTTCGTCCGAAGGAGAGCCGGTCCTCGAAGCGCGCGAAGCCGAGGACACGGCTCAGGACTGCCTCCCGCGCGGCGACTTCCTCGCCAACGCGCCGGCCTCCCTCGACGGCTTCCTCCTTGTGCCCGGGGTGAAAGGCGATGCCTGAGCTCTGGGAGCTCCCCGCGGAGGAGATCGGCCGCCGGGTCGTGGCGCGGGAGGTCTCGGCCGTCGAGGTGGTCGACTCCTTCCTGGCCCGCACCGCCCGGGTCGAGCCGTTGATCCACGCCTGGCTGGAGCTGTTCGCGGACGAGGCGCGCCAGCGCGCCGCCGCGATCGATCGGGATCCGATCGGGCCTCTCGCGGGCGTGCCGGTCGCGCTCAAGGACAACCTGAGCGTGGCGGGATGGCCGCTCACCTGCGCGTCGCGGATCCTCTCCGGCTACGTGGCCCCGTACACGGCGACCGCCGTCCGGAAGCTCCTGGATGCGGGCGCGGTGCTGCTCGGCCGGGCCAACATGGATGAATTCGCCATGGGCTCGTCGTGCGAGAGCTCCGCCTGGCAGGTCACCCGCAACCCCTGGGACCTGTCGCGCGTGCCGGGCGGGTCGAGCGGCGGTCCGGCCGCAGCCGTGGCCGCCGGCAGCGCGGCGCTCGGCATCGGCTCGGACACCGGCGGCTCGGTCCGCCAGCCGGCCGCCCTGTGCGGGCTGGTCGGCGTCAAGCCCACCTGGGGCCGGGTGTCGCGCCACGGCCTGGTGGCGTTCGCGTCGTCCACGGACCAGATCGGCCCGGTGGCGCGGACCGTCCGCGACGCGGCCCTCGCCACGTCCGTGCTCGCCGGCCCCGATCCGAACGACTCCACCTGCTCGACCCGGCCGGTTGGCGATTACCTTGCCGGCATCGAGGATGGGATTGAAGGGCTGCGCGTCGGCGTGATTTCGAACCTGGATGCCTCGGCCTTCGATCCGGCGAGCGCCCGGGTCTGGAAGGCGTCGCTCGACCGCCTCGCCGCGGCCGGCGCCGAGCTGGTCGAGGTCGAGGTCCCCAGCCTGGACGCGTCGGTGGCCGTCTACTACGTGGTCGCCATGTCCGAGGCGAGCGCCAACCTCGCGCGGTTCGACGGCGTGCGCTACGGCCGCCGCGCCGAGACGGCCGACAGCCTTCCCGATCTCTATCTGGACAGCCGCAGCCAGGGCTTCGGCCCGGAGGTCAAGCGCCGGATCCTGCTCGGCACCTTCGCGCTGTCGGCCGGCTACCACGAGGCCTACTACGGCAGGGCGCGCGGCGTGCTCGACCGGATGCGCCGGGAGCTCGACGCCGCCCTGGAGAAGGCCGACGTGGTGGTGACTCCCACGACGCCGGGCGCGGCGTTCAGGCTCGGCGAGAAGGTCGACGATCCGCTGGCCATGTACCTGTCGGACGTCTTCACCACCCCGGCCTCGCTCACCGGCCTGCCGGCGGTGGCGGTGCCGTCGGGGTTCGACGACCAGGGGCTGCCGCTGTCGCTCCAGATCCTCGGGCGGAGCTTCGACGAGGCCACGGTCTTCCGGGCGGCGCGGGCGTTCGAGCGCCAGGCGGGGTGGGTGGTGGCTCCCACGTTCCGGGAGGCGGTAGCCTCTTGAAGCTTCTGGCTGCGATCGCCGCCGTCGGCATCCTCGCCGCCCTCCCCGCGTCGGCTCCGGCGGCGTTCGATCCGGTGATCCCGGCGGCGAGCCGCTCCCTCCGGGTTTCGATCGGGGACGGCCTCACCGCGTCGATCACCGAGAAGGACGGCATCTTCCTGGAGGCCGTGCCGCGCAAGGGGGAGGGCCTCCTCGCCTTCACCCGCCGGCTGTGCGGGGACGACCGGCTGTCGCCGCAGGTTCTGGAGGCGAATACCGCGAATACCGCGAATACCGCGAATTCCGCGAATTCCGCGAATACTGCGAGCGGCTCGACCGTGCTCCAGGCGGGCATGCGCTATCGCATCCCCTTCGACCTGCTCTCGAACGAGTGGCACTTGAAGCTGGTGCAGGCGCTGTTCCCGGGCGACAAGGGGCAGGCGGACGGCTGGCGCCACGAGGCGCGCGGCGTCGGCGCCATGGGGCGGGAGAGCCTGTGGCAGCTCTCGCTCTGGTTCACCGGCACGGGCGAGAACTTCCGCGCCATCCGCGAGTACAACGAGCTGCTCGACGACGACGTCTCCCGCGGCACGGCCGTGGTGATCCCGTCCGAGCTGCTCCGGCCGGCGTTCAAGGCCGTGCTGCCGGTGCCGGAGAAGCCCTACCACCTCGACTATGGCAAGGACGACCGGGGCGAGTACGCGATCTACCGCCTGCGGCCGGGCGAGGCGCTCTACTCGAGCGTGGTCGTCCGCTTCACCGGCCGCGTCCATGGTCCGGACGTGAACCAGCTCGCGGCGGAGATCGCCGAGCGCAGCGGGGTCGTGGACGTGACCGACATCCCGATCGGCTACCGGGTCAAGATCCCGTTCGACGTGCTGCAGCCCGAGTTCCTGCCCGAGGGCGATCCGCGGCGCGTGGAGTACGAGGCCGACCTGCGGGCCAGCGCCCAGTTCAGCAACCAGGTCAAGGCGCAGGGCCTGACCGGGATCACGGTGATCGTGGACGCCGGCCACGGCGGCGCGGACTCGGGCGCCACCATGGGCGGCGTCTGGGAGAGCCTCTACGTCTACGACATCGCGATGCGGGTCAAGCGGGTGCTGGAGACGCGCACCGCGGCGACCGTGATCGTCACCACCCAGGACGGCCAGCAGTTCCAGGTCAAGGAGGCGGACGTGCTGCCGTTCTCCCGCGGCCACCGGGTGCTGACCACGCCGCCCTACGCGATCGAGGACGCCCGCGTGGGCACCAACCTGCGCTGGTACCTCGCCAACAGCCTCTACCGGAAGACCACCGCGAAGAGCAACGACCCGCAGAAGGTGGTGTTCCTGTCGATCCACGCCGACTCGCTCCACCCCTCGCTGCGCGGCGCCATGGCCTACATCCCGGCGGCGGACAAGCTCGACGGCAAGTACGGCAAGTCGGGCGCGGTCTACACCTCGCGCAAGGAGGTGCAGGAGAGCCCGCTGGTCAGCTTCCCGCGCGAGCAGCGGGTGGAGAGCGAGGGCCTCTCGCGCGAGCTGGCGAAGGAGGTCATCGCCGCCTTCCACGCCGGCGGCCTCCAGGTCCATCCGTTCAAGCCGGTGCGCGACCGGATCATCCGCAACAAGAGCGAATGGGTGCCGGCCGTGCTGCGCTACAACGCCATCCCCGCCAAGATGCTGCTGGAGGTCTGCAACCTCGCCAACGACGAGGACCGCCGCCTGGTGCAGACCCGCGCCTACCGGCAGAAGATCTCCGAGGCGATCGTCCAGGGCCTGCTCGCCTACTACGGCGAGGACACCGAAGGCCCCGCCACCCGCACCGCCAGATAGGGCCGACGGCTTGGGCCGCCTTTTTCCGTATTTTCCGGTGTAGGATTTGCGAGGCCCTCTTCTGCGAGCGGGAACTTTTTCGGGTCTGGGCCGTCTAAGTACTATAGAAAGGATGCCCGTGAGCATCCTGGGAGGACCCGGTGGGGGTAGCCACGGTTTCCGCAGTCGTTCGTGACCTGGATCTCGACCTCGAGCTGGTCGAACGGCATCGCTACGGCGACGCCGGAGCGTTCGACCAGGTCTACGCGAGGTTCGAGGAGATGGTCTACAACCTGGCCTTGCGCCTCTCGGGCAACCGGGAGGAGGCGGCCGACCTGACGCAGGAGATCTTCCTCCGCGTCTACCGGCATCTGGGGAGCTTCGGGGGTCGTTCCACCCTGAAGACCTGGATCTTCCGGATCGCGGTGAACCACTGCCGCGACCGGTTGTCCCGCTGGCACCCGCCGACGCAGCCGATCGGCGAGGAGCCGGGCGAAGGCGTCGCCGTCTACGCCGATCCGGCCCGCGGGCCGGAGGAGCTGGCGGTCGCCGCCGACGAGAAACGCCGCGTCGAGCAGGCTCTGACCTGCCTGCCGCAGGTGTTCCGGGAGGTCGTGGTCCTGCGGGACATCGAGGGGCTCTCCTACGAGGAAATCGCCGAAGTTCTGGGTGTCAGGATCGGGACGGTGCGCTCGCGGATCGCACGCGGACGCGAGCAACTCCGCTCCCTTTTGGAGACTTGAAATGAATCGCCATCTAACGTCCGAACAGCTATCCGCTCATCTGGACGGAGAGGTCGGCTTCCAGGAGTCGCGGGAGATCCAGTCCCACCTCGCCTCGTGCGAGGACTGCCGCGACCGCTACCAGTCCATGAAGCATACGGTCAGCGCGGTGTGGAGGCTGGAACGCTCCACGCCGCCGGCAGGTCTCTCCGTCAGGGTCCGCGCCGAGGTGGCGGCTGCCAGCCGCCCTCACACTCCGGTGCGGGATTTTCTGTCGTCCGTCTTCGGTCTCGCCACGCATCCGGTTCTGCGGACGGGCGCGGCCATGGGTCTCGCCTTCGTCCTCAGCCTGGTCGTCGTCGGAGATCCCCACCTGCCGCTCGCCACGAGCCAGGAGGGGACCGCCGTCGTGACCGTGCAGGATGAGGCGCCGCTGGTCCTGCCGGAGACCACCAGCAAGGTCGCCGGCCGGGAGTTCGTCTGGACCGAGCTGAACAACGGCGACGTCTGGGTGCAGAAGGGGCTCGAAGGCATGGTTCCGGAGGCCCGCCTCTCGGCCCAGAGCCCGCAGGGGCGCGAGCTCCTGGCGAAGTACTCGGACCTCGGCCTGCTGCTGGCCGACGGCTCCCGGGTGGTGCTGCGCTACGGGCTGGAGACCGTGGAGCTGTCCAGGGGGGTCTGAGGCCC
>JBEQUE010000182.1:0-59228 GCA_040349255.1 Acidobacteriota bacterium | reverse complement strand
GCCGTGATTTTCCAGGGCCGCGTCCACGGCGTTGCGCACCAGGTTGATCAGGAGCTGCTCCAACTGGTCCGCGTCGCCCCGGAGGGTGACGGCCTGACCCTTCTCCACGTAGACCGGCAGGCGGTTTTCGAGCGCGGCGACCCGGCGGATCAGGGCGGACAGCTCCAGCGGCGCCAAGCGGGGCTCGGGCAGCCGGGCGAGCCGGGCATAGGCGGCCATGAACCGGCTCAGCGCCTCGGCGCGGTTGCCGATCACCTCCAGGCCGCTCTGCATGTCCTCCTCCCAGTCGCCGGGCCGCGGCCGGCGGGCGAGCAGGCCGGCCAGCGTCGAGGCCATGGAGCGGATCGGCGCCAGCGAGTTGTTGAGCTCGTGGCCGAGCACCCGGAGCAGGCGCTTCCAGGCCTGGCGCTCCTCTTCCCGGAGCGTCTCGGTCAGGTCCGAGATGACCAGCAGCGAGTGCGGCAGCCCGCGCTCCCGGAAGGCGCTGCGGCGGATCTCCCAGCGGCCGAAGCCGCCCGGGAACGTCTTCGCCACGATCCGCCGCGCCGGGCCCTCGGTCAGCACGTCCGCCAGCCCGAGGTCCGCGGCCGAGCGGCCGAGCAGGCGCTCCTCGGGCTCGCCCAGCAGGCGGCCGCCGGCCCGGTTCACCACCTGCAGGCGCGACTGGTCGTCCAGCGCGAACACCGCCACGTCCACCTCCTCGATCATCCGGTGGAGCAGAGCCGTGGCCTCGACCGCGCCCAGCCGGTTCTCCCGCAGCGTCTCGCCGATGGCGTTGACCTCCAGCATCACCTGGCCGAGAGCGTCGAGCGCTTCCATCTCTCCGAGACCGCCGGGGCCGGTCGGCGGAGGGAGGCGGGCGCGCTGCGAGAAGTCCCCCTCGCGCACCGCCTGGAGGAGGTTCGACAGCGTCTGGAGCGGCCGGACTACGCGCTGAAGGAGACCGCCCGCGAGCGCCCACCAAGCGAAGAGGAGGGAGAGAGAGAAGACCCAGCGCGCCCGGTCGCTGTAGGGGCCGAGCCAGAGCAGCAGGACCGCCGCCGCGGTGGCCGGCAGGCCGACGGCCAGCGCCAGGAGCAGAATGCGAAGCTCGAAGGACAGGACGGGGAGGCGGCGCGGCGGCCGGCGCGCCGGACTAGAGTCCATGCTTCTCCAGGCGCCGGTAGAGCGCGCTCCGCGACAGGCCGAGCGCCTGCGCGGCCTGACTGACGTTGCCGCCGTAGCGCGCGAGCGCCTTCTGGATCAGCACGCGCTCGACCTCTTCGAGAGGGAGCGCTTCGAGCGTCGTGGCTCCCGGTAGCGCCGCGGGCTGGAGGCCGAGGTCGCGCGCCCGCACCCGGTCGCCGGCCGCCATGAGCACCCCCCGCTCGACGGCGTGGTCGAGCTCGCGGACGTTGCCCGGCCAGGCATGGGCGAGCAGCGCCTCCAGCGCCCCTTCCTCGAAACCGCGCAGCGCTTTGCGGTAGCGCCGGGCGTGCTGGGCCAGGAAGTGCTCGGCGAGCGGCACGACGTCGGCCCGCCGCGAGCGCAGCGGCGGGATCGGGATCTCCACCGTGTTGAGCCGGAACAGGAGATCCTGCCGGAACCGGCCGGCCGCCACCTCCTCGCGGAGGCTGGCGTTCGTGGCGGAGAGGACGCGCACGTCGACCCGCCGGGTGCGCGAGGACCCGACGCGCTCGAGCTCGCCGGTCTCCAGGACGCGCAGGAGCTTGGCCTGCTGCGAGAGCGAGATGTTGGCGATCTCGTCGAGGAACAGGATGCCGCCGTCGGCCAGCTCGAAGCGGCCGACCCGGTCGGTCTTGGCGTCGGTGAAGGCGCCGCGCACGTGGCCGAACAGCTCGCTCTCGAAGACCGTCTCCGAGAGGCCGCCGGTGTTGACCGTCACCAGCGGCCGGCCGGCGCGGGAGGAGACGGCGTGGATGGCCCGCGCCACCACTCCCTTGCCCGTGCCGTTCTCGCCGGTGACGAGCACGTTCGCCTCGGACGGCCCGACCCGCTCGATGAGCTCCAGGACCGGGCGCATCTCGGGCGACTGGGCGATCAGGGTGGAGCGCGAGTCCTGGCGCAGCAGCTCGTTCTCGGCTTCGAGGCGCTCGCCGCGGCGCAGAGCGCGGCCGAGCTCGACCTGGGTGCGGAGGATCGAGAGCAGGCGCGCGTTGTCCCAGGGCTTCTCGACGAAGTCGCGGGCGCCCTGGCGCATGACCTCGACCGCGAGGCTGACCGTGGCCCAGGCGGTGATGACGACGACCGGCAGCGTCGCGTCGATCGACCGCAGGCGGGCCAGGAGGTCGAGCCCTTCCTTGCCCGAGGTCGTGTCGCGCGTGTAGTTGAGGTCCATGAGGACCGCGTCGAGCTCGCGGGTGGTGACGGCCTGGATGACCTCGGCCGGCGAGGCGGCGGTCTCGGTCTCGAAGCCCTCGCTCTTGAGCAGCAGGCGGAGCGCCTCGCGGATCTCGCGCTGGTCGTCGGCGATGAGGACGCGGGGACGTGGAGTGGTTCCAGTCATCGGCACCACTCTACAAAAAAGCGGAGGCTGCCGTGCGCCCGACGGCCGCCTCCGATACTAGCATCAAGCCTAAACGGCGAAGCCGCGCTGCTCGAGCTCGCGCTGCTCGATCTGCCGCTGCATCCCCTGCTCCTCCTCGACGACACGGCCGTCGAAGAGGTGGATGGAACGGCCGGCGTAGCGCGCGAAGCGCGGGTCGTGGGTGACCATGCAGATCGTGGCCCCTTCCTTGTGCAGCTCCTCCAGCAGCTCCATGACCGATTCGCTGTTGCGCGAGTCGAGGTTGCCGGTGGGCTCGTCGGCGAGCAGGATCGACGGCTTGCCGACCACGGCGCGGGCCACGGCCACGCGCTGCTGCTGACCGCCCGAGAGCTGCGACGGGTAGTGCTTCATGCGGTGCGACATGCCGACCCGCTCGAGAGCCTCCTGGACGCGCTCCTTGCGCTCCTTGGCAGGCATGCCCCGGTAGGTCAGCGGCAGCTCGACGTTTTCGTAGACCGTCAGGTCGCCGATCAGGTTGAACGCCTGGAAGATGAAGCCGATCTCCTGGTTGCGGATGCGGGCCCGCTCGGAGAACGAGAGGTCCGAGACCTCCTTCGTGTTCAGGATGTACTTGCCCTCGCTCGGCGTGTCGAGCAGGCCGAGGATCGACAGCAGCGTGGTCTTGCCGCAGCCGGACGGGCCGGCGATGGAGACGTACTCGCCGTTGCGGATCTCCAGGTGGATCCCGGACAGGGCGTGGGTCTCGACCTCGTCGGTCAGGAAGACCTTGGTCACGCCGTCCAGGTGGATGAGGGAGTCGGTCGATGCGCTCATGATTCCTCCTCAGGTCTCTTCAGCCGTTGTGCGGCGGTGACGGTATGTGAAATCACTCAAGACGGATGCGGTCGTAATTGTTCTGGGCCGAAGTGTCCGAGAGGATCACCTGGTCTCCGGGCTGCAGGCCGCTCAGGACCTCGATGGTGTTCACCGACGACCGTCCCAGCTTCACCGTGACCCGGTTGGCCTCCTTGCCGTCCTTGGTCACCTTGAAGAGCTGGATGGTCTGGTTGGCCTGGCCGATCGCCGGGCGTCCCACGAACACCACGTTGGGCAGACGCTCGATCTGCACGGTGCCGTCCACCGACTGGTTGGGACGGGCGCCGCGCGGCAGCGGCTGGTCGAAGAACACGTCCACGATGACGCTGCCCTCGGTGGCCGACGGCGCCACGCGGTCCACGTGCCCGCGGACGATGCCGTTGCGGGTGTCGATCGTGGCCGGCAGGCCCCGCGCCACGTCGCGCGCCTGGGCCTCCGGGATGCGCAGCTCGGCCTTCAGGTTCTCCGGCCGCGCCACCCGGGCGAGCGTGGTGCCGGGGGTGACCCGCTGGCCCACCTGCATCGGCAGCTCCTGGAGCACGCCGGCGATGCCGGCCCGCACCTTGAGCGACTCGACCTGGCGCTGGCGCAGCTCGTACATGGCCCGCATCTGGTCGACCCGGGCGCGCTGGGCGGCGAGCTGGGCCTTCGTGGACTGCTGGCTCTGGGTGTAGCGCTCGGTCTCGATGCGGCTCTGCTTCTCCGACTGCGTGGCGCGCAGCCGCGAGCGCTTCAGGTTGATATCGGGGATCAGGCCGTCCTTGGCGAGCACCTCGTCGGCGTCGGCCTGCAGCCGGGCCTCCTCGGCCAGGGACTTGGAGGAGCTGACCTGGGCCTGCTGGCTCAGCGTCTGGCTCTCCAACTGGGCCTTGAGGTTCAGGTAGTCGGCCTCGGCCGCGCGGAGCTGCGACTCCGCCTCGAGTGCGGCCTGCTGGACCTGGGGATCGGTCAGCTCCAGCAGCACGGTGTCGGCCTGCACCTGGGCGCCCGGCAGGGCCGGGATGCGCTCGACGCGGCCTTCGACCGGCGCCGAGATGACGCGGACGTCCACCGGCACCAGGTTGCCCGGGCCGCGGACCTCGCGCAGCATCTCGCCGCGCTGGACGCTTTCAATCCAGAGGGTTTCCTTCTCGACCGGCGGAGCCGCCGGCTCGATCCGGCGAATGGCAAGGGTGACCAATGCGATGGCCACGACGGCGGCCACCAGCATGAGGGTGCGGCGCAAACGGCGTTTCTCGGCGTATCCAGTCCTTGGCTTGTCCATGCGCCCCTACTACGCAGCCGGCGTGCCATAGGTTGCAGGCCGCGAAAAGTTGTTGAGATTGAAAGAGTTGTGCATCTCGTACGCGCTCTGTCTCAGCATGAAGGTGTCCGCTCGCGGAACGTCCGCGTCCCAGAACCGGACAGTCGGTGCTAGGCTCCCGCCCATGAGTGTCGAGCAGCATCGCCGGGCCGCGCCGGCCGTCCTCGGGTTCGCCTTCGTGACCGTCAGCGACACGCGGACGGCCGAGGACGACACGAGCGGCCGGACCCTCGCCGACCTGGCCCGCGGAGCAGGCCACCGGGTCGAGTCCTCGCGGATCGTCCCGGACGACGTGGCGGCCATCCGCCGCGCCGTGAGCGAGCTCCTGAGATCAGACGCCGTGGACGTGGTGGTTCTTACGGGAGGGACCGGCTTCTCGCCGCGGGATGTGACGCTCGACGCGGTCGAGCCGCTTCTGGAGAGCCGGATCGACGGCTTCAGCGAGCTGTTCCGGATGCTCTCCTGGCAGCAGGTGGGCTCCGCGGCCATGCTGAGCCGCGCCACCGCCGGTCTCGCCACCGGCCGCGCCGTGTTCCTCCTGCCCGGCTCGACCAAGGCCGTCGCGCTCGCCATGGAAGCGCTGATCCTCCCCGAGGCGGGCCATCTGCTCGGCCAGGCCCGCCGGGAAGGATGACTACATCGACGCCTGCTGGTGGGCGATCAGGCCCTTGATCTGCTCCCGGACCTCGTCCATCTTCAGATTGTGACTCGAGGCCTTCCAGAGCACGGCGCCGCGGCGCGAGCGGATCACGAGACCTTGGTCCCTGAACCCGAGCATGCTGACCGTTTTGACCGAATCGGGCGCCTTCGCGTCCAGATGCTCCACGCTGACCTGCCCCGGGAAGTCCTTTTCCAGCGACGCCACCAGCGCCTTGTTCTGCTCGCACTCCCCGCAGCCGGCCGCGTAGTAGTGTGTCACCTTCATCGGGCTTGCGTCCGCGGAACCGGCGCAGCCGGCGACCGCGAGGGGGAGCAGACCGCAGAGGAGAAGGAAGAGAAGGAACGACGCCGAAACACGGAACCCTGGTTTCATGGCGAGCCTCCTTTAGCCGTCACCCCGCATAGTAGCACCGCTCAGGCTCAGCGGCGCCCCGAGCCCTTCACCAGCCTCCAGATCGCCAGCAGGACGATCGAGCCCAGGACTGCGATCACCAGGTTCCGCCAGTCCAGGTCTCCGCCCAATCCGCCGAAACCGAGCAGCGTCGACAGCCATCCGCCGAGCAGCGCGCCCACGATGCCGATCACCATCGTCACGACGCAGCCGCCCGGGTCCTTGCCCGGCATCATCATCTTGGCGACGCCTCCGGCGATCAGGCCCAGCACGATCCATGCGAGCCAGCTCATGTCGATCTCCTTTCTCTCTCATAGAATGTCCCGGCCATGGCCGACAATACCGAAGCTTCCGCCCGTCCACGCCTCTTCCTGATCGACGGGTACTCGAACATCTTCCGCGCGTTCTATGCCATCCGCAACCTCTCCAACTCCCGCGGGGAGCCGACGAACGCGGTCTACGGCTTCGTCACCATGCTGCGCAAGCTCCTGCGCGAGGACCAGCCCGACCTTCTCGGCGTGGCGCTCGACGTGGGCAAGACCTTTCGCAACGAGAAGTTCGAGGACTACAAGGCCAACCGCGCGCCCATGCCCGAGGACCTCCGGAGCCAGATGCCCTGGATCCGCCGCGTCCTGGAGGCCTACCGCATCCCGGTCCTGGAGCTCCAGGGCTACGAGGCCGACGACGTCCTCGGCTCGCTCTCCTGCCGCGCCGCCGAGGCCGGGTACGACGTGGTGATCGTCTCCGCCGACAAGGACCTCATGCAGCTCGTCGAGCCCCGCGTCGCCCTCTACCACACCGGCCGCACCAAGCTTTACGGCCCCAAGGACGTGGAGGAGGACTTCGGCGTCCCGCCGGAGAAGGTGGCCGACGTGCTGGCCCTGATGGGCGACTCGATCGACAACATCCCCGGCGTGCCCGGCATCGGCGAGAAGGGCGCGAAGTCGCTCATCCAGGAGCACGGCTCGCTCGAGGCGCTGCTCGACAACGCCGACAAGGTCTCCCGCAAGGCCTACCGCGAGGGGCTCCAGCAGAACCGCGAGCAGGCCCTGCTCTCCAAGGAGCTGTCCACGATCCACACCAACCTGGACATGGCCTTCGATCCGGCCGCCCTCCAGCTCGACCCACCCGATAACGACGCCCTGCGCCAGCTCTTCACCGAGTTGGAGTTCTTCTCGCTCGTCGAGGAGCTCAAGGCCACCGCGCCGCCGGCCGGCCAGGAGCTGCCACCGGTGGTCGAAGCCACCACCCCGGAGATCTGGCGGGAGCGGACCGCGGTGCTCGGCGGGACCGGCGCCGAGGTTTTCGTGGCCGTCCTGGGCGAGGACCGGCCGATCGGGCTGGCGGTCGGCGAGGAGGGAGAGGGTGACGTCACCGTCGCCGACTTCCGGAAGGACGACCTGCGGGAGGCCGCCGTCGCGACGCTCGGTCGCTGGATCGCCGATCCGTCCGTCCGTCTCTCGGGTCATAACCTCAAGGAGGTACTGCGGCTCTCGGAGGCAGGCCCGACGGCCCGGGCGGCTCTCTTCGACGCCATGCTGGTCTCCTACCTCCTGAAGCCATCGGTCCACGGCCACACGCTCGACGAGTTGGCGCTGGAGCGCCTGAGCTGCAAGCCGATCACGGCCAAGGAGGCGGGGTGGGACAAGGGCCAGGAGCCGCCGGTCGGCGACTCGCGGCTGTCCTCCTACGCCTGCGAGCGTGTGACCTTCGCCCGCCGCATGACCGGGGTCATGCGCGAGGAGCTGGGCGCCGGACCGCTGGCGAAGGTCTACCACGAGATCGAGGCCCCGCTCCTGCCGGTCCTGCTCGGCATGGAGGAGGCCGGCATCCGGCTCGATTCGGACTTCCTGCGCGGCATGTCCGAGGAGCTGGGAAGGGAGCTGGCCACCCTGGAAGAGGAGATCTACAAGCAGGCCGGCGAGCGCTTCAATCTGGGGTCGCCGCAGCAGATCGGCTTCATCCTCTTTGAAAGAATGGGTCTGCCCGTCCTGAAAAGGACCCAGAAGACCAAGAGCTACTCGACCGGCGCGGAGATCCTGGAGGAGCTGGCGGAGCGCGGGTACGACATCGCCAAGGGGCTGCTGCGCTACCGGGAGCTGACCAAGCTCAAATCGACCTACGTCGACGCCCTGCCGCTGATGGTCGCCGCGGACGGCCGCATCCACACCCGTTTCAACCAGGCGGTGGCCGCGACCGGGCGGCTGTCGTCCACGAACCCGAACCTGCAGAACATCCCGATCCGGACGGAGCTGGGGCAGCGCATCCGCAAGGCCTTCGTGGCGCCGGCGGGCTCCGCGCTGCTGGTGGCCGACTACAGCCAGATCGAGCTGCGCATCCTGGCCCACATCGCGGACGAGAAGGAGCTGATCCGGGCCTTCGCGGCGGGGGAGGACATCCACCGGGCCACGGCGGCGGTGGTGTTCGGCGTGGCGCCCGAGCTGGTGACGGCCGAGCAGCGCCGGGCGGCGAAGACGATCAACTTCGGCATCCTCTACGGCATGAGCGCCTTCGGCCTGGGCCAGGCGCTGAGCATTCCGCCGCGCGAGGCCGAGGCCTTCATCAAGGCCTACCTGGACCGCTATCCCGGGGTCCGGCGCTACGTGGAGGAGACCCAGCACGACGCCGAGCGGGAGGGCAAGGTCGAGACGCTCTACGGCCGGGTGCGCTGGCTGCCGGACATCCAGAGCAAGAACCGCAACCTGCGCGAGAACGCGCGGCGCATGGCGATCAACGCCCGCATCCAGGGCACGGCGGCCGACCTGCTCAAGCTGGCGATGATCGCCACGGACCGGCGGCTGCGCCAGGAGCACCCGGACTCCCGCCTCCTCCTGACCGTGCACGACGAGCTGGTCCTGGAGGTCCCGGAGGCGAAGGCCGACGCGGTGGCCGTCCTGGTCCGCGAGGAGATGGAGGGCGTCGCGCAGCTCCAGGTGCCGCTGGTGGTGGATGCGGGCTGGGGGGCGAGCTGGTACGAGGCGAAGAAGTAATCCCTACACCCGGACCAGCTCGTAATCCATCCGCGTCGAAGCGACCGGCGCCGGCCGGCGCCGGTCGGCGGACTCCTGGTGCTGCGGCCGGCGGAGCTGCTCCTGGCCGAAGAGGCGCTTCAGGAACTTCATGGCCTCCTCCTCGACCAGCTCGGCCGTGACCTGGCTCAGGCTGAGCTTCTGGCTCAGCAGGCTGAAGCCCACCCCCTCGTGCGTGACCCGGACGCTCTGGGTCGAGGCGTCGCCGAAGAAGAGCAGGGAGCGCTCGAAATCCTCCCAGCGGTCCAGCTTGATGCGCAGGCCGCCGGCGGTCTTGCGGTGGAAGATCGAGGCCGACTCGACCTTGCCCACCAGGATGTCCTTGATCTCCTCCAGGACCGGCACGATCGTCGCCCGCGCGATCCGCCCGAACGCCTCCTGGAACTGCTCGTTCTGACGCAGGAACTCCTCCGGATTGACCCGCTTCTCCTCGACCACCTGCTCGTGGCGGCGCAGCAGCAGTTGAATCCGCTCGATATTGGCTTTGTCCATGGTTTGGGCTCCATTCGCCTCTGAAGGCTGGCCGAGATGAATGCGATCCCCATGCCAGATTCAACTACAATCCCCCCGCTATGCCGCGGCGCACCGACATCCACTCCATCCTCGTCCTCGGGTCCGGCCCGATCGTCATCGGCCAGGCCTGCGAGTTCGACTATTCCGGCACCCAGGCCTGCCGCGCCCTCCGGCGCGAGGGCTACCGGGTCATCCTCGTCAACTCCAACCCGGCCACCATCATGACCGACCCGGAGCTCGCCGACGCCACCTACGTCGAGCCCCTGGTCCCCGAGGTCGTCGAGAAGGTCCTGGAGCGCGAGCGGCCGGACGCGCTCCTGCCGACCGTCGGCGGCCAGACCGGCATCAACCTCACCCTGGCGCTCCACGAGCGCGGCGCCCTCGAACGGCTCGGCGTCGAGGTCCTCGGCGCCAACGTCGACGCGCTCAAGCTCGGGGAGGACCGGCTGCTGTTCAAGCAGGCCATGGAGGAGATCGGCCTGAAGGTCCCGAAGAGCGGCTACGCCGGCAGCCTGGAGGAGATCCGCGAGATCGTCTCCGGAGAGGACGGTATCGGCTACCCGGTCATCATCCGGCCGAGCTTCACCCTGGGCGGCGAGGGCGGCGGCGTGGCCTACAACCGCGAGGAGCTGGAGGAGCTCGGCGCTTCCGCGCTCCAGGCGAGCCCGGTGCAGCGCATCCTGGTCGAGCAGTCGGTCCTGGGCTGGAAGGAGTTCGAGCTGGAGGTCATGCGCGACCTCGCGGACAACGCGATCATCGTCTGCTCGGTCGAGAACTTCGACGCCATGGGCGTGCACACCGGCGATTCGATCACCGTGGCGCCGCAGCAGACCCTCTCCGACCGCGAGTACCAGGCGATGCGCGACGACGCGTTCAAGGTCATCCGGAGGGTCGGCGTCGCGACCGGCGGCTCGAACATCCAGTTCGCGGTCGACCCGTCCACCGGCGAGCGGGTGGTGATCGAGATGAACCCGCGCGTCTCGCGCAGCTCCGCCCTGGCCTCCAAGGCCACCGGCTTCCCGATCGCCAAGATCGCCGCGCTCCTCGCCGTGGGCTACACGCTCGACGAGGTGGCGAACGACATCACGGGCAAGACCTACGCCGCCTTCGAGCCCACCCTCGACTACACCGTCGTGAAGATCCCGCGCTGGGCGTTCGAGAAGTTCCCGGAGTCGCCGCCGACGCTCGGCACCTCC
This sequence comes from Acidobacteriota bacterium, assembly GCA_040349255.1. Taxonomy (GTDB): domain Bacteria; phylum Acidobacteriota; class Thermoanaerobaculia; order Multivoradales; family UBA5704; genus DATMER01. Next base: position 48,772 of record JBEQUE010000182.1, on the reverse strand, counting down.
ATGAAGTCGGTGGGCGAGGCCATGGCGATCGGCGGCACCTTCGCCGAGGCGCTCATGAAGGGGCTCTCGGCCCTGGAGCTCGACGGCAGCCTCGCCGAGCGCGAGCGCCGCATGTCCGACCCCGTGCGCCTGCGCGGCCGGCTGGGCAACCCGAACTGGGAGCGCCTCTTCGCCGTGTTCGCCGCGCTCCGCCAGGGCTGGAGCGTCGAGGAGGTGGCCGAGGTCTCCCACATCGACCCTTGGTTCCTGCGCGAGATCCAGGCGATCGTGGATCTCGAAGCCGAGCTCGCCTGCTGGGACCTGCGCTCCATCCCGCGCCTGCTCCTGCGCAAGGCCAAGCAGAACGGCCTCGCCGACGCGCGCATCGCCGCCCTCCTGAGCTGCCGGGAGAAGGACCTGCGCGCGGCGCGCGCCGAGGCGGGCGTCCGCCGGGTCTACAAGCGGGTGGACACCTGCGCCGCCGAGTTCCCGGCGACCACGCCCTATCTCTACTCGACCTTCGGCGAGGAGGACGAGGCCGAGACCGACGACCGGCCGAAGGTGGTCATCCTGGGCTCCGGCCCGAACCGCATCGGCCAGGGGATCGAGTTCGACTACTGCTGCGTCCACGCCGCCTTCGCCCTCCGCGAGGCCGGCTTCGAGACCATCATGGTCAACTGCAACCCCGAGACGGTCTCGACCGACTACGACACCTCCGACCGGTTGTACTTCGAGCCGCTGACCCTGGAGCACGTGCTCGCGGTGATCGACCGCGAGAAGCCGAAGGGGGTGATCGTGCAGCTCGGCGGCCAGACCCCGCTCAAGCTCGCCCGCGGGCTCGCCGCGGCCGGCGTGCCGATCTGGGGGACGCCGCCCGAGGCGATCGACCTCGCCGAGGATCGCAAGCGCTTCGGAGCCCTGCTGGCCGAGGAGGGCATCCTGCAGCCGGAGAACGGCACCGCGACCTCCGAGGCCGAGGCCTTCGAGGTGGCGCGGCGGATCGGCTTCCCGGTCGTGGTGCGGCCGAGCTACGTGCTGGGCGGCCGGGCGATGGCGGTCTGCTATGACGAATCGACCCTGGCGCGCTACATCAAGGAGGCCGCGGACGTGGCGTCGGGCCATCCGATCCTCCTGGACCGCTTCCTGGAGGACGCCTTCGAGGTGGACCTGGACCTCCTGGCGGACGGCCGGAGCGCGGTCGTGGCGGGCGTCCTCCAGCACATCGAGGAGGCGGGCATCCACTCGGGCGACTCGGTCGCGGTGCTGCCGCCGTACCGCGTCTCCCAGGAGGACCAGGACGTGATGCGGGACATCGCCCGCCGCCTGGCCCTGCGTCTGGGGGTGGTGGGGCTGATGAACGTGCAGTTCGCGCTCAAGGACGGCAGGGTCTACGTCCTGGAGGTGAACCCGCGGGCCTCGCGCACCGTGCCGTTCATCGCCAAGGCGGTCGGGGTGCCGCTGGTGAAGCTCGCGGTGCGGGCGATGGCGGGCGAGAGCCTGGAGTCGGTCGGGTTCACCGAGGAGCCGCGGGTGCCGGGGGTGTTCGTGAAGGCGCCGGTCTTCCCGTTCCGGCGGTTCCCGGGCGTGGACCCGGTGCTCGGCCCGGAGATGAAGTCGACCGGCGAGGTCATGGGCGCGAGCGGCGCCTTCGGCAACGCGTTCGCGAAGGCCTGGCTCGGGGCGGGCCACCAGCTCCCGTTGTCGGGCACGGCCTTCCTCTCGGTGCACGACCGGGACAAGCCGTCCCTGGTGCCGGTGGCGCGGCGCCTGGCGGAGCTGGGCTTCGATCTGGCGGCCACGGCGGGCACCGCGGCCTTCCTGGAGAGTCATGGCCTCGCCGTGAAGACCGTCCGCAAGGTCCACGGCGAGGCGCGGCCCCACGTGGTGGATCACCTGATCAACGGCGAGATCGATCTGGTGGTCAACACGCCGCTGGGCCGCGAGTCCCACGAGGACGACGGCCTGATCCGCCGCACCGCCGTCAAGCACGAGATCCCCTGCATCACCACCCTTTCCGGCGCCATGGCTGCGGCGGACGGCATCGCGGCCCTGCGGCGCGACGGCCTGGCCGTGTGTTCGCTCCAGGAGATGCACCGGAGCTGATCAAGGACTGCAAGGGCTGCAGGGACCAAAGACCTTTGTCCTTGCAGTCCCTGCAGTCCTTTGGGTCCTTTCTAGTAGTACACCTCGACCCGCACGTCGCTCCAGGTCCAGTTGTAGCCGGGGACCTCGTCCTCGGTCACGCCCTCGGGGAAGCCCAGGTCGATCAGGAACTTGTCGGTGGTCTTGAGCGTGTACTTGGCGACGTTCGGGGCGTCGGTCAGGGTCGCCTTGATCTCTCCGTTGGCGAGGTCCATCACCGTGATCGTGTAGAGCCCCTTGCCCATGTCGTAGTCGTTGACCACCCGGTACGTGCGTCCCGGCACGGCCTGGAACGGCGCCGTGATCTTGAGCTTCTGGGGATGCTTGAGCGCGATCCCGTGCCGCGCCAGGGCGGTGTACTCGTCCGGGCCGCGGAAGTAGAGCATCCCCGGCATGTCCTGGTTCTTGTTGATGACGAACCAGTAGACCAGGTGCTTGGCGTCCGGGTCCGCGGCGAACCAGTCGCCGACGGTCACGTCGAGGGTCAGCTTCAGGCGGGTGGCGGTCCCGGCCTTGGTATTGACGAAGGTCACCCGTCCGACCGGCTTCTCCTTCGTGGCCTTGTGGATCACGCCCTTGGCGGCGTAGCAGGTGGCGCCGGCGGGGCACTCCGGCTCCGCGCCCGGCACGGACAGGGTGGACTCGCCGGTGCCCGACGGCTCGACCACCGCCACCTCGCCGGTGGCGCTGTCGGTGAGCAGGGCGTAGGCGAAGAACTCGCGGGTGCAGCTCACCGCGGCCCGCAGGTCCGACTGGTTGGCGGCCCCCGGCACGACCGAGAAGAGGTCCGGGAAGTAGCGCTGCGAGAGCGCCTTGAGCGTCGCGGTCGAGGCCGCTCCCAGGGACGAGCCGTCGGCCCGCAGCAGGGTGACCGTGCACGTGGCGGGGAATTTCCCCAGGTTCACCAGGGTCAGGTTCGTGGCCCGGTTGTCGGTCCGCGTCAGACCCTGGAGGACCAGGTTCCCATTGGCGGCCTTCAGGTTGTCCGAGGTGATGACCGGCAGCGCGACGCCCAGGGCGCCGGCCGCGCCCTTGCCGGCCAGCCGCGCGGCGTAGCGCAGGTTGGGCGAGCCGTTGAGCTCCAGCAGGCCCCGGAATGCGGCGCCCGGCTTCGCGATGACCGTGCGGTTGCCCGGCACCTGGAGAGTGGCCGGCTGCCCGGCGCGCTGGGTGCCGTCCGTGTCGTTCGTGAGCAGGACCTGGTTCGTGCTCGCCGCCGGGGCGGCCATGTTGGTGACGGCGACCTCCGCCTCGTAGGCGGCGGTGCCGACCTGGGTGACGCCGGGCAGCGGGACGTAGACCGTCCCGGCCCAGGCGGCCGAGGCCAGGAGACTGGAGGCGAGGACACAGGTCGAGAGGGATCGGGACATCGTGTTTCTTCCTGGTTTCTTCCTGATAGTGGCTGCGTTACGGGTTCCGCGGATGAGGCGTCCATTATAGCCGAGGAATGACTGGCGGTTGTGCGTTGGTTGTTGTTGATGTAAGATCCGCCCACAATGTCGCCAAAAAGAAAAAAGATCGAAACGACGTCTGAGCCCAGCCTCGAGGTCCGACGCCTTCGGACCATGCTGAAGACCGCCATGAAGGTGCTGGGGTTCACAAACCGGGATGTGGAGAGGAAGCTCGGGCTGAGCGGCAGCTATCTCAGCCGGCTGTTCTCCGGGATGATCGACCTCAAGGTGGATCATGTCGTGGCCATCTCGCGGGTGGTCGGGATGGAGCCGGAGGAGATGTTCCAGATCGCCTTCCCGAGGAAGAGGAAGCCTCCGACCGCCGGCGCGGCGCGCCTGCGCGAGACGCTGGAGGAGTACCAGAGGACCGGAAACGCTCCCTGGGGCGGGTCCCTGAACCTCTCCGAGCTCGACTTCGAGGAGACCGACAAGCAGCCGGCCGCTCCCGCGGAGGAGAGGAGCGGCAGCACGGACCTGGAGCAGGCCCTGGAGAAGATGATGGCCAAGGCCCTGCAGAAGGTCCTCGACAAGATGGGCTGATCCAGGTCTGCGGCTTCAACCCCGGCCGGGCGTCGAGCGCGGGAAGCCGTGCTCCAGGCGCAGGCGGCGGATCGTGGCGAGGAGATCCTCCCGCGTCCGGTCCTCCGACGCCGCCAACGCCGCCGATGCTGTCCAGGGTCCCCAGGGCAGACGGCGGGGCCTCGCGGCGGGGATGGAGCCGGCGACGACGTCGCCGGCTCCCGCCTCCAGGGCGGCCTCGAAGAGAGCCCGCAGCGCGTCCTCGCCGTCGTTGACGCCCGGCAGGATCGGCTTCACGATCACCCGCGTCGCGATCCCTTCGGCGGCGAGCTGCGAGACGGCCCAGAGCCGGGCCTCGGGCTCGGGCTCCCGCGGCTCGACGCGCTTCGCCAACTCCCGGACCACGGCCGCGAGCGGGACGTCCACCCGCACCGCGTGCCGCTGGTCGAGATCGGTCAGCAGGCTCAGGTCCTGGAGAATCCGCGGCGAGCGGGTCGTGATCTCGACCTCCAGGCCGTCCAGGCGCGCCAGGCCCTGGAGGATGGAACGGGCGAACCCGGGCTGGGAGGTCTCCGCGGCGTACGGATCGGCGCCGTCCGTCCCCAGGACGATCGGCTCCCGGCGTAGCAGGGCACGGCGGAGCCACGTCTCCACGGCAGGATCGGACGCGGTGGCGACGGGCAGGGAAGGGACGAAGGGGAGAGTGGCTTGCCTCGACATATTACGCTCAATTTACGCCTCTGGATGGAACTTGTCAAGGGGTCGTTTCGACTACAATCCCCCGCCATGCCGGAGCTGCCCGAGGTCGAGGTCCTGCGCCGGAGCCTGGAGCCCCGGCTCCTCAGCGACCGCATCGAGCGCGTCGAGGTGCGCAACGCCGACCTGCGCGAGCCGGTGCGCCCGGCCGAGCTGGCGCGCCGCACCGCGGGACGGACGATCGAGGCCCTGCGCCGGCGCTCCAAGTACCTGCTGATCGACCTGGAAGGGGGGCAGACGCTGGTCGTCCACCTCGGGATGACCGGCCGGCTGACGGTCGTCCCCGGCGACGAGCCGCTGGAGCCTCACGAGCACGTGGCGTTCTTCCTTGCCTCCGGCCGGAGGCTGCGGTTCCGCGATCCGCGCCGCTTCGGGCTGGTCTTCGCCGCGCCGACGCGGGAGCTAGCCGGCAATCCCCACTTCGCCCATCTCGGAATCGAGCCGCTGGAGCCCGGCTTCGGCGGCGCGTTCCTCGCCGGGGCCGCAGCCGGCCGGCGCGGCCCGGTCAAGAATTTCCTGATGGACGGCCGCATCGTGGTCGGGATCGGGAACATCTACGCCACGGAGGTCCTGTTCCGCTCCGGCATCCACCCGAACCGCTCGGTCGGGAGGATCTCGGCCGCGCGCTGGGAGCGGGTGGCGGAGACGGCGGTCGAGGTGCTCCGGAGCGCCATCGGCGAGGGCGGCACGACGCTCAACGACTTCGCCGACGGCGAGGGCAACAGCGGCTACTTCCAGGTCTCGCTCGGGGTCTACGGCCGGGAGGGCGAGCCCTGTCCGGTCTGCGGCACGCCGGTCCGGCGGATCGTCCAGGCGGGACGGAGCAGCTTCTACTGCCACCGCTGTCAGAGGTAGGGCTCCTGTGGATAGAATCCCCCCGGCGCTTTCCCTTCCACTGCCTGGAGCCGATCCATGATCGAGACCGCACCGCTGCCACTGCCCGTCCTGACGAAGCCGGATCACCGTTCGTTCGTCCTCGGCGTGGCCGGAGGGACCGGCTCGGGCAAGACGACGGTCGTCCGCACCATCCTCGACTCGGTGGGCGCCGACCGCATCGCCTTCATGGAGCAGGACAGCTACTACCGGGACGTCGACTGGCGCAGCGAGGCCGAGCTGCTTCATCACAACTTCGACCACCCGGCCGCGCTGGACAACGATCTGCTGATCTCCCACATCGCGGCGCTCAAGGCGGGGCATCCCGTCGAAGTTCCGATCTACGATTTCGTCCGCCACCGGCGCACGAACCGTACCCGCCGGGTCGAGCCGAAGCCGGTGGTTCTCCTGGAGGGGATCCTGATCTTCTGCGAGGCCGCCCTGCGCGACCTGCTCGACTTCAAGATCTACGTGGACACGGACGCCGACATCCGGCTCATCCGCCGCCTCGGACGGGACATGTCGGAGCGCGGGCGCACGGTACAGGACGTGCTCCGGCAGTACCTGGAGAGTGTCCGGCCCATGCACCTGGAGTTCGTGGAGCCGTCGAAGCGCTACGCGGACATCATCATTCCCGAGGGCGGCGAGAACAAGGTGGCTCTGGAGATGGTGGTGGCCCGGGTGGAGCAGCTCCTCGGGGAGGCGTGACCGGGAGATGCCTTACACGCTCCGGGTGAGGGTCCGTTTCGAGGCGGCGCACCATCTGACGTCCTATCGCGGCGCGCCCGAGCCGGTCCACGGCCACTCCTGGCAGGCGGAGGCGGTGCTCGTCGCGGCCGGCCTCGACGGCGAGGGCATGGCCTGGGACTTCGTGGAGGTCCAGGGCGCGCTCCGGGAGCTGGCCGCGAAGCTCGACCACCGCCACGTGAACACCGTCCCCCCGTTCGACGAGCTGAGCCCGACGACGGAGCGCATCGCCGCCTGGTTCTTCCAGGGGCTCGCCGAGCGCCTGCCGGCGGCCCCGCTGTCCGAGGTGACGGTCTGGGAGGGCCCGGACTGCTCGGCCACGTACCGCCCGTGATAACTTGAAGGCAACCATGAAGAAAACCCTGCTGTCCCTGGCTCTGTTGCTCCCGCTCTGCGTCGCGTCCTGCGGCCAGGAGGCGACCCCGGTCGCCCGGCTCGAGGTGACGCCGAAGAAGGTCCGCCTGCCGTACCCCGAGCTGCACACGATCCACCTGACGTGGCAGCCGTCGCTGCCGCTGGAAGGGCTCACCGGCACGCCGACGGTGTTCGTCCACCTGCTCGACCAGAACCGGAAGGTGGTGCGCACGTTCGACCATCCCTACCCCGGCCGCTGGCGCGAGGGCCAGCCGGTCTCGTACGACCTCAAGCTCTACCAGTCGACCATGGCGCCGCCGCTTGCGGGCGGCAGCTACAGCCTGACGCTCGGCCTGGCCGGCGAGGGCAAGCAGCGCTGGGCCCTGGACGGGATGGGAGAGCCGGTGTCGCGGATGGAGTACCTGGCGGCGGAGATCGACGTGCCGGCGCCGGCCAAGAACAAGAAGAGCGGACCGCGGTTCACGTTCTCCGAGCAGTGGCAGCAGCCCGAGCCCGGCGCGGACAAGCAGCTCATCGCCCGGCGCTGGCTGACCGGCCCCGGCGGCATGCGGGTGGCGGGGCTGCGCCAGCCCGGCTCGATCTGGCTGGTGCTTCGCATCCCGGAGGCGAAGGTGGCGCCCGACCTGAAGGTGGCCGACGGCGGCGTGCCCTCGGTGCGCATCGAGGGGAGCTGCGGCGACTACGAGGCGAGCATCTCGGGGCCGGGCGTCCACGAGGTGGAGATGCCGGTCGCCGATCCGCCGAAGAACGGCCAGTGCCGGCTGCAGCTCACCCCCAACTTCCAGTTCGGGTCGGGCGGTCCGCGGTCGGTGTCGCTGGAGAACGCCTCCTGGTCGCCCTGGGAAGGCGGGCGGCCGAAGCTGGCCCCGGCCTCGCCAACCGCGCCATGAAGCCGCCATGAAGCAAGGCAGCGGAATCCTCCTCCACGAGGCGCAGGAGCGCTATCTCGAGCGTCTCCTGCCGCCGCGCGATGCGCTCCTGCGCGAGATGGAGGAGCGGGCGGCGAAGGAGGACGTGCCGATCTCGGACCCGGAGATCGGGCGGCTGCTGGGCATCCTGGCGCGCTCGACCGGCGCCCGGCGCATCGTGGAGGTCGGCACGGCGATCGGCTACGGCACGCTCTGCCTGGCCCGCGGCGCGCCGGAGGCCCGGGTGATCACGATCGACACCGACCCGGAGCGCCTGGCCACGGCCCGCGGGTATCTGGAGCGCGCCGGGGTGGCGGACCGGGTGGAGCTGGTCGAGGGGCCGGCCCTGGAGGTGCTCGCGAGGCTCCAGCCGCCGTTCGATCTCGCCTATGTGGACGCGGTGAAGAAGGAGTACCGGCGCTACCTGGACCTGCTGGTCCCGCTGGTCCGCGTCGGAGGCGTGATCGCGCTCGACAACCTGCTCTGGAAGGGCCGCGTGGCCGATCCGCCGGACGAGGACGACGAGAACGCCGACGCCCTGCGGGCCTTCAACGGCTACCTGATGATGCACCCCCAGCTCCAGGCGGTGGTGCTGCCCTTCGGGGACGGGCTCGGGCTGGCGACCAAGGTGAAGCCGACGGTGCTGGAGATGGGCGGGCCGTATTGAAGGGACCCAAAGGACTGCAGGGACTGCAAGGACTTCAGGTCTTTGGCCCCTGCAGCCCTTGCAGTCCTTTTTCGTCCTTCAAACCCTCCCCCGCACCGCCTCCAGCCTCTGCTTGAGCGCGGCGGCGCTGTCGGGCCGGCGGCTGCGGCTCTTGTGGAGGGCGATGCGGAAGAAGTCGGCCAGGGGGGCGTCGTACTCGGGCGCGAGCTGCTGGAGGTCCGGCACGCGGCCCATGCGGATGCGCGCGGCGGTCTGCCGCGGGTCGGCGCTGCTGAAGACCTTGCGGCCGAGCAGGCACTCGTAGAGCACGATGGCGAGGCTCCAGAGGTCGAACAGGGCATCCGGCGGCTTGCCTTCGAGGGCCTCGGGACAGAGATAGGAAAGCGTCCCGACCAGCGGCTTCGAGCGCGGCGTGATGCCGTCGATATGGGTCCAGACCGAGCTGCCGGGCACGAGCGTGCCGTCTTCGGCGCGCTCCAGGTCGCCCTCCTCGCGCTCCCGGCGCAGGTCGTACATTAGGCGCGCGATGCCGAAGTCCATCAGCTTGGGCGTACCGTCGCGGGTGAAGCCGATGTTGCTCGGCTTGATGTCGCGGTGGAGGATGTCGGCGGCGTGGAGCTGGGCCAGGGCCTCGGTCATGGCGATGCCCAGCTCGACCGTCTCCTTCGGCGTGAGCCGGCCGCGGTCGAGGAGCTTGTGGGCGAGAGTGCCGCCTTCGAGGAGCTCCAGCACCAGCATCGGCGTCCCCTGCCAGGTCTCCATGCCGTAGACCGGCGCGAGGTGGGGGTGGGAGACGGCGGCCGCGGTCCGCGCCTCGCGCCGCAGGCGCAGGGCGTCCTCGGGCGAGACCCGGCGCAGCGTCTTGACCGCCACCGGCCGGCCGAGCGCCATGTCCGAGCCGCGGTAGACCACGCCCATGCCGCCGGTGCCGATCCGCTTCTCGAAGCGGAACTTGCCGGGCAGCACGTAGGGCACGTGCGAGGGCTCCAGCCGCATGCTGTCGGCGGTGCACAGCACGGTGTAGAACGGGTAGAGCCGGCCGCACTTGCCGCACTCCTTGGCCAGGTCGCCGCCCAGGGAGACCGGCTCGGCGACGGTGTCGTCCTCCTCGAGCTGCAGGATGCCCTGGATGCCCGGGGGCCGGTGCACCGGCGTGTGCGAATGGGTCTGGTCGAGCTCGATGACGAAGGCGGCGCTGCTCGCGATGGCGCGCAGCAGCTCCCGGTCCTCCTTGAGGAAGGGCAGGCCGCTGCGCTTCTCGCCCAGGCCGAGGATGCCGAGCAGCGAGCCGTCGCGGGCCAGGATGGGCACGATCAGCCGGAAGCCGCTGTCCACGAGCCAGTGGCGCTCGGGCTCCGGCAGCCGGGAGATCGGCGAGCGGTTGTCGTCGAGATCGATCGCCAGCGGATCGCTCGCGTCGGAGACCAGGCGGGCGAGATGCGACGAGGCGTCCAGCCGCCGGCTCCGCCGGCGCGGGTCGGTCAGCACGCCCGAGCGCGGATCGAGCACCAGGAGCGACGCCCCTTCCAGGTGGAGCGCCAGGTCCACCTCGCGGCCGATCAGCATGGCGAGCGACGCGATGCCGGAGGTGCCCCGGATGTGGTCCAGGAGCTGGGTGAGGATGCGCCGGGCGTCGTACTGCTCGCGGAAGAACCGGCGGTCGATCGCGTCCAGCAGGTTCTGGCGGTAGCTCAGCGCGGCGAACCCCACCACGGTGAGCGAGAGCAGGGCCGGCAGGCGGTAGCCGGAGAAGATGTCCTCGATCCTCTCCGCGCGGTGCTCCACGAGATAGGCCAGCAGGGCGGTCGACGGCGCGGCGGCTAGGGCGATGGCCGAGTAGCGCGCCAGGGCGTACTGCAGGGCACGGCGCGCCAGGAGCTTCACGTCGAGCACCTGGTGGACCAGGACCGCGTAGACCGTGAGGATCGGAAGCATGAGCACGAACGCCGTATGGATCAGGATGATCCCATGGTCGAACGCCGGGTGGGCATCCTTGTACGTCATGTACGGCGGGTAGTAGAGGCCGAACAGGATCTCGGCCAGGGGCATCACCGGGAACATGAACGCCTGGAGGAAGAGGCGGATCCGGCGCTGGTCGGTCCCTTCCAGGCTGCGGGTGCGCCAGTACAGGAAGGCGAAGGCGGCCGCGGTCAGCGTCAGCAGGACGCTGTAATAGGTTCCTTTGCCGCGCATCGGGATGAGCTCGGCGAGCGGTCCCTCCCTCTCACCGTTCACCGCAGAGAATCCGAAGTTGATCAGGTTGAGCCCGAACAGGACCGCTCCTCCCGCGAGACTCGTCATCACGGCCGCCTGGATGCGCTTGCGCCAGACCGGCGAGACGACCTGATAGGGGAAATCGCGGGCGAAGCACCAGAGGAAGAAGGCCATGAAGGCGTCGAGCTCGGTCGCGTCGATGCCCATCATGACGAGATGGCCAGGGAGCCCGGCATGGACGTAGGTCCGGAGCGGCCGGTTGACGAAAGCCGTCGCGGCCATCAGGAAGAAGCCGCCCAGCGCGACCGCCCGCGGGTCGCGGTGCCCGCCGGCCACCAGCAGGAGACCCGCCACCGTGAACGGCAGGGCGTAGATCATGTGGAAGACGTACGGATAGACCCGGTCGTCCAGATTGGTCGAAGCGAAAGCGGCGACCCCCGCCCCGACCTTGACCAGGGCGAGGAGGAAGGCCAGCCGCCTCCAGGGAACGGAGCTCAGCACGACGCGCGCGTTCAGTCTCGTGCTCACTCCTCGTCGAGCGGCGCCGGCGGCAGGGGCGGACAGATCGGCGTATCCGATCTCAACTGGACGGTCTGGGCCGCTTCATAGACCATCAGGACCGTGATGGTGGGCGCGCCCTTCTCGATCGCCTTCAGGGCGGCCAGGCTGCCGATGGCCCGGATCCGATCCAGCACCTGCAGCGCCACGGCGCCCCAGGTCTCGACGACCTCCGGCGTGATCGCGTCGAAGTACCACCGGTGAAGCTCCAGCGCGGCGTTCTGGGAGACCCGGAGCGCTCCGGTCCCCTGACCGAAGGCAATCCAGACCTGCGCCATGATCCCTTCCTTCGTGTAAGCCATCTCGATCTCTCCTTTTCTGAGAAAGACGTTACCTGATTCCCGGCAAGCGCCCAGGTCAGAACGCACGAGAGGAAGAAGATGGACCGCATGTCGAAGGGTATCGGTCCGGTCCGGTGCGCGTCAAGATCAAGCTTCGCATGAAAGAGAAAGCGAAAAGGCCCGGCCGGGCGGACCGGGCCTTCGCCAGCCATCCGGAGGATCAGTACTTGATGCTGCAGCCGTAGGGCTTGGTGCTGGCCGGATCGATCTTCGCGTGGCTCTGCTCGGCCGAGAGCGCGCCGTTGACGTAGTTGACGCGCTCGGGCTTCGCCTTGCGGCCGCTCGGGTCGTCGTCGATCGCGCCGTTGTAGACGATCTTCCCGGTCTCGTCGATGACGAACATGTGCGGCGTGGTCTTCGCGTCGTAGGCGTGGCCGGTCGCGCCGGTCGGATCGTAGAGGATGGAGTAGGTGACGCCGTTCTCCTTGGCCCAGGCGAGGTGCGCGGCGGGCTGGAGATAGTCGCGGTGCTCGGGGTTGGTGCTGTTGATGCCCAGCCAGGTCACGGTGCCGTACTTCTTCGTCAGCTCGGACATGGTCTTCTCTCTCGCGTGGCGGTCGGAGAAGGGGCAGTTCGGGTTGACCCATTCGAGCACGACGACCTTGCCCTTGAGGTCGGCCAGGGAGTGGTTCTTGCCGTTCAGGTCCTTGAGCTGGAACGCCGGAGCGGTCTCGCCCACGGCCGCGGCGAAAGCGGGTCCCGCCGCGATGGCCAGGAGCAGGGTGGAGGTGGAAAGAAGTCTGCGGATCATCGGGTCCTCCTTGTCAGTTGGTTGCGGTGCCGAAGCCAGGCGACCAGGGCGAGGGCCAGCAGGGCCAGCTCCACGGCCGCCAGTTGCTCGGGCCGGATCTGTCGCGAAAGAGCGTAGAGCACCCCCACCGTGGCCGCGCCGGCCGCGAAGCCGAGCGCCTGGACGTAGGGGGAGGGGAGCGCGGAGCCGAGCAGGCCCCAGAACGCCAGGGCCAGGAGCGTCGTGGCCGCGGCGAGGATCGTCAGGACCGCCGGACGCTCCAGGAGACCGGGCGGTTTTTCAGCTTCCTTGGGTTTCGGGCCGACTTGACGGCTGGCCTCCAGGCTGAAGGTCCGGCCGCCGGCGGCCAGGTCGGTGACGGTCCAGGCGATGTTGGTGACGGACGGCATCTTCCCCGCTTCCCGGGGTTTCAGCGGGACGCGGTAGACCACGCCGTCGTCGGTGGTCCGGGCCACGGGCTTGCCGGGATCGAAGGCGTCGTGGCTCTCCAGGAAGAGGTTGGCGCCGTCCCCCGGCCTGGCGCCGTGCACGCGGACCTCCAGGGTGCCGCCGTCCAGGGACGCGTCGGTCGAGACCCCCGCGACCTGGCGGTCGGGCAGCCGGTTCCACCAGCGGTCGACCAGCGCCCCGGCCTCCGCGTCGATGACCGGCTCGCCGAGCGGTTGGTCGAGCGCGAGCGTGTAGCGGTAGGGAATGCAGTCGACCTCGCAGACCAGGTAGTCCACGTCGGCTTCGAGATGCACGCGGTCGCCGGCGCCTCTCAGGCTTGCACTGACCGGATAGACGACCTCGTCCTCGTAGCCGAAGGCGACCAGGTTGCCCGGCAGCTCGAAGCGCTGCGGCGCGGGCCAGAGCAGCTCGGTCTTCTCGGCCTTGCCGAGGCCGGGCGCCTCGCGGAACACCACGACCGGCGGAAAGCCGGCGTCGCCGCTGTTCTTCCAGTAGACGTGCCAGCCGGGCGAGAGCCTGAAGTGGAGTCCCATCCGCAGGTCGCCGTTCCGGGGAGCCACCTGCCAGGGCGTGATCAGGCGGACGCGGGACTGCTCGTTCTCGGACCAGGGGCTCGCGGCGCTCCAGGCGATCCGGGGAGCGGCGAGAAACAGGAGAAGCCAGACACACCTGCGCACAGGCAAAGACTAAGCGAATCCGCGGCCGGGAGGGGTAAATTTCCGGTAAATTCGCCCCATGCGGGTCTGCTTCACCCACCTCGGCTGCAAGCTCAACCAGGCGGAGATCGAGCGCCTGGCCCGGGATTTCCTCGCCGCCGGGCACCGCGTGGTGGGCTCGCCCGAGGAGGCCGACCTCCACGTGCTCAACACCTGCACAGTCACTCAGGCCGCCGCCCGCACGTCGAGGAAGGCTGCCAACCGGTCGGGAAGGCAGGCCCGAACCGTGGTCACCGGCTGCTGGGCGCCGGAAGCGTCCGGAGTCGATCTGGTCGTGCCAAACGCGGAGAAGGACCGCCTTCTGGATCGGGTCCATGAAGCCTTTCCCGAGTTGGCGCCCGACGACGTACCGGTCCCCTGGGTCCGCCTGCCGTTCGGCCACACCCGCGCCCTGGTCAAGGTCGAGGACGGCTGCAACATGCGCTGCGCCTTCTGCATCATCCCCTCGACCCGCGGCCGGCAGCGCAGCCGGCCGCTGCCGGAGATCGTGAGCGAGGTCCGCGCCCTGGTCGAGTCGGGATATCGGGAGATCGTGGTCACCGGCGTCCAGATCTCGGCCTGGCGGTCGGGAGACGACCGCCTCCACGAGTTGGTCCGGGCGATCCTCTGCGAGACGGAGGTGCCCCGGCTGCGGCTGACCTCCATCGCCCCCTGGGACCTGGACGAGCGTCTCCTGGATCTGTGGTCCGACCGCCGCCTCTGCCGCCATCTCCACCTCTCGCTCCAGAGCGGCTCGACGGAGACCCTCCGCCGCATGCGCCGCCCGTACACGGCCGAGGGCTACCTCGGCGTCCTGGACCAGGTGAGGGCCATCCCGGGAGTGGCCGTGACCACGGACGTGATCGTCGGCTTTCCCGGCGAGACCGGCGAGGAGTTCGAGGAGAGCCTGGCCACCGTGGAGGCGGCCGGCTTCGCGAAGATCCACGCCTTCCCGTTCTCCGCCCGTCCCGGCACCGAGGCCGCGGACCTCCCCGGCCAGGTGCCGCCCGAGGCGAAGAAGGAGAGGATGGAGCGCCTTCTGGCCCTGGCGGAAGAGGCCGGGCGCGCCTTCCGTCTCGCGCATCTCGGCCGGCGCGAGACCGTGCTCTGGGAAAAGCCGCGCGACGGCATGGGCCAGGGCTACACCGACAACTACCTCCGCGTGCTCGCGCCGGAAGACGCCACGCTCTGGAATCGCTTCACCGAGGTGGAGCTGACAGGGCTGGCGGAGGATGGGATGCTGGGGCGCCCATGACCCGCTCCAGGATGTGGTACACCCCGAACTTCGGCAGCCGCAGGAACCCGGACCACGCCGCCGCCGCCAGGGTCCCTTCGGCGAGCCATTCGCGCAGCCAGTAGCCGGCGTAGTCGGGGTGGCGCTGCTTCAGGCCGGCGCCGTTCTCGATCGCCCAGCGCCGGTTGTAGCCCTCGTGGACGCCGACCGGCGCCGAGAGCACGAGCGGCAGGCCGAGCGCGGCGTAGAAGGTCATCTCGCTCGGCTTCGTCCAGAGGATGTCGGTCTCGGCAAGCAGCCGGTTGAATGCGGTGTAGTAGCTCCCGAAGTCCTTCTCGCAGAGGATGCTCACGGCCGGATGTCCGTCCAGCCCGGCCTCGCGGCTCCAGGCCGTGAAGCGGTCCGCGACCTCCTGCCTCACGCCGGCCGAGAGGCAGAGCCGCAGCCGGTCCTCGCCGAGCATCGGGCGGAGGCTGCGGAGGAGCGAGCGCGCCAGCTCGGCCTGCGCGCCGGCGCCTCCGACCGTGAATGTCGCGAGCGGCGGCCGGCCCTCCTGCGAAGCCGGCAGGTCCACGCCGAGAAAGGTGTGGATCTCGTCGCGGGCCTGGGAGCGGAAGGCCCGCTCCGGGTCGAGCCGAACCAGCCGGGCCGCCAGGTTGCGCCGCGCCTCGGGCACGTCCAGGCCGCCGAGCAGCTCGTGCGGCAGCGGAAAGCCGGTCATCTCGATGCGCTCCCGGTTCACGCCGTAGGAGCGCAGCCGCTGGACCGCCCGGTGGCTCGGGGCAAGGTACACGATGCGGCTCCGCTTGGGGTCGAACGGCACCCAGGCGCGGTTGATGTCCACGTCGGTCACCACGCAGTAGACCCGCTCGCAGCCGTGGTGATCGGCCGAGATGGCGGACGAGAAGAAGGTCGTGAGCAGCGGCGAGCCCGACTCCATGAGCCGTCCGGCCAGCCCGCGGCCCAGGCCCTGGCGGATCAGCCGGTCGAGCGAGCGCACCTGGAAGGTCGGCGCCGAGAGGTCGCGGTAGGGATAGAGGTGCGGGATCGAGGTCATCGAGTCCAGCACCGAGCGCATGGGCGCGCCGATCACCGGGAGCTGCGAAGCCCGGGAGGTGATCTCGTAGAACCGCCGCGAGGCCTTCCAGAGGCGCTGCTCGTCCTCCCCGGCCACCGGCGGACGGTCCACGTGGACCACCTCCGTGCCGAGAGAATCGGCCAGGGCCTGGGCGGCGCGGAGATGGCCGTAGCCCATTTCCACGGCGGCGACGATGGGGACGGACGGGTCCGGTGCGGTCATGCAAGACGCGGCCCGGATCAGGCCGCGAGGCGCAGGATACCGTAGCCGAGGACGAGCAGGTGGGCTCCGTCCACGATGATCCGCGCCGCGAGCCCGGAGAGCGCGCCGACCACCACCCCCGCCGCCACGTCGAGCGGATAGTGCGCCCCGAGATAGACCCGGGAGAGCGCGATCCCCGAGGCGAGCGTCAGAGTCAGGGCGCCGAGGCCGCTCCCTTCACCGGACAGGGCCACGGCGATCGCGAACGCCGCCGAGGTGTGGCCGGATGGGAACGAGAACGCGTCCGGGTTCTCGGCCAGCGCCGCGAAGCCTCCGATCCCGGAATCCGGGCGGGCGCGGCAGCAGAGGCGCTTGAGCACCTGGGAGGCCGCCACCGCGAACGCCGCCCCCAGCCCGAGAAGCCCGGCGTAGCGCGGGCCGCTGCCGCCGGAGAGGCCCAGCGCCAGACCCATCACCATCCAGGTCGAGGGATCGCCGAGCCGGGTCAGCCCCTTCATCAGCCGGGTCAGGAAGGCCGACTCCCAGCGCCGTACGCCGAGGAGGAGAGCCTGGTCCATCCTCATCATGTGCTTCCACATCGCATCCCAAGGGTCGCTCCGGACCGTGACAGACCCGTGGCGCCCCGGTCACAGGATGGCGAGAATGTGCTAGAACGTCGCCCATGTTCCTCGCCGCCGCCGTCCAGCTCAACTGCACCTCGAACGAGCAGGCCAACTGGGAGAGCGCCAGGAGCCTGATCGAGCGCGCCGCGGGCCACGGCGCGAAGCTCGTCGCCACGCCCGAGAACACCAACTACCTGGGCCCGCACGACGAGAAGGTCCGGCGCGCCGAGCCGCTCGACGGCCCCACCTGCGCGCGCTTCGCGGACCTCGCGCGCGGCCTCGGCATCCACCTTCTGCTGGGCTCGTTCAACGAGAGGAGCGACGAGGAGAGGCGCTGCTACAACACGAGCGTGCTCTTCGGGCCGGACGGCCGGATCCTGGGTACCTACCGCAAGATCCACCTGTTCGACGTGAACGTGCCCGGCGGTCCGCGCTTCGCGGAGTCGGACACCTGCAAGCCCGGCGACGAGGTCGTCGTGGTCGAGACGCCGCTCGCCCGCTTCGGCCTGTCGATCTGCTACGACCTGCGTTTCCCGGAGCTCTACCGGAAGATGACCGATCAGGGCGCGCAGGTACTGATGATCCCCGCCGCCTTCACGCTCGCCACGGGCAAGGACCATTGGGAGCCGCTGATGCGCGCCCGGGCGATCGAGAACCAGTGCTGGGTGATCGCGCCGGCCCAGCACGGCGACCACGACGACGCCGGCATCAAGGCGAGCTGGGGCCACGCCATGATCGTGGATCCCTGGGGCCTGCCGGTCGCCACGGCCTCGGACGGCCCCGGCCTCGCGCTCGCCGAGATCGACCTGGATCGGGTGGAGAAGGTCCGCCGGGCGATCCCCGTTTCCACCCACAGACGGATCTAGGGCCCGTCGATGGCCGGGCGCGAACGGGCCTCCGTCTTCAAGCGCGCGTTCCTGAGGGCCGCGGTGCCGGTCGAGCGCGGGGTGGACGCCGTCAAGACGCGGCTCGGCAACCGTTTCGACCGCGACGATCCGCTCCAGATCCTGCCCTACCGCGGCTACGGCACGCCGGAGAGCCTGCACCTCCAGGGCCGCGTGCTCCAGGACGAGCCGGTCGGCGCGGCGGGCGAGAACGACTCGCTGTGGAAGAACGTGGCCAACACCTGGAAGCGCTTCGAGAGCGACGAGGTGCCGTTCGCCCGCGTGCGCGTCCGCGTGCCGGGCCGGGAGAGCGATGCCACGGCGGACGACGAAGGCTATTTCCACGTGAAGATCGAGCCCCCTGCGCCCGCGGCGGGCGGCTGGCATCCGGTCGAGCTGGAGCTGGTCCATCCGGCGGAGCCCGGCGTGCGGGCCACCGGCCAGGTGATGGTGCCGTCCGCGGACGCCGAGTACGGCGTCATCAGCGACATCGACGACACGGTGGTCGAGACCGGTGTCACCAAGAGGCTGGCCATGGCGCGCACGGTGTTCCTGGGCAACGCCCGCACCCGGCTGCCGTTCAAGGGAGTGGCGGCGTTCTACCAGGCGCTGGTCGAAGGCGTCCAGGAAGGCGGGCCGAACCCGATCTTCTTCGTCTCCGGCAGCCCGTGGAACCTCTACGACCTGCTGATCGAGTTCATGGAGCTCCAGGGCATCCCGCGCGGGCCGCTCCTGCTCAAGGACTTCGGCCTCGACCCGCGCAAGCTCCTCAAGACCGGCACCCGCGAGCACAAGCTGGGCTGCATCCGGCCGATCCTGGACCTCTATCCGAATCTGCCGTTCATCCTGATCGGCGACAGCGGCGAGAAGGACCCGGAGATCTACCGCGAGGTGGTGCGCGAATACCCGGGGCGCATCCGGGCGATCTACATCCGCCAGATCGGCGAAGGGCGGCGGAGCGAGGAGGTCCTCGAGCTGGCGAAGGAGATCCGCGACGAGGGCGTCGCCATGCTGCTCGTGAAGGACACCGAGGCCGCCGCGGTCCATGCCCGCGAGTCCGGTTGGATCAGGCCGGAGAAGGTGCCGGAGGTCCAGGAGGAGAAGATCAAGGACGAGACGGCGCCGAGCCCGACCGAGGTGGCCCTGAAGCCCGGATAAAAGGCCCCCTCTCCCCCGGCACGGGGGAGAGGGCTGGGGAGAGGCGGAACGGGATCAACTAGAATCTCGGCCTTATGTCCAGTTTCTGGAGAGCCGTCCGCGACTCCCTGCGCGGTGTGGAGCAGGACTACACCCGGCTTCCGATGGGCCGGGCGATCCTGCTGCTGGCCATCCCCATGGTCCTCGAGATGATCATGGAGTCGCTGTTCGCGGTGGTGGACATCTTCTGGGTCTCGCACCTCGGACCGGACGCGGTCGCGGCCGTGGGGCTCACCGAGTCGTTCCTGACCCTGGTGGCGGCGGTCTCCATCGGCCTCAGCATGGGCACCACCGCCATGGTGTCCCGGCGGGTAGGCGAGGGCGACCTCGAAGGCGCCGCCGACACCGCCGTGCAGGCGATCGGCGTGGCGCTCCTCACCGGCCTGGCCGTCGGCGTCGCCGGCGCCCTGCTCGCCCCGGACCTGCTGCGGCTCATGGGCGCCAGCCCGTCCGTGATCGCCGGCGGGCGCGGCTACACGGCCATCCTGCTCGGCGGATGCGGGACCATGGTCCTGCTCTACCTGATCAACGCGGTCTTCCGCGGCGCCGGGGACCCGGCGATCTCCATGCGCTGCCTGTGGCTGGCGAACCTGCTCAACATCCTCCTCGGCCCGTTCTTCATCTTCGGCTGGGGACCGTTCCCGCGGCTCGGCGTGGCCGGCGCGGCCGTGGCCACCACGATCGGCCGCGGCTGCGGCGTGCTCTACCAGCTCTACGCCCTGCGGCGGCACCAGGGCCGGGTCGAGATCCGCCGCCGCCACCTGCGCCTCCAGCCCGGGGTCATGACCCGCCTGCTGCGGATCTCCGGGCCCGGCATCGTCCAGTTCCTGATCGCCACCGCGAGCTGGCTCGCCCTGGTGCGGATCATCTCGCTGTTCGGCAGCGACGCCCTGGCCGGCTACACCATCTCGATCCGCGTGCTCATCTTCGCCATCATGCCGTCCTGGGGCCTGTGCAACGCCGCGGCCACGCTGGTGGGGCAGAACCTCGGCGCCGGCCGGCCCGACCGGGCGGAGCGCTCGGTCTGGCAGACCGGCCTGTACAACATGGTCTTCATGGCCCTGGTGACCGTCTTCTTCCTGATCTGGGGCGAGGCCGTCATCGGCTTCTTCACCAGCGATCCGGCCGTCCTGCGCTTCGGGGTCCAGTGCATGCGGATCGTGAGCTACGGCTACATCTTCTACGCCTGGGGCATGGTCATGGTGCAGGCCTTCAACGGCGCCGGCGACACCTGGACGCCCACGGTCATCAACCTGCTGTGCTACTGGGTGCTCCAGATCCCGCTGGCCTGGGCGCTGGCCCGGCCGCTCGGCTTCGGGACCGCGGGCGTGTTCTGGGCGATCTTCACCGCCGAGTCCATCCTGGCGATCGCCGGCATGCTCGTGTTCCGCCGCGGGCGCTGGAAAACCAGGCGGGTCTGATAGTCTTTGGCCGACGTATGAAGTCGAACTATCAGATGTTCAAGCTCTGGTGGGTCTCGGTCCTGCCGCTTGCGAAGGACGCGATCCACATCTACATCGGGTTCCTCTGCCTGTTCCTGGCGCTGGTCCTGTTCCGGCGCAAGCTCGGCTCGTTCACCGCGCTCATCCCCGGGCTCCTGGTCGCCCTCGCCATGGAGGCCTTCGACCTGCGGGACGGCTACGGCTGGATGGAGAGCCTCAAGGACGTCATCAACACGAACCTGCTCCCCTTCCTGCTGGTGCTCCTGACGCGCTGGCAGACGTTCAACGTCTGACTCAGTTGCGCACCGCGAGCCCGCCGCCGGTGGTGAGCTCGCGCAGGGTGCGCGCCAGCTCCTCCGGGTCCACGGGCTTGACCAGGTAGGCGTCGAAGCCGGCCTGGAGCGCCCGGCGGCGGTCCTCGGGCTGGCCGTAGCCGGTCATCGCGACCAGGGCCATGCGGTCGCCGTCCAGGGCGGCGCGGATGCGCTGCGCCACCTCGTTGCCGTCGAGGCCGGGAAGGCCGATGTCGATCAGCGCCACGTCGGGCTGGGAGGCGAGCGCGTGCTCGACCCCGTCCGGCCCGTTCTCCGCCACCTCCACCTCGTGGCCCCAGATCTCCAGCAGGTCGCGCAGCGACTCGCGTCCGTCGCGGTTGTCCTCCACGACCAGGATGCGCAGCGGCGAATCGTCCTCGACGGGATTGGCGGGCTCGGGCTGGATGGCGGGGAGGGGCAGATCGACCGCGTTTCCGAGCCGCGGCAAGTGGACAATGAACTCGCTTCCGCAGCCGTGCCCCTTGCTCTTCGCTTCGACCGTGCCGCCGTGGAGCTCCACGAGGCTGCGCACCAGCGGGAGACCCAGGCCGAGCCCCCCTTCCGAGCGCTTCCGCGAGCTCTCCACCTGGGTGAAGGGCTCGAAGATGCGGTTCAGCATATCTCCGGAGATGCCGAGCCCGTTGTCGCGCACGCGGACCACGGCCTCGCCGTCCTCCGGGCCGACGCGGACGTCGATCTCGCCGCCCCGGGGCGTGTACTTGACGGCGTTGTGCAGGAGGTTACAGACCACCTGCTCCAGCCGCACCGGGTCCCCCTGGACGAGCACAGGCCCGGTCTCCACGGTGAGCGCCAGCTCGTGGCTCTCGGCGAGGCGTTTCATGCCGAGCTCGTTGAGGCAGCGCTCCGTGACGCTCTGCAGGTCCACGGTCTGGACGTGCAGGCCGATCTTGCCCAGCGTGACGCGGGAGACGTCGAGCAGGTCGTCGACCATCCGCACCAAGTGGTGGGTCTGGCGCTCGATGACCTCGCGCTGGCGCACGTCCTGGTAGTCCTCGGAGCCGGCCTCCTCCAGGATCCAGATGGCATTGCGGATCGCGGCGAGCGGGTTGCGCAGCTCGTGGCCCAGCATGGCGAGGAACTCGTCCTTGCGGCGGTCGGCGTCGGCCTGGCGCCGGAGCAGGTCGCGCACCTCGTACTGGCGGTGGCGGGCGCGCATCCCGGCCTTGACGGCGCTCACCAGCGTGCTCACCCGCACCGGCCGCTCCAGGATCGTGGCGTTGCCGAGCGGTCCGAGCGTTTCGAGAACCGCCTCGCTGCTGCGCTCGCCGAGGGTGAAGACGATCAGCGGCAGGTCGGACCAGGGACCCTGCCGGCTGAGAGCGCCGAGCAGGGCATGGACGGTCCATGGGTGGAGCGCCTCCTCGGCCAGCACGGCCACGGCCGCGCCCTCCTCGATGGCCTGGCAGAGCTCGGCCTCGTCGGCGCAGGCGAAGCTCTCCAGGCCCGACTGGCTCAGGAGGTCGCAGGCGAGCAGCGCGTCGCGCCCGGTCGGAGCGAGGACCAGGACGCGGTTCTCAGGAGCTTCGAGATTCGCGTCCATCTTCGTCGAGCAGGGGGCCGGACTGGCCCGTGTATTCCAGCTGGCCGGAAAGGATTCCATGGAACTCCTTGAGCTCGCGGCCGATCTGCACGCCGCCGACGCCGATCCGGAGCTCCCGGATGCTGCGCTCGTGCCTGCCGGAGCGCCGCTTGACGGTCGAGATCGCCTGCCGCACCTGCCCGAAGGCCTCGAAGTAGCGCAGCAGGATCACCGTGTCCGCCAGGTAGGAGAGGTCGAGCGGGCTCCCCATGTCCTGGCCCAGGATGCCGTACTGCGCCATCACCAGCAGCGTCAGCACGCCCTGCTGATTGAGATAGGCGAGCATCTCGTGCAGGTGGAGGATCAGGAAGCGGTCGTCCTGCATGGCGTTCAGGTAGCCGTTGAGGCTGTCGATGACGATGATGCGGGTGCCGGCTTCCACCTGCCGGCGGATCGCCATGGCGAGCTCGCCGGGCGTGAGCTCCGCCGGGTCCACCTGGCGGAGATCGAGCAGGCCGCGCTCGGCGGCCGAGCGCACCTCCAGGCCGAGCGCCTCGGCGCGGCCGAGCCAGGTCTCGGGCAGCTCGTCGAAGGTGTAGACCGCCGAGCGCTCGCCGTGGCGGGCCGCGGTGGCCACATACTGCGCCGAGATCGTCGACTTGCCGGCGCCGGACGGGCCGATGAGCATGACGCTGGTCCCGCGGTCCGCGCCGCCGCCGAGCAGCGCGTCCAGCCCCTCGATCCCGCTCGGCACCCGCGCGGCCTCGAACGTCCCGCCGTGCTCCGCGGCCACCAGCCGCGGGAAGACCACCATGCCGCCGGTGCGGATCGAGTAGTCGTGGTAGCCGCTCTGGTAGGAGATGCCGCGGATCTTGTCCACGCGCAGCCGCCGGCGCGCTCCGCCGTACCCCGGCGTGAGCTGCTCGAGCGTCAGCACGCCGTGGACGAGGCTCTCGAGCTGGAACTCGCCCGCCTGGATATCGTGGTCGAGCAGCAGCACGGTGCAGCGCCGGCCGGTGAAGTAGTGCTTGAGCGCCAGGATCTGCCGCCGGTAGCGCAGAGAATCGCGGGCCAGCAGCCGCAGCTCGGACAGCGAGTCCAGCACGACCCGCGCTGGCTCCACCTGCTCGACCGCGTCGAGCACCGTGCGGGTGGTGTCGGACAGCTCCACCTCGGACGGGTGGAAGAGCGTGTACTGCGAGTCGGCCTTGAGGCTCTCCTCGGCGGTCTGCAGGTCGCAGATGTTGATCCCGTCGAGCGACCAGCCGTGGGAGCGGGCGACGTCGCGCAGCTCCTCCTCGGTCTCGGAGAGCGTGGCGTAGAGGCCGGGCTCTCCGTTCTTCACCCCGGCGAGCAGGAATTGCATGGCCAGGGTCGTCTTGCCGGCGCCGGGGTCGCCGGACAGCAGGTACATCCGGTTGCGGGGGAATCCGCCGCCGAGAACTTCGTCGAGACCCTCGATTCCGGTCGAGGCCCTCGGAAAGACGTCGAGTCTGGGATCGCGCATGTTCCAGGTCCTTGCCCGTGGAACGCACCGGGCGGGAAGTTTCGGCAGGTCGCAATGCAAGGAGGATGCCCGGCGGGCACCCTCCTTTTACATCGCCTTCTGTAGAAACGGGGCCTGGATCTACTGGAAGTATCCGACCACGTCCACGACCACGTGGACCGTGCCGCCGCCCGACACGGCGGCGAGGAAACCGAGCGTGCCCGAGCCGTCGTAGGCCAGCGGGAGCATGGCGTTGTTGGCCCGCGTCAGGCCGGCCTGGAAGTTGATCGCGCTGGCCGCGGGCGGGTCCACGTCGGCCGGGTAGACCTTCAGGTTGCCCGACCCGGTCGCCCCGATGGCCGTCACGTTGACCGCCACGGCCGTCGCCGTCGCCGGCACCCCGCAGACGCCGTGGAGCGTGGCGAAGCTCTCCGCCCCGGAGGAGAGCGGGCTGCCGGACCGCGTGTCGAGGGCCCGGCAGGGCGTCACCGTGTAGTAGTCGGACGCCGGCCCCGCGCCGGCCGTGTAGGTGAACACGTCCGAGGTCCCGTTGAAGTCGCCTGGGGTCAGGTCGCTGGCGTACGAGGAGAAGACGACCAGGTTTCCGCCGTTGCGCAGGAGGCCGAAGGTGCTGACGTTGTTGCCGGTGGCCAGCGGGGACGCGGGGATCTGGCCGACGAGCTTCTTTTCGCCGGTCATGCGGTCCACGAGGAAGAGGTCCGACTCGCCCGCGTTCACGTCCACCTGGCCGGGGATCAGGTCCACCGCGGTGCTCTGGAGCAGGATCGTGCGCGCGCCCGCGGTGGCGCCGAGCGGCGCCGTCAGCCCGGAGAGCTGGGAGCCGGCGCCGACCGGGAGCAGCGACAGGGTCCCGGTCGACAGCTCGTAGAGGAACGGGTCGCCCCGCGGCCCGGCCGACTGTCCGGGCACCAGGTTGTTGGACGCGCTGGAGAACAGCAGGTAGAGCCCGTCCTCGCTGAAGAAGGGCAGCAGCGACCGGCCGTTCCCGGCGGTGGCGGGGAGGCCGTCCTGGTGGGAGATCAGCGTCACCGTCCCGGACAGACGGTCGAACAGGAACAGGTCGTCCAGGCCGTTCGTGTCCACCTGTCCGGCCACCAGGTCGGTGGCCGGGCTGAGGAAGGCGACGTAGCGGCCGTCCGGGCTCATCGCCGGGATGTACAGCAGGGGCGAGGCCGCGTTGGCGGCGGTGGTCGGCGACGACGCCGAGCGGCTCACCAGGATCGAATCGCCGGTCGTCCGGTCGTAGAGGAACAGGTCGTCGCCGGCGTTGGTGTCGGTCTGGCCGGACACCAGGTTGGTCCCGCGGCTCGGGAAGAGGATCCAGCGGCCGTCGGGGGTCATGCCCAGCCTCTGGGCCGGGCTGGAGCCTCCGTTGGTCGCACGGATGGGATCGCCGGCCTGGTGGCTCACCAGCGACATGCCGCCGGTGACCCGGTCGTAGAGGAAGACGTCGCCGGTGAAGCTCGCATCGATCTGGCCGGTCACGAGGTTCCTGGCCAGGCTGCCGAACGCCACGTACCGCCCGTCGCTGCTGATCACCGGCGAGACCGACGGCCCGTTGCCGGCCAGGCCGTCGGAAGCGCGGCGGCTCACCAGGGTCAGGGCGCCGCTGTCGCGCTCGTAGAAGAAGACGTTCGAGGTGAACGGAGTCGTCGTGCTGATGCCGGGGAGCAGATCGGTCGTGGAGCTGTCGAACGCGAGCCCGGCGCCGTCCGCGCTGATCGCGGGGTTGCTCGAGAAGCCGTTGGAGGCCGTCGTCGGAGACCCTGGAATATGGCTCACCAACGTGGTGACGCCCGCGATCCGGTCGATCAGGAACACCTCGTTGATGTTGTTGGTGTCGACCTGCCCCGGCACGAGGTCGGTGCCGCGGCTGGAGATGGCGATGTAGCGGCCGTTCTGGTTGACTCCCCGGTGGTCGAACCCGCTGAAGCCGTCCGGGGTGCGGCGGATCAGGGGCTGGCCGTAGGTGAAGGAGAGGTTGGCGCCCGACGCGCGCTCGTACAGGAAGAGATCGCGGTTGCCCGGGTCCGTCTCCGCCGTGAGGTTCGAGGCGGTGCTCATGAACGCTGCCCAGGCGCCGTCCGCGCTGAGCATGCCCGCCTCCGAAGCCGTGGCGCCCGTGGTGGTGGACGACCCCTGGATGTGGGTGACCAGCGCCGTCGTCCCGGCGACGCGGTCGTAGAGAAAGGCGTCCTGCAGGTTGTTCGTGTCGGTCTGGCCGCTGACCAGGTCGGTGGCGTAGCCCCCGAGGAGGAGATACCGGCCGTCGCCGCTCAGGCCATACGAGGAGGTCGTTGCCGAACCGGTGGTCGTGGCCGACCCGGCGGCGTGGCTCGCCAGGGTCGTGGCGCCGGTGGCGCGCTGCACCAGGAACACGTCGAAGCTGCCGTTGGCGTCCGCCTGTCCCGGCACGACGTTCGTCCCCGAGCTCGAGAAGACGACCCAGGCGCCGTCGCCGCTGATCGTGTCGCCGACGATCGAGCCAAAGCCGCCGACCGCCGTCGCCGGGGCGCCATTGGCATGGCTCACCAGCGTGACGGCGCCGGTCGCGCGCTCGAAGAGGAACATGTCGTCGCTGAACGAGGTGTCGGCCTGGCCCGGCACGAGGTTCGTGCCCTGGCTCAGGAAGACGGCATAGGCGCCGTCGTCGCTCAGGCCCCTGGCGCTGCTGGTGCCGCTGGCGGTCGTGGTGGAGCTGCCCGCCGCGCGGCTCACCAGCACGGTGGTCCCGGCCATCCTGTCGTGGAGGAAGACGTCCTGGGTCGACGCCGCATCGGTCTGGCCGGAGACCAGGTCCGTGGCCTGGCTCTCGAAGAGGACGTACCGGCCGTCGGTGCTCACCCAGGGGTTCAGGCTCAGGGCCGAGCCGGCGGTGGTCGTGGACGCGGCGGTGTGGCTGGCCAGCTCGACGGTGCCGCCGGCGACGTCGTAGACGAACACGTCGTAGCCCAGGTTCGCGTCGGCGACGCCGCTCACCAGGTCGGTGGCCTGGCTCATGAAGACCACGGAGCTGCCGTCCTCGCTGATCCTCGCCCCCGAGCTGTTGTTGTTCCCCGGCGAGGCGGCGGCCCCCGCCTTGTGGCTCACCATGGCGACGGCCCCGGTGTCCCGGTCGTAGACGTAGAGCTGGTAGCCGAAAGTCGGCTCGGTCTGTCCGGTCGCCAGGTTCATGCCGAGGCTCCGGAACACCACGAAGCGCCCGTCGGCGCTGATCGCGGGGCTGTCGGAAGCCTCGCTCCCCGTGGTGACCAGCGAGAGGCCGCTGTGGCTGGCCAGCGCGATCGTCCCCGACTGGCGGTCGAGGAGGAAGACGTCCATCCCGTTGTTGGCGTCGTTCTGGCCGGGCACCAGGTTGAACGCGGCGCTGGTGAAGGCGGCCCAGCGCCCGTCGGCGCTCAGGGCCACGTTCCAGGCATCGCCGAGGACCTCGGGAGCGAGGAAGCTCGGATCCCGCCGGGAGACGAGATCCACCTTGGCGGCCTGCAACGGAAGCGCGCCGAGGAGAAGAGCGGCGGAGATCGTCGCCCTGAAGCACCGGATCGAGAGCATGGATCCACCTTTCCTATTCGAAATAGCCGGTCACGTCGATCAGGACGTGCACCGTGCCTCCGTCGCTGACGAAGGGGGTGACGGTCAGACCCCGTCTGGCGCCCGGAGTCAGGGCCACGATGGCGTTGTTGGCGCGGGTCAGGCCGGCGGCGAAGTTGAGCGCGCTGCTGCCCGGGGGGGCCACGCCGCCTTCATGAAGCCTCAGGTTGCCGCCGCTGGTCGCGCCGATGGCGGTGATGTTGACGGCCAGCGCCCGGGCCGTGTCGGGGATGCCGCAGGCGCCGTGGACGGCGAGGAGCTCGCTCCGGCCGGAGACCAGGGCGGGGCCGTCCTCGGGGGTCCGGGTGTCCAGCAGGCGGCAGGGCTCGAGAGTATGGAAGTCCGTGGCCACGTCGGGGAGCCGGACCGCGAAGACGTCATACGTGCCGTTGTAGTCGCCCTCCACCAGGTCGTCCGCGCTGGTGTCGAACGCGATCGTGCGGCCGTTCCGGCTGATGGCGGCCAGGAAGGCCCCGAAACCATCGCCGTTGCCGGCGACCGTCTCCGACCCGCCGGCGCCGCTGAGGAGGCGGTTCTCTCCGGAGACCGGGTCGTAGACGAAGGCATCGGTGCTCGTGGTGTCGTCGACCTGCCCGGTGACCAGGTCCGGCGCGCGGCTCAGGAAGACCACCTTGCCGTCCGCCGAGATCGGCGCCCTCCTGGAATAACCGGCGCCGGCCGTGGCCGGCGATCCCGCGGCATGGCTGACCAGCGCGTTCTCCCCGCTGCGGCTGTCGTAAAGGAAGATGTCGCTGTTCGCGTTGGCGTCGGTCTGGCCGGGGACGAGGTTGGTAGCCTGGCTCTCGAAGGCCACCCAGGTCCCCTCGGGGCTGATCCTGGGACGGTCGGAGAGGTCGTTGCCGGTCGTCAGCGGAGCCCCCGGGACGTGGCTCATCAGGGTGTTGGCGCCGGGCAGCCGGTCGTACAGAAACACGTCCCAGGTGCCGTTGGCGTCGGACTGCCCCGCCACGAGGTTGGTGGAGAGGCTTTCGTAGGCGATGAACCGGCCGTCGAGACTCAGGAGCGGCGAGGAGCCGTGGCCCGCCGTGAGGGTCGGCCCGCTCGTGCGGCTCACCAGCGTCGTGACGTCGGCCCAGCGGTCCTGGAGGTAGACGTTCGGCGAGGTGAAGGGGTAGGAGGCGCCCGGGACCAGGGTCTGCGCGCTGCTCGTGAACGCCACGTAGCGGCCGTCGCCGCTGATCTGGGGCTCGCTCGAGCTGCCGGCTGCCTCGACCAGGGTCCCGGCCTTGCGGCTCACCAGCCCGATCTGGCCGGTGAGCCGGTCGTAGACGAAGACATCCTCGCTCGAGAAGCTGTCGACCTGCCCCGGGACGAGGTCGGTGGCCATGCTGGAGAAGACCACATAGCGGCCGTCGGAGCTGATGCCGAGAGAGAGCGACACATTGTTGGCCGCCGTGACCGGGGAAGCCGCGCTCCGGCTGACCAGCGTCACGCTCCGGGCGACGCGATCGAAGAGAAACACGTCGTTCAAGCCGACGGTGTCCACCTGGCCGGGCACGAGATCGCTGGCCTTGCTGAGGAACGCGACCCAGCGTCCGTCGGCGCTGAGGGCCAGGTCCGAGGAGTCGTTGTTCGCCACCCTGCCGGGCACGGCCGCGCTCGAGCTCACCAGAAGGGTCTCTCCGCTCTGCCGGTCGCGCAGGAAGACGTTGGTGGCGCCGTTGTACCCGGTCACCCCGTCGACCAGATTGGTGGCGCCGCTCGCGAAGGCGATGAATCGCCCGTCGTCGCTCAGCGCGGAGACGGGGAAGGCATGGAAGGCCAGCAGGCTCGGCCCGGAGCCGGTGAGGGCCGGGGTGTCGGGATGGTGCCGGGAGACGATCTGGAGAGCCCCGTCCCGGTCGTACAGAAAGACATCCGAGTGCGCGTTGCAGTCCTCGTCGGACAGGCTTTCGGAGTCGGACTGGAAGGCGATCCAGCGGCCGTCCGCGCTCAGGGATAGCTTGTCCGAAGATTTTTCGCTCGTGGTCTGGGCCGATCCCGCGGTGTGGCTCGCCAGGGTGACGGCCTGCGTCGTGCGGTCGTAGAGGAAGACATTGGCCGGGCTCTCCGGGCCGCTCTGGCCGGCCACGAGGTTCGAAGCGCTGCTCAGGAAGGCGATCCAGCGGCCGTCCGCGCTCAGGACCGGATATTCCGAGCGCCCCGTGGCGGGCGTGACCGTCGAAGACGGAGTGTGGGAGACGAGCTGGTTCGTGCCGGTGATCCGGTCGTAAAGGAACACGCCCAGGTCGGGCGTGCCGGCCTGCCCGGCGACGAGGTTGTTGGACGAGCTCTGATAGACGACATACCGTCCATCCGGGCTCAGGATGGGAAGATCGGAAGTGCCCTGGGCCGAGGTGAGGGGAGAGGAGCTGGCGTGGGTCACCAGCGTCAGCGCTCCGGTCGTCCGCTGAAACAGGTAGACGTCGTAGCCGAAGCCTGACGCGTCGGTCTGGCCCGGCACCAGCTCCGCGTCGCTGGTGAACGCGATGAAGCTGCCGTCCGCGCTGATCTCGGGGATGTTTCCCGCGGCCACGTGCGTCACCGCTCCGGAAACCCGGTCATAGAAGAACACGCCCGAGGCTCCTCCAGGCGCCAGGTCGGTGGCGAAGCTCCAGAGGACCGCGTAACGTCCGTCCGAGCTCAGCCCGCGGCCATCGGTGTCGAAGTTTCCGGCCGTGGTCGCCGACGCGGTGCTGTGGCTGACGAGCAGGGTGGTCCCGGTCACGCGGTCGTAGAGAAACACGTCGCCCGTGCCGTTGGTATCCACCTGGCCGGGGACCAGGTCCGTGGCGGAGCTGTTGAGCAGGAAGTAGCGTCCGTCCGCGCTGAGGGAGACGGGATAGGACATGCCGTTCGCCTCGGTCGAAGCGGCAGCGGCGTTGTGGGTGATCAGGGTGATGTTGCCGGTGGCGCGTTCCCACAGGTACAGATCGAACCCGGTGCCGGCGCCGACCTGTCCTGCGACGAGGTCCTCGGCCTGGCTGCTGAAGACCACGAAGTTGCCATCGGCGCTGACCATCGGCTCCGTGGACGTCCAGCTCCCGCCGGCCAGCGGGTCGCCGGCCTTGTGGCTGACGAGCACGGTCGTCCCGGAGACGCGGTCGCGCAGGAAGACGTTCTCGATGCCGTCGGTCTGCTGGCCGACGACCAGGTTCGGGGAGTAGCTCGAAAACGCGGTGTAGCGGCCGTCGGCGCTGAGGGAGTCGGGAGAGCCCATGGAGGGGCTGGCTCCGGTGGCGCAGATCCGCGCCGGCTTCGAGATGAGCTCGACGGCGCCGGCGGCTCCAGCCTGGAGGATGAGGAGGGTGGCGAAGACCGCCGCCCGGGCGTATCGGGTCATGGGACCATCTCCTGTTGGAAGTATCCGACCACGTCCACGACCACGTGGACCGTGCCGCTGCCGCCGGATACCGAGGCCAGCAGGCCCAGGGTGCCCGTGCCGTCGTAGGCCAGCGGCAGGATGGCGTTGTTGGCCCGCGTCACGCCGGCCTGGAAGTTCATCGAGCTGGCCGCGGGCGGCTCCACGTCGCCCGGATAGACCCGCAGGTTGCCGGAGCCGGTGGCGCTGATGGCCGTGACGTTGACCGCCACGGCCACGGCCGTGGCCGGCACCCCGCAGACGCCGTGCAGCGCGGCGAGCCCGGCCACGCCGGAGGAGAGCGGGCTGGCCGACCTCGTGTCGAGCGCGCGGCAGGGCGCCACCGTGTAGAAGTCCGACGCCGGAGCCGCTCCGGCCGTGTACACGAACACGTCGCTCACCCCGTTGAAGTCCCCGGGCGCGAGGTCGGTGGCCGCCGAGGCGAACACCACCAGGCTGCCGGCGCTGCGCAGCAGCGGAAAGCCCGAGGCGTTGTTGGCCGTGGCCAGGCGCGAAGCCGGAGAGCGGCTCACGATCCTCCGGGTGTTGGTCGCGCGGTCCAGGAGGAAGAGGTCCGTTTCTCCGCCGTTGACGTCCACCTGGCCGGGGACCATGTCCATCGCGCTGCTGCCGAGCAGCACCGTCCGCGCGCCCGGCCCCGCGCCGTACACCGTGGTGGTGGCGGTGGGATGGGTGGAGACGCCGTCCGGGCTGAGCAGCGACAGGGCGCCGGACGACAGGTCGTAGAGGAAGACGTCGGAGCCCTGGTTCAGGTCCACCTGCCCGGGCACGAGGTTGGTGGCCGTGCTGCCGAAGACCAGGAACAGTCCGTCCTCGCTGAACCAGGGCGTGAGCGCGACGCCGTTCGCCGCGGTCGTGAGCGTGCCGGCCTGGCGGGTGATCAGCGTCGTCACGCCCGACATCCGGTCGAACAGGAACGCGACCCACCGCCCGTCGGCGCTCAGGGCGGCGTCCTTGCCGGCGTTGCCGATGAGCTCGGGAGCGACGAAGCCCGGATCTCGCCGCGAGACGATCTCCACCTGCCCGGCCCGGGCTGCCAGGGTCGAGGCCATGAAAAGGACAGCGCCAGCCGCCGCCCTGGAGATCCGGGTCGAGAGCATCGATACCACCTCCGAGAAATCGCGATACGAGGATTCTACCAGACCGTCTTTCCGAGGGCCCCCAAGGACTTATGACGCTTTGGGCGGTTCGATTTCAGCGATCGTTGACGGAGAAGTCGGGATTGATTACTCTTGAATAAATTCAAGGAGACCAAAAATGGCTTGCTCCAACGTTCGCAGGCGGGTTGTCGTAGCCGTTCTGTTGTTGGCAGCCTTTGGAGTCTGGGCGCCTCAGCCCGCCGCGGCGGCCGGGTGCCATACGGGCTGTGGCAATGAACAGCCGCCGAACTGCCTCGGCTGCACGTTCCTCGCGTTCAGCCAGATCATGTGCCTGCGGCTTGCCTGCAACTTCTGTCAGGAAGACTTCTGCTGGACCGGTCTGCCCGCCGGAGGTGATCAGGTGGCCGGGAGTGAGTCGGCCTTGCCGGCCAGAACGCCCGGGAGCAAGGTTCTCCGGGTCGAGATTCTCACTCCCCGCAGTTGAGTGCCATGCGTCTCCCGGGAGCCGTGCTGGTCGGCGTTCTGCTCGCCGGGAGCCCCGCGCAGGCGGAGCTTCGGAGCCTCCGGTTTCAGGATGACCAGGGCCTTCCGATCTCTTCCGAGGTTCAGGTCTGTTTCGTGGTTGGCACCAGGAGCGACTGCCGGTCGGTCGCCAGAGCGCCTGTCGCGGAGCTGGCCGGCCTGCCTGACGGGTTTTCGAGCCTGCGGGTCGAAGGGCCTGACCACGGTCCTCTGAGCCTGAAGCGCTCCGATCTCATGCCGGACTCCGAGGGCCGCGTCCTCGTCAAGGTTCCGCGCAAGGCGGAGCTTCAGATCCTGGGACGGCAGGAGCGTAGGCTGGGGCTCTCCCTGTACGCTCAGGACGACGCGTCGTTTCGAGTCCCGGCTTTCCGGATGGAGATCCGGGCGGAGGGCTGGATCAAGATTCCAGCCGGCGATCACCTGGCCTCCCTGTCCTCCGACGGAAAGGCTCCCGACCTGCACCTGCTGAGCGCGCCTCCGGGCTCCCGAAGGTCCCTGACCTGGTCCGCCCGCGACGGGTGGTCCCTTCTGCTGCGCTGCCGAAGCGCGAAGCCCCGGCAGGATCTTTCGGGTGCGAGGGTCGAGGTAATCGGAACTGAAGGATTCGGCAGCCCCGGAGCGCCACCGGTCCGAGCGGAGTCCGCGTCCCAGGGGCTTGCCCTGATCTCCGGAATCCGACACACGCTGGCCGACGCCACGATCGAAGCCGCCGGCCTCATGGCTCGCCGGGTGAGCGGCCTCTCCGCGTCTCCCGGCACCTTCGCCTTCCGCGAGGTGGAGTTGGAAGAGGGCGGGTCTCTGCGGGCCAGGATTCTCCTGGATGGCGCGCCAGCTCGGGGCGTGGCCTGCCGCGTCCTGGAGGTGGATCCGAATCCCATGGGTCCGGCGCCGGAGCCCGTGGTCCGCTATGAAGGCAGGACCGGAGCCGATGGCCTCTGCAGGTCCGGCAAGCTGCCGGCGGGTCCCTACACCCTCAGGGTCCGCGCCGAGGGCGG
This sequence comes from Acidobacteriota bacterium, assembly GCA_040349255.1. Lineage (GTDB taxonomy): Bacteria > Acidobacteriota > Thermoanaerobaculia > Multivoradales > UBA5704 > DATMER01. The sequence goes on along the minus strand of JBEQUE010000182.1, from coordinate 15,736 downwards.
CCGTTCCTTCCTGGATCGGACCGTGGCCCTGAACGCCGGCGAAGAGACGGCCGTGGAGGTCGCTTTGAGCCGCATCCGGGTCTCGGGGACCGTGACGAGAGGCCGGGAGCCGGCGCCCGGCTACGTTGTCACCCTGAGCGACGCGGACGAGATGAAGCCCAACGCCACGAGCCGGGACGCGGAGGCGGAGGCGACGACGGACGGCGAAGGCAGCTACGAAATGGTTGTCTGGAAGCCAGGAGAGTACTTCGCCATCCTGAGCTCTCCCGAGGGCAGCCCGGCCACCTTTCGGCGGCTATGGCTGGACCGCGACGAGGACGACGTCGATTTCCAGGTCGAGGAAAGCGGCGTCGGCGGCGTGGTCGTGGACGAGAAGGGGGAGCCGCTTCCGGAGTCGGCCGTCTATTTCACCTGGAACCAGCTCTCGCACCGGATGGCGAGCACCGGCGCGAAGGGCGCCTTCTTCTTCCCCGTGACGGAGGCGGGAGACGGAGAGGTCAAGGCGATGAAGTCCGGGTATGTGCCGGCCGAGCCCGTGACGGTGGCGGTCCGGCCGGAGGCGGTCACGCCTCCGCTGGTAGTCCGGCTGAAGAAGGCTGCGGTCATCGCCGGCCGCCTCGTCTCGGCCGGCGGGCCGGCCGCCGGAGCCAGGATCCAAAGCTACCGGACAAGTCCCGCCGGAGTCGCCCTCTTCCTGGGAAGGACGGCTGCGAAGGCCGACGGGTCTTTCGAGGTGGCTTCCGCGGAGACCGGGCCGACGAACCTCTACGTCAGCGGTGCCGGTTGTCCTCTCTCCGGCTTCGTGGTCCAGCCTTCCCAGCACAGCGTAGCGCTCCGCTGCGCCGGGCCTCCGGCCTCTCTGGAGCTGACCCTGAAGGACCCTCGGGGAACGCCTTTGCCGGGCCGGACAGTCCTGGTCCGCACGCAGGGAGCCTTCATTCCGACGGCGGTGCTCATCGAGCACCTCGGGCAATTCCGGATTCAGGCGGCCAGCGACGGCCTGGGGAGGCTTTTCCTGGTCGGCCTGGCTCCCGGCAGCTACGAGCTGTACCTCGGAGACGTCACCTCGCCCGAGATGGTGGCGCTGGGCTCTCCCGAAGGATTCCTGACGGCGTCGTCGCTGGCGCCGTTCACAACCATCGAGGTCGAGGCCACGGTCGAGTGAAGAGTGCACGCTGGTACCGCTGGCCCGGGTACGGTGAGGCCTCTACGGCTTCCCGAGCTGCAGAGTCAGCACGCCGTTCGCGAAGAGTGCGCCGGCGTCGCACTCCGCCTGGGACGAGACCGTTGGCTCCTCCTGGAGGCGGAGCGGGACGAGGCAGATGCGATAGTCGCCGGGGGCGAGACCTGGAATTCGCAGGCTCACCGGCCCTGAGGAGGAGCCCGGCCAGGGCTGGCCCTGCTGCCGACTCCATTCATACAGGGTGTTGGGCAGGATCTCCAGGCCGTTCTGATAGACCGCGACCCGGAGGTCTCTGCGGGTGAGCTCCTCGGTCGCGAGGCCGAGACGGATCTCCAGGTCTCCCTCGTCCCTGGACACCGGAAACGACACCGGCGTGTCCACTGAAGTGTCGAAGGCGCGCAGGGCATAACCCGGCGCGGCCACCACGGCCGTGATCCGCCGGGCGACCTCGGGAAGCTCGATCTCGAACGAGCCGTCCGGCTCCGACAGGACGACTCCGCCTCCGACCGGAGGCACCGTCGCGACGACGGTGACCTGGGCGCCGGGGACCGGACCTGCCGGCGAGAGGACCCTGCCACTCAGCCGGCGCATGGGGAGGAAGCGGAGCTGGATCGGACCGACCGCGCGACCCTCGGCGAGGCTCGCATCGACCCGGGCGCTGCCGCGGCCGTCCTTGGACGCCGCGAGCCAGGCTGCCCCTTCCGGCAGGCCCCGCAGCTCGAAGCCGCCCAGAGCGTCCGAGCTGTCCAGCGTTTCGACGCGCTCGGACAGGAAGATCACCTCGGCGGAGGGCACCGGCTTGCCGTGCTCGTCGAGGACGCTGCCGAAGATCCGGGTATCGGGCAGGGCGACGTCGACCGTGGCCTGTCCGGCCCGGTTCGGCCGCACATCCGTCCGGTACAGCGTGCGCAGGCGGGGCGCGGAAGCTTCGACCTCAACTTTCCAGTCGCCGCCCCTGGGCAGCACCCCATGGAAGCGGCCTTCCCGGTCGGAAGCCATGTTGACCCGGACCGCTCCGGAGCGCCCCCCGAACCACAGATCGGCGGCGAGCGGCTCCTGGCCGAGCCGGACGGAACCCTCCACGGTGACCAGGTCCACCTCGATCCTCAGCGGCGGCGAGCCCGCGCTCGACAGGCTCGCTTCGGAAGCCGCCAGCCCGTTTCCCAGGGAATCCAGGATGCTCACCCGGAAGAGGCCTGGAATCTGATCCGGCACACGCAAGGCGCCGCTCTCGCCGACCGCGCCCTCGAAGACGACCGGATTCGGCCTGCCGCCGGATTCCTCTTCCCGAACCACCCGGGCCGTCCATGGATGCCCCAGCCAGTCGAGGGGAGGAGAAACCTCGATCGACAGAGCCAGAGGACGCCGCAGCACGAGCGGCTCCTCCAGAAAGGTCTCGGTCTGGAGCGCGACCCGCAGCGGAGCGATGCGGACCGGCGAGTAGCCAGGCTGCCGGGCTTCGAGGACGTACACGCCAGCGGGAAGACCCTTGAGCTGGAAAAAGCCGTCCGGGCTGACGATCGTCTCGTGAGCCTTCTGCTCGGCCGTCGCCGCGACCGTTGGATCCGCGCCGCCCGGAGACCAGGGAGCCAGCCGGACCGTGCACCTGCCCGGCTCGATCGGCCCCTCTTCCACGGCGAGCCAGCCGGCCACGGACGCGCCTCGTTCGAGCTCCAGCGTCCCGAGAGACCGTTCCTTGCCGGCTGGAATCTCGACCGCCCACCGGTAGTGAGGCACAAAACCGTCCGCCGAGATCACGAGATCGAACACGGCAGCCGGGAGCGAGCAGGTCCAGGAGCCCTTCTCATCGACCGGACAGTCCATGGCCCCCTTGGGCGCCGGCAGGCGCTTCGCGAACGCCGGCGCGGCCAGCGTCCTGACCAGGACCGTGCGCGGGAGAGCCTGTCCTTTCTCCTTGGCTTTGAGGACGCCGGTGACCTTTCCCATGGCCCACAGATCGACCGTCAGCCGGGTCTCCTGGTCGGCGTCTGTGGGCTTGATCGCCAGCTCGATGGCGACTGGGGCTGCGCTCGGCTGTGCCGGCTCGCCTGGAATCGCCTCGAAGACGAAACAAACGAGAGCTGCGGCACAACCCACTCTCAGTCCTGAATGTGCCATACCAAGGAATCGGACTAGCTCTTGGGGGCTCCGCCGGCCCCGTTCAGCACGGAGGCCACCCGGTCGAGCAGGGTCAATCGATCTCCTGCATGACCTTCGAGGGAGTCCGCCCGACCTGACGCTGGCGCCGGAGAAGGCGGACTCCCGTCTCGCGGTCCACTCCCCGGGTCTGGCAGAAGATCTCGAGATCGGCGTCTCCGAGAGACAGGGCAAGCTCGATGCGCTCCTCCACTGAGAGCGCCTGGACTGTCTTGCGGTCCCGCTCGCGAAACTCGTCGGCCACGGATCGCATGGCGCCAGTGTAGACCGGAAGCCCGCGGCGTTCCACCGTTGGCGACTGTGCATCCGAGAGGGAAATCCGAAAGGACGGAGGGACGGAGCCGGTCTTCCGACCGGTCTTCGGGACCCGGCCCTCCGGGCCTTTCGGCACATCGGTTGTCAATGAACAGCGGAGGCGGCGTGCCCGGAGGCACGCCCCTCCTTGGTTACGGCGACTACTCTTCCGGCGTCGAGGACGGACCGGCCGGAGCCGGGCTCTCGGGCGGCGGCAGCGTCGGCTGCACGGTGCGGCTGCGGAACGGCTGCAGGTGGAACTCGGTCAGCTTCTCGTTCCGGTTGCCGTAGTGCTCCTTGATCGTGAAGCGGATCACCGTGGCCACCTTCCGGCCGGAGATGAGCACCGCCTCGAGCTGCTGGCTGGTGCTCTGCTTGGCCGCCGCGTGGGCCGCCTGGAGGGGCAGCAGCGTGCGCGCCTCCTCCAGCAGACCGCTGAGCTTGGTGCGGGCGATCTCGAGCTGGGGGAGGTCCCCCTGGTTCTGTTCGAGAGCCGCGAGCAGAAGCTCCCAATCCTGAAGATAGTCCGCGAGGGAAGTGGGATTACGCATGGTCCTACTCCTTTCCTGGAACCCTGTCCGGGTTCAAAAACCGACGCCTTCATGGCGCCGGGTATCCACTCCAGTCACTCTCTGCCGCGGCCTGTCCTTCGATCCCGCTCCGGAATGGCCTGCTTGCTGCACTCACCGCGACGGCGAGGCATAGAATTCTATGAGCGCTTGCCGATGTCAATAGGGTAGGCGAAGTTTCTTTATATGATTTTGTTGTTGACCAATTCAGAAGGATGGAGTCCTGTCGCCGAGACCTTGCGACGCTTTGCCGAGAGCTCTCGGCGGCCGGCGCGAGTCTTCGGCGGTTCGCCGCAACCCTTCGTCAGTCTGGCGAGAGTCCTCGGAAATCGCCGAGACCCCTCGGCAACCTGCCGAGAGCTCTGGAAATGCGCCGGGATTTCTCGGCGCCCTGCCGAGACCTCTGGGAAGTTGCCGAGGGTTTTCAGCGCTCTGCCGAGACCTTTGGGAAACCGCCGAAGACTCTCGGTAGATCGCCGAGGGGTCTCAGGAGTTGCCGAGAGGTCTCGGCGAAAGGCCTCTCACTCCCGGCCCCCATAGGCGCTAGCTTTTGGCAATGTCAAAGCTGGTGGATCGTTGGTAGCGCCTCCGCAGGAGGCGCAGGCGCGTAGCCTCGGGTTTCAACCCGAGGCGGGTGGGGCGGCCTCGTTGCTTCCATGCTCCCTGCCGTTGCCTTCCGTGTTCTCTGCCGTCGCCTTCCGTGGGTCCCTACCTTCCGTGTTCTCTGCCGCCGCCCTCCGTGCTCCCCCTGCCGTCGCCCCTGAAAGGGGCTCGAACCCGGAGAACCCGGAGAACCCGGAGATTCGGGCCTCCCGCCGCCCCGGGTTGAAACCCGGGGCTACGCGCCTGCACCCCCCTCCGGAGGGTGCTTCTATTCAAAAGCCGCCTTCGGCAATCCCCCTACCCCTCGAACCGAACCCCTGGTCGGCGGCGCGTTTCGGACAGGTAGGTCTTGAGGCGCTGGACCAGTCCGGCGGTGACCTTCTCCTGTTCCGCGGCTTCCTGGAAGAGGAGGACGGCCGCGATCGCTTCCCGATGGACCTTCTTGGCCTTGAAAAACTCCAGGATCTCGGCGGCCAGGACCTTGATCTCTGCGAAGCGGTTTTCCTCCCGGTACAGCAGGATCACGTCCAGGCTCGCCAGCGCGTAGTCGAACGGGAGAGGCTTCTCGGCGAAGGCCTGGCGCACCTCCTCCAGCTTCGCCAGCGCCTCCTCGCGCCGGCCCAGGCCGGAGGCGCAGTTCGCTTCCAGCCAGGTCGTCCGGATTCCGTCGATGCCGTTGCCGAGCCGGTCGGCGAGGAGGCGAACCTCGGGCACGAGCGGCGCCGCCTCTTCGGTTCTGCCGAGCAAAAGCAGGTTTGAGGCTCGATTGAAGACAGCCCCGTAAAGCAGGCGCGGCTGCCTTTCTCCGTCGATCGCCTTCGCTGCTCGCGCAAGGACGCGGAGCGCTTCTTCGTGGTTGCCCTGCTGCTGCAGAGTCCCTGCCGTGTTAAGCAAAATGGTGCCTACTTCATCGGGCCTCGCCACTCGGAGAGCGCTAGCTTGAAGCTTCAGCGCATGAGCAAATCGCCGTTGGGCTCGGTGTAGAGATGCCTCTAGATCAAGGAGGTAGGCTTCGGAGAATAGGCCTGTTGGATCTTCACCTAATTTCCAGTGACGCCATGCTTGCGCAAACGATCTTTCCGCAACAGCGAAGTCGCTTCCGATCACTCTATGAACATTTCCAATGAATCCTGTGCTCCAGCCCTGGGCGCGAGGCCGGATGACTTCCGGCACATAGCAGGCGATAAGCAGCGCTGTCTCGGCCAGCTTCATGGCGATCGTCGGATCGTTGGCCGCCGCGCTCTCACTCTCCCGGCAGAAGTGGATGCAGAGCAGGGGATCCCGATAGGCTAAAGACGCCTCGAGCAGGAGCCGCTGGTCCGCGAACGAAAAGCTGCTCAGCGTTTCGAACAGCTCCTCCACGGACGGGCCCGGCCGGTCCCCAACTTGCCGCTGCCGGAGCCTGCATTCCGCCTGCGCCATGGCGAGGCTCCTCTCGACAGCCTCCCAGGCGGCCGCCTGCAAGTCGGAGGAAGGCCTCGGCTGGCTCGGCGGCAGGGCGACCCTTTCATCCATCGACCGCGCCTGCCGCATGAGGCGGTAGCACCAGCGGAGGAATTCGACGAGCCGCTCGGATACTCCGGCTCCCTCGATGAGCTTCCTGACGGTCGCGGCCTGGGGTTTCTGCTTGTCCTGCTCGAAGCGGTTGATCTCGCTCGCGGGAATCCCGGTCCGGGCGGCGAAATCGCTCTGCTTCCGGAAGTTGGCCCACCACCGGAGCAGGAAAAAGAAATTGCCACTGCCAGAGCTTTCCGGGTTCTTTTCGTCCTCGCTCATGGCAACGTCCTCGTCATATCCCCAAGAGGCTTGGGGAAAAGGTGGATTTCTTCGGCCGGGTGCCGGCACCATTGGGAGCGGCGGCCGACTCGCCGCACCTTCCCGAAAGGAGCCAGCATGTCACGAAGCCGCAGTGTCGCATGTACTCTTCTCATTCTAATAGTCATGGCCACTCCGGGCGCGTGGGCGGCGGCGCACCAGGAGGTCCGCAGGACTTCGCTCAACCTCTTTGAGCGCCTGTGGGAGGCCATCGTGGAGATCTGGGCACCGGCACCCACGGCGGATGAGGGCTGCATGATCGATCCTCATGGTGGCTGCCGGTCCGGGAGCTGAGCCCTCAGAGAGCGCCCTCTTCCCTGGGGAGAGGGCGCGCTCGGGCCAGGCTGACCTTCAACTGCCGCACAAGCTCCTGGGTGACCCGTCCCTCCTCGGCCGCTCTCTGGAAAAGGATGGCGGCCGCGATGGCCTCGCGGTCCACCTCCTGAGCCTCGACGAAGCTCAGCACGTCCGCGGCAACGCTCTTGATCTCCTGGACGCGCCCGGGACCCAGGGAGATCAGGATCGAGGCCGTGTTCAGGAGAATGCCGAAGCGCAGCCGCGGCTGTCGTTCGACATCGACCCTCTTCGTGGCCTGCGCCAGGACGTCGAGCGCTTCCTCGTATCGGTTCCCCTGCTGAAGAGTGGCCGCCTTGTTGACCAGGATGGCGCCGCCTTCGTCGGGCAGGGCCGCTGCAAAGGCTTCGTCGTGCTGCTTCAGGGCCTGGGAAAGCCGGCCCTGAGCCCGAAGTAGCGACGCTTCCAGGTCGAGCAGGAGGGTTTTCGAGAGCAGGCCGGCCGGATCCTCGCCGGAATACCAGAGACGCCAGGCTTCGAGGAAGGACTTCTCCGCGGCCGCAAGGTTGCTTTGGGCGTTGCCGACGAAGCCGTGGCACCAGCCCTGAAGGCGGGTCTTCAAGCCTTCGCCGACGCCCTGGACGTTCCGGGCGACGAGCAGGGCGAGCTCCGCCAGCTCCAGAGCCCGGGAGGATCTCGGCGGCGCGACGGCCTCGCTGTCGGCGCAGAGGACATAGGCGACGCTCCACTGCCGATACTCCGGAGCGCCCTTGACGAGCACGAGCCGGTCGGCCCTGGAGTAGGTCTTCAACCGGTCCGCGGCCTCGCGGCCCTCTTCGAGAGCGCGGCGCCGGTTCCCGGTCCGCGCGTCGCGGAGGAGCTCGTCCAGGACGAGGTCGAACACCTCGCCGGCCGCCATGGCGGCGGCCTGCCGGTGGGTCCGGAGGTCTTCGGGAGACGGATCGACCGGAGATCCGGGAAGCGGGGGAGGCGCCAGCACCAGGCGCGCGGCCAGCAGGGCGCGGCTCACGTCTCCGGGTCCGAGGTCCATGAGAGAGGCCAGCTCGTCCAGGCGCTCCCGCGTGAGCTTGTCCTCCCAGATGTAGGCCGAGATGGTGCCGTCGGTGACGCCGGCCGCGGCGGCCAGCTCCATACCTGTCCAGCCGTGCCCGGTCAGCAGGAGGTCCAGGGCATAACCCAGAGGATTGGGGATTTTCCGGTCCGTGCTCTCGCGCTTCTCTCGGTTCATTCGGGTCCTCCTCTATATAAGTTGCCGCTGGCGCCCTTTTTTTGACAAGGAACCGCGATCGCCGGAGTTTTCCAACGGAAACCCAAGCCCTTTGGGGCTTCGGATGCCGCCATGACCCGGCGGCGGTCCGCGGGTGTAGCGTCCCCTCCGACACCCCGGACGACGGGGGAGCGGAGAGACCGAATGCCTCTGGATGACCAGATACGAGCCCTTGTCGAAGACCAGGCGACAACCCTGGACCGGTGCGCCGAGATCGTCCAGGAGGTCCAGTCGCGCATTCCGCGACCGTCGCCGGCGGAGATCGAGAAGGTCCGCAAGGGCGACAGGCCCATGACCCACGACGAATACCTCCTATCCCGGCTGCAGAGAGTCGTCGTCACGCTGGAGAACGTCGTCTCGGACCTGCGGATGGATCTGGAGTACGGCTTCGAACCGGGAGCCGAGGTCGACGTCAACGCGCTCGCCGCCGCGGCCGAGCAGAACCCTGAGCTGCTGGTGAAAACTTCGGATTTTTCGCACTTCCAGACTAGTGGCCCACAGGATCGCAAAAATTCTTGAAGGAAACTTACAAAAAAGACTAGACAAAACAAAATAGTTGGACGTACACTCCTTCGTCAGTGCCAGGGAAGCATTCACGGTCTGAAATGGACTCAGATCGTGACCGAAGTGGTTCAACCTGATGAAAGGAGAGAGATCATGTCGAGAAAGAGCCGTGTCGAGCTGCTGAAGGAGTGGGGGGCGGGACCTGCCCGGGTTGGAGGAGATGATGGACCCGCTGGCCTCGATCGTGGTGCAGATGAAGGTGTTGGAGGTGGTCCGCAGGGCGATGAGGGCGACGGCGCGGGAGACCACGCAGAGCCTGCGCGAGGCGGGGGAGAACGGCCAGGAGTCGGCCCGCCGCCTGCGGAGCTATGTGAGATCGCAGCTCGGCACGCGCAGCGAGGAGCTCCCGCGGTTCGGGATCGCTCCCATCTCCGCAAAGCGGGTGTGATGGCCGGGAAGGGAAGCCCGGGGGCCTGCCGCAACGCGGGCCCCCGGGCGGGGTCGGACCTACTCGAACCAGCCGGTCACGTCGATCAGCACGTGGACGGTGCCGCCGCCGCTGCCGCCGATCATGGCGAGGGCGGCGAGGCCGGCCTCGACCCCCGGGGTCAGGGGCACCATGGCGTTGTTGGCGCGGGTCAGGCCGGTGGGGAAGTTGATCGTCGAGGTCTCGGGCGCGATCAGACCGCTCGGGTAGAGCCTGAGGTTGCCCGAGCCGGTGGCGCCGACCACGGTGACGTTGACGGCGAGAGCGCGGGCCGTCGAAGGAATGCCACAGAGGCCGTGAGCCGCGACGGGGCGGACCGTGCCGGAGGCCAGGGCCGGGCCGCTGCCGGGGCTCCGGGTGTCCAGCAGGCGGCAGGGCTCGACCGTGTGGAAGTCGGTGGCGGTGTCGGGCGCCTGGTCCGCGAAGACGTCGTAGGTCCGGTTGTAGTCGCCGGGCGTCAGGTCCGCCGCGGTGTGCTCGAAGGCGGCCACGCGGCCGTCGCGGCTCATCCGGAGCCGGTAGACGAGACCGGGGGAGGTCTGGGTAGGGGAGGAGAGGACGCCGGTGAGGAGGCGGTTGGCTCCGGTCCCGGGGTCGTAGCGGAAGACGTCATCCGTGTCGGGGACGTCGACCTGCCCGGGGACCAGGTTGCCGGCGCGGCTCCCGTAGACGACCGCGCCGCCGGCGCCGACCGAGTACAGGCCCGTGGCCCAGTTGGTGGCCGTGACCGCCGAGTCCGGCGCGTGGCTCACGAGCGACACGGCTCCGGTCCGCACGTCGTAGCGGAAGAGGTCATCGTGGACAGAGGGGATGCCGGGCTCGATCTGTCCGGCCACGAGGTCCCTGGCGCTGCTCAGGAAGACGACGGACGACCCGTCCGGGCTGACGAGGCCCGAGGTCGAGTAGGAGTTGCCGCCCGTGGACAGCGATCCCGGCACGTGGCTGACGAGCCTCACGGTGCCGGTCGAGTGGTCGTAGAGGAAGATGTCCGAGCCGTGGGTGCTCTGGCCGGGCACCAGGTCCGAGGCCGTGCTGAAGAAGGCGACGAACCGTCCGTCCTGGCTGAGGGAGCTCCCGTAGGACGTGGAGTTGCCGGCCTGGAGAAGGGGGCCGGGGGCGCGGCTCGCGAGGGTGGTGATCCCGGTGATGCGGTCGTGGAGGTAGACGTTGGTGTAAGTGTTCTCGAAGGTGAGGCCGGGGATCAGGTCCGGAGCGTCGCTGGTGAAGGCGATGTAGCGGCCGTCGGCGCTGATCGAGACGCTGTACTGGCAGTCGCCGGCCGCGGCCAGGGCCGAGCCGGCCTTGTGGCTGACGAGGGTGGTCCCGCCGGTGGTCCGGTCGTAGACGAACACGTCGGCGTCCCAGGGAGCGTCGATCTGGCCGGCGACGAGGTTGGTCGCCAGGCTCACGAAGGCGACGTAGCGGCCGTCCGCGCTGAGCGCCACGGCCTCGGCCCCCCAGTTCGCGGTGGCGACGGGGGAGGAGGGGGTGTGGTTCACCAGGCTGCGGGCGCCGGTCTCGCGGTCCCAGAGGAAGAGATCGAAGGTCTGGAACAGGTCGGTCTGGCCGGCCACCAGGTCGGTCGCCTCGCTGCCGAAGGCCACCCAGCGGCCGTCGCCGCTGACCGCGAAGACCCCCGACCCGCCGTTCGCCGCCGTGCCGGGAGCGGCGGCGCTCCCGCTGACCAGCACGGTGCCGCCGGTGGCCCGGTCGCGGAGGAAGACGTCGGAGGCTCCGTTGGTGTCGGCGACGCCCTCGGCCATGTTGGGGCTCGGGCTGTGGAAGACCACGTAGCGCCCGTCGTCGCTGACGTCCCCCATGCGGCTCTCCAGGACGCCGGTCCGCGCCGGATTCGCCGGGTCGCGCTCGGAGGCGAGCCGGAGCGTTCCGTCCTGGGAGTCGTAGAGGAACACGTCCCGGGTCGCGTTGAAGTCGTCGGCGGCGAGGTCCGCGGCGTCCGAGAAGAAAGCGATCCATCTCCCGTCGCCGCTCAGGGCGGCCGGCGCCCACGACCTGTCGCTGCCGGCGGTCACGGCCGAGGCCGGGATGTGGCTCAGCAGGGTCGAGGCGTTGGTGGTCCGGTCGTAGAGGAAGACGTCATAACTCTGGTTGGCATCGACCTGCCCGGCGACCAGGTCGCTGGCATGGCTCGCGAAGGCGACGTAGCGGCCGTCCGAGCTCAGCGCGAGCTGATTGTCGGCGAATTCGTTCGAGGAGGCGGTCGGAGAGCCGCTATTGTGGGTGATCAGCGTGTTGGTGCCGCTGAGCCGGTCGTAGAGGTAGAGCTGGTGGACCGAGTTGCCGGTCTGCCCGGCGACGAGGTTGCCCGCGTCGCTCTGGTAGACGACCCAGCGGCCGTCGGCGCTGAGGCGAGGCGGGAAGGCCCAGCCGTCGGCCGAGGTCACGGCCGAGGAGTGGGCGTGCGTGACCAGGGCGAAGGTGCCCGCCTGGCGGTCGTAGAGGAAGATGTCCTGCTGGCCGCCGGGATCGACCTGGCCCGGCACGAGGTTGGCCATGGAGAGGATGGCGATGTAGTTGCCGTCCGCGCTGATGGAGGCCGGAGCGAAGCCAGGGGCGGCTCCCGGGGCCACCGCGGTCAGCGCGCCGGTCGTCCGGTCGTAGAGGAACAGGCCGGACTGGCCGGGGACCAGGTCCGTGGCGAGGCTGGCTATGACGAGGAAGCGGCCATCGGCGCTCATCGCCTTCGGAGCGGCCCCGGCGTTTCCGGCCGTGGCGGGAAGCCCGGGCTTGTGGCTCACGAGCACCGTGGTGCCGGCGACCCGGTCGTAGAGGAAGGCCTCGGGCTCGCCGTTGGTGTCGGTCTGCCCGGCAACCAGGTTGGTGGCGCGGCAGTTGAAGGCGATGTAGCGCCCGTCGGCGCTGACCAGGGTGCCGGTGTAGCAGTCTCCGCTGCCCGCGGAGGTCGGCGCGCCGGCCGCGTGGCTGACGAGGACGACGCTGCCCGTGGCCCGCTCGTAGAGATAGATGTCGTCGCCCGCGTTCTGGTCCACCAGGCCGGCGACCAGATCGCCGGACGAGCTGAGGAACGCGACCACGCTGCCGTCGGCGCTGACGATCGGGGAGTAGGAGTGGAGGTTCCCGGCCGTCTGGGGCGAGCCCGGGATGTGGCTGGCGAGCACGTTCGCGCCGGTCACCCGGTCGCGCAGGAAGACGTTGCCGTAGACGCCGCCGCTCACCTGCCCGGCCACGAGGTTGCGGGCCGTGCTCTGGAAGGCGACCCAGCGGCCGTCGGCGCTGAGGCTGGGAGACCGCGACTCTGCCGAGGCCGAGGCGGAGAAGCGCTCGACGCCGGAGACCAGCTCGGCGGCGCCGGCCTGTCCGGTGGCGAACAGGACGGCGCCGGCGGCGAGGGCGACGACAAGACGAGGTGCTCTCAGACCCATGCTGATCTCCCTGGAGCTGCGATGAAGGGGGGCTCCGGGAAACTATGTCAGCCAGGGTCGATCGATTTCAACCCGGACCTATTCGAACCAGCCGCTCACATCCACGATGACGTGGACCGTGCCTCCGCCGGTGACCACAGGAAGGATGCCCAGGGTGCCCTCGCCGTTCGTGGCGAGCCCCAGGATCGCGTTGTTGGCCAGGTTCAAGCCGGCCGGGAAGTTGATCGTGCTCGTGTTCGGCGTCGAGAGGTTGCCGGGGTGGAGGGTCAGGCGGCCCGCGCCCTGGGCCTGGAGGACGGTCACGTTGACCGCGACCGCCTTGGCCGTCCCGGGGATGCCGCAGACGCCGTGGACCTTCACCAGCGCCGGCACGCCCGAGGCGAGGGCCGGGCCCTGGCCGGCCTGCCGGGTGTCGATCAGCCCGCAGGGGGCGACGGTGTAGTAGTCGCCCGTTCCCAAGATACCCAGGGCGCTCCGTGTCCAGGCGAAGACGTCGTCGGCGACATTGAGGTCGTCCGCCGCCAGGTGGGACCAGGCGCTGGTGAACAGGACGACGCCGCCGTCGGCGCTCAGACGCGGCCTGGCGACGGACGCGACATACGGGCTCGCGGGAATGCCGGTCCCCGCGGCCACGCGCTCCAGGGTGTGGAGCTGGCGGTCCGCGAGATAGAGGTCGCTGCCGGTGGCGCCGGCCGCGAGGTCGGTCGCCTGGCTGAAGAAGGCTACGTACCGTCCATCCGGGCTGAGGGTGGGCGGCTGGGAATCGTGGTTGGAGGTCTGGAGTGGAGAGAGGACGGATCGGCTGACGATCTCGGTCTGGCGGGTCACCCGGTCGTGGACGAAGACGTTCAGCTTCGCCGTGCCGGGCCCGGCGGTCTGCCCGGGCACCAGGTTCCCGGCGGCGCTCCGGAAGACCACGTAGCGCCCGTCCTCGCTGACCTGGCCGTCCTGGGCGCCGGACACGGCGGTGGTCGCGGTGCCCGCGGCCCGGCTGATCAGCTCCACGGTGCCGGTGACCCGGTCGAACAGGAAGACATTGTCGGACTGGGGAGGGCCGTCCTGGCCGGGCACGAGGTTGCCGGCCCTGCTGGAAAAGACGAGATACCGGCCGTCGGGGCTCAACCTGGCGTCCCAGGATTGCTTGTTCGCCGCCGTCGCGGCGGTGCGAAGATGTCGGCATAGGAGTTGGTATCGATCGCGCCGGCGACCAGGTCGGTCGCTTCGCCGAGGAAGCCGATCCAGCGGCCGTCCTCGCTGATCCTGGCGCTCACGGAGTAGTTGTTGCCCGCGGTGGCGGCCGTCCCGGCTTTCCGGCTCACCAGCGTCGTGGTGCCGGCGACGCGGTCATAGAGGAAGACGTCGGTGTGGTCGCCGGTGTCGATCTGGCCGGGCACGAGGTCGTCCGCGTAGGAGGTGAACGTGACATAGCGCCCGTCGGCGCTGAGGCTCACCCCTCCGGAGGCATGGCTGCCGGCCGTGACGACCGAGCCGGCGGCGTGGCTCACCAGGGCCGTGGTGCTCGCAGCCCGGTCGTAGAGGAACACGTCGGTGCCGGGGATCTCGAAGCCTCCATAGTCCTCGGTGTTCGTGTCGATCTGGCCGGGGACGAGGTTCCCGGCGATGCTGGTGAAAACGACGTAGTTGCCGTCGGCGCTGACCGCGGCATCGGACGACCAGCCGTAGCCGGCCACCACGGTCTGGCCGGCGGCCCGGCTCACCAGGGTGGTGGTGCCCGCGGTCCGGTCGACCAGGAAGACCTGGCTGGATCCGCCCACCTGGCCCGGGATGACGTTGGGGGCTTCGCTGAGGAACACGGCATAGCGCCCGTCGGCACTGGCCGAGGCCAGGGAGTGGTTGGCGGCGGTGAGGGGGGTGCCTGCCGCGCGGCTCACGAGGATCCTCAGTCCGTTGGCCCGTTTCTGGAGGAAGACGTCCCGGGTGCCCGGCGTGTCGGACTGCCCGGCCAGGAGGTCGGTGGCGGCGCTCTCGTAGACGATCCAGTTGCCGTCGCCGCTGATGCGCGGGGAGCCGGCGAGGTCGTTCGAGCTGATCGAGGAGCCCTGGATGGAATGGCTGAGAAGGGTGTTCACCCCGGTCTCCCGGTCGTAGAGGAAGACCTGGGCGATCCACGGGTCCGAGACCTGGTTGTCGACGAGGTCGCGGGCGGTGCTCTCGTAGACGATCCAGCGGCCGTCGTCGCTGATCGAGTATTCCTCGGTCAGGACGTTTCCGCCGCTGGCCGGGACCGTGGGCGAACCGCTGGCATGGGTGACCAGGGCGGTCGTGCCCGTCTGCCGGTCGTGGAGGAACAGGTTCATAGACGCGTTGGGTTCCTGGTCGGGCACGAGGTTGACGGCGGTACTGGAGAAGGCGACCCAGCGCCCGTCGGCGCTGACCTCGGGAGGGATGTACCGCGGGAACTCGGCCCCCAGCGCGGTGTCGGACTCGGTGGCCGCCTTGGACAGCAGCTCGATCTGTCCGGCGTGAACGGCGGGGGCGAGGAGCGCGAAACCGACGACGAGGTTGCGGACGGCTCGGACCATGATGTCTCCTCCCTAGTTGAAATAACCGCTCACGTCCACGATGACGTGGACCGTGCCGCCGCCGGTGACCACGGGCGTGATGCCCAGGGTGCCCTCGCCGTTCGAGGCGAGCGGCAGGATGGCGTTGTTGGCCAGGTTCTGGCCGGCCGGGAAGTTGATCGTGCTCGTGTTCGGCGTCGAGAGGTTGCCGGGGTGGAGGGTCAGGCGACCCGCGCCCTGCGCCTGGAGGACGGTCACGTTGACCGCGACCGCCCGCGCCGTCGAGGGCACGCCGCAGGCGCCGTGGACGTCGACCACCGCCGGCACGCCCGAGGCGAGGGCCGGCCCCTGTCCGGCTTGGCGGGTGTCGATCAGCCGGCAGGGGGCGAGGGTGAAGAAGTCGCCGGTCCCCAGGCCGCCCCGCACCCGGGCGAAGACGTCGTTGACGCCGTTGAAATCGCCTGCCACGAGATCGGTCGCGGCGCTGGTGAACAGGAGGACGCCTCCGTCGGCGCTCAGGCGGGGCATGACGGAGATCACCGCGCCGGAGGGATCGTCATAGTAGTAAAAAGGCTCCGGACCGCCGGCGATGCGCTCCAGGGTGTGGAGCTGGCGG
>JBEQUE010000162.1:0-58861 GCA_040349255.1 Acidobacteriota bacterium | reverse complement strand
GAGGGAGAAAGCCCCGCTCCGGCGGGGTTTTCGTCTTTCCGGGTGGGAGGTGGCGCCCTCTCCCGCGCAGCGGGGGAGGGTCGGGGAGGGGTCTTCTCACCGCATCAACCGGTGATACGATCCGCGCCCGTGAAGCTCTCGACCCGCGTTTCCCGCATCGGTGAGTCGGCAACCCTGAAGGTTTCCCGGAGAGCGCTGGAGCTCAAGGCGCGCGGTGTCCCGGTGGTGGACTTCGGCGCCGGCGAGCCCGATTTCTCCTCCCCTCCGATCGCGGTGGACGCCGCCTGCGGCGCGCTCCGCGCCGGCTTCACCCGCTACACCCAGGGCAGCGGCACGCCCGAGCTGCGGACCGCCCTGGCCGAGGACTACCACCGGCGCCACGGCACGCCGTGGAGCTCCGCACAGTCGGTGATCACGGTCGGCGGCAAGGCCGCGCTCTTCGAGCTCGCCCTGGCGGTGGTCGACGAGGGGGACGAGGTCATCCTCCCGGCCCCGGACTGGGTGAGCCTGCCCGAGCAGGTCCGCTTCGCGGGCGGCCGGCCGGTCGAGATCCCCACCTGCGCGAAGGACGGCTTCCGCATCCACGCCGGCCCGATCCTCGAAGCGATCACGGACCGCACCCGGGCGATCCTTCTCAACTCCCCGTGCAACCCCACCGGCGGCATCGTCGCCGAGGAGGACCTGCGGGAGATCGTCCGCACCGCCGCGGAGCGCGGCCTCCTGGTGATCTCGGACGAGACCTACGAGCGCTTCGTCTACGACGGCGTCCGGCACGCCAGCGCCGCGCGGTTCGCGTCCGAGTTTCCGGACACGGTCGCGGTGGTGGGGTCGTTCTCCAAGACCTACGCCATGACCGGCTGGCGGATCGGCTACCTGCTCGGTCCGGCGCCGGTGGTCAAGGCGGTGGAGATCATCCAGAGCCACGCCACCTCGAACCCGACCTCGTTCGCCATGGTGGGCGCCCTGGAGGCGCTGCGCGGTGCCGAGCCGGCGGTCCAGGAGATGATCGCCGAGTACCAGGCCCGGCGCGACCTGCTGGTGCCGCGCCTCAACCAGCTCCCCGGCTTCGAGTGCCGGCCGCCAGACGGCGCGTTCTACGCCTTCCCGAAGGTCGTCGATGCCTACCGGCCCGGCCGGCAGGGGTCGGTGGCCTTCTCGGAGTTCCTGCTCGAGGAGGCGAAGGTCGCCGTGATCCCGGGCGCGGCGTTCGGCGCCGACGACCACATCCGGATCTCGTTCGCCTGCTCCCGGGCGACCCTCGACGAGGGTCTCCGGCGCATGGCGGAGGTCCTTTCCGACTCCTGATCCCCCACCCTTCATCGAACACTGCGGAGGAATCGTATGAAGCTTTCGTTTCGTGTCCGCGCCGGCGTCCTCCTGACCCTCGCCCTCGCCGCGGCGCCCGCGTTCGCCCAGGGCAAGCCGACCGAGGCCGACGCCAGGAAGTTCGTCGAGCAGGCGAGCGCCGAGCTGCTCGACCTCGCGATCGAGGCCGGCCGCGCCCAGTGGGTGCAGTCCAACTTCATCACCTACGACACCGAGATCCTGGCCGCCAAGCGCAACGAGGTCGCGCTGACCAAGGCCGTCCAGTACGCCAAGGAGGCGTCGAAGTTCGACGATGTCCAGCTCTCCCCGGACCTGCGCCGCCAGATCGACCTGCTCAAGCGCGGCCTCACCCTGCCGGCGCCGAGCGACCCGAAGAAGACCGCCGAGCTGACCCGCCTCGCGGCCTCGCTCGAAGCCCAGTACGGCTCCGGCAAGTATTGTCCCAAGCCGGGCGAGTGCAAGGAGCTGGGCGAGCTGGAGAACGTCCTGGCCGAGAGCCGCGACCCCAAGGAGCAGCTCGAGGCCTGGACCGGCTGGCACTCGATCGCGCCGCCGATGCGCGACGAGTATCAGCGCCTGGTGGAGATCGCCAACGAGGGCGCCCGCGAGCTCGGCTACAAGGACACCGGCGCGCTCTGGCGCGCGAAGTACGACATGCCGCCGGACGACTTCGCCAAGGAGCTCGACCGCCTCTGGGGCCAGGTGCAGCCGCTTTACAACTCGCTGCACTGCTACGTCCGGGCGCGGCTCAACCAGAAGTACGGCGACCAGGTCGTGCCGCTCGACAAGCCAATCCCGGCCCACCTGCTCGGCAACATGTGGGCGCAGGAGTGGTCGAACATCTTCGACCTGGTGGCGCCGCCGCAGGCCGACCCCGGCTACGACCTCACGAAGATCCTGCAGGAGCGGAAGACCGACGCCAAGCAGATGGTGAAGTACGGCGAGTCCTTCTTCACCTCGCTCGGCTTCGCGCCACTGCCCGGGTCCTTCTGGGAGCGCTCGCTGTTCACCAAGCCGCGCGACCGGGACGTGGTCTGCCACGCCAGCGCCTGGAGCATCGACTTCAAGGACGACCTGCGCATCAAGATGTGCATCGAGCCCAAGGCGGAGGACTTCGCGACCATCCACCATGAGCTCGGCCACAACTTCTACCAGCGGGCCTACGACGAGCAGCCTTTCCTCTATCAGGACAGCGCCAACGACGGCTTCCACGAGGCCGTGGGCGACACCATCGCGCTGTCGATCACGCCCGAGTACCTGAAGAAGATCGGCCTGATCCAGCAGGTGCCGGACCCGTCCAAGGACCTCGGCCTGCTGATGCGCCTGGCGCTCGACAAGGTCGCCTTCCTGCCGTTCGGCCTGCTGATCGACCAGTGGCGCTGGAAGGTGTTCTCGGGCGAGTACCCGCCGGACCACTACAACGCCGGCTGGTGGGAGCTGCGCCAGAAGTACCAGGGCGTGATGGCGCCCGTCGCCCGCAGCGAGAAGGACTTCGATCCGGGGGCGAAGTATCACGTGCCGGGCAACACGCCGTACACGCGCTACTTCCTGGCCGACATCCTCCAGTTCCAGCTCCACCGCGGGCTCTGCCAGGCGGCGGGCTACAAGGGGCCGCTCAACCGCTGCTCGATCTACGGCAACGCCGAGGCCGGCAAGCGGCTCGCGGCCATGCTCGCCATGGGCACCAGCCGACCCTGGCCCGAGGAGCTCAAGGTCGTCACCGGCCAGGACAAGATGGACGCCTCGGCCATCGTGGACTACTTCGCCCCGCTCAAGACCTGGCTCGACGAGCAGAACAAGGGCAAGAAGTGCGGCTGGTAGGGCGGCCTTTTACACTTCGGTAACAACTCACCCCTCCTCCTCTGGTACCGTATCCACCGGTACCAGAGGAGGAGGCGCATGGCCAACAACGAGAAACAGGGCGGCCTCTCCCGGCGCGCCTTCCTGCGCGGCGGCGCGGCGGCCGGGGTGGTGGGCGCGGGGCTGCTCGGCGGCGGCCCGGGGATCGGCGCCAGCGACGCGAAGCCGGGAGCCCCGGGCGGCGGCGCGATCGTGGGGCCCGGCGCGGTCCCGATGACCTTCCAGATCAACGGCGAGACCCTCAAGGCCACCCTCGAGCCGCGGGTCACGCTCCTCGACGCCCTGCGCGACCACCTCGACCTGACCGGCGCCAAGAAGGTCTGCGACCGCGGCACCTGCGGCTCCTGCACGGTCGTCCTCGACGGCAAGACGGTCTACTCCTGCAGCGTGCTCGCGATCGAGGCCCAGGGCCGGCCGATCCAGACCGTCGAGGGCCTCGGGCGGCCCGACAAGCTGCACCCGCTCCAGGCCGCCTTCGTCGAGCACGACGCCCAGCAGTGCGGCTTCTGCACGCCGGGCTTCGTCATGGCCGCCAAGGCTCTCCTCGACGCCAACCCGCAGCCGACCCTCGCCGAGGTCCACCACGGCCTGTCGGGAAACTTCTGCCGCTGCGGCACCTACGCCGGCATGCGCAAGGCCGTGCTCCAGGCGGCGAACCCCGCCAAGACCGAGCCTGAAGAGCGCGAGGCGGGCGGCAAGGGCAAGGGGAAGGGCAAGAAGAAGGGGGGCCACCATGGTTGACTACTCCTGGCCCGCGGCCAAGGACCGCAGGCTGATCGGCCAGCGCATCTCGCGCCTGGACGGACCGGCCAAGGTCACCGGCAGCGCCAAGTACACCTACGACCTCCGGTTCCCCGGCATGCTCTACGCGCGCTTCGTGCGCTGCCCGCATGCCCACGCGCGCATCACGAGGATCGACACCTCCGCCGCTGAGTCCATGGCGGGCGTCAAGGCCGTCCAGGTCATCCAGAAGGAAGGGACCGAGATCCAGTGGGCGCTCGACGAGATCGTGGCCGTGGCCGCCGTCTCCGAGCAGACCGCCGAGGACGCCGTCCGCGCCGTGAAGGTCGAGTACGAGGTGCTGCCGCACTTCGTGACCGAGGAGAGGCTGGCCGATGCTACGAACACGAGGCCGCCCCAGGAGGAGGTCGTCGGCGACCCCGACGCCGCCATGGCCGCGGCGCCGGTGAAGATCAAGGCGACCTACGGCATGCCGCTCATCGCCCACAACTGCCTGGAGTCCCACGGCCAGATCACGATGTGGGAGGGCGATCAACTGACGGCCTGGTGCTCCACCCAGGCGGTGTCCGCGGTGGCCGGCCAGCTCGCCGAGGGTCTCGGGATTCCGGCCTCCAACGTGCGCGTCCGCACCGAGTTCATGGGCGGCGGCTTCGGCAGCAAGTTCTCGGCCGACCGCTGGGGCGTGGTCGGCGCCGAGCTGGCCAAGAAGGCCGGCGCGCCGGTCAAGCTCATGCTGGAGCGCGACGCCGAGCTCACCGTGGCCGGCGACCGGCCGTCCGCCTACGCCGAGATCGAGGCCGGCGCCACGGCCGACGGCAAGGTCACGGCCTGGCGCTCGACGTCCTGGGGCTCGGGCGGACCCGGCGGCGCCGGCAGCCCGCCGATCCCTTACGTCTTCCAGGTCCCGAACCGCCGGCACCGGCACACCTCGGTGCCCACCCACAAGGCGAGCGCCCGCGCCTGGCGCGCTCCCAACCATCCCCAGGGCTGCTACCTGAGCCTGTCGGCGCTCGACGACCTCGCCGCCGCGCTCAAGCTGAGCCCGCTCGACTTCATTCTCAAGAACACGGACATCCTCGGCCCGCTCGCCAAGACCTACACCGAGGAGCTGGAGGTCGCCGACAAGCTCATGGGCTGGCGCGAGCGCTGGCGTCCGCGCGGATCGAGCCCGGGTCCGGTCAAGAGCGGCCTCGGCCTCTCGATCCACACCTGGGGCGGGCGCGGCCATCGCAGCAACTGCGACGTGACCGTCCATCCCGACGGCACGGCCGAGGCCCGCATGTCCACCCAGGACCTCGGCACCGGCACGCGCACGGTCATCGCCATCGTGCTCGCCGAGACCCTCGGACTGCCGCTGGAGGTGGTCCGGGTCCAGATCGGCGACAGCCGGCTGCCGACCTCCGGCGGCTCCGGCGGCAGCACCACGGTCGGCGGCATCAGCTCCTCGACCCGGCGGGCGGCGAAGAACGCGCTCGTCCAGGTCTTCGAGAAGGCCGCGCCGAAGCTGGGCGTCAACCCGGACCAGCTCGAAGCCGTGGACGGCGTCATCCGCGTGCAGGGAGATCCAGGCAAGTCGCTCACCTGGCGGCAGGCCCTGGGCACCAACCCGGTCAACGCCAGCGGCTCGAACCCGGGCGCCGAGGGCGAGCCTCCGCTGACCAACAGCGGCGCGGGCGGCGTCCAGATGGCCGAGGTCACGGTCGACGAAGAGACCGGCGTGGTCAAGGTCGTGAAGATGGTCGCCGTGCAGGACTGCGGCCTGATCATCGACCTCAAAACCGCCGAGAGCCAGGTCTACGGCTCGCTCATCATGGGCGTCTCCTACGCCCTGTCCGAGGAGAAGGTGACCGACCCGCTGACCGGCACCATGCTCAACGTGGACTTCGAGTCCTACCGGCTGGCCGGCATCGGCGACGTGGGCGAGCTGGTCGTCCATATGATGACCGGGCCGGGCTACGACGAGCGCGGCGTCATCGGCCTGGGCGAGCCGCCGGTGATCTCGCCGGGCGCGGCCATCGCCAACGCCGTGGCCAACGCGCTCGGCGTGCGCGTCCCCTACCTGCCGCTCACGCCGCAGCGGGTGCTGGACGCGCTCGACGCCGCGAAAGGGAGGACCGCCTGATGCGCGCCTTCGAGTACGCGAGCCCCGACACTCCGGCCCAGGCCCTGAAGCTGCTCACCCCCGGCAGCGCGCCGCTCGCGGGCGGCAGCGACCTGCTCGCCCTGATGAAGGACGAGGTCGAGACGCCGAAGCGGCTGGTCAACCTCAAGGACCTGCGCGACCTGAAAGGCATCCGCTGGGACCCGAAGACCGGCCTCAGGATCGGCGCCCTGGTGACGATCGACGAGGTGGCCTCGGACCCGAGCCTCAAGTTCGACTACTCGGCCCTGGCCGACGCCTTCGGCCGCGTGGCCGGCCCGCAGATCCGCAACGTGGCCACGGTCGGCGGCAACCTCTGCCAGCGGCCGCGCTGCTGGTACTTCCGCAACGGCTTCGGCCTGCTGCCGATGAAGGACGGCAAGTCGATGGCGGTCGAGGGCGACAACCGGTATCACGCCATCCTGGGAAACGACGGACCGGCATACTTCGTGACTCCGTCGACGGTTGCGCCGCTCCTGGTGGCGCTCGGCGCGCAGGTGGCCGTCCTGGGGCCGCAGGGCGAGCGGCGGATGGAGCTCGAGCGCTTCTATCGCATCCCACAGAAGGACGGCGAGCGCGAGCACGACCTGGCGCCGGGCGAGATCGTCACGGAGATCGTGGTGCCGCCGGCGTCGGGTTTACGGATCGCGAGCTACGAGGTGCGCCAGCGGGAGACGCTCGACTGGTCGCTCGCCACGGCCTCGGTCGTCCTGGAGATGAACGAGGCCACCGTGAGCCGGGCCCGCGTCGTGCTGGGCCAGGTGGCGCCGGTCCCGTGGACGGCGAAGGCGGCCGAGGCGCTCCTGGTGGGCAAGACGCTCGACCGGGCGCTCGCCGAGAAGGCGGGCGAGGCCGCGGTCGAGGGCGCGAAGCCGCTGTCGAGGAACCGCTACAAGGTCCAGCTCGCGCGGGTGGCGGTCAAGAGGGCGCTGCTCGCTGCGGCCGGGATGGAGGCCTGACATGGAGATCACTCCCGCGGTCACTCGTTCCCAGAGCGCCGGGTGCTGCTGCTGCCTGCGCTGGAAGGGGATGTTCATCGACGTCGAGCCCGATCCGTCGATCCCGAGCATGCGGGACGGGCTGTACTGGTGCAGCCGGACCATGACCTGCCTCGGACCGGACGGCCGCGTCGCCGACGAGGAGAGCTGCTGCGAGGGGCGCGGCTGCCACGAGCCCTGGTAAGCTCTCCCTGGAGGTGAAGGTCATGAGAACCCTGCTGAGCGCCGTTCTTTTGCTGGCGGCCCTCCCGGCATCCGCAATCACCGGAGATTACTTGGAGGCTCGGACATCCGACGTCTACACCGGCCCCTGCTTCGCCAACGGCGAGGTCAACCTGGCCGGCCGGGAGGCGGTCGTGGCCTGGCGGGTGAGCGAGGGCTCGTGGAAGGGCGTGCCGGTGGACGGCCTTTCAGTCGTAGCCGCGGTCCGCGCCGCGGCCACCCTGGGCGACCCGTTCGGCCATCCGTACCCGGCGCAGGCCGTCGTTGTGGTGGACGAGCGCGCCACCCCCGAGCAGCGCGACGCCCTGGTCGGCTTCGCGCGCGAGATGGCCGGCGACCTGCTCGCCAACGTGGTATCCGTGACCGCGGCGCCGATCGAGATGGCGGTGGTCGGTGGCGGGCACGACCATCATCAGGCAGGTGGGAACGCTTCTCTCAAGGCCGGCGACCTCGTCGAGCTGCGGACGCGCGGCCTCAATCACGGCGACCACCTCTGCGGCAACGAGGAGGTCTACTATCCGCCGCTCACCTCGGTCGAGGACGCCGTCCCGGCCGTGACCCTGGTCCACGCCTTCCGCGGCGCCGGCCTGGGCATGACCTGGAGCAGTCCCGACAAGCGCAGCGCCTTCGTGGCGCGCTTCTCCCGCTGAGGTCCGACCATGTTGCGCCGACTCCTCCTCCCGTTCCTTCTCCTTGCCTGTGTCGCCGCCTCCGCCCAGGAGACCGCGGCGCCGGACCCCGTCGCCGTTAACAAGGACCTGGTGAAGCGGTACATCTCCGAGGTCCTGTCGGCCAACAGGATGGACAAGCTCGATGAGATGCTCGGGCCGGACTTCACGGACAACACCCCCGGCCTGCTCACCGGCGAGACCGGGCCGGCGGTGATCCGCAAGGCCCAGGAGCGCATCCGCTCGATCTTCCCGACCGTGGAGTACGTGCTCGACGACCTGATCGGGGAAGGCGACAAGGTGGTCGCCCGTTACACGGTCAAGGCCGCGACCAAGGAGGAGCCGGGGGCGCCGGCGCACAAGGTCAGCATCACGGGCATGACGATCTTCCGCGTCTCGGGCGGCAGGATCCGGGAGACCTGGATCATCAACGACCAGGTCGAGCTCTATCGCCAGCTCGGTTTCACCCTCCAGCCGCCGGAGTCGTCGTCCGGGTCATGAGAGCCATTCCGCGGACGAGTCTCCCCTTGGTCCTCCTGCTTCTGCCGCAACTCGGCCTCGCAGCGGAGAAGCCGACCCTGGAGTCGATCCTCAGCGCGCCGTTCCCCTCGGAGATCCTCGCCTCGCCGTCCGGCGGCCGGCTGGCCTGGATCCAGAACGACCGCGGCGTGCGCAACCTCTGGGTGGCGAGCCCGCCCGACTACCGCGGCCGGCCGGTCACCCGCTACGACAAGGAGGACGGCCAGGACCTCGGCGACGTCGCCTGGACTCCGGACGGCAGGACGCTCTTCTACGTCCGCGGCGGGAGCGGCAATCGCCAGGGCGAGATCCCGAACCCGACCAGCGCGCCGGCCGGCGCCGAGCAGGCGATCTGGCGGGTGTCGGTCGATGGCGCCGAGATTGGCGATCCGGTGAAGCTCGGTCCCGGCAGCGCGCCGGCCGTCTCGCCGCGCGGCGACGGCGTCGCCTTCGCGCGCAAGGGCCAGATCCTCTGGGCTCCGCTGGAGGGGCTGGCGGCGAAAGCCGAGCCCACGCCCCTCGTCCAGGCCCGCGGCGGCTCCGGCTCGCTGCGCTGGTCGCCCGACGGCTCGAAGCTTGCCTTCGTGAGCAACCGCGGAGACCACAGCTTCGTCGGCGTCTACGACCGGGCCGCCAAGACCGTACGCTGGCTGGCTCCAGGCGTCGATTCGGACGCGGAGCCCGCCTGGTCGCCCGACGGCAGGCGCGTCGCCTTCCTCCGCATCCCGGCGCGCAAGGTCTTTCCGCTCTTCCGGCCGAACCGCGAGACCGAGCCGTGGTCCATCCTCGTGGCCGATGCTGCCACCGGCCAGGCGGCCACGGCCTGGCGCGCCCGCGAGGGAGCCGGCAGCGCCTTCCATGAGATCGAGGCCGCCGGCCAGATCGTCTGGGGGGCCGGCGACCGCCTCGTCTTCCCGTGGGAGGCCGACGGCTGGCTGCATCTCTACTCGGTCCCTGTGACCGGCGGCGAGGCGACCCTGCTGACGCCGGGCGGGTTCGAGGTCGAGAGCGTGGTCCCGACGCCGGACCGCCGCGAGCTGCTCGTCGTCTCGAACCAGGGGGACATCGACCGCCGCCACCTCTGGCGGGTCTCCGTGGCCGGCGGTCCGCCGGTCGCCGTCACCCGCGGCGAGGAGAACGAATGGATGCCGGCCATCCTGGAAGATGGCAAGACTCTGGCCTACATCCGGTCCGGAGCGCGGCGTCCGGCGCAGGCGATGATCCGGATCGGGTCGGGCGAGGCGCGCGAGCTGGCGCCGGGCACCGTGCCCGCGTCCTTCCCGGAGTCCGAGCTGGTCGTGCCGGAGGCGGTGGTCTACTCGGCGTCCGACGGCCTGCGCATCCACGGGCAGCTCTTCAAGCCGCGCGACCTGAAGCCGGGTGAGCGTCGGCCGGCGGTGATCTTTCTCCATGGCGGCTCGTTCCGGCAGATGATCCTCGGCTGGCACTACCGGCAGTACTACAACTACGCGTACGGCATGAACCAGTACCTGGCGAGCCGCGGGTACGTGGTGCTGGCGATCAACTACCGGGCCGGCATCGGCTATGGCCTCAACTTCCGCGAGGCCGAGACCATGGGCGCGGCCGGGGCCTCGGAGTTCAACGACGTGCTCGGGGCGGGCCTCTACCTGCGCGGCCGGCCGGACGTGAACCCCGACCGGATCGGCCTCTGGGGCGGCTCCTACGGCGGCTACCTGACGGCGCTCGGCCTCGCGCGCGCCTCGGACCTGTTCGCCGCGGGAGTGGACTTCCACGGCGTCCACAACTGGAACGTGGGCATCCGGAACTTCATCCCGGACTACGCCCCGACCCCGGAGGAGGAGCGGCTCGCCTTCCAGTCCTCGCCGGTGGCGTCGCTCGACTCCTGGCGCTCGCCGGTGCTGCTGATCCATGGCGACGACGACCGCAACGTCGGCTTCAGCGAGACCGTGGACCTGGCGGAGGAGCTGCGGAAGAGGAAGGTGGACGTCGAGATCCTGGTGCTGCCGGACGAGGTCCACAGCTTCCTCCTGCATTCGAGCTGGCTGGCGGCCTATCACGCGGCGTCCGACTTCCTGGACCGCAAGCTGCGCGATGGCCATTGACCTCGACCGCCGGTCCTACTTCGGCCTGACCCGGGCGCGGTTCACCGCGGACGGTGCTGGCGGCATGGAGCCGCGGCGCGCCTTCCGGCGGCTGGGCACGGTCCGGCCCGAGCTGCGCGCGCGGCTCGACGCGGCGGCGGTCCGCAAGTACCACCGGCTCCTGTTCCTGGGCTATGCGTGCTCGATGCTCGCCGGTCTCCTGGCCGGGGCCGCGGTGGGCTCTCTGCTGCTGACCGAGGTGCTCGGCGCCATGCAGGCGGCGAAGGAGCTGACGCCGTTTCTCCAGAAGGTCTACCGCCTCGTGCTGGTCCTGCCGGCCCTGCGGCTGATTCTCATGGCCGCGCCGCTCTTTCTGCTCGCCGTCGCCGTAGACTATCTGTCGTACCGGTCCATCCTGGAGACGATCGACAAGGCGCAGGAACCCCTTCCGGAGGAGCCATGAGAGCGAGGAGCTGGTTCGCGGTTCTGCTGCTGGTCCTGCTGGCCACCGGATGCAAGAAGGAGGAGGCCGAGCCGGTGATGGAGGAGGCGGAGGCGCCGGCCGCCTCGGACGCGACGCGTTCCCAGGCCGCGCCGGCGCCGGAGCCCGGCGTGGCCCAGGCGGCGACGGTCGTCGTCCAGCCGGCGAGCCGCAAGCTCATCCGCCGCCTCGATCTCGCGCTCGTCGTGCGGGACACGGAGGCGACGGCGTCGCGCCTCCAGGAGCTGGTCACCTCGATGGGAGGCTACGTCTCGGACGTCAACGCTTCGCGGGGTCTGGAGGCCATGCGCTACGACATGACCCTCCGGGTCCCGGCGGAGCGCCTCGACGCGGCGCGCGCGGAGATCCGGAAGATGGCGCTCCGGGTCGAGCGCGAGCAGATGGCCACCGAGGACGTGACCAGCCAGTTCGTGGACTCGGAGGCGCGCCTCCGCTCGCTCCGGGCCACCGAGGACGAGCTGCGGGAGCTGCTCGCCGAGTCGCGCGAGCGGGCCCGGAAGGTCGCCGAGGTGATGGAGATCTACAACAACCTCACCGAGGTGCGGACGCAGATCGAGCAGATCCAGGGACAGCTCAACCAGCTCCAGGGGCAGGTGTCGTTCTCGACCATCCACCTCACCGTCGAGCCGGACGCGGGCTCGAAGCCGATCGTCGCCGAGGACTCCTGGCGCCCCGGAGAGACCACCCGCAACGCCTTCCGGAACCTGGTCGGCTTCCTGCAGTGGGTGGTGGACCTCGTGATCGTCCTGGTGATCAACGGCATCCCGGTCGCCCTGGTGATCCTCGTCCCGCTCCTGCTCCTCCGCAAGGCCTGGAGGCGCTGGGTCGGCAAACCGCCGGCGGAGCCGGCGGCGTGATCCCGGGTATCATGGAAGCATGAGCGACCGAGAGCTTCTGGACCGCATCACGCTCGACCCGAAGGTCATGACCGGCAAGCCCGTCATCCGCGGCACCCGGTTGACCGTCGAGTACATCCTGAACCTGCTGGCTCACGGAGCGGCGGCGGAGACGATCCTGGAGGAGTACGACGGCCTGACCCGCGAGGACATCCAGGCCTGCCTGCTGTTCGCGACGAGGTCGCTGGAGAGCACCTCCTTCCTACCACTCGCCTCCTGATGCGCTTCCTGGTCGCCGAATGCACGGGGCCGGCAGTCGCTCGTTGGTTGGAGGCCCAGGGCCACGAGGTCTTCTCCGTCTACGACCAGGCGCGCGGCCTGGATGACGACGAGGTTCTGGCCAAAGCCTTCCGGGAGGAATGGGTCCTGATCACCAACGACAAGGGCTTTGGTGCGAGAGTCTACCGGGAGCGGCTGCCGCATCGTGGAGTCATCCTGCTTCGACTGGAGGACGAGCGCGCTTCCAGCAAGATCGAGGTCCTCGACAAGCTGATCGGGAACCACGCCGGGAGGCTGGTCGACCGGTTTGTCGTCGCCACCGAGAGGCAGGTCCGGTTCGACAGAGTGGAAGAGGCGGATCGATGACGCTCCTCTGGATCCTCGCCGTCCTCCTGGTCCTGCTCGGTCTGGCCGGGACGGTCCTGCCGGCCCTGCCCGGCGCTCCGCTCGTATTCCTGGGTCTGCTGCTGGCGGCATGGATCGACCACTTCCGGAAGGTGGGCTGGTTCACGCTTATCGTGCTGTTCCTGCTGGTCCTGCTGACGTTCGCGATCGAGATCGGCGCGGCGGGCCTGGGCGCGAAGAAGGTCGGGGCGAGCAAGCTGGCCGTCTTCGGCGCCGCGGTCGGCACCTTCGTCGGGATTTTCCTGGGCATCCCCGGACTGCTGTTCGGACCGTTCGTGGGCGCCGCGCTTGGAGAGTACCTGGCCCGGCGCGATCTGCGGCAGGCGGGGAAGGTCGGAATCGGGACCTGGGTCGGGCTGATCCTCGGCACGGCCGGGAAGCTGGCCGTGATCTTCGCGATGGTCGGGCTGTTCGTCCTCTCCTACCTGTTTTGAAAACCGGCTTTCCGGCGAGCCGCCGGAAGTTTCCAGCGCCATGCCGGAAGCAGAAGTCGTCCGGTTTCTCGATCCGGCGTCTCGCCGGAAGGTTCCAACGCCACGCCGGAAAGTTTCGGCGGCCCGCCGGAAGCGTAAGTCGTCCGGTTTCCCGATCTGGCGGCCTGCCGGAAAGTTCCAACGCCACGCCGGAAAGTTTCGGCGGCTCGCCGGAAGGTTTCGGCGGCTTGCCGGAAGCGTAAGTCGTCCGGTTTCCCGATCCGGCGGCCTGCCGGAAGGTTCCAACGCCACGCCGGAAAGTTTCGGCGGCTCGCCGGAAGCGTAAGTCGTCCGATTTCCCGATCCAGCGGACCGCCGGAAGTTTCCGGCGACTTGCCGGAAGCTTCCAACGGCGAGCCGGAAGGTTCCGGGGGCCTGTCGGAAGCTAGCCCTGGCCCGGCTCCACCAGCGGCGCGATGCAGTCCGCCGCGTCGTGGACCGGGCTGTTCACGGCCCGGCTCACCGGGTAGGTCTCCATCTGCCCGGAGTCGTACGGCGCGAGGAGCGGCTCCAGCTTCTCCCGGTCCTCGACCGCGGGGTCCAGCCACAGGCCGAAGTCCTTCGGGTCCAGGATGACCGGCATGCGGTCGTGCAACTGCCGGATCAGGTCGTTGGCGCCCGTGGTCAGGATCGTGAACGTGTCGGTCAGGCCCTTCTCGGGGTCCTTCCAGCGGGACCAGAGGCCGGCGAAGGCCAGGGGCCTGCCGTCTTTCCGGTGGATGAAATAGGGCTGCTTGGCCTTGCCTTCCTTCTTCCACTCGTAGAAGCCGTCCGCGGGGATGAGGCAGCGCTGCTTGCGGAAGCTGAAGCGGTAGGCCGGCTTGTCGGCGACGCTCTCGGAGCGGGCGTTGATCATCCGGTTGCCGATGCTGGCCTCCTTGGCCCAGTACGGGATAAGGCCCCAGCGCAGCATCCCGAGGCGCCGCGGCTCGCCCGCCTTCTCGACCCGCACCACCGCCGCCTCCTGGGTCGGCGCCATGTTGTACCGCGGCGAAACGAAGGGGATCTCCGACAGGTCGAACAACAGGGCCAGCTCCTCGCCGCCCGAGCTGAGTGTGTAGCGTCCGCACATGGGAGGGGATTCTAGGACAAAGGCCGGTGCTCCACCCACCGCCCGCCCACGCAGGTGGCGGCGACCACCTCGTCCGAGGCTCCGAAGACCAGCGAGTCGAGCAGGGTGTCCGGCTCCCAGCCGGCGAGGGCGGGGGCGTCCAGGTCGACCGCGGCGAAATCGGCCCAGCAGCCTGCCGCAATGCGGCCGGCGTCCACGCCCACGGCCCGGGCTCCGCCGACGGTGGCCGACTCGAACACCGCCCGCGCCACCTGGCCGGCTCCGTCCGCCAGGACTCCGCGGCTCTCGGTGGCGAGGCGCTGCGCGTACTCCAGCCAGCGCATCTCCTCCAGCATGGAGATCCTCGCGTTCGAGTCGCTCCCGAGACAGACCGGGCCGCCCAGGTCCCGGACCCGGGGCAGAGCGGCGATGCCGTCGCCCAGGTTGCCTTCGGTCAGGGGACAGATGCAGACCGTGCCGCCGCCGGCCAGGAAGCGCTCCATGTCCTCCGGATCGGTGTGCGTGCAATGGACGGCGGTGACGTCGGTCGCCGTCCCGAGCGTCTCCAGGAGGAGCTGCATGGGCCGCCGGCCGTAGAACGCCAGGGCGTCCTCGATCTCCCGCCGCTGCTCCTCGACGTGGATGTGGAACGGCAGGTCCCGGCGCCGGGCCTCGTCGTAGACCGACCGCAGGTCGTCGAGGCTCGCGGCGCGGAGGCTGTGGACCGAGGCGCCGAGGCTCTGGGTGGCCGGATCGAGGAGGCCGGCGAGGCGGTCCACCTGCTTCCAATAGACCGCGGGCGAGGGCGAGCCGAAGCGCCTCTGCGCGCCTTCGAGCGGCTGACCGATCGCCCCGGTCCGGTAGTAGACCTGAAGCAGCGCGATCCGGAGGCCGGCCTCGGACGCGGCGCGCAGGACCCGCTCGTCGAAGGCCCAGCCGTCGAGCTCCGCGCCGTGGTGGAAGTAGTGGAACTCGCCGACGCAGGTGATGCCGGCCGCCCGCATCTCGCGGAAGGTCCGGAGACAGAGTGCCTGGAAGGCGTCCGGATCGAGCCGTTCGACCAGGCCGTACATGGCCTCGCGCCAGGTCCAGAAGCTGCCGGAGCCGGCCGGAAAGCGTTCGCCCCGGCCGCGCAGGCCACGCTGGAACGCGTGCGAGTGTGCGCTGACCATGCCGGGCAGCAGGGCCCGGCGCTCCAGGCGGAGATCGGCCGCGCCGAGCTGATGACCCACCTCGACGATCCGGCCGTCTTCGATGCGGACCTGGACGCCTTCCTCGAAGGCTTCGCCGGTCCAGGTCCAATCCGCCTGGACGACGCTCATTCTCCCTCCCGGCAGAAGGTGTGGATGGTCCGTTCGAGCAGCCCGCGGGCGGCGGCGAATTCGCTCTTCGGCAGGCTCTCGTTCGGCTTGTGGGCGACCTCGATCGTCCCCGGCCCGAAGATGGCGCAGTCCATGCCGAGGCGCTGGAGCCAGCCGGCGTCGGTGGCGAAGGAGACGCTCGCTCCCTCGTCCTGGCCGACCAGGGCGCAGAGGTGGCGGTGGATGGCCGAGCCCTCGTCGAGCAGCATCGGCGGGCTGTCCGAGAGGAGCTCGACGTCGGGCTCGAACGGCGCGGCCGACTCGACCGCGGCGCGGCGGATGCGCTCGGCCAGGTCCGCGGACTCGACGCCCGGGAGCGGCCGGACTCCGACCTCGACCACGCAGCGGTCCGGCACCACGTTGATGGCCGAGCCGCCCTGGACGGTGCCGACGTTCAACGGCACGAACGGGACCTCGGGGAACAGGTCGCGGTTCGGGACCGTCTCCGACTGGAGCTCATGGCGCAGCCGGGTGAGCGCCTCGATCACGCGGCCGGCGGGCTCGATGGCGTTCAGGCCCAGGTGCGGATAGCCGCTGTGCGCGCTCCGTCCGTGGAGCGTGATCCGAAGCTTGAGGTGACCCTTGTGGACGCGCGCGACGCGGAGCGAGGTGGGCTCACCGATGATGGCCGCCCGCGGCAGTGCGCCGGCCTCCGGGAAGGTCTCGGTCAGGCGGCGGGCGCCCAGGGTGCCGACCTCCTCGTCGTAGGTGAAGACCAGGACGAGCGGCGCGCGGAGGCCCGCCGGGTCGGCCTCGGCGGCGAGGTTCGCGGCCACGGCGAGGAAGCCCTTCATGTCGCAGGAGCCGCGGGCCGTCCAGCGGTCACCCTCGTCGGTCAGGGTGAACGGGTCGCTCCGCCAGCCCTCCTCGTCGGCAGGCACCGTGTCCATGTGGCCGGAGAGCACCAGACCGCGGCGATTGCCCCTGGGTTCGGGCCCCACCCGGACGACCAGGTTCGTCTTGGTTCCGTTGGCGGAGGGGTTGCGCTCCACCACGACGCCCGGCCGGTCCAGGTAGTCCGCCAGGAAGTCGGCCAGAGGCAGGTTGCTGTTCCGGCTGGTGGTGTCGAAGGCGATCAGCCGGGCGAGGAGGTCGGCGTCCGAGAGCATGGCGCCGGCATTATAGAAGCACCAGCGCCGGGGGGTTCTTCTCGCTGCGCGTGCGCGCCACCCAGCCCGACAGCTCGTCGAGGAGCCGGGCGACGTCCTCGCTGCCGGCCGGCTGCTGGAAGGAGAGGAGCGCGGTGGTGGTCTCGCGGTACATGTCGTCGGAGCGGAAGAGGGGGTAGATCTGGTCGGCCAGGCGGCGCATGTCGGCCTCCCGACGTTCCTGGACGTAGAGCACCGCGAGGTCCATGGCGGCGAGGGCGGCCTCGTAGGCGAGCCCCTCCTTCGCGAGCCCCTCGCGCGCGGCGAGCAGGGCGCCCTCGGCTTCCCGGGAGCCGGCGGCGAGCTTGCCCTCCAGCCAGCGGAGACGGTTCAGATGGCGCCGGTCGCCGGCCTTCTCGTAGAGCCGGCGGGCGCCGTCGAGGCAGGCGGTGACCTCTCCCTCCCGGCCGCTCTCGTGCAGGAACCAGATGAGGTTGTGGGTCGCGCAGACGATCAGCCGCGGCTCGCGGGTGGGATCGATGAGATCGATGCTGCGGCGGATCAGGCGCAGGGCCGCCGGATGCTGGCCGGCGTTGCCCAGGATGGTCCCCTTCTTGAGCAGGGTGCGGCCGAGCAGGTGGCGCTCGCTCAGGTGGCGGTAGATCGCGGCCGCCCGGTTGAGCAGGCCGAGCGACTCCTCGAAGCGGCCGCAGTAGCCGGCGAGCGAGGCCTTGAGCGTCAGCAGCTCGGCCTGGGTCAGGGGATCGCCGCTGCCGTCCTCCAGGATGAGCTCGGCCTTTTCCATGGCGCTCGCGGCGAGGCCCACCTCGGCCTGGACGCGGCGGCTCTCGGCGAGGTAGGCCCAGGCCACGGCCCGGAGGTCCTGGACCACCGGCGCGCCGTAGATCTCCATGTCGAGCTGCTCGGCGACGCGGACCGCGATCTCCGCGGCCTTGCGGGCGCGGCCCGGGTCGGAGATCCCCAGGTCGCGGCTCTTCTGGAGGAGGAGCTCGCAGAGCGCGAGGCTCGCGTAGCGGCGCGTGCTGTGGACCTGCGCCAGCCCTTCGACGGCCTCATGGGCGAGCAGCTCGGCGTAGAGCGCCCGGGGCGACTCGGGAACGCGGAGCGCCTCCAGGCCGCCGTCGGCGATCTTCCGGCGCAGCCGCTGGATGGCGTCGTCGTAGCTCGCCGGAGCCAGGGTCTCCGCGCCGCGCGCCTGCTCGACCTCGCGCGAGCAGACCGGGCAGCCCTGGAGGAGGTGGCGGACGGCGTCGCGGGCCTCGGTCCCCGCCGCCGCTCCCTGGACGAGCAGGAGGAGGGCCTCGCGCGAAGGGTGGGTTTCCCGGCTCCGTTCCGGCGAGGCGGCCGATCCGTCCTGGCCCTCCTGCCGCCGCAGGTGGACCCTGCGGCGGCCTTCGCGGACCTCGGCGGCCCGGGCCGGCTCCTCGGCCTGGTCCCAGTGCCGGGCGGCGCGGCTCCAGGCGCGCTCGGCCTCGGCGCGCAGGGCGCGGCAGCGGTGCTCCAGCCTCTCCAGCTCGCGCAGCTCCTCCCAGACCAGGCGCTCGCCCTCGGTCAGGAGGAACCAGGGGATGGCGGGCAGGCGGTCGAGGAGCGCCTGCCGGCGCACCTGGAGCAGGAGGTCGGCGCGGTCGAGGCCCTCCAGGCCGCCGCTCTCGATCATCGCCCGCAGCCGGCACAGCAGCCGGCGGCGGCTCTCGGTCTGGCCGCCGTCGAGGCGGGCCACGTCCAGCCAGCGCTCCGCCTCGGCGTAGAGCTCGACGGCGCGCTCGACCTCGCCGAGGCGTTCGCGATAGACGGCCGCGGGGCCGGGCCGGCCGGCGGTCTCCAGCGCCCGGGCGCGGCAGGCCTGCGCGTGGCGCGCCCGGCCGGCGGTCCGCCAGGCGGCGGCGGCGCGGCTCCAGCGTCCGGCGGCCTCGAGCTGGCGCGCGAGCGCGGCGGCGGCCTTGGCCCGCTCGCCCGCCTCCCGGAAGCAGCGTGCGGCATGGTCGAGGTCGTGAAGCTCGCCCGCCTCCAGCCAGAAGGCTCCGGCGCGGCCCGGCTCTCCGGCCGCCTCGGCGGCGCGGGCCGAGGCGCGGCTGGCCCGCCGGACGTCGCGGGCGCCCTCCCAGCAGCGCGCGGCGTCGGCGTGCCGCCCGAGGCTCTCCCAGGCGGTGGCGGCCTCCCGCCAGGACTTCCGGTCCTCCATCAGGCGGGCCTCGCAACGCCGGGCGTCCTTCTCCTTGCCGGCCTCGCGGTAGCGCGCGACGGCCTCCGAAAGCCGTCCCAGGCGTTCGAGGAGAGGAGCCTGGCGCGCGGCCGAGCCCAGGCCGGTCCAGCGCTGGAGCGCCCCGGTCCAGTCCTCGCGCTCCTCGTCGGCCTGGGCGAGGGCCTCGATCTCCCTGCCGGGGCGGCCGGCGCGGCGGTAGCACTCGGCGGCCTGGCGGAAGTGCCGGCGCTGCAGGAAGTAGTCGCCCTCGGCCTCCCACTCGGCGGGCGAGGCGGTGGGCCGGAAGAGATGGGCCAGGCACTCGACGGCCTCGCGCTCCAGCCCGCCGCGGAAGCGCTCCTCCGCCCAGAAGGGATGCGGCTCCGGACCCTCGTGGATGGCGAGGTGGCGGCGGGCGCGGGTGACGGCCACGTAGAGGAGCTGCAGGAGGCGCTTGAAGCGGGGCTCGCGGTCGAGGCGGGCCTCGGAGCGCCGGAGGCGGCCGAGGCGCTCGACGAGGTCGCGGTCCGGGCCGAGCAGCTTCCAGAGCACGACGTCGTCGAACTCCAGCCCCTTGGCGTCGCGCACGTGGAAGACCCGGCTGGTGCCGAGCCGGCCGCGCAGCCGCTCGGCCTCGGCCTCGTCGAGGGTGAGCACGGCGCAGCGCGGCCCGAAGCCCTCGATGGCGGCGAGCACCTCGTCCTCCGTCCCCGGCACCTCGATCGGCACCGGCCCGTCGATCGAGGCCTCCTCGGGCTCGTCCTCCTCGGTGCGGCCGTAGATCTCGCGCCGCAGCAGGAGGAGGGAGTTGGCCAGCTCCACGAGCGGCCGGACGCTGCGCAGGTTGCGCCGCAGGCGGAGCACCGCCGGCGCCTCGCGGCGCTCGCTCCGGCCGTTCCGGTCCGCGGCCTTGCCGGCCAGCCGGCGCACCTCGGCCCAGCGGAAGCCGCTCGGCTGCACGGTCTGCTGGGTATCGCCGGTGAGGAGGACGCCCGAGAGGTCCGGCCGCCGCGACAGGGCGAAGACGAACGCCACCTCGAGCTCGGTCAGGTCCTGGACCTCGTCGCAGACCACCACGTCCCAGGTCCGGCCCTTGCCGCGCTTGAGCTCGGCGAAGGCGCGGCGGCAGAGGTCGATGCGGTCGACGCGGCCCTCCTCGGCGAGCCACTCCTGGTAGCGCTGCGCGATGCGGTAGATCTCCGGCCGCTCGTCCACGAAGAGCGGCGCGCGCTTGCGGCCCAGCTCCTGGTAGGACGCCTCGTCGAGCATGGGCCGGGCCGTGTCCAGGCAGGCGCCCTTGAGGATGCTGCGCAGCTCCTCCCAGACCAGCGCCGGGTCGAGCGGGCGGCCCGACTTGCGGAACCACTCGCGGAAGAGCGCCTCGCTCATGGGATGGGCGTGCGGCGCGAGCGAGCGGTAGAGGTCGCCGAAGGTGAAGAAGTCGGGCTTGCGGACGCCGGGAGCGTCCAGGTCGATCCCCCGCGCCGCGGTCAGGTCGTGAACGAGCTGGCGGGCGTGATCGACCAGCGCCGGGCTGTAGGAGAGGTACAGGGCCGAGCCGGCCGAAACCGCCGCCGCGAGCCGGTGGATCGAGACCGTGGTCTTGCCGCTGCCGGCGCTGCCGGCGAGGAGGACCGGGCCGGGGGTGTGGACGATCTCGTACTGCTCGCGGGTGAGCTTCAGCTCCAGCTCGTCGCCGCCGCGGTCGAACAGGCGCTGGAACTCCTCCTCCTCGGCCAGGACGCCGGGCTCCAGCAGGAACCAGCGGACGCCGGGCGGCTCCTCGGAGCGGATCTCCAACTCGTCCGGTGGCAGGAGGAAATGGAGGAGCGGCTCGGCTGTCTCGGGCGTGACCTCGGCGAAGGTGGCCTCCGGGTGCGGCGGCGGCTCGTCGATGTCGAACTGCTCGACCGTCTCCAGCTCCAGGAACTCGGCCTCCGGCGAGCGGTTGCGGCGCGCGGCGCGCTCGGCGTCGTCGTGCTCGACCCAGTCCCACACCTGGAGGTGGCAGGCGGTGCGGCTCGGCTCGGCCGGGCCGAGCGGCGAGCGCGCCATGGTGAACAGCAGCCGGCCGCCGGAGTCGGTCCGCGCCTCGTAGACCGGACGGCCCACGCCGCGCAGGCGCTTGACCCGCGTGCCGCCGCTCCAGAGCCCGTCCCGCAGCCGCCGGAGCGCCTTCCAGACGCCGCCGAGTGAGGCTCTCCCGCTCTCCCGCAGCCGGCGGTAGAGATCGGGATGGATCAGGACAGGAAAGCGCCCGTGGCCGGCGGGACAGGCCGGCTCCGGCGAGTCAGAACTGGCGGACACGTTCCTAGTGTAACTGCAAGAGGGTTTCCTTCCAAGCCAATTATTCGTCGAGAAGGAGACCGCGGATATAACAAAAGATCTATGTTTCTCACGCGAGCCGGCGCTCGGAGGGCCGGACGATCATCCGCTCGTCGCCGACCCGGCGGGTGACGCCGGTGGAGTCGAGGTGCTCCAGGAGAGGGATGGCCCACTTGCGGCTGAGGCCGAAGCGGTCCTTGAACTCCGGCACGGAGAAGCGTTCCCAGCCGCTCGCGAGGAGGTCGCGCTTGAGGCCGGCCACGGCGGAGGCGGCGAGGATCAGGCCGTCCGGCAGGCGCACGAGCTGGCCGCGGGAGACCATGTGGCGGATGACCCCGTCCAGGATCTGCGGCTTGGCGTTCAACCCGATGCTCAGCTCGCTCGGCGAAGGCGGCGCGAGGCCGCCGCGGTCGAAGCGCTCGACCACCGCGGCGGCGAGGGTCGATTCCTCGCCGGTGAGCTGCGCGCTGCGGCCGGGCAGCGCCACCTGGTCGCCCTGCACGACGAGCACCTTCTGCGCCTCCAGCCAGCCGAGGTAGACCGGCGCCAGCTCCGCCGCCCGGCCGCGCAGGATGCGGCGCACCGCCTCGGCCTTCGGCATGCCGTCGGCCAGGCGGTCCTTCTGGAAGTGCTCCTTGAGGACGCGCTTGGCGCGCTCCGTGACCCTCTGCACCGCCGACGGCGCGATCCAGCGGTCCTGGCCGGGGACCGCGATCAGCTTGTTGGCGGCGGAGAGCTTGCGCAGCTCGGTCTCGGCTCCTGCCGGCGGCAGGCCGAGACGGCGGGCCAGCTCGGCCGCGCCCGCGCCGCGCTCGCCGGCCTCCTGGACCCAGAAAGCCAGGGCCTGCCGGAGGTCGCCCTGGAGCGCGGTCAGCGCCTGGCCGAGGATCGTGCCCCGGTGCCGGCGCCAGCGCGGGTCGAGCACCTCGCCGCCGCCGAGGGTCGCCGCGGGCGACGGCCGCCGCACGATGTAGCGGTCGCCGCGCACGGCCGTCACCGGCGCTTCCAGGCGGATCTCGACCGGCCCGGTCTCTCCGGGCATCAGATCGCCGCCGAGCGGGCGCATGCGGCCGAGTATCTCGCTCGCGAAGAGGTGGACGCGGACCGGCGTGAAGCCGCGCAGCGGCGCCGGAGCGTCCGCCAGCAGGGTGAAGCGGGCGAGCAGGCTGGTCGAGGCCGCGAACGCGTCCGGCGGGCCGAGCTGCATGCCGCGGCCGAGCTCCTCCAGGGCCGCGCCGCTCACCTGGAGGGACGTGCGCTCGCCGGCTTCCGCCGCCTCGCGCGGCTGGCCGTGGACCTGGATGCTCCGCACCCGGACGCGCTGGCCGCGGGGCAGGAGCTCCAGCGTGTCGCCGGGCCGCACCTCGCCGCTCGCGAGCGTGCCGGTGACCACCACGCCGAGGCCGCGCAGGTGGAACGCGCGGTCGACCGGCAGCCGCGCCGGATGGTCCGGATCGGACGGCGTGGAATGGCGCGAGGCGAGATCGACGAGCGTCGCCCTGAGCTCGGGGATGCCCTGGCCGGTCGTGCTCGACACCGGCAGGACCGGCGAGCCCGCGAACGGCGTCGGGGCCAGCAGCTCCTCGACCTCGAGCTGGGCCAGCTCCAGGAGGTCGGACGACACGAGGTCCACCTTGGTCAGGGCGACGACGCCGGCCGGGATGCCGAGCAGCGAGCAGACCGCCAGGTGCTCGCGGGTCTGCGGCTTGACCCCCTCGTCCGCGGCCACGACGAGCAGCATCACCCGGATACCGCCGAGGCCGGCGAGCGCGTTGTGGAGGAAACGCTCGTGTCCCGGGACGTCGATGAACCCGATCTGGAGGTCGTCCTGTTCGAGGTGCGCGAACCCCAGGTCGATCGTGATGCCGCGCGCCTTCTCCTCGGCCCAGCGGTCGCAGTCGATCCCGGTCAGGGCGAGGACCAGGCTGGTCTTGCCGTGGTCGATGTGGCCCGCGGTGCCGACGATTGCTCTTCTCACTTGCCGGATAGAACCTCGCGCGCGATGCGGTTGATGGTGCCGCCGTCGGCCGAGTTGCCGAAGCGGGCGAGCATCTCCTTCATGATCGGGCCGATCGCGGCCGGGCCGGAGAGCGAGCGCTCGGCCACCAGCGCCTCGACGGCGGCGCGGATCTGCGCCTCGTCCACCTGGGCCGGCAGGTACTCGGCGAGCATCCTGGCCTCGGATTCCTCCTTGGCGGCGAGCTCCTCGCGGTTCCCGGCGCGGTACTGGGAGACCGAGTCCTCGCGCTGCTTGATCGACTTGCGCACCAGCGCGACGAAGCCCGCCTCGTCCACGTCGCTGCCGCGGCGGATGCGCTCGTTCTTGATCTCGGTCAGGAGCATGCGCAGGGTGCCCAGGCGCTCCTTGTCCCCCGCCTTCATGGCAGTCTTCACGTCGGCTTCGATGCGCTGCTGCGGTGTGGTGGTGGTCATGATGCGGATTATAGGGGGTGATAACGTATCGCCGGTGAAGAACCCGGCCCTCCCCGTTCTCCTGCTCCTGCTCGGCTGCCGCGCTGCGCCCGCTCCCACGACCGGGGTGCGTGTCGCCGCGAGCGTCGGGCCGCAGGCCGATCTCGTGCGGCGGATCGGCGGCGACCGTGTGTCGGTCACCACCATGCTGCCGCCCGGCGCCTCGGACGAGGACGTCCCGCTCAGCCCGCGCCAGGCCTTCGCCCTGGAGAACGTCCAGCTCTACGTCGCCGTCGGCCACCCGGCCTTTCCGCTGGAAGCCCGCTACGTCCGGCCCTTCCTCGCCAGGCACCCGGAGGTCCGCGTCGTGGACATGGCCGGCCCGGCGCCGGCGGGAGACCCGCACGTCTGGGTCTCGCCGGAGACCATGGTCCGGGCGGCGCGCGGCGTGGCCGGCGCGCTGGAGGCGCTCGACCCGGCCCACGCCGCCGAGTATCGCCGGAACCTCGCCGGGTTCCTGGCGGACGCCGGCCGCCTGGATCGTGAAATCCGCGGCCGTCTGTCGGCGCCCGGCGCGAGCCGAGCCTTCCTGGTCTACCACCCGTCCTGGGGGTACTTCGCGAGCCGCTACGGCCTGGAGCAGATCGCCATCGAGGAGGAAGGCAAGGAGCCGGGCGCGGCGCGGCTCATCCAGCTCATCGACCGGGCGCGGCGCGAGCGCGCGAAGGTCGTGCTCGTTCCGGAAGGCTTCCCGCGGGAGAGCGCGCAGGTGATCGCGGACGCCATCGGCGGCCGGATCGTCACCGCCGACCCGCTGGCGCCGGACTGGGAGGCCACCCTGCTGCGCGTCGCCGAGGTGCTGTCGAATGGCTGAACCGACCGCGGCGGTGATCGAGGTCCGCGACGTGACATTCGGCTACGGCCGGGAGGTGGTCCTGGACCACGTCAGCCTGGCGATCCAGCCGAAGGACTTCCTGGCCATCATCGGCCCGAACGGCGGGGGGAAGACCACGCTGATCAAGGTGATCCTGGGTCTGCTGCGGCCCTGGTCCGGCGAGGTGATCGTCCGCACTCCGCGTGGTCGGCTAGGCTACGTGCCGCAGTTCTCGACCTTCGACCGCAGCTTTCCCCTGCGCGTGCGCGACGTGGTGCTCATGGGCAAGCTGGGCCGGCGCGGCCTCGTCCGGCGCTACACCCGGGAGGACCGGGAGGACGCGGAGCGCATCCTGGAGCGGCTCCAGCTCACGGGCGTGGCGCTCTCGCACGTCTCGGGCGTCTCGGGCGGCCAGCTCCAGCGCGTGCTCATCGCGCGGGCGCTCGCCGGCGACCCGGAGGCCCTGTTCCTCGACGAGCCCACGGCCTCGATCGATGCGGAATCGCGCGAGGTCCTGCGCGAGATCCTGGAGGAGCTCAACCAGCGCATCCCGGTCGTGGTGATCACCCACGACGTGACCTCGCTGTCGCCGATGGCCACCCACATCGCCTGCATCAACCGGCGGCTCTTCTACCACGGCGCGGAGCTCGACCAGCACGCCCTGGAAGAGGTCTACGGCTGCCCGGTCGAGCTCGTGGCCCACGGCGTGCCGCACCGGGTGCTGCACCACCATCACTGACGCCCGAGGCGAACCGGTTGCCCTCCTTCCTCGACGCCCTGTCCTACGAGTTCCTGCGCAACGCGCTGCTGGCCGGCGTGGTGGCGAGCGTGCTCTGCGGCCTGGTGGGCCCCTTCGTGGTGGTCAAGCGGCTGGCCTTCCTGAGCGACGGCCTGAGCCACGCGGCGTTTGGCGGCATGGGGCTGTGCTACTTCCTGGGGATCAACCCGCTGATCGGGGCCGTCACCATGGCCCTGGCCGCGGCGCTCGCCCTGGGCTCCATGGACGGCGAGACCGTGCGCGCCTACGACACCGTGATCGGCGTGCTCTGGGCGGTCGGCATGGCGGTCGGCATCGTCTTCCTCTCCCTGACGCCCGGGTTCGCGCCCAACCTGACGACCTATCTGTTCGGCAACATCCTGCTCGTCTCGCGCCAGGAGATCCTGCTGATCCTGGCCTTCGCGGTGGCGGTCCTGGCGATCCTGGCCCTCTTCTTCCAGGGCATCGTGGCGGTGGCGTTCGACGAGGTGTTCGCCCGCGTCCAGGGCGTGCGGGTGCGGCTCCTGATGTCGCTCCTCCTGACCATGATCGCGCTCACCGTGGTGGTGCTGATCCAGGTGGTGGGGATCATCCTGGTGGTGGCGCTCCTGACCATCCCGCCGGTCATCGCGCTGATGCTCTTCAAGGATCTCCGCGGCGTGCTGACCTGCTCGGCGCTGGTCGGCGTCGGCATCACGCTCGGCGGTCTGGTCCTGTCCTTCTACTACGACCTGCCCTCCGGCCCGGCCATCATCCTGCTGGGCGCCGCGCTGCTCGCCGTGATCGCCGCGGCGAAGAAGCTCCGCGGCGAGGCGCCCCGGTTGCTGCCGATGTTCCGGAGACGGTAGGCGGCCGCCACAGGGTCACAGCCCCAGCTTCGCCCGCATCTCCCGCCACGCCTTCCCCCGGTGGCTGACCGCGTCCTTTTCCCTGCCCGTCAACTCGGCGAAGGTCCGGGTCTCGCCGTCGGGGAGAAACACGGGATCCCAGCCGAAGCCGTGCTCGCCGCGGCCGGGCAGGACCAGCGAGCCGGTCGTGATCCCGTCGGCGAGCACGGTCCGCTCGGCGTCCCGATAGAGCAGGCCGCAGCGGGCCACCGCCCGGGCGTCGCCCAGGGCGTGGGCCGTCCGCGCCAGACCCTCGGCGCCGACGGCGAGGAGCATCCACTTGACCAGCGGTCCGGGAAAGCCGTTCAGGGCGAGGAGGCCGAGGCCGGCGTCCTCGACCACCAGCGGCCGGCGGAGGGCCTGCCAGGCGGCTTCGGCCTTCCGCTCGAGGATCTCGAGCAGGTCGAGCGCCTGGATCTCCGGCAGGTCCGCCTCCACGGCCTCGACCTCGTGGCCGAGCGCGAGGCGGGCCTCGGCGATCTTGCCGCGGTTGCCGGTGACCAGGACGAAGGGCGTCAATCCTCCGGCTCCAGCTCCACCTCGGAGTCGGTCGCCGCCATCCGGGAGAGCTCCTCGATGAGCTCGTCCACCTGGCGGCGGAGCTGGGGAAGGGCTCCGCAGTTGTCGATCACGCGGTGGGCGGCCTCCTTCCTCTCCTTGCCGTCGCCCTGGGCGACCAGGCGGGCGCGGGCGGAGGCCTCGTCGAGGCCGCGCGCCATGGCGCGGCGCAGGCGGGCCTCGGCGTCGGCCTCCACGCTCACGATGAAGTCGAACATCGGACCGTAGCCGGCTTCCACGAGGAGCGTGGCTTCCAGCACGACCACCCCCTTCCCCTCCTTCGCGATCTCCGTGAAGC
Organism: Acidobacteriota bacterium; assembly: GCA_040349255.1. GTDB lineage: Bacteria > Acidobacteriota > Thermoanaerobaculia > Multivoradales > UBA5704 > DATMER01. Next base: position 32,012 of record JBEQUE010000162.1, on the reverse strand, counting down.
GCTCGCGGACCAGCGGGTGAATGGCCTTCTCCAGAGCATGGCGGGCCTCGGGGTCCGAGAACACCCGCGCCGCCACCTTCGCCCGGTCCACGCCGCCCTCGGCGTCGATCGCCTCCGGGCCGAAGAGCTGCCGCACGAGGGCCGTCCCCTGGCCGCCGGGACGGTAGAGGTCGGCGACCAGGCGGTCGGCGTCGATCACGGTGAAACCGGCGTCGCGCAGCCAGCCGGCCACGGTGGACTTGCCTCCCGCAAGACCGCCCGTCAGGCCGACCCGCAGCGCGCGTGTCATGCGACTTCCACCGTCTCCGCGAGCTTCGCAGATACTGCCGGCAGCCCCTGTCGCAGGCGCGCGGCCTTGAGCGTGTTGACCAGGAGCATCGAGACCGTGAGCAGCCCCACCCCGCCCGGCACCGGCGTGATGGCCGAGGCCTTCGGCGCGACCCGGTGGAAGTCCACATCGCCGGCGAGCACCGAGCCCCGGTTCGCGAACGCCCGCAGCCGGCCCTCGTCGCCTCCGAAGAGGCGCTCCACCTCGGCGCGCTGCTCCAGGCGGCTGACGCCGACGTCGATCACCACCGCTCCCTCCTTGACGTGCTCGGCGCCGACGAACCCCGGGCGGCCGATCGCCACCACCAGGATGTCGGCCTCGCGGCACACCGCGGGCAGGTCGGCGGTGCGCGAGTGGCAGATCGTGACCGTGGCGTTCTCGCGCAGCAGGAGCGCGGCCATCGGCTTGCCGACGATCGGGCTGCGGCCGACGACCACCGCCCGCCGGCCGGCGATCGGGATCCCGTTGAACTTCAGCAGCTCGATCACCCCGGACGGCGTGGCCGGCGCGAAGCCGGGCAGGTCGAGCCAGAGATTGCCGACGTTATAGGAGTGGAAGCCGTCCACATCCTTTTCTGGCAGGACGCTCTCCAGGACCCGGCGCTCGTCGATGTGGCGGGGGAGCGGGAGCTGGACCAGGATGCCGTCGAGAGTCTCGTCGCGGTTGAAGTCGTCCAGGATGCGGAGGATCTCGTCCTCCGAAACGTCGGCCGGGAGGATGGCGGACCGGCTGGCGAGGCCGGCCTCGGAGCAGGCCTTCACCTTGCTGCCGACGTACACCTTCGAGGCCGCGTCGTCGCCGGCCAGGATGACGCCGAGCCCGGGCGGCCGATGGCCGGCCGCGGTCATCTCGCGGACGGCGTCGGTCACGCCGGCGCGAAGCTCGGCGGAGAGGGTCTTGCCTTCGAGAAGCACGCTCATGCGGGGATGTCTCCACGGTAGATGCAGACCGTGCCGGCCGACAGATCCTGCCAGGAGAGGTCGGTGAAGCCGGCGGCGGCCATCTTGTCGAGGAACTCCTGCCGCTGCGGGAAGCTCACCACGGAGCTCGGCAGATAGGAATAGGCCGAGCCGCGGGGCGAGATCACCCGGCCGATCCAGGGCAGCAGGCGGAGGAAGTAGAACAGGTAAAGCTGGCGGAGGACCGGCAGCACCGGCACCGCGAGCTCCAGCACCACGAGCCGCCCGCCGGGGCGGAGCACGCGGGCGAGCTGGCGCAGGGAGGCGTCGAGGTCGGCCACGTTGCGCAGTCCGAAGGAGACCGTGGCGCCCTGGAAGCGGCCGGATGGGAAGGGCAGAGCCAGGGCGTCGGCCGCGAGCGGCGCCGGCCGGGGGGAGCCGAGGCGGCCGAACTTCCTCCGGGCGATGGCGAGCATGGGCACGCAGAAGTCGGCGGACGCCACGCGGGCGCCGCGCTTCCGGAGGGCGATCGACTGGTCGCCGGTGCCGCAGCAGAGGTCGAGCACCTCGGAGCCGGTCGGGGCGTCGAGGGCCTCGACGGCCTTGCGCCGCCAGACCACGTCGAGGTTGGCGGACAGCACATGGTTGAGCAGGTCGTAGCGCGGCGCCACGCCCGCGAACATGTCCTGGATCGCGCGGCCCGACTTGTCGAGAGGAGCGGAGGAGGCTTCAGTCACCCCCGAAGTCTAGCAGCAGTCCCCCTCTCCCCCGGCACGGGGGAGAGGGCCGGGGAGAGGGGGAACGGGATCAATCGTGTTATACTTCCTACCTCTCGCGGTGCGGGGCGCGTCGGCGCGCCCGCCTCTTGACAAGTCTGTCTGCTCCGCCTACCATTCGAGGTCCTTTTGCGTCGCAAGGGCGACTCCCGTTTGCCAGGGCGACGTCATCCGCGAGCTCCGACGGAGAGAATGAACGATGCTGATGAAGAAAACCTACAGCCCGAAGCTCGCCGAGATCGAGCGCCGCTGGTACGTGGTGGACGCCGCCGGGGTGCCGCTCGGACGGCTGGCGACGCTGATCGCCACGCGGCTGCGCGGCAAGCACAAGCCGACCTTCGCGCCGCACATCGACACCGGCGACTTCGTGATCGTCCTCAACGCCGAGAAGGTCGTGCTGACCGGGCGCAAGGAAGAGCAGAAGGTCTATTACCACCACACCGGGTATCCGGGCGGGATCAAGAGTGAGAACGCGGCCAAGCGCCGCCAGCGCCGGCCCGTGAAGCTCGTCGAGGAGGCGGTCTGGGGCATGCTGCCCAAGGGTCCCCTCGGTCGGCGCCAGATCCGGAAGCTCAAGGTGTACGCCGGCAGCGATCACCCGCACCAGGCGCAGCAGCCGACCGTCCTCGACGTGGCCGAGTCCCTCTGAGCCCCTCCCTCTGAGACAGCCCAGGAGAGATCGAAGTGAACCAGAACCAGTACTATGGAACCGGGCGGCGCAAGACGGCTGCGGCGCGCGTCTACCTGCGCCCCGGCGCGGGTCATGTCAAGGTCAACGGACGGACCCTCGACGAGTACTTCCCGAATGAAGTCTTGAAGATGGTCATCAAGCAGCCCCTGATGCTGACCGAGACGGTCGAGAGCTTCGACATCGTCGTCTCCGTCGCCGGGGGTGGCAGCGCGGGCCAGGCGGGAGCGATCCGCCACGGAATCTCGCGCGCCCTGCTCACGTTCAACAACGAGCTGCGCGACCGCCTGAAGTCGGCCGGCCTCCTGACGCGCGACCCGCGCAAGAAGGAGCGCAAGAAGTACGGCCAGAAGGGTGCCCGCGCGCGCTTCCAGTTCAGCAAGCGATAAAGGAATAGAAGGGAGAACGTCCTTGGTCGAAGTCACGATGAAGGAGCTGCTCGAGGCCGGTGTCCACTTCGGCCACCAGACCCGGCGCTGGAACCCGAGGATGAAGCCGTACATCTTCGGCAAGCGCAACGGGATCTACATCATCGACCTGCAGAAGACGGTCAAGCTGTTCGAGCAGGTCGTGGAGTTCGTCCAGTCGCTGGCGGCCGAGGGCAAGAGGATCTTGTTCGTGGGCACGAAGCGCCAGGCCCAGGAAGCGATCGCCGAGGAGGCTGCGCGCTGCGGCGAGTTCTTCGTCACGAACCGCTGGCTCGGCGGCACGCTGACCAACTTCGTCACCCTGCGCACCTCGATCCAGCGCCTGAAGGAGATCGAGTCCCGGCTGAACGACTCGAACAGCCCGCTGACGAAGAAGGAGAAGCTGCGCCTCGACCGCGAGCGCGAGAAGATGGTCAAGAACCTCGAAGGCATCCGCGACATGGAGGAGCTGCCGGACGCGCTCTTCGTCGTCGATCCGAAGAAGGAAGCCATCGCCATCTCCGAGGCGAACAAGCTCGGGATTCCGGTCATCGCGATCGTCGACACGAACTGCGACCCGGAGCTGATCGACTACATCATCCCGGGCAACGACGACGCCATCCGCGCCATCCGCCTGTTCGCCTCGCGGGTCGCCGACGCCTACATCGAGGGCTCGGGCCACGCCTCCGAGGGTTCAAGCGGCAACGGCAAGGGCATGTCGATGCCCATGAACGTCATCGACAAGGACATGGCCGGCGCGCCCGCCCACTAGAGAACCTGTTCCAAGGCGCGCCGCTCGCAAGCAGCCCGGCGCGGAGACAAGGTCAGCTCGAACCCGCGTCGACTGACCTTTTCTTTTGCCCGCCGGGATCACATACCGCTCTGGAAGGAGAGTCCGATGGAAATCACCGCACAGATGGTCAAGCAGCTCCGGGAGAGCACCGGGGCCGGCATGCTGGATTGCAAGAAGGCGCTCACCGAGACCAACGGCAACATGGACGCCGCGGTCGACTTCCTGCGCAAGAAGGGCCTCGCCGCCGCCGCCAAGAAGGCCGGCCGCGTGACCGCGGAGGGGGCCGTGGGCTCCTACATCCACGGCGGCGGCAAGATCGGCGTGCTGGTCGAGGTCAACTGCGAGACCGACTTCGTGGCCCGCACCGAGCAGTTCCAGGAGCTGGTGCGCGACATCGCCATGCACATCGCCGCGGCCGAGCCCCGCGCCGTGCGCCGCGAGGAGGTCACCGAGGCCGATCTGGCCCGCGAGCGCGAGATCTTCCGCGACCAGGCCCTCGCCTCCGGCAAGCCGGCCAACATCGTGGAAAAGATCGTCGACGGCAAGATGGAGAAGTACTTCTCCGAGTTCGTCCTCCTGGAGCAGCCGTTCGTCAAGAACCCCGATCTGACCGTCGCGCAGCTCATCTCGGAGAAGGTCGCGAAGATCGGCGAGAACATCCAGGTGCGCCGCTTCACCCGCTTCAAGCTGGGCGAGGGCATCGAGAAGCGCCAGGACGACTTCGCCGCCGAGGTGATGGCGCAGGCGGGGCTCGGATGACGGGAGCCTCCGGCTCGCCGATCTATCGCCGGATCCTGCTCAAGCTGTCCGGCGAGGCCCTGATGGGCTCGCAGCCCTTCGGGATCGACGAGAAGGTGGTCTCCGCCATCGCCGACGAGGTGCGCGACGTCCACTCCCTGGGGGTGGAGATCGCCGTCGTCGTCGGCGGTGGCAACATCATCCGTGGCCTGGCCGCCAGCCACCGCGGCATCGACCGGGTGACCGGCGACTACATGGGCATGCTCGCCACGGTGATCAACGCCCTGGCCCTCCAGGACGCCCTGGAGAAGCGCGGCGTGCCCACCCGCGTGCAGACCGCCATCGAGATCCGCGACGTGGCGGAGCCGTTCATCCGGCGGCGCGCCATGCGCCACCTGGAAAAGGGCCGCGTGGTGATCTTCGCCGCCGGCACCGGCAACCCATACTTCACCACGGACAGCGCCGCGGCTCTCCGCGCCAACGAGATCCACGCCGAGATCCTCCTCAAGGCCACCAAGGTCGACGGCCTCTACACCGCCGATCCGAAGAAGGACTCCTCCGCCAGGCTCCTGCGCGACGTGACCTACCAGGAGGTCATCGAGAAGGGCCTGGAGGTGATGGATACCGCCGCCATCGCTCTCTGCCGGGACAACCGGCTCCCGATCGGCATCTTCGAGATGATGACCCCGGGCAACATCCGCCGGGTGGTCTGCGGCGAGCGCATCGGTTCGATCGTGCGGGCGGAGTAGCCTTCCCCGCACGCGCGTCTACATCCTCCGATATAGACGCGGCCAGAATCGGAAGTCCGGCTTGTTTTTCATTTCTTCTTCTCTATAATCCCTCGCACTCACCAGTCGGTTTTTCTGCCGGAGGGGATGATGCGCGAGGTCTATCTTTCGGTTCTGGGCGGACGTGCGCGGCAGACCCTCGGCGGTCTCCTGCTCCTCGCCCTGGCGTCGGCGGCCCATGCCGACCGCTTCGTCTATCCGTCTCCGGGCTCGCCGGTGTACGGCGGGAACGCGGTCTCGGCCGGGACGTCGGTCCAGGTGGAGGGCGGGACCCGGATCACGGGCAACGTGCACTCGAACGGCAGCGTCGATCTGAAGACGGGCTCGACGGTCACCGGCAACGTCTCCGCCGCCGGCCCGATCCAGGGCGGCGGAACGGTCACCGGGACGAAGACGGCCGGAGCCGCGGCGGTGACTCTGCCGGCCCCCTTCGCCGAGGCGGCCGCCCGCGCCATGGCGGACCGGGTCGTCGAGGGCAACGCCACCTACGACGCCGACCAGGTGATCGACGACGTCCTGTTCGTGGACGGCGACGTCCGGTTCCGCGCGGGCGTCAACGGCACGGGCACGGTGATCGCCTCCGGCAGCATCCGCTTCGACAACGTGAGCAACGGGCACCCGGTGGCGCTCGGTCCGAACACCCGGCTGTCGTTCAGCGCCGCGGTCGACATCCTCGTCGGCAAGGGCCGGCCGCTGCGCGGCGTGCTCGTGGCGGGGCGCGACGTCGTGAGCGACAAGGAGCTCAACCTCGCCGGCGTGGTGGTGGCCGGCCGGAGCTTCTCGGTCAAGAAGGACTCGCGGATCGACCGGCTGGTGCTGGTGGTCGACAACGAGCCGCCGCGGATCACGATTGTGTCGCCGTCGGGAGAGGTCTGGGTCCGCGTGCCCACGGTGCGCGTGGAAGGGACGGTCACCGACGATGTCGGCGTCGCGTCGGTGACCGTCAACGGCGCCCCGGTCGCCTTGACCGGCGGGAGCTTCGTCAGGGATGTCCCTCTTTCCGAGGGCGCCAATCCGATCACGGTCCGGGCGCTCGATCAGGCGGGGAAGCAGGCCACCGCGGTGGTGACGGCGACCCTCGACACCCTGGCTCCCAGCGTGACGCTGAACCTGCCTGGCGGGATCGTCGGGAGCTCGCCGCTGCCCGTGACGGGCTCGGTCGCTGACGCCGATCCGGGCGTGCGGGTCGTGGTCAACGGTGTGCCGGTCGAGCCGTCGGCCGGCGCGTTCCAGGTCTCCCTGCTGCTGGAGCCGGGGACCAATCCGGTCACTGCGACGGCGACCGACCGCGCGGGCAACCAGGGCAGCGCCGCCGGGTCCGTGTCGTACGACGCCGAGCCGCCGGTGATCGAGATCGAGACTCCGCTTCCGGATCGGATCTTCAACCTGGGGCAGGCCCGGGTCGCCGGATTCGCCAGCGACGATCACGGCGCGGTCAGCGTCAAGGTCAACGGCGTGGCCACTCCGGTCACGAACGGCCACTTCGAGACGGATGCTCCCCTGGTGGAAGGGCAGCAGTCGATCACGGTGCGTGGAGAGGACGTCGCGGGCCATGTCCGGGAGGTCGCCATACCGGTGACCCGCATCACCCTGCCGGTGGCGGTGATCACGTCGCCCGAGGATCTCGCCATCCTGGCCGCCACGACGGTGACGGTCACTGGAACGGTCAACGTCCCGGGACTGACGGTCAAGGTCAACGGTTTGGACGCTGCTGTCTCGGGCACCTCGTTCACGGTCGAGGACGTGCCTCTGACGGAGGGCGGCAACCTGGTGACGGCCGTGGCGGCCACCGCGGACGGCCGCATGGGTACGGACACGGTCCACGTGGTCCGCGATCTGACGGCGCCGCGCCTTTCGATCGATCTGCCGCGGGACGGCTCGACGGTGATGACGGACACGGTGACGGTCGGCGGTCTGGTCAACGACATCGTCCCCGGCACGGTCAATGCCTCCGAGGTGACGGTCACCGTCAACGGCCGTCCGGCCGAGGTGTCGAACCGCTCCTTCCTGGTGGAAGGGGTTCCGCTCTCCCCGGGAGACAACACACTGACCGCCCGCGCGGTGGACGAGAGCGGCAACGCCGGCTCGGTGTCGATCGTGGTGCGGCGCGCGGAAGCGAACGCGAGGCGGGTCGAAACGGTGTCCGGCGGCAGCCAGCACGGAGTGATCAGGGCACAGCTCCCCCAGCCGCTGGTCGCGATGGTGAAGGACGCCAACGGCGCGCCCATGCCCGGCCAGCCGGTGGTCTTCGAGGTCCAGGGGGGCAACGGCACTCTGGATGGCGGTGGACGCGAGCTCATGGTACGCACCGACGCCGCCGGCCGGGCCGCGGTGCATTTCACCCTCGGCTCGCGGGCCGGCATCGGCAACCAGTCCGTTCAGGCTTCGGTGGCCGGCTTCGGAGAGCCTGCGGTGTTCGTGGCCACGGCCCTGGCCGGCGAGCCCGCGCACATCGTCGTCGACGCTGGAGACCAGCAGTGGGGCATCGCCGGGCAGGAGCTGCCGCGGCCCATCGTGGCAGCGGTGACCGACGCCGGTCACAACCGTCTGGCCGGCGTGCCGGTGCGGTTCCAGGTGGTGCTCGGTGACGGTCGCTTCCCGATCGGCATCGGCGAGATGCTGATGACCACCGACAGCGACGGCCGCGCGATCCTCTCCTGGACTCTCGGGTCCGAGGAGGGGACCGGCAACAACGTCGTGGTGGCCACCCTCCCGGACCTTCCGAACGGACCGCTGGCGAGCTTCACGGCCTCCGGCTTCACGGCCGGCCCACCCGAGCGCACCGCCATCCGCGGCGTGGTGCTGGACAACCAGAACCAGCCCGTGCCGGGTGTGACGCTGCGGGTGCTCGACACGCCGCTGACCGCGCGCACCGACGCGGCCGGGACCTTCGTGGTCGAAGGGGCGCCGGTGGGTACAGTACGGCTGATCGTGGATGGTTCCACCGCCGAGCGTCCGGGCTCGTGGCCGGACCTGGAGTTCGTGGTGACCACGATCTCCGGGCGGGAGGTGGAGATGAACGGCCCGATCTTCCTCTTGCCGCTGGATCTCGCGAACGGCATCCCGGTGGACGAGACCCGCGGCGGCACGATCACCCTGCCGGAGCTCCCGGGCTTCGCGCTGGAGATCGCGCCCGGCTCGGTGACCTTCCCGGGCGGCAGCCGGAGCGGCTTCGTGAGCGTGACCGCGGTGCACTCCGACAAGGTGCCGATGGTGCCCAACTTCGGCCAGCAGCCGCGCCTGATCGTCACGATCCAGCCGGCGGGCGCCCGTTTCGATCCGCCGGCGAAGCTCACCATGCCGAACGTCGAGGGCCTGGAGCCTGGCGAGGTCACGGAGCTGTACTCGTTCGACCATGACCTCGGGCACTTCGTCAGCATCGGCCCCGGCACCGTCACCGCCGATGGAGCCCTGATCGTGTCCAACCCCGGCGTCGGCATCGTGAAGGCCGGCTGGCACTGCGGCGGCAATCCGTCGAGCACGGGCACCACCCACCGATGCGAGAAATGCAGAAAGTGCGAGGACAATTGTTGCAAGCCCGATCCGGCTCAGAACAACTCGAGCTGTAATGACAAAAACAAGTGCACGGTCAACGACAAGTGCGACAATGGCACCTGCAGAGGCGAGGCGGTAAAGGTAACGATCACGAAGGGGCCAACCGCCGTCTGCGTTGGGGAGAGCAAGGCTGCCCTCGCAACGATCACTCCTAGCAACCGTTCGATCGTCTGGAGAAGTCAGAACCCTGCGGTGGCCACCGTCGCGGGAGCGGGGACCTCGGCAACAGTGAAGGGGGAGAAGAAGGGCACGGTGACCATTGAAGCCGCCGATTCAAAGACCGACTGCAACAAGGATTCGCATTCTGTCTGGGTTATTGACAAGGATGAGTTCAACGGCATCACCGATAAGAAGTTCTGCGTCGATGCACTCAGTTCAGGCCAGTACAAGGCCGCCTGCGCCTACGGCGCACTAATCAGCAAGGTAGTCCTGATATGGGTGGATCGGACATTCAAGGAGGCCTGCCGTGGCGAAGGAAGTGCGGCAGATGCCGCCCAGCATGCCCGCTGGAGCTGTGAGTTCCATAGCAGCCCCACTCTCCAACCAATCACCGCTGCGATCCAGCGGTATCACGAGAACCGCCCTACTGACACGTGCGTCTCGCACGAGCAAGATTTCAACAACAACGAGGTCGGCCGCCAGAACGCAGCGGCCGGAGGTGACTGCGCCGAGTCAGCTCTCCAAGCGCTGAAGGACGGCCGCCTTCAGGTCAATTTTCCGCCACCGCCTGGAGTGACCTGCCCATGACCTCGAGCAGAAACGGCTCCGCGTTGCGCTCCCTTCTCATCACGGTGGCAATGGTCTTGGCCGCCATGGGGATCGCCCATGGCGAAGAGACCAGCCCTATGGCCATGCCGTCGCTCCTGCGCGGCGTGCGGATCGGCATGGCTGAAGATGAGCTGCACAAGGTGCGACCGGGGGCCGAGCGTTTCGAGCTCCTCGGCGAGCCTGCGGTTCAAGGGGACGACCCCAATCCACTGTATACGGAGGTCTTCTCCGGATCGCCGTTCTTCGACACGGCCTCATACCTCTTTTGCGATCGCAAGCTGTGCGCGGTGACTCTCGCCTCTGTCGGAGAGGGAAAGGCTTTCGCGGAGCTGCAGGCGAAAATCGCTCAGGGGGCGTTGAAGAAGTGGGGGGCCAAGCCCGAGCGGCTGCTGAGCCTTGGAGTGAGCCAGGAGCGAGAGATTGAACAGCGTAAGCGCGGCGCTCTGCTCTGGAAGGAGGGGACCTTCCGCGTTCTTCTCACCTTCGCGCTTGCGTCGAAGGCCGGGCCAGCCGATGCGGCTCTGACGATCATGGATCTGAAGCTGCTGCCGGAGGAACTGCGGACCACCTTCTTCCAGTCGCTGACCGCAATCGTACCTGGGCAGGACCAACACCTTTTCTCTCCTCTGGAGATGCAAGTCGCGTCTCCACTTTTCGAGTAAACGGACACCGGTCATGAAGACGACAAACCGACTCTGGATGCTGTTGGCTCAGCTCTGCTTTTCGGCGGCCCTGCCCCTCCAGGCGCAGGCGCCGGTGGCGCTGGAGCTGCGCGCTCCAAAGAGCGTTCTTTCGATCGGGGATGCGGTGCAGCTCCAACTGATAGCCACTTTTCCCGACGGAAGCCAGCAGGACCTCGCGACATCGACCGGAACGACGTACGCCAGCTCCTTCCTCGACGAGAGTCAGCAGGTCGTCACTGTCGATGCCGGAGGTCGGGTTACCGCTTTGGCCGGAGGCTCCCAGGCAATCTATGCCTTCCACCAAGATCTCTTTGCTGCCACGGTTTTCACGGTCGCTGAAGGAGGAGATGCCGACGGTGACGGGTTGCCCGACCCTTACGAAATTCAGAATGGTCTCGATCCAACCAATCCCGGGGATGCTCTGGCCGATCTCGATGCCGACGGTCTCAATGCGCGGCAAGAGTTCGTGGCTGGTACTGACCTGCGCAATCCGGACACCGACGGCGACCAGTTGCTTGATGGAGATGAGGTGATACTCGGCGCCTCCCCGCTTGAGGCCGATACTGATCGCGACGGCTTGACGGACGGTCAGGAAAAGACCCTCCACACCAATCCGAGCGCGGTCGACACCGACGGAGACGGCATCGCGGACGGCGACGAGGTGGCGCAGGGTACCGATCCCCTGACGCCGGAGCCGCCCATCGATGGCAGGGAACCCCTGAGCCTGGATGAGGCCTGCACGGTCAGCGTCCTGAACCGCACGGCGCGCGTCCAGGAGGGCGGATCGTGGGTGCTCCCGAACGTGCCCGCCAACCAGGGGCCCGTGCGGGTGCGGGCCACCTGCATCAAGGACGGGGTGACCCGCTCCGGCCAGACGGATTTCGTGACGGTGCCGCCGAACGGAATCCTGGAAGTGCCGGAGATCTCGTTTGACCACCCCGCGCCGATCCCGGTCCAACTCGCCGTCGGAGCCTCGAAGACCGTGCTCGCGGCTCCGGGGGAGACAGCCCAGATCAGCGCCTCCGTCTTCGACCCGAACGGCAGCACCCGCGACGTGACGGCCGGCATGCTCGGGACGAGCTACCGCTCCAGCAACCCGGCGGTGGCCTCGGTCAACGCCGACGGTCTGGTCACCGCGGTCGCCAGCGGCAACGTCCTGATCAGCGCCCTCAACGAGGGGGCCCTGGGGGTCCTGGCAATCCAGGTCAACCTGTCGGGAGACCGGGACGGCGACGGTCTTCCGGACGACTGGGAGCTGGCCAACGGCCTCGACCCGAACGGCGCTGCCGACGCCTTCAAGGACGGGGATCTGGACGGTCTGTCCTCGCTGGAGGAGTTCGCCCTCGGCCTCGATCCGCGGCAGGCCGACACCGACCACGACCGCCTGCTCGACGGCCAGGAAAGGACCTTCGGAACCAACCCGCTGCTCTACGACACCGACGGCGACCGGGTTGGCGACGGCCTGGAAGTCCTCGCCTTCAGCAATCCGACCGATCCGGACAGCGTCAACCTCGGGCCGATTCTCCGGTCTCTCTCTGTTCAGCCCGGCTCCTTCACGCTGATCTTCAACATGGTCCTTGGCGAGGCCTCGCGCCGGCTGGACGTCAAGGCGACGCTGATCGACGGCGTCGAGATCGACGCGCGTCCGCGGCGCTACGGCACCAACTATGACTCCGACAACCTTGCCGTGGCCGGCTTCGGCGCCGAGGACGGAGTGGTTTTCGCCGGCGAGGAGGGCAATGCCATCGTCACCGTGTCGATCGGCGCCGCCAGCGCCACGACCACGGTCACGGTCCGGTCCTTCTCGCCCACCGCGCTCTCGTTCCTGGCGCTGCCGGGCTTCCCGAACGGCGTGGCGGTGAGCGGCGACCAGGCCTACGTCGCCTCCGGCGCCGCCGGCCTGCACGTGGTGGACGTCTCCAGCCTCGACGAGCCCGTGCTCCGGGGTACGGCGAACACGCCGGGCAACGCCAACGACGTCCGCGTCGAAGGCGACCTCGCCTACGTGGCGGACGGCCCGAGCGGCCTCCAGGTCATCGACGTCTCCGACCCGTCGGCGCCGTCGATCGTGGGCTCGCGCGACACGCCCGGCACGGCCACCGATCTCGTGGTGCGCGGCAACTTCGTCTATGTGGCCGACGGCGCCGCGGGCCTGCAGGTGATCGACGTCTCGAACCCGTCGGCGCCGTCGATCGTCGGCGCGCTGGACACGCCGGGCAATGCGCGCGGTATCGATGCGACGGACGCGGTGGACGACCTGGTCGTGGTGGCCGACGCCGAGGGTGGCGTGCACGTGATCGATGTCTCCAATCCCGTCAGCCCGGCGCTCCTCGGCTCCACCCACACCCGTCCGGGCTCGTTCTCGGCGGCCGCCGACGTGGTGGTGCGCGACCGGCTGGCCTACGTGGCGGACGGAGCCGACGGGTCCCTGGGCGGCCTGCGGGTGATCGACTTCCAGAACCCGGCGAACCCGGCTCTGGTCGGGTCCACGCCGGACGACTTCGGCCTCTCTTCCGTGGCGCTCGACGGCCGCCTTGCCTTCGCGGCCGACTACTTCTTCGTCAACGCCGTGCCGGTCTTCGACGTCGGCGGAGCCCCGGTCTTCAGCGCCGTGGTCGACTTCTCGGACGAGCCGAGCTTCCGCGACGACGACGGCGCCGGTGTCGCGGTGCGCGACGGTGCCGTCTTCCTGGCCGCGGCCCGCGGCATCACGGACAACGGCGTCTCGGGCGATGGCGGCCTCCACATCGGCCGCGCCTACCTCCTCGCCGACGAGCTGGGCGTGGCGCCGCAGGTGGCGATCGCCTCGCCGGCCGCCGGAGCCTCGGTGCCCGAGCGCAACCTGCTCACCATCCGGGCCGCGGCCTCGGACGACGTGCTGGTGGCATCGGTCCGGTTCCTGGTCGACGGCGCCGTGGTGGCCGAGGACTTCAAGTCGCCCTTCGAGGCGGCGTACCCGGTGCCGGCCGGCGCGACCAGCCTCACGATCGGAGCCGTGGCCACCGACCTCGGCGGCAACGAGGGTACGGCCGAGCCCGTCGTGGTCCAGGTCGTGCCGGACAGCCGGCCGACCGTGATCCTGACCACGCCGGTGGCCGGAGCCCAGGCCGTCGAGGGTCTGACGCTCACGCTCGCCGCCGAAGCGACCGACGACGTGCGGGTGTCGAAGGTGGAGTTCCTGGTCAACGGCGCCGTGGTCGGGACCGTGACCGAGGAGCCCTATCGGTTCGACTACCGGGTGCCGTTCGGAACTACCGAGATCTCCATCGTGGCGGCCGCCACCGACAGCGGCGGCCAGACCGTGGCGACCGATCCCCTGGTGCTCCCGGTCGAGGAAAATACGAATGCGGGCGGCTGCGGAGAGGATTTCTGCGTGCCGTCCCAGGGCATGTACGTCAGTCACTTCTCCGGCCCGGGCTGCACCGGCACGGAGTCGTACTACCTGCCCTACGACGGCTACCGATACGAGTGCCGGACCTGGGACGGCAACGGAGTGTGCGGCACGGCCCGCCACACGGTCACGAACTACTCGGCGCGGATCAACGGCGGACCCTGCCAGGATCTCTGGCCGTCCGGCAACACGATCTCCGACTTCGTCACCATCTACCGCGACGGCTCCCTGACGCTGTATGTCACGCGGGGCGGATCGGGCTCGGGAACGGTCAGCACGAGCCCCGCGGGCATCGACTGCGGCCCGACCTGCAACGCGAGCTTCCCTCCGGACACGGTCGTGACCCTCACCGCCGAGCCGGCGGAGGGCTCCACGTTCGCGGGCTGGAGCGGCGCCTGCTCCGGCACAGGACCCTGCGTCGTCACCATGACCACCTCGGCGACCGTCACCGCCAGTTTCGAGCTCATCCCAGGGGGAGACTGCGAGGAGGGGGCCTGCCATCCTTCCCAGGGCATCTACGTCAGCCACTTCTCCGGCCCGGGCTGCACCGGGACCGAGTACTACTACCTCCCCTATGATGGCTACTTCTACGTCTGCCGCAGTTGGGACGGCGGCGGGGTGTGCGGCACCGTCCGGCACACCGTCACGACCTATTCGGCCCGCCTCTTCAACGGGCCGTGCGAGGATCTCTGGCCGGGAGGGAACACGCTCTCCGACCTCGTCATTCTCTACCGGCCGGCGGGCGGCGATCTCTAGTAGAAGGCAGCTCATGACCCGGCACGACGATCGCCCCAGGTTCACCCGCCGCGGCTTCCTCTCGGGGATGGCCGGAGCCGCGGGCCTGGCCGGCCTGGGCGGCCCGGGCGGCCCGGGCATGGCGGAGGCCTCCACGTCGGGCGACCTGGGGCGCGTGGGCGAGTCGTTCGAGGTCCGCCGCCGCGCCGCCGAGCATGCCCGGAAGCGCGGGATGGCGGCTCTCACCGCCAACGGCGACGAGGAGAGGCTGCCCAACCGCATCGCCTGCTACTCCAAGGGCCTGCCCCACGGCGCCGGGGGAGAGCCCGACCGCAAGGCCTACGACGTGCTCCTCAAGGCGCTGCGCAGCGGCGATCCCGAGGACTTCGAGCGCATCCCGCTCGGCGGTTTCGTCAAGCTCGCCAACCCGCAGGCCGCGTTCGCCTACGAGCTGATCGGCCCGGACGGCTGCCAGGTCGAGCTCGCCCCGGCTCCGGCCTTCGACAGCGCCGCCCAGGCCGGCGAGCTCGTGGAGCTCTACTGGCACGCCCTGCTCCGCGACGTCCCGTTCGTCGAGTACGGCTCGCACCCGCTGGTCCGCAAGGCCGCGGAGGACCTCTCGCACCTGTCCGACTTCCGCGGCCCGAAGACGCCCGAGAGCCTCTTGCGCGGCGGCTGGTCCGGTGCGGGGGCCGGCGATCTCGCCGGTCCCTACGTCTCCCAGTTTCTCCTGAAGCCGATCCCGTTCACGCCGATCCGGGTGGAGCAGAAGATCCGCACGGCCGTCCCCGGCCTGGACTTCATGACCGACTGGGACGAGTGGCTGGGCATCCAGAACGGGAAGATCGCCGGCGTCAACCGGTTCGACACCCAGGCGCGCTACATCCGCAACGGCCGCGACCTGGGCGAGTATGTCCATCGCGACTTCACCTACCAGGCCTTCCTCGGCGCCTGCCTGATGGCGCTCAAGCTCGGCACGCTCGCCGACGGCGGCAACCCCTACAAGCATTCGCGCACGCAGTCGGGCTTCACCACATTCGGGCAGCCGTACCTCTTCTACCTGATCGCCGTGGTGACCCAGACCGCGCTCAAGGCCTGCTGGTATCAGAAGTGGATGGTGCACCGCCGGCTCCGCCCGGAGGAGATGGGTGGCCGGGTGGAGGCGCACGCGAGGAAGCTGGCGGAGTATCCCCTGCACGCTGACCTGCTCGGTTCCGCTGCGGTGGAGGAGGTGCGGAGCCGGTTCGGCAGCGCGCTCCTCCCGCAGGCCTATCCGGAAGGGTGTCCCACCCATCCATCCTATCCGGCGGGGCACGCGGTCATCGCCGGGGCCTGCGTGACCGCGCTCAAGGCCTGCCTGGACGAATCGCACGAGCTGCCCGAAACCGTGGTGGCGAGCGCCGACGGCCTCTCGCTGCTGCCCTGGCAGGGCCCGCCGCTCACGGTCGGCGGTGAGCTTGACAAGCTTGCGGGCAACATCGCCTACGGCCGCAACTTCGCGGGCATCCACTGGCGCTCGGACGCCACCGAGGGCCTCCGGCTCGGCGAAGCCGTGGCGATCGAGGTCCTGGAGGAGATGCGCTTCACCGGCAACGAGCTGTTCGCCGGCTTCAGCCTGCGGCGCTTCGACGGCACCCGCGTCTCGGTCGGTTGAGCTCGTACCGGCGCGTGCCGAATTGACATCCCGGCGCGGGCCGGTAGAAGATTCTCGCCTGCCGGTCTCCCAGGAACGGCATTCGTGTCAGGAGGGGAATCATGAAAGAGGTCTTTCGCGACGTCGAGCAGCACATGAAGCACGCTCTGGAGCACTTCCATACAGAGCTCAAGCATCTGCGCACCGGACGGGCGTCGCTCCAACTTCTCGACGGCATCACCGTCGATTACTACGGCTCGCCCGTGCCGCTCAACCAGGTCGCCACGCTGTCCGTGGCCGACGCCTCCATGATCGTGGCCCAGCCCTTCGATCCTTCCCAGAGCTCGGCCATCGAGCGGGCCATCATGAAGTCGGACCTCGGTCTCAACCCGTCCTCGGACGGCAAGGTGATCCGCATTCCGGTCCCGCAGCTCACCGAGGATCGGCGCAAGGAGATCGTGAAGAAGGCCCACGACCAGGCCGAGCACGCCCGCACCGCGGTCCGGCAGGCCCGCCGCGAGGGCAATGACAAGCTCAAGAAGATGGAGAAGGACAAGGCGATCAGCCAGGACGACGAGCGCCGAGGGCTCGATGAAGTCCAGAAGCTCCACGATCACTACATCGCCGAGGTCGCTTCCTCGCTGCACAAAAAAGAACAGCAGATCATGGAAGTCTGAAGGGGTCGGGGAGAGGGGGGATGTGATCAATTTCCTCTACGGATTCCACCCGGTTCGCGAGGCCCTGCGGCACCGGCCGCAGGAGGTCGTCCGTGTTCTGGTGAGCGCGGTGAGAACCGGGAAGCGCCGCGAGGAGGTGGAGGAGCTGTGCCGCCGCCACCATGTGGCGTTCGAGGTCGTGCCCGACCGGGTCCTCTCCGAGCGCGCCGGGCCCGCCCACAACGGCATGGCCGCCGAGGTGCGCGAGGCGAAGACGGTTGCTTCGCGCGGCGGCGATCCGGAGCTGATCGTCCTCCTCGAAGACGTCCAGGACCCGCGCAACCTGGGCGCCCTGCTGCGGGTCTGCGAGGGCGCGGGCGCCAGCCGCGTGCTCATCCGCGACCGCGGCTCGGCGCCGGTCTCGCCGACCGTGGCCAAGACCTCCGCCGGCGCCAGCGAGTGGCTGGAGATCGAGCGCATCTCCAACACCGCCGTCGAGGTCGACCGGCTCAAGGAGGACGGCTACTGGATCTACGGCACCGACGCCGGCGGCGAGCCCCCCTGGGACATCGACCTCACCGGCAAGGTCGTCCTCTGCTTCGGCGGGGAGGAGAAGGGCCTGCGCTCCCGCACCCGCCAGATCTGTGACCGCATGATCGGCCTCCCCATGCGCGGCCGGGTCGGATCGCTCAACATCGCCACCGCCGCCGCAGCCATCCTCTACGAAGCCGTCCGCCAGCGGTCCACGCCCTGAAGGTGTGGTAAACTGGCCAAATCACATCGGATTTGTCTTCCTTGTAGTCGTCGCTGTTTTATTATTGTAATGAATCACGGTGCAAGGCGCCCAAGTGGCCGAAAATGGCCCTTGGGAAGAGGAGGATGACATGAAGAACCTGTCGAAGATTTTGGTGCTGGCAGCAGCTCTGCTGGGAGTCGCGACCGGTGCGCGCGCGGCGGCCGGCGACTTCGCGAAGCCGAGCTTCGAGGCGGCGCGGGTGCAGTGGGATGTGCAGTCGCCGTACGACCGCCTGGTCCTCACGGTCTCGACGCCCGAGGGCAAGGTGGTGCGGCAGGAGGTCGGCGCAGGGCGGACGCCCGCGTTCGACCTCTCCGCCGCGGGGGCGATCGACGGCGCGTACACGTGGGAGCTGCGGTTGGTCCCGCGGTTCGACGCGGATACCCGCAAGGCCCTCGCCGAGGCCCGGCGCACGGGCGACGACGCCGCGATCGAGCGGTTGCGCGCCGAGGGCAAGGTGCCCGCCGAGCGCGTCCAGTCCGGCAGTTTCGTGGTCGAGGCCGGTTCGGTCGTGGCCTCCGACGAGACCGAGAAGGGCTCCACGGGCGTCAAGTCCGCCAAGGACGCGATGAAGAACACCACCGCCGCCGACCAGGTGATCCCGGACGACCTGATCGTCCAGGGCAGCGCCTGCGTCGGCCTCGACTGCGTCAACAACGAGAGCTTCGGCTTCGACACGATCCGGCTCAAGGAGAACAACACCCGGATCAAGTTCGACGACACCAGCACCGGGACCGGCTTCCCGGCCAACGACTGGCAGCTCACGGCAAACGACTCGGCGAGCGGCGGCTCCAGCAAGTTCTCCATCGAGGACATCACCGGCTCCAAGGTGCCCTTCACCGTCACCGCCGGCGCCTCGACCAACTCGATCTTCGTCGACAGCACCGGCCGGGTCGGCTTCCGTACCTCGACGCCGGTGCTCGACCTGCACGTCAACACCAGCAACACCCCGGCCCTGCGGCTGGAGCAGAACAACTCCGGCGGCTTCACGGCCCAGACCTGGGACATCGGCGCCAACGAGGCGAACTTCTTCGTGCGCGACGTGACCGGCGGCTCGAAGCTGTCGCTGCGCATCCGTCCCGGCGCGCCGACCAGCTCGATCGACATCAGCGCGGACGGCGACGTCGGCGTCGGCACCGGGAGCCCGAGCGCCAAGCTGCACGTCGCGAACAGCTCCGGCGGCGACGCGCACTTCCTGGTCCAGGAGACGAGCGGCACGACGGCAACCCGGACGATGGCGGAGCTCAACAACAACGGCGCCTCCCGCCTGAACTTCACCGACACCTCCACCAGCGCGAGCTGGGGCATCAGCAACATCAACGGCAACGTCACGATGGTCAAGAGCGGTACCGGCGTCACCGCCTTCTCCCTCCAGGGAAGCGGCGCGCTGCTTATTGCCGGCGCCCTGACGCAGAACTCGAACCGCAATCTGAAGACCAACATCGTCGACGTCAATCCGGAGACGATCCTGGCGAAGGTGGCCAGCCTTCCGATCTCGACCTGGGTCTACAAGGCTGACGAGGCGCAGGCGACCCACCTCGGCCCCATGGCTCAGGACTTTGCCGCGGCGTTCGGGCTCGGCGAGGACAACCTCCACATCGCTCCGATGGACATGGCGGGCGTGAGCCTCGCAGCCGTCCAAGCCCTGAACAAGCAGGCCTCGGAGAAGGATGCCGAGATCGCCAGGCTCCAGCAGCAGAACGCCGAGCTGGCGCAGCGCCTGGCCAATCTGGAGGCGCTGGTCAACAGCCTGGCCTCCCAGAAGCAGTAATCCCACCGACAGTCCGACTCCACCCCTCGCGGCGCTTCCAATCTGCGCCGCGAGGGGCTGGTCTACGAAGCCGACCGCCAGCGCTCCAGGCACTGAAGCTGTGTGTTAGACTGATCAGATCGCATCGGGTCTGCTGTCTCTGTTGACATTGCTGTTTTGTTCTTTGTAACGAGCCGCCGTGCACGGACGCCCAAGAGCCACTATGACTCTTGGCGAAGGAGGAAACGACATGAAGAACTTGTCGAAGATCCTGGTACTGGCTGCAGCCCTGTCAGGGATCGCCAGCGGCGCTCACGCCGCCGCGGGCGACTTTGCGAAGCCGAGCTTCGAGGCGGCGCGCGTACAGTGGGACGTGCAGTCCCCGTACGACCGCCTGGTCCTCACGGTCTCGACCCCGGAAGGCAAGGTGGTGCGCCAGGAGGTCGGCGCAGGACGGACGCCCGCGTTCGACCTCTCCTCGGGAACGCTCGACGGAGCCTACGCCTGGGAGTTGCGTCTGGTCCCGAAGATCGACGCCGACGTCCGCAGGGCGCTGGCCGAGGCGCGCCGCAACAATGACGACGCCGCCATCGACCGGCTGCGCGCCGAGGGCAGGATGCCGGCGGAGCGCGTGCAGTCCGGCAGTTTCGTGGTCTACGAAGGCTCCATCCTGACCTCGGAAGAGGCCGAGAAGCCCACCGGCCCCAATGGCGCCAAGACCGCCAAGGCCGCCAGCGGCATCAGGAATACCACCGCCGAGGACCAGGTGATCCCGGACGACCTGATCGTCCAGGGCAGCGCGTGCGTGGGCCTCGACTGTGTCAACAACGAGAACTTCGGCTTCGACACGATCCGGTTGAAGGAGAACAACCTCCGCATCCACTTCGACGACACCAGCACGCAGGCCGGCTTCCCCGCCAACGACTGGCGGCTGATCGCCAACGATTCGGCGAGCGGCGGCTCCAGCAAGTTCTCCATCGAAGACTCCACCTCCTCCAAGACCCCCTTCACTGTCACCGCCGGTGCCTCGACCAACTCGATCTTCGTCGACAGCACCGGCCGGGTCGGCTTCCGCACCTCGACGCCGGTGCTCGACCTGCACGTCAACACCAGCAACACCCCGGCCCTGCGGCTGGAGCAGAACAACTCCGGCGGCTTCACGGCCCAGACCTGGGACATCGGCGCCAACGAGGCCAACTTCTTCGTGCGCGACGTGACCGGCGGCTCGAAGCTGTCGCTGCGCATCCGTCCCGGCGCGCCGACCAGCTCGATCGATATCAGCTCGGACGGCGACGTCGGCGTCGGCACCGCGAGCCCGGCTGCGAAGCTCCATGCCAGCACCTCCGCGGGCGCGACGGCGACTTTGCTCCAGCTCACCAACAACGCCGCGTCCCGCATCAATCTCGAAGACACCGCCGCCGCCGCGACCTGGGGCATCAACAACGTCAGCGGCAACCTGAACATGATCAAGAGTGGTGTCGGGTCCAACGCCTTCTCCCTGACCGGCGCCGGCACCCTGACCGTCTTCGACCTGATCGAGACCTCGGACCGCACCCTGAAGACGGACATCGTTCCGGTGGCGCCGGAGGAGATCCTCGCGAAGGTCGCCGGCCTGCCGGTCTCCACCTGGCGCTTCAAGACGGGCACGCCGGACGTCCTGCACCTCGGCCCCATGGCCCAGGACTTCAGCGCCGCGTTCGGCCTCGGGCACGATGACCGCCACATCAACCCGCTGGACGTGGCTGGCGTCAGCCTGGCCGCCGTCCAGGCCCTCAACAAGCAGGTCCTGGAGAAGGACGCCGAGATCACCAAGCTCCAGCAGCAGAACGCCGAGCTGGCCCAGCGCCTGTCGAACCTGGAAGCGCTGGTCAACTCCCTGGCCTCGCAGAAGCAGTAACCCTTCGCCCGGGAGGCGCGGTCCGCCGCGCCTCCCGCATCTTGCGCCCGGGAGGGAGAGCGGCTACACTCTCCCGGCTCCTGGCGTCCTGGGGAGTCGCGCCGGCATAGCTCAGGGGTAGAGCTACTGTCTTGTAAACAGTAGGTCCCCGGTTCGATTCCGGGTGCCGGCTCCAAGACCCGGCGCAGACAGCTTTGAAAATCTGGAGGCGTACCCGAGTGGCCAAAGGGGGCAGACTGTAAATCTGTTGGGCTCCGCCCTACGGTGGTTCGAATCCATCCGCCTCCACCATTTCCTCCTCGGCGGGAGTAACTCAGGGGTAGAGTCACAGCCTTCCAAGCTGTTGGTCGCGGGTTCGAATCCCGTCTCCCGCTCCATCCTCCTCATGCCTCCGTCCGGACCCCCGCCCGTCTGGTCGCGCTTTGCTCTACGCTTTGTCCTAGGCACCGCGGCGGTCCTGTGGGTCCTTCCGCTCTGGCAGGCCGAGCTCCTGCCGATGCTCGACTATCCCCAGCAACTCGCCGTGGCCGCCATCGTGCGCTGGATCGGCGACCCCGCGCACGGCTTCGGCCAGGCCTACGAACTCGCCCTCTGGCATCCGCAGGGGCTGTTCGAGATGGCCACCGCCGGCTTCGCCCATCTCCTGCCGATCGACCTCGCCGGCAAGCTCGTGCTCTCCCTGTCGATCGCCGGTGTGCTGCCGGCCGCCGCGGCGCTCTGCCGGCGCAATGGCCGGCCCGAGTGGTACGCGCTCCTCGCGCTCGCCGTGACCTACGGCCACGTCTTCTTCTGGGGCTTCGTGGACAGCCTCGTGGCCCTGCCGCTGTTCCTCGGCGGACTGGCGCTGGCGGACCGGCTTTTCGACAGGCCGTTCGGGTGGCGTTCCTGGCTCCTGCTGGCCTCCGTCTCGGCGCTCTTCTATACCGCCCACCTCCAGATGCTCGTCCTTTTCGTGGGAGCCGTGAGCTGGCTCGCCCTGGTGCGCCGGCCCTGGGCCGGCCGGCTCGCGCTGCAACTCTCGGCGCTCCTGCCGGGGCTCGCCCTGGGCGCCGGCGTCCTGCTCTGGGCGCATTTCCACGCCGCCGAGGTCATGAGCGGCTTCCAGCGCTATCTCGACGGGCAGTCCACCATCCTGGTCAACACGAAGATGAAGACGGACCGGCTGGCGGGCCTTCTGTTCGGCGTCTACAGCGATGGGAAGCAGGAGATGATGGGGGCCCTGCTGCTCCTGGTGGCGCTGGTTCTTTCCGTCCGGCGCTTCCAGCGCCTGGGCGACTGGAACGAGGCGATGTTCCGGGCGCGCTTCGGCCTCCTGGCCGGCTGGATCGCGCTGCTCTACTATGTCGCGCCCGAGTTCACGCACGGCTATCTCATCTCCGAGCGCCTGGTCCCGGTCGCCGTCTCGGTGGGGGTCGCCGCGCTGCCGCGTCCATCCCGGATCCGGCTGCGGGTGGCCGCGGTCCTGACCCTCCTGCTGCTGGCCTGGCAGCTCTCGGCGGTCCGCGACGGCTTCCGCACGTTCAACGTGGAGGCCGCCGGCCTGCGCCGCGTGCTTGAGCACGCCGAGCCCGGCTACGCCCTGGCCGGCCTGCTATACGAGCAGAGCAATTCGACCTGGATGGTGCCCGCGGACCTGCTGCGGCACTCGCCGGCCTACTACCAGGTCT
Organism: Acidobacteriota bacterium; assembly: GCA_040349255.1. Taxonomy (GTDB): domain Bacteria; phylum Acidobacteriota; class Thermoanaerobaculia; order Multivoradales; family UBA5704; genus DATMER01. The sequence goes on along the minus strand of JBEQUE010000162.1, from coordinate 9,064 downwards.
ATCGGGGAGGCCGGGTGCTGCTCTCGTTCGTGCAGTTCTTCAACGCGCCGGTGCGCTACCGCCCGGGGCAGAACTGGGAGGACCGGGTGCTCTCGCATTGGCGGGAGGCCGACGCCTGGCAGTTCGACTTCGCGCGGGACGGTGGACGGTTCCGATACTTCCTGGTCCGCGGCGGCCGCAGCGACCTGCCGCTCGTCTTCGGGCCGCGCCTGGCCCGGGCCCGGGTGACCTCCTCTGTGCGATGGCACCTGGTCGATCTCGGAGCCGATCGGTAACTTGTCCCGGGCCTGTCGCGCCTCTGGGTCGACAGGATCTCCCAGCACCCGGAAAGCCGAATGACGACCGCCAAGCGCAAGGCCAAGGCTCCCGCGGCTCAGCCCGCCTTCCTGCCCCGGCTGCAGGAGAAGCCTCTCGAGACGCTCGGACAGCTCGCGGGGCTCGGCGCGGCCGCCGGCGCGGTGGTGAGCGGCCTGGGGTTCGTCACGCTGCGGGCCCGCGAAGACCTCCTCGGGCTCTCTCCGAGCCTGACCTATCCCAAGCAGGAGTGGCTCGTCACCGGGTTCGACGCCCTCGGCGCCCTCCTGTGGCGGGGGCTCTCGGTGCTGGCCTCCGCCCATCCCGTCCTGACGTGGAGCGCCTGGATGCTGGTGCTGCTCGTCGTGGGCCTCGCGCTCGCCGCGCGCGTTCCGCGCCGGCCGGTCGTCCTCCTCGCGACCCTTGTCCTGTCTGTCCTCCTGCTCTTCGCCGGGAGCGGCTTCTATCGCACCGCCCTCGCCGCCAACTCCCCGCCGGACGCGGGTCCGAGCCGGGGGAGCCGCTGCGGCGAGAGGCTGAGCGCCAACCTGGCGGACCGGGCGGCGTTCGAGACCTGTTCCTGGCTGGTGAACGACACGCCGCGCAACGAGTCGCTGCGCAACGATCTCGGCGGCCTCCTGGGGTGGCTGCTCGCGGCCTGCGCCACGGCGGTCCTGGTCTCGGCCCGCATGCCGGCCGCGGGCCGGAAGATCTCCTGGCTGCGCTGGTCTCTGTGCGGTGCGCACGCGCTCCTCGCCCTCCTGCTGCTGCGCGACCTGCCGCGCGCCCATGCCTACGCCTCCTGGGGGCTGCGCTATCCTCAGGTGCAGTTCCGCGAGCCCTGCGACCCGGCTCTCGCCCGGGCGACCGTCGCGGAGAGCTGCCGGGCCTTCGACGTCTCGGCGGGCGCGGTGAGGAAGGTGGTCTTCCTGCAGGGCTCCGGCTGTCCGGAAGGGCGCGGCGGCAGCTTTCTTCACCTGGGAAGCTCCGGCAGCGACGGCAGCGAATGCCTGGTCACCCTGTCCTCGACGAGGGTCATTGCCGATGTCTCCGATGGCGCGAACCCGTAGCCGCCTCCTCTCCGCCCTCCTGCTCGCGGGTGCCCTGAACGGCCAGGCCGATCCCGGTCCTCCGGCCGGGCTGGCGGTCGAGCCCAACGCCATCCAGGACCCGGCGCAGCCCATGGCCATCCGGGTGGCCGGAATTCCGCGCGGCGAGCGCGCCAGGCTCCAGGTGCTCCAGGACTGCGACGGCGACGGCCGGCCCGATCTGCGCGGCACCGCCGGCTGCGCCAGCCCGCTCCACGAATGGGATAGCGTGCCGGCCGACTTCGACGGCGTCAGCGACCGGCTGGACTTCCAGGCCCTGCGCGGCCAGGGCCGGGAGCTGCCGGCCGACCGCAAGCTCTGGCTGCGCGCCTCCCGACCCGGGTCGAGCCAGGGCCTTTACGCTCTCTTCGGCCTGGTCAAGGACCCCTGCACGCTGTGGCAGAGCCTGCTCGCCTCGTTCCAGCGCAGCCCCTGTCGACTCGGCCTGGCCCAGGCGCTGCTCCGGCACCGCGGCGCCGCGGCCTGGAGGAACGGCCTGTACGAGGTCCGGCTCGCGGACCTGGCGGCGGATCCGCTCCGGCCCGTCTCCGTGCCCGGCACCCGGGGCGCCACCGGTCTCGCCTGGCTCGACGGCGGGACGCTGCTCGTCACCCTCGCGCCGGCGGCCGGCCCTGCGCGGCTGCTGCGCGCGCCCGTTGCCGGCGGCGAGGCGAAGGTCCTCTGGGAAGCCCCTGCCGGAGATGCGCGGATCGCCGCGGCGCCGCTCGCGCTGCCCGCCGGCCGCGTCGCGTTCGTGCGCCAGTCGCCGGGTGCGGCCACGGCGGTGCTGAGCGTGTGGGAGAACGGCGGCGTCGATCCGGCCCGGGACGTCGAGCTGCCCGGCGGCATCCACCAACTCGTCGCCGCCGACCCCGCGGGCCGGGAGATCCTCGCGCTCGCCCTGGGAGCCGAGGACAACCGGCCGGTCTTCCTGCGCGTCGACCTCGCCGAACGCTCGGTGGAGAGCCTGGGCTTCCACCCTGCTCTCTATCAGACGCTCTTCAGCGCGCCCGGGGGAGAAGCCGCGCCCGTCGCGATCATCGCGTTCGAGGACAACTCCGGCCAGAACGGCTGGGACCTGGCGCTCGTCGACGCCTCGGGCCGGCTCGTCCGCGAGGTGCAGACCCGGCGGGAGAACGACCTCCTGCCCGCCTGGCGGCCCGGCGGCGGCGCGCTGGCCTTCCTGGCCGAGGTGACCGAAAAACAGGCCTCCCCGTGAGCCTGTTCCTCGCCCTGCTGCTCTGGGCCGGGCCCGCGGCGCCGATGGCGTCCGACACATCTCTGGGCCGGCTGGCCGCCCTCCTCGACTCGATCCCGAAGCGATGGGCGACCCTGCCGCCGCCGGCCGTGCCGGTCTCGGGCCTCCTGGCGGAGGAGGTCCTCGCCTCCACCACCGGGAAGCAGCAGGAGGAGAGCCGGCGCTGGCTGTCGCGCCTGGACGCGACCCCGCCGGCGGAGAGGCCGGCGCTGATCCGGGCCGAGCTTCGCGAGCGGCCTCCCCGGGAGGCCGACCTCTGGCTGCCCGGCTTCATCGTCCAGACGCAGCAGGTCGAGGACCTCGACGCCGCGGCGGCCACGCTGGTGGCCTGGATGGAGTGGGCGGAGGCGCTGGGGCGCAAGGACGTCCTTCTGGCCGCGTCCGCGTCGGCCGTCAACGTCCTCCGCATCCGGGAGGGGGCTGCCGTGGTCGCCCCGATCCTCGACGCCTGGCTCGCTCTGCCGGTCGCTCCCGGCACGCAGCAGGGCCGGGGGTCGCTGCAGCAGGCCCGGGGCACCGCCCTCCTTCGCCTCGGCGAGAGCGGCGAGGCGCTCGCCGCCTACCGCGGCGCCCGGCAGCTCTTCGTGTCGATCGGCGGCCGGATCGGCCAGGCCAACGCCTGGAGGGGAGAGGCCGACGTGCTCCTGTTCCAGGGCGAGCGCCGGAAGGCCCTCGACGCCTATCGCAGCGCCCGGCGGATCTACCTGGAGCTGGACTACCCGATCGGCCAGGGGAACACCTGGAAGGGAGAGGCCGACATCCTCTTTCTCCGCGGCGAGAACCAAAAGGCGCTCGCCGCCTATCGCACCGCGCGCGGTCTCTTCGCGGCAGGGCGGTCCCTGCTTGGCCAGGGCAGCTCCTGGAAGGGAGAGGCCGACGTCCTCGCCTTCCTGGGCGAGAGCCAGGAGGCCCTCGAGGCCTACCGCAACGCCCGCCGTTTCTTCGTGGCGATCGGAGACGAGCTCGGCCAGGGCAACACCTCGGAGCGCGAGGCCACCGTCCTGTTCCTCTTGGGAGAGCACCGCCAGGCGCTCGCCTCCTACCGCGACGCGCAACGGCTCTTCCAGGCCGTCGGGTACCGGCTCGGCGAGGCCAGCGTCAGGAAGGGCGAGGCCGACGCCCTGTTCCGGCTCGGCGAGGACGGGGAGGCTCTCGCCGCCTACCGCGAAGCCCGGCGCCTGTGCACTCTGAACCGCGACCGGCGCGGCGAGGCCGGCGCCTGGAAGGGAGAGGCGGACGTCCTGTTCCTCCAGGGCGAGGACGGGGAGGCTCTCGCGGCGTACCGCCAAGCCCGCGAGCGCTTCCAACTCGCCGGAGACGACTCCGGGCTGGGCGACACCTGGCTCGGCGAGGCGCGCCTCCTGCGCCAGGCCGGCGACTGGCGGCGCGCGGAAGAGGCAGCCCGGGCGGCGCTCGCGCAGTACCGCGGCGCGGACTCGCTGCCCAACCAGGTCTCGGCGCAGCTCTTCGTCGCCGAGGCCCGGGCCTACGCCGGTGACGCGCAGGCCGCCGCCGAGTCGGCGGGCGCCGCGGTGCGCCTGCACTCCCAGTGGCGGCGGACCTGGGTCGCCGACCGCGACCGCGTGCGCCAGGACACCACCATCAGCCGGGCCTACGACATCCTGGTCCCCTTCCGCGCTCAGCAGGCCGGGCAGGAGGCCGAGGCCCTGCGGCTGGCGGAGGAGGCGCGCTCGCGCGTCCTGCTCGACCTGCTGGTCAGCGGTCCGGGCCGCGGCGCGAACGTGTCGGCCGTGGTCTCCGAGACGCCGCCCCTGGAAGCCGCCGCGATCCGGGCCCTTACCTCCGGGACCGCCGGGACCGGACCGCTGCTCGTCTACTACGCCGCCGACCGGGAGGTCTGGGGGTTCCTGGTCCTGCCTGGAGAGATCGTCGTGAGGAAGATCGCGCTCTCCTGGGAGGAGCTCGGGCCGGAGATCCGCGGCCTGGCGCACGACCTCGCGAACCCCCTCTACGAGCCGCTCTCCGCGGCCCGCGCCCGCCGGCTCTGGGACCTGCTGATCGCGCCGTTCGCCGGGCGGATCCCCGAAGGCGGCCCGCTGGTGCTGGTGCCGCACCGGGCGCTCCACGAGCTGCCGTTCGAGGCGCTGCTCGACCCCGGAGGCCGGCGCCTGTTCGAGCGCTGGCAGATCAGCGTGGCGCCCTCCGCCTCGGCCCTGGCCTTCGCCGCGCGCGGCCACAGGGCTCCTGCGCCGGGCGACTCCTTCGTCGGGTTCTCGGCCGGCCGCGGCCTGATCCTCCCCGGCCCGGAGGTGGCGGAGATCGCCGGCTTCTTCGGCGCTGGCGGCGCCGGCCAGGCGATGGCCCGGTACGGGAGCTACCGGGAGAGCGTCGCGCGGGCTCGGCAGGTGCTCATCGCCACCCGCGGCGTTCATGAGGAGGGAAGCGGGACCGGCACCTACCTGGAGATCGAGCCCACTCCGGAGCTCCACGACAACCGCCTCACCGCGGACGAGATCGCCGAGGTCCCGCTCTCGGCCGAGCTGGTGACCCTGGCGGCCTGCGACACCTCCTACGGCCACGCCCTGCTGAGCGACGAGCGGCTCGACCTGACCCGCTCCTTCCTGATCGCGCGCGCCGCCGCGGTCCTCGCGGCGCGCTGGAAGGTGCCGGAGGACGCGGCCACCAGCCGGTTCCTGGCCGACTTCTACCGCGCCTACCGACAGGGAGGTCCGGGCGGCGCGGGCCTGCGCAAGGACGAGGCCCTGACCGAGGCCCGCCGGCGCTCGCGCGAGCGCGGAGATCCGGCTCAGCTCTGGGCCGCCTGGGTGCTGGTCGGCGACGCGAGATGAAAGGCCTGGCTCCACGGCCTCGACAAGCGGTGACCGCTCTGTCATCGTCTCGCCCGTGACCTCCCGAGTCTCCGCCAAGCTCTGGATCGCCGCGGCGGTCTGGGTCGTCCCCCTCTGGGTGATCCGCTACCTGCCGATGGTCGACTACCCGCAGCAGCTCGCGATGGCGTCGATCCTGCGCTACTACGGCGACCCGGCGCGCCATCTCCAGGAGGCCTACCAGCTCGCCCTGCTCCGGCCGCAGGGGCTGTTCGAGATCGTCACCGCGGGTCTTGCCTGGCTGGTGCCGATCGAGGCCGCCGGCAAGGTCGTGATCTCGCTCAGCCTGATCTTCGTGCTGCCGGCCACGGCCGCCCTCTGCCGCCGCACCGGCCGGCCGGACTGGTACGCCCTCTTCGCGCTGGCGGTGACCTTCAATCATGCGTTCTACTGGGGGTTCGCGGACAACCTCCTGGCCTATCCCCTGGTCCTGGCCGGCGGCGCGCTCGCGGACCGCCTGTTTGACCCCCTGTCTGGCCGCCGGTTCGGCCCGCGCGAGTGGCTCCTTGTGGCCGGCTGCGGCCTGCTCTTCTACGCGATCCATCTCCAGTTCCTGCTGATCTATGCCGGCCTCGTGACCTGGCTCGCGCTGGTCCGCCGGCCCGGTCTGAGAGACCTGGCCGTGCGGCTGTCGGCGCTCGTGCCCGGCCTGGCGCTGGGCGTGGGAGTCCTGGGTTGGATCCACCTGCACCACGAAGAGGTGATGACGGGCTACCAGGACCGCCTCCAGGCCTCGCAGCCCTACTACGCGGACGCGGCCGAGAAGATCGGGAAGATCCCGGCCCACCTGTTCGGCGACTACGAGGGCGGAGCGCAGTACATGCTCTTCGCGGTCCTGCTGCTGGCGCTCCTCGCCCTGTGCGTGCCGTTCCCGCGCCGGCCGGACGCGGACTGGCGCGAAGGCCTGCTCTTCCGCTCGCGCTTCCTGGTGCCGGCGCTGGGTCTGCTGGTGCTCTTCTTCATGCTGCCGGAATTCGCCGGCGGCTACTTCGTGTCGGAGCGGCTGATCCCGCTGATCTTCATGCTGCTGGTGCCATGCCTGCCGGTGCCCGGACCGGCGCGCTGGCGCGCGGTGGCGCTCCTGCTGGGCGGCCTTCTGGTCCTGCAACTCGGCCAGACGCTTGCCGCCTTCCTGCGCTTCGGCGCCGAGAGCGCCGGCCTCCATGAGCTGCTGGAGAGCGCGGAGCCCGGCCAGCCGCTGGCCGGGCTCATGTACCGGAAGACCGGCTCGGACTGGGTGTCGGTGCCGGTGATGATCCACTTTCCGGCCTACTACCAGGTGGAGAAGGGCGGCCGGATCCACTTCTCCTTCGTGCAGTTCTTCAACTCGCCGCTGCGCTATCGGCCGGGCCGGAACTGGGAGGACGGCCTGCTCGCCGAGTGGGACGAGTGGACGCCGCAGAAGTTCTCCTATCCCCGGCACGGCCGGCATTTCCGATACTTCCTGGTCTACGGGGGCCCCGAGAACCTGGCCACCGCCTTCGGACCGTATCTGGCCGGACTGCGCGTGCGCGCGGCCGGGCGCTGGTATCTGGTGGAGCGCAGGTAGGCCGCGCGTCAGCCGGCGCGGCGCAGGACGATCGGCTGGGGCGGCGGGGGCGGGGCGTCCTTGCGGCCTTCGAGGGAGCTCCAGGTCTGCCGGAGCGTGGCTTCGCCGGAGCCGGCGATCTCGAACACCTGGTCGAATTCGACCGTCTCCTTCTGGCCGGGCTTGTACTGGAACTCGCCGCGGGTGCGGAAGCGCAGCACGTTGCCGGTGATCCGCGGGTCGGTCACCTCGGCGTGGACCTTGTCGGTCTGGACCGATCCGTCCTCCTGGCGGCGGTTGCGGAAGAAGGTCAGATCGATGGCCGGCCGGCCGCCGTCGTCGCCGATCCGCATCTCGACCCAGGGCAGCGGCTTGTCGCCGGGTTTCATGGAGAACTCCGCCTTCCAGACGCCGACGAACGGCTGCAGGCTGCCCGAGGGGATCGCCGTGGACGCGTCGAGCGAGAGCCCGGCGGCGAGGAGCGCTACCGCTCCGAGGATCAGGACGGCGGCGGCGAGGGAGGCGCGCGCCTTGCGCGCGCCGGGGCGTGGAGTCGGATCCACGAGTCTTCTCATGCGAACCTCCAGGATGTCGGCATCGAGGGCGCCGAGGGTGCACGCCGGCCGGGGTTGGCCGGCGAGGGTGGACGCGAGAGCGAGGAGCGAGCGCGCGTAGGGCCGGGCTCCGATCAGCCGCTCCACGGTGGCCTCGTCGCAGGCCATCTCCCGGGTCTCGGCGAGGCGCCGCCGGAGCCAGCGGGTGGCGGGGTGGAAGGCGATCGGCAGGAGCAGGACCTCGCAGACGAGGTTGACCAGGAAGTCCCGGCGCCGGATGTGGGCCATCTCGTGGCCGAGCGCGGCGGTCACCTGATCTTCAGGAGAGTCGAGGAAGCCAGGCGGCAGGACGATCGCCGGCCGCAGCGCGCCGAAGGTGACCGGACCGCCGACGATGGAAGAGGTCAGGATCTCGACCGTCCCCAGGCCGAACGCCCGACGGCAGCGCTCCACCAGGGTCGTGTCCGGGATGGAGGCTGGAGCGGCGTCCCGCGCCAGCTCCCGGGTTCGGAGCCAGGCTCGGCCGAGCCGGACGAGATGAGCGGTGACGGACAGCCCGAAGACGAGGACCGCGATCCAGGCGAGCGTCGAGGGGACGCGGGTCGTCTCATGCACCTGCGGCGTCCAGGAAGGTGTGGCCGGGATCGCCGTGACGATCGGCGCCGGTCCGGAGGCGGCCGGAGCCTCTCGCGGTATCAGGCTCCAGACGGGGAGGAGGAGACAGGCCAGCGTGGCGCCGAGCCAGAGCGCGTGGCGATACCGGGCCGGGCCCCGCCGGAGAAGCCGGTCGCCGAGCGTGGCGGCGAGGACGACGGCCGCCACCTGCCAGAGCGCGTTGAGAAGGAACGTCAGGGCCAGGCCGTCAGGAGTCCTCATGACCGTCTCCTTCCTCCACATCGCCGAGCATGGCGGAGAGCCGCGCGAGCGTCTCGGGGGTGAGCTGCCGGGCCTCGACCAGGCTGAGGACGAGGCTCTCGGGCGAGCCGTCGAACATCCGCTGGACCAGGTCGCCGACCGCCTGGCTGGCTGCCTGGATGCGGCTGACCGCGGGCTCGTACACGAAGGCGCGCCCCTGCATCGTCCGCCGCACCCTGCCCTTGCGGTGGAGCACGTTGAGCATCGTCTGGACCGTGTTGTAGGCGAGCTGGCGTTCTCCGGTGAGCTTCTCCTGCACGGCCTGCACGGAGGCGGGACCGGTCTCCCAGAGAACCTTCATGATCTCCAGCTCCAGCGGAGTGAGCTGCTCGGTCGTCCTGCCTGCCGGCCTGGGCATCGCCGTCACCTCCTAATGTTTTAGGATAGTAGGCGCCCCGCCGGGCTCTGTCAACTAAAATTTTCGGACTGGGAGCCGGGCCCCGGAGACTCTCCTGGAATAAACCGGCCCGAAATCCCGGTTGACACCCTTCACGTGGGGACTGGACAACCCGATCCGACCCTGGCATAATCCTGCTCCCTCTCCCCGGCCGCATGTCGGGGGGAACCTCGTCGGCTCC
>JBEQUE010000154.1:0-8390 GCA_040349255.1 Acidobacteriota bacterium | reverse complement strand
CGGCCTCGCGGCGGCCCTGGAGTACGTCGAGCGGATCGGCCTCGCGGCGATCGCGGCCTGGGAGTCCGAGTTGCTGGGCTACGCCCTGGAGCGGCTGCGGGAGGTCCCCGGCCTGCGGCTGATCGGAACCGCGCCGCACAAGGCGGCGGTGGCCGGCTTCGTCATGGACGGCATCCACCCGCACGACATCGGCACGATCCTGGACGGCGAAGGGGTGGCGATCCGGGCGGGCCATCACTGCGCCCAGCCGGTGATGGCCCGCTTCGGGGTACCGGCCACGGCGCGGGCCTCGTTCGGCCTCTACAATCGACGCGAGGACGTGGACGTCCTCGTGAGCGGCCTGCTCAAGGCCTGGGAGATCTTCGGCTGATGTCCGACCTGCGCGATCTCTACCAGGAGGTCATCCTCGACCACACCCGCCGTCCGCGGAACTTCGGGACGCTGGCGAACGCCAACCGCCAGGCCAAGGGGCACAACCCGCTGTGCGGCGACCAGGTGAGCGTCTACCTCCACATGGACGGCGACCGGATCGAGGACATCGCGTTCCAGGGCTCGGGCTGCGCCATCTCGACCGCCTCGGCCTCGCTCATGACCGAGGCGCTCAAGGGCCGCACCGTAGCCGAGGCGCGCGAGCTGTTCCACGGCTTTCACCATCTCGTCACCGCCGGCGGGAACCCGGAGAGCCTGGGCAAGCTTGCGGTCTTCGCCGGCGTGCGGGAGTATCCGATCCGGGTCAAGTGCGCGACCCTCGCCTGGCACGCGGTGCAGGCGGCGCTCGACCAGCAGGACCACCCGGTCACCAGCGAGTGATCGAACGAGGAGCTCATCATGGCCGACACCGAACCGAATCTTGAAGAGCAGATCGTGGACGCGCTGAAGACCGTTTTCGACCCGGAGATCCCGGTCAACATCTACGAGCTCGGGCTGATCTACGACCTGGCGATCGAGGACGAGGGGCAGGTGAAGATCAAGATGACCCTCACCTCGCCCGGCTGCCCGGTGGCGGGCTCCCTGCCCGGCGAGGTCCAGACCAAGGTCGAGGGTGTCCCGGGCGTGGCCAACGCGGATGTCGAGCTGGTCTGGGACCCGGCCTGGAACCCGTCGATGATGACCGAGGCCGCCCGCCTCCAGCTCGGAATGTTCTGAAATTCCCTTCCGGGAGCGGCTCTTTGCAAAAAGGCGCCGCTCCCGACCCGCTGATCGATCGCCCCCGTTCCCGATCCTCTCCCCTCTCCCCCGGTCCGAGCCTGGACCGAAACCTGCATATCCCGTCACCCGGGTAGAACCCGGGAGGGGTACCTTTCAAGACGTTGGCGGAGAGGGGTCCACGATGCCCGGCTCCGCGCCAGCCCGGAGCGCTGCCTCCGGCAAAGGAAAACCATCTATGCAGACTGAACCCAACAACGGGTCGGCGGTGGCGGCCATCGACGAGGCCCGGACGGAGACACGGCCGGCGCTCCGCCGCGGCGACGATCCCGACCCGCAGTCCCGCAGCATGGAGGCCATGGGCCGGCTCGCGGGCGGCATCGCTCATGTCTTCAACAACCAGCTCACGGCCATCGCGTGCGAGGTGGAGCTGGCCCTGGTCCGCCTGAGTCCGGACGACCCGGCGCGCAAGCACCTGCGCGAGATCGAGCGGGTCGGCGAGCGCGGCGCCGCGCTGGCGCGCCAGCTCCTGGCCTTCAGCGGCCGGCAGGTCCTGCAGCCGCGCCTGGTCCAGCTCAACGCCCTGCTGACCGGCATGCAGGAGAAGCTGCGGCACATCCTGGGCACCTCGATCGAGCTGAAGATGACCCTCGACCCCGATCTGGACCGGGTTCAGGTGGACGCGGGCCAGCTCGAGCAGGCGATCCTCAACCTGGCCTCGAACGCGCGCGACGTGATGCCCGAGGGCGGCCGCATGACCCTGGAGACGTGCAATCGGGACCGGGACGGCCGTTGGGTGGAGCTTTCGGTGAGCGACACGGGCCCGGGGATGGACAACGAGGTGCGCGAGCGGGTCTTCGAGCCTTTCTTCACCACCAAGCAGGGCGGCGAGGTGAGCGGTCTCGGCCTGTCGACCGCCTACGGCATCCTCTTCCAGAGCGGCGGCCGGATCCTGGCCGAACCCGGTCCTTCCGGCCAGGGCTCGCGCTTCACGATCCTCCTGCCGAGCGCCGAGGAGCCCGGGGACGAGAAGCATCCGGGCGCCGACGGCAACCCCTGGGAGACGATCCTGCTGGTCGAGGACGAGGAGAACGTGCGCCGGCCGATCTGCGAGATCCTGCGCAGCCGGGGCTACAACGTGCTGGAGGCGGCGGACGGCGCGCAGGCGATCGACATCAGCCAGGCGCACTCCGGGCCGATCCACCTGATGGTGACCGACATCCTGCTCGGCAGCATGACCGGCGTGGAGCTGGCGGAGAAGCTCTCCTACAACCGCGCCGAGATGAAGGTCCTCTTCGCGACCGGCTATCCCGCCGGCTTGGCCGAGGGCTCCGGCCTCGACGGAGAGGACGCCAACCTGATCAAGAAGCCCTTCAGCGGCAAGGATCTGGCCGCCAAGGTGAGAGAGGTACTGGAGAGCGCGGTCTAGGCGGGGAACCTCGCCAGGAGCGGGGGGGACGCGCCAGCGTGCGTGGCGCGGCGCCACAAGGCGTGGCGTCGTCCCCCCGCGTGTACCGGCCCCGCCACAAGGCGTGGCGCTTCCGCCCCGCGTGTACCGGTCGCGCCACAGGGCGTGGCGCCGCGCCACAACGCGTGGCGCGATCCCCCCGCGTGTCCGGGCCGCGCCACGAGGCGTGGCGCCTCCGCCCCGCGCGTGGCGCGATTTTCCCGCCAACAGCCGCCCGTCCTACAGCTCCGCTTTTTCGAGCCCCGCCAGGTAGAGGGCGTTCCAGAGGAGCTTGAACGTGCGGTGCGGCTGCGCCCGGTGCTGCGGGCGGAAGCCGATCAGCACCACCCGGCCCTTGCCGACCTTGAAGTCCACCACCGCCGCCCGCTTCTCCAGCAGCTCGCCGCCCTTGAGATACCCGCTCACCAGGATGTCCCGGGCGTCGTCCGGGTAGGAGGCGACCACCCGGCGCTCGATCCGGGCGTCGGTCGGGCTCGTCCGGAAGGCCGGCGAGTCCGCGAAGTAGGCCGCCTCCTCGGCCTGGAGACCGTGGCTCAGCGGGTGGGTCGGGTCCATCCGGATGCGCAGCATCGAGCCCGGGCAGTTGAACTCCCCCGGGGAGACCCGCGCCAGAACGTTGGTCACCGGCAGCGACAGCAGGTCGATCACGTACTCGGACGACTCGTCCAGCGCCACCAGCGTGCCGCCCTCCTCCACCCACTTCTTCAGCTTGTCGCCGCCGTCCGACCCGATCCCGCCGGCGTACGGCGGCGGCAGCGGCTCCCAGTAGCGCTTCGCCTCGGGCGAGCCGGGCTCCCCGCGCTCCAGGATGTCCCGGTTCACCGCCGGCAGCAGGATCACGTCCACCTTGCCGCGGTAGGCCGACGCCTTCATCTGCTCGTTGGAAAGGTTCTCGAAGCGGAAGCCGTAGCGCTCCAGCAGGAACCGGGTCCACCCCTCGTCGATGCTCGCCACCCACGGCTTGTAGAGACCCACCCGCACCGGCTTCACCCGGAAGGCCGGCCCCTTCGGCGCCTGGTCCAGGCCGCGGACCGGCAGGTGCAGCTCCCTGGAAAGCCGCGTCAGCTCCTCCGCCGGGACCGAGCCGGCCGGCAGGTAGAAGTCACCGCCGGGACGGTCGAGCCAGTAGACGGTCTTCCCGGCGCCGGTCAGCCGGTTCAGGGCGGCGAACGCCGAGTCCGCGGCGTGGGAGATCACCCAGCCGCCGGCGGACGGAGCCACGTCGCCGCCCGGCCAGACCGGCTGGTCGATCGCGGCCAGGCCGGTGAGCCCCTCGACCGGCGTCTCCGACTCGGCCACCTCCACCCCCATGGCGATCGGGAGCGACCAGGAGGTCACGTCGTACGGGGCCATGATCGGGCCGCCCTCGTACGGGATGACCTCGGGGTAGCGCTGCGGCCGGAGCATGGTCAGCAGGAACGCGCGGTAGGGCTGCGCCGCCGCGATCACGTAGGTGCCGGCCGGGTAGGTCTCACGGCCGAGTACGATCGGCGACGACGCGCGCTCCACCCGCACCCCGTGGCGCAGCAGCAGCTCGACGAGCAGCGCCGACGCCACCGGATCGCGCTGGCCTTCGGGGATCACCCAGGCGTAGGGCGGCCCGGTCCGGCCGGCCTCGGTGGCCTCCTTCGCCATGCGGTAGACGTTCCAGAGCAGGCTGTCGCGGTAGGTGGCCGCCGATTCGAGGAAGCTGCGGGTGGCGACCAGCTCGTACTCCACGATGTCGCGCAGCTTCCACCAGCCGCCCGGCCAGGGAGACGGGAAGTTGGAGCGCCGGTCGTACTCCGGCAGCCCCTTGACCCCGCCGCGCAGCTCGCCCGGCTCGATGTGCAGCGGCGTGGCCAGGTTGGCGCTCGCCACCTCGGTGAGCAGGCCGGTGATGTTCTTCCACCAGGCCGTGTTGCGGGTGCCGCCCGGCCAGTAGCTGTCGAAGATCATGTTGCTGCCCACGCCGAGCTTGCCCGCCTCCTCCAGGCGCATGCTCATCCCGGTGCCGACCAGGTCGGCAGTGCGGAAGATCAGCGAGTGCACCTCCGGCGCCAGCGGATCGGCCTGCGGCGGCACGAACATGCGCGGACCGGTGGCGCCCATCTGGTGCTCGTCGAGGAAGAGCTGCGGATGCCAGCGACGGTAGAGCACGTCGCTGACCGCCCGCGTCTCCTTCTGGGTGAGCATGTAGTAGTCGCGGTTGTCGTCGTGGCCGACGTAGTGGTGGTAGAGCCACGGCATCGGGCCGCCCTCGAACGGCGTGCCGAGGTTCTTGTTGTACCAGTCCACGACCATCACCTGGCCGTCCGGGTTGATCGAGGGCATCAGGAGGAGGATGGCGCGGTCGAGCCAGCCGAGCATCGCCGGGTCCTTCGTGGTCGCCACGTCGTGGACGAATTCCATCGTCATCTGGGTCGAGCCCGCCTCGTCCGAGTGGATCGAGCAGGTGACCAGGGCGATGGCCTTGCCCTCGGCGGCCAGGGCGCGGGCCTCGTCCTCGGAGAGCCCCGCGGGATCGGCGAGCCGGCGGGCGATCTCCCGGTAGCGCTCCAGGTTCCGCTGGTTGGCCTCGGAGGTCAGGACCACGACCGGCATGTCGTTGCCGAGCGTGGAGGTCCCGGCCGACTCGATGCTCACCCGGTCCGAGGCGGCGTCGACGAGGCGCAGATACTCGATCACCTTCGGCCAGGGCGCGAGCTTGCGGTCCTCCCCGACGCGATGGCCGAGGAAGCTTTCGGGCGAAGGGATCTCGGCGGCGTGAAGCGGGAAGGCAAGGACAAGGAGGAGGATGGCGAGGTTCCGGGTTCGCATGGCCGGGGAAGTTTACCTACTTTGGTCGTTCCGGGCATGGCAGGGGGCTTGCTTTTGTTATCGGCACAGTGGCACCCTGGGAGAGCCGTACGCCGGAGAGAGCCGGCCTTTCTGCGCCCTCAGGTGTCCTTCAAAAAGGACGAAACACCCTCATGAAACGCACCCGTACGATCCTTCCGGGAGTCTTCGCGGCCCTGCTCCTGTTTCCGGCCCTCGGCGGCACGGTCGAGGGTCAGCCGGCCAACGAGGAGTTCCGCTACCGCTGGCAGCTCAAGAACTTCATGGGTGCGCTGGCCGGACTGTTCCTGCCCAACCAGGGCGAGGGCTCGCTCACCTTCCGCCATGCCAACGGCCATCTGAAGAGCGAGCTGATCATCACCTCGGCCCAGAGCGAGGGCGGCTACTTCCGCTACGGGTCGGAGATCGACACCGGCACCCTGCGGCCGATCCGGGCCTGGAGCGCCTACTCCTGGCGCGGCGAGTCCAAGATGAAGAACGAGCCCGTGGACAAGGAGGGGGTCCTCGACGTGGCGGCCGGCATCTACGCCATCCGCAGCGATCCGCCCACGAAGCCCCGCCGCATGACCATCTGGTCGGACGGCAAGACCTACCCGGTCGTGGTGATCCCGCTCGGGATCGAGACCCGCCGGCTCCCCGGCGGCAGGATCCGGGCAAGCCACTTCTCGATCCGCGGCGTCCAGGAGACCGGCGAGCATCGCTGGAAGGGCAAGCTCGACCTCTGGCTGACCCCCGACGAGAGCGCCACGCCGGTCGAGATCCTCATCTCCCGCAACCTCGCCGACGTCCGGATGGAGCTGCTGTCGCACCCCTGAGCGGTTTCCGGTATCCTCGCCTGCGGATGCAGGTCAACCGCAAGGGAGGGAACACGGCAATGAATCGCATCAAGTCGGGTTGGATGGTGGCGTTCCTGATCCTGGTCCTCGCGCTGTCCCTGGGCTGCGGCAAGAAGGACGAGGAAGCCGGCTCGACCACCGAGACTCCCGCCGCCGAGACACCGGTCGCGACCCCCGCCGAGACTCCGGCGGACACCTCTGGCATGACCGCGGCGAGCACCACGGTCTCGCTGCAGGGCGCGCCGGAGGACACCGATTTCGCCGGCACGCTGACCATCACCCCGGACGGCGGCACCGGCGTGACGATCGTCGCCGACGTCGCCGGAGTGGACAAGGACGGCAAGCACGGCCTCCATGTCCATGAGAACGGGATGTGCGAGCACCATCCGGCCGATGCCGGCAAGCCGTTCTCGACCGCCGGCGGCCACTTCAACCCGGCCGGCGCCGATCACGCCTGCCCGCCGACCGACCCGCGCCACGCGGGCGACCTCGGCAACATCGAGATCAGCGGCGGCAAGGGCCACCTGGAGCTCGCCGTCCCGAACCTCTCTCTCGACCAGCTCACCGGCAAGGCGATCATCCTCCACGCCGGCGAGGACGACTGCAAGACGCAGCCGACCGGCGCCTCGGGCGACCGCATCGCCTGCGGCGTGGTGGGCGGCGGCGCCACCATGTAGCATGAAACGGCTCCTCCTGGCCCTCCCGGTGGCCGCCCTGCTGACGGCCGCCGGGCCAGGGGGGCTGACCTCCCTCGATCCGCCGGCCGGTCCGGGGTCGATGGCCCCGAACCTGGTTTCTACAGGCAAGGACATCCTCCTCACCTGGCTGGAGCCCGAGGGAGACGGCCACCGGCTCCGGTTCTCCCGCCTGTCGGAAGGGAAATGGTCGCCGCCGGCGACGGTGGCGTCGGGCTCGAATTTCTTTGCCAACTGGGCGGACCTGCCCGGGGCGGCCCAGGCTCCGGACGGCTCGCTGGTCGCGCACTGGCTCGCCAAGACCGGCGACGACACCTACGCCTACGGCATCTTCCTGGCCCGCTCCACGGACGGCGGCGCCACCTGGAAGCCGGCCGGCCTCCTGCACGACGACCGGGTCGCGGCCGAGCACGGCTTCGTCTCCTGGATCCCGGACGGCAAGACTTTGCGCGCCGTCTGGCTGGACGGCCGGGAGACCGCGAAGGGCGGAGCGATGACCCTGCGCTCGGCGGTATTCGGGGGGGGCGAAGACAGGAAACCCAGGTCCGCCGAGCTGCTCGACGACCGGGTCTGCGACTGCTGCCAGACCGACGCCGCCGTGGCCGCGGACGGTCCGGTGGTGGCCTACCGCGACCGCACGGCCGACGAGGTCCGGGACATCCATGTGAAACGCCGTACGGCAAAAGGCTGGAGCCCGCCGGTCCGGGTGGGCGCCGACGGGTGGAAGCTCCCCGGCTGTCCGGTGAACGGTCCGGCCATCGCGGCGGCGGGCCGGCGCGTGGCCGTGGCCTGGTTCACCGGCGCCCCGCCGGGCCCCCGGGTCCAGGTGGCGTTCTCGGGGGACGGGGGCGCCACCTTCGGCAAGCCGGTGCTCGTGGACGGGGACAAGCCGCTCGGCCGGCTCGACCTGGCGCTCGACGCGGGCGGCAACGCCCTGGTGACCTGGCTCGCCCTGGAGGCGAAGGAGGGCGCCGCCCTGCGCCTGCGCCGGATCTCGCCGGCTGGAAAGGCCGAGCCGGCGACGACGCTCGCCCGGACCAGCGCCTCCCGCTCCGGAGGAGTGCCCCGGCTGGTTGCCGCCAGCGGCCGGCTCTACGTGGCCTGGGTGGACGACTCGGCGGCGGGACGGCGGGTGCGGGTGGGGGCCGTCAACTAGACGACTTCCACCCACTCCAGCGGCAGCGTGGAATCTCCGAGGATCTTCCCCGCCAGCCGGTGGAAGCTCTCGCCGGCGTCGGTGACGCAGAGGTGGTGCTCCGGCGCCTTCCCACGGGCTTCAAGCCCCTGCTCGATCAGCCCCCGCGCCACCACCTCGGCCACGGCCTCGGCGGAGTCCACGAGGGTCACGCCCGGCCCGGCCACCCGCTCCAGGACCGGCCTGAGCAGCGGATAGTGGGTGCAGCCCAGGACGAGCGTGTCCACCTCGGC
>JBEQUE010000140.1:0-39575 GCA_040349255.1 Acidobacteriota bacterium | reverse complement strand
GCCGCGGCTGCCGGGGGGCAGGACGAGCACGTGGAGATGGCTGCCGCAGGGGAAGCAGGCCAGGTCCGCCTCCGGACCGCCGGCGGCCTGCACGCGCAGCTCCGCGGCCTCCCCCACGGTCCCCACGGCCGGCAGCCCGGCCAGGAAGCGGCTCCCGCCGGCCTCCAGCTCCTCGACGAAGCGCAGCGGCTCGCCGCCGGGGAGGTCCAGGGTCACGGCGAGAGAGACCGGCGCGGCGAGCTGGCTGAACAGCGCCAGCCCCTCAAGCCCGGGCCAGCGCTTCGCCGGCCGGACGACCAGCGGCTCGCCGGCCGGCGTCAGCGGCAGGACGCCGTCGCGGACCAGCTCGGCCCAGCTGCGGCCCATCCGCCGGCCCAGGCCCCGCCCGCGCAGCGGCGTGCGGCCCGGCCGGCGGAAGACCACCAGGTGCTCGCGGCCGATGTCGTCCTCCACGTCGGCCAGGTCGGAGACGCGCCAGACCTCGACGTCGGTGCAACCCGCCTCGGACAGCAGGCGGTCGAGCCCCTCCCGGGCGTGGTAGGTCATGGACGGCCAGAGGCGGCGGTCGAGCCAGCCGGCGTGCCGGTCGGGCAGCGACTGCAGCGGATCTTCGGGGTCTTCCAGCGGGAGGTGGCAGAGCGCATGGCCGCCGGGCCGCAGGACGCGCAGCATCTCGCGCAGCAGCGCCACCGCGCGCTCCCGGGTCAGGTGCTGCAGGACGGCGAACGAGCAGACCAGGTCGACGGAGCTGTCGTCGACGCCGGTGAGGCGGTCGGGCTCCTGGACCAGGTAGGTCAGGTTCGCCGCCGGGTTGATCGCCCGCGCGCAGGCCACGGCGCCGCGGGAGACGTCCGTCCCGGCCACGGCGAGGACGTGGCGGCTCAAGGCCCTGGCCAGGAAGCCGGGGCCGGTGCCGAGGTCGAGCGCCACCATCCCGGGGCGCAGGAACGGCCCCAGGACGCGCTCGCAGAGGCGCTCCCGCGACGCGGCCACCCGCGAGACCTCGCCCTCCAGGATCTGCGCGCGGTTCATATCGAGCGGGTACCGGCTGCTCCACTGGTAGATCCAGTAGTGCGGCGACAGGCCCAGGAGCCGGATGGCCAGGCCGCGGCGCAGGCCCGGCGGCGAGAGGCGCAGGAGCGGCTCGATCCACGGGCGGTCCAGGAAGGCGTGGTCCGAGGACGCCGCGGCCACGAGCTGCGCCAGCCGCCAGAGCGGGGTGGGCTCGTGGCGCGCCTCGCTGGCGAGCCAGGCTTCGGCCTCCTCCTGGCGCGACCTGTCGCTGGAAGTCATGGCGCGTGAGATCATAAACCGCCCGGCGAGCCGGGACCAGTCATGGAAAGGATCAGGATGCGATTCGGCCAGCGGACCGGCGGCCCGCTCTGGGACCTGCGCCCTTTCGAGCGCAAGGTCCATTCGCAGTTCGGCGAGGACGGAGTCCTGGAATACCTGCTGGCGCTCGTCCAGCCGGTGCCGCGGTTCGCCGTGGAGATCGGGGTGTGGGACGCGGCGCCGGGAGCCGAGCCCGGGTCCGAGTGCAACACCCGGGCGCTCCTCGGCCGGCCGGATTGGACCGTCCTGCAGATGGACGCCGGCGCTCCCGCGGATCATCCGGTGATCCGCAGCGAGCGCGTCACCCGCGAGAACCTGGAGGAGCTCCTCGGGAAGTATGGGGTCCCGCCCCGTCCCGCCGTCCTCGGCATCGACGTGGACGGCGTGGACTACTGGCTCTGGGACGCGGTCCCGGCGAGCTGCCGGCCGCGGATCGTGGTCATCGAGTACAACGGGATGTACCCCGACGTCGACGTGGCCAGGACCGTGCCCTACGATCCCGACTTCCGCTGGGACGGCTCGGCCTGGAGCGGGGCGAGCCTGGGAGCCCTGGTCCGGCTCGGCCGGCGCAAGGGCTATACGCTGGTCCACTGCACCGAGCCCAACGCCTTCTTCCTGGACGACGAGCTGCTGGAGGACCATCCGGTGCCGGCGCCCCAGGAGATCTACTCGCGGAAGTGGGGCTATCTTCCCCGGCCCGTGCCCGACCCCGCGGGCCGCCCCTGGGTGGACTGCGGCTCGGAGCTCCACCTGGGCCGCCGGCTCCGCTTCCTCTGGCGCCAATTCCGGGCCGGCCACCGCTGAGCCGGGGGAGGGTTCCCGGCGCGCCCTCAGAGGTAGTAGTCGCCGCGCTCGGGCGCCGTTTCCAGGGCGTCCAGCCGGGAGGGGTCCTCGATCAGCTCCTCGATGAACCAGTTGGCGTGGTTGTAGAGGCAGGTGACCTCGCGGCACTCGGCGGAGGCGTCGAAGCCCTCGACCAGGCCGGCCGTGCTCCGCACCGCCTCGTCGAACCCCTCGGGCGTGGCGTAGGCGTGGCGCCCGCCGATGCGCGCGGCGTCGACGTTGCGGTAGACCGGGCAGTTGAACACCCCCAGCGGGCTCAGCACCTGCCGGAAGGGCTGCATGTGGCACTGGCGCGGCTGGCGGCTGAAGTCGCGGTAGCTGCCGTTCTCGAACACCCGCAGGTTGGTGCTCTCGACGACCGCGAAACCGTCGCCGGCCAGCTCGCGGGCCCGGTCGAGCTGCTCCCGGATCCCGGCCATGACCGCCGGCAGTCGGTCCTCCTCGCGCGCCAGCCCCACCATCTCGGCGTTGTTGGAAGCGGCGCGGGTCAGGAACGGCTTGTAGCTGATGTAGTCGAAGCCGTATTCCTTCGCCCGCCGGGCGGCGAGCACGATCTCGTGCACGTTCTCATGGATCGCCGTGTCGTGGGCCTCGCAGTCCTTCCAGACGATGATGAACGAGAAGCCCACCCGCGGCTTCGGGTTGGCGGCCTTGAGCGCCCGCACCTTGGCGCAGATCTCGTCGAGCGTGACGGGCTTGCGCGGCTTGTGCATGGCCTGGAACAGCTCGTCCGAGGCGGAGTCGAGGGAGAGCCGGACCCAGTCGCGCTCGTCCAGCCGGCCGGCCACCTCGGTCACCTTCTCCAGGCGGCTGCCGTTGGTGACCACGCCCACCTGCAGGCCGAGGTCCTTGAGCAGCCCCACGATATCTCCGAAGCCGGGGTAGACGGTGGGCTCGCCGCCGCCGATGACGATCACCGAGCGCAGCCCGCGCCCGGCCATCAGGGCGAGCGCGTCCTTGAGCCGCGCGTGGTCGAAGGAGATCCCGGTGTTGAGGATTTCCAGGTCCACGCAGTGGTCGCAGAGGAAGTTGCAGGCCGTGGTGAGATCGAGATTGATCGACAGCGGCGCGCGCGCCGGGAGCGGCGCCGTCGCCTCGCCGCGCCGGCGGGCCGCCTGCCAGAGCACGTACTCCTTCAGGTGGTCGATCACCGAGGGCTGGCACAGCTTGCCCGCGAAGTCGTGCAGCGCCGAGAGCTCAACCTGCTTGACGGCCATGATCGCTCCTCGCGGCGACGAGTTGGTGGAGGTGAAGCATACCGGCGGCCAGCTCCCAGCTCGGACCTGCGCGCCCGGACCGGACCGCCTCCACGAAGCGGTCCACCGAGCCCGACAGCGGGTCGCGCAGCGCCACCGACCGGCGCCGGTCCGCCAGCCGGATGCGATAGTCCGGCATCTCGATCCTCCGGGTGGCGAAGTTGCCGTCCACACAATAGCTCAGCGGACGCGGAGCGCTCAAGCGCCGGCGCAGCACGAGCCGCGTCCGGACGGCGCCCCGGTCATGACGATAGACGAAGCCCAGCGTCTGGCGTCCGCCATCGGCGTCCTGCCGGAACGCGGCGGCGTCCTCGATCGAGCCCTCGCCGGCCAGGGCGTAGAGCATGCTGAGCAGGTGGGGCGCCGAGTCCACCACCGCCCGTGGCCCGGCGGTGATCGGGCTCATCCGCATGGCGAAGCTCCGGGGCGGCTCCGCCCGGGCTCCGGGATAAAGACGGTCGAAGCCCTCCAGGGTGAACGGCATCTGGGTGTTGACCGCGAGCACGAGACCGCGCTCCGCGAAGCCGCGCACCAGCGCGGCGGCCCGGGCCTCGACCGCGGCGGCGGGGGTCTCCTCGAGGCCGTCCTCCCACCACAGCGGCTTCTCGCAGAAGGCGTGGCAGCCGGCCGCGAGCGCCAGCTCCAGCGCCTCCAGGTGGTGCTCGGGCGGCGAGCAGACCACGACCGCGTCCACCTCCTCGGCGGCCAGGAGGTCGGCGAGACGGAGATAGCCCCGGCACTCGATGCCGTAGCGCGCGGCGAGGCGCTCGCGGGCCTCGCGGAGCGTCTCCTCGGAGGTGCCCACCACGGCCGTCACCAGGCAGCCGGCGCGCGCCAGCTCGCGGGCCACGTACTCGCCCGTGCCCTGGCGGCGGCTGCGCGCGCCGACCACGGCCGTCCGCAGCGGTGTGCCCGGTATCACGACGAGGATGCTATCATCGCCCCCGCATCGATCACAGAAGGGCTAATTCAAGGATCCCGCAGAGCGCATGCGCTGGCATCTCCTGGATGCAATCACCGAGATCGTCCCCGGCAGATCGGCTGCGGGGCTCTCCACCACGTCCCTGCCGGACGAGCTGTTCGACGACCATTTCCCGACCTTCCGCATCACCCCGGGCGTGCTCCTGGTGGAGATGGGGGCGCAGCTCTCGGGCCGGCTGCTCCAGGCCACCATCCTGGAGCAGCGCGGCTTCTGGGCGTTCCCGGTCCTCACCATGATCTACGATGTGAAGTTCCGGGACTTCGTGGCGCCCAACGAGCGGCTCCGGGTCGAGACGGAGATCGAGGAGATGCGGCCCGAGTCGATGATGTTCAAGACCCGCCTGCTCCATCCCGACGACCCCCGCAAGCGCTACGCCACCGGTCGCGTCGTCTTCGCCTTCGACCCGCAGGGACGCCCCTACCACGGCGACCGCGAGAGCCTCGAAAACCACGGGCGGAGCGAGTTCGCGCGCCTGGGCTCGCCCTGGACCCCGGACGCATGCCACTCGACGGGCAAGTGATCCTGATCACCGGCGGCACGCGCGGCATCGGCCGCGCCATCGCCCTGCGCCTCGCCCGCGAGCGGCCGCGGCAGATCGTGGTCGCCTACTGCTCCGACCACGCCTCGGCGCGCCGCACCGTGGCCGACCTGCGGGAGCTCGGCGTGGCCGCGGAGTCGATCCCGACCGAGGTGAGCCGCGAGGAGCTGCTCGGCCAGCTCTTCGACACCGTGGAGGAGCGCTGGGGCCGGCTCGACGTCTTCGTCAGCAACGCCGCGCGCACCGCCTTCGTCCCCACGCTCGACCTGAGCGCGCGGAGCTGGCAGCGCACGCTCGACATCAACGCCCGCGCCTTCCTGCTCGGCGCCCAGAGGGCCGCCCGCCTGATGGAGGCCGGAGGCGGCGGCCGGATCGTCGGCCTCAGCAGCCTGGGCTCACGGTACTATGTGCCCAACTACGCGGCGCTCGGCGTGGCCAAGGCGGCCATCGAGTCCCTGACCCGCTACCTGGCGGTCGAGCTCGCGCCGCGCGGGATCAACGTCAACGTCGTCTGCGGAGGCTTCATCGACACCGACAGCACCCGCATGGTGCCGGACCACCGGCAGGTCCTGGAGCAGGTCGTGGCCCGCACGCCCGCCGGCCGCGTGGGCCGGCCCGAGGACCTGGCCGGCGTCGTGGCGTTCCTGTGCTCGCCCGACTCCGACTGGATCCGCGGCCAGACCCTGATCGCCGACGGCGGCTTCTCCCTCGTGTCATGAACGGACTGGAGGGTCAGACCGCGCTCGTCACCGGCGCCAGCCGCGGCATCGGCCGCGCCATCGCCGGGGAGCTGGCCGCCGAGGGCGCCGCCGTGGTGATCGGTTATCACCGGAGCCGCGAGGCCGCCGAGGAGCTGGCGGCGGAGATCGAGGCGGCCGGCGGCCGGGCGCTCTGCTGCCAGGCCGACGTCGGCGACGAGGAGGCGGTGCGCAAGCTGGTCTCCTTCACCCTGCGCAAGCTGGGCAAGCTGGACATCCTGGTCTGCAACGCCGGCGTGGTCCGCGACCAGCTCGCCGCCGCCATGTCCGTCGCCGACTGGGACGAGGTGATCCGCACCGACCTGCGCGGGCCGTTCCTGTGCATCCGCGAGGCGCTGCGGCCGATGATCGCGCAGCGCCGCGGGTGCGTGATCAACATCTCCTCGATCGCCGCCGACCTCGCCGGCCGCGGCCACTGCAACTACGCCGCGGCCAAGGGGGGGCTGAACGCCATGACCCGGTCGCTGGCGGTCGAGCTGGCGCCCAAGGGCATCCGGGTCAACGCCGTGGCGCCCGGCGTCATCGTGACCGACATGTCGCAGCGCATCCGCAACCTGGCGGAGGACCGCATCCTGGAGCAGATCCCGCTCGGCCGCTTCGGCGAGCCGCGCGAGGTGGCGCGGGCCGTCCGCTTCCTGGCCTCTCCCGACGCCGCCTACATCACCGGCGAGGTGCTGCACGTGACCGGCGGCCTCGGACTCTGACCCAAGACGATCGGAGGAAGCATGTCCACTCTGTCGCAGGAACGCATCGTCACCCCGGAGGAGGTCGAGGAGAAGGTCGTGGCCGCCGTGGAGCACGCCCTCGACCTCGACCCCGGCCAGGTCAAGCCGGAATCGTCGCTCACCGAGGACCTCGGCGCCGAGTCGCTCGACTTCCTCGACATCGCGTTCAACCTGGAGCGCGAGTTCAACGTCCAGCTCCCGCGGCTCGACATCCTGCAGCGCGCCACCGACCACTTCGGCGAGGACACCCTGGTCAAGGACGGCGTGGTCACCGAGCGCGGCCTGGACCTGCTGCGCAAGGGCATGCCCGAAATCGATCCGGCGCGCTTCAGGCCCGGGCTCAAGGCCACCGAGGTGGCGGCCATGTTCAACGTCGCCACCTTCGTGCGCATCATCCTGCGGCTTCTCGAAGCCAAGCGCGAGCTGCCGCGCGAGTGCCCGAAGTGCGGGAAGACCATGATCGAGTCCGAGGTCACGCCCGAGCTGGTCTGCGAGAGCTGCGACGAGAGCGTCCCGATGCCGACCGGCGACGAGATCCTGCTGCGCGACATTATTTCCCTCGATACTGCGCTCGATCGATGAACGGACCATGAACGGGAAAGATCATCCCCGGCCACGGCGCGTGGTCGTCACCGGCATGGGGGCGGTCACCTCGCTGGGCGCCGACCTCGACGGGATCTGGTCCGCCCTGCTCGACGGCCGCTCGGGCGTGGCGGAGATCCGCCAGTTCGACAGCCGGCCGTTCCCGGTGCGCATCGGCAGCGAGGTGCCGCCGGAGCTGGCCGGGGACGACGGCCGGCTCCTCCCCCGCGCCGCCCGCTTCGGCCTCGAAGCCCTGCGCCGCGCCTGGCGGGACGCCGCGCTCGACGGAGGAGCCGGCCTCGACCCCTGGCGCAGCGGTCTCTGCATCGGCTGCTCCAGCTTCCCCGTGATGGAGGACCGGGTCGACAACGTCCGCGGCCTGCTGGACGGCGACCGGCTGCACACCGCCAACTATCTGCAGGAGATCCGCCGGCGGCCGGAGCTGCTCGGCCAGCGCGACATGGCCGCGGTCTCCGCCCTGCTCTCCGAGGGTTATCCCCTGCGCGGGCTCTCCATGACCGTGCAGGCGGCGTGCACCTCGGCGACCCAGGCGATCGGCGAGTCGTTCCAGGCCATCCGCCGCGGCGAGGCCGACCTGATGGTCACCGGCGGCACGGACAGCCTGCTGTCGGTCGCCTGCCTCACCGGCTTCACCCTGCTCGGCGCGCTGTCGGCCTGGCAGGGCGACCCGGCCGTCGCCTCGCGGCCGTTCGACCGCAAGCGCGACGGCTTCGTGCTCGGCGAGGGCGCCGGCATCCTGGTCCTGGAGGAGCTGGAGCACGCCCGGGCCCGCGGCGCCGAGGTCCGCGCCGAGATCCTCGGCTACGGCTCGTCGAGCGACGGCTACCGCTTCACCGACATGCACCCGGAGGGCCTCGGCGCGGCGCGCTGCATGCAGGCGGCCCTGGCGAGCGCCGGCCTGGCGCCCGGGGAGATCGACTACATCAACGCCCATGGCACCTCGACGCCGCTCAACGACCGCATCGAAACCCTGGCCATCAAGCGGGTGCTTGGCGAGCACGCCTACGAGGTGCCGGTGAGCTCCAACAAGTCGCAGCTCGGCCATCTCATCTGCGCCGCCGGCGGCATCGAGATGATCCTCACCGTGCTGACGCTCCAGCGCCGCGTCCTGCCGCCCACGCTCAACCTGGAGCACCCGGACCCCGAGTGCGACCTCGACTACGTGCCCAACCGCTGCCGGCCGGCCGAGCCCAGGGTGGCGCTGTCGAACTCCTTCGGCTTCGGCGGGCAGAACGGCACGCTGGTGGTGCGGCGCTGGGAGGAGGCGTGAACGGAGTCGTGGTGACCGGCGTGGGCGTGGTCTCCGCGCTGGGGCTCACGGCCGGCGAGCACTTCGACCGCCTGCTGCGCGGCGAGTCGGGCGTCGCGCTCCTCGACCACCCAGACGCCGCCGAGCTGCCCTCGCTGCTGGAGGCGCGGGTGCCGCCGATCGACGTGCGGCGGACGATCGAGCAGCGGCTGCTGCGCAAGATCCTCGCGCCGAGCGCGGTGTTCTCCGTGCTCGCCGCGGGCCAGGCGCTCGCCGACGCCGGCATTCCGCCGGGCGACGGCCGGCGGCGCGACTGCGGCCTTTACGTCGGTTCGGTGCAGCTCGACGTGGATTTCAACCTGTTCGCGCCGGTGATGCGCGAGTCGCTCGACCGCCAGGGGCGCTTCGACCTGCGGCTCTTCGTCCAGCGCGGCATGAAGGTGCTCGATCCGCTCTTCATGGTCAAGGCGCTGCCGAACAGCGGCCTGTGCGGCATCACCATCGAGCACCAGGTCACCGGCCCCAACATCAACCTCGCCAACGGCACGGTGTCGGGGCTGCAGGCGGCGGCCCTGGCCGCGGCCGCCATCCGGCGCGGCGACGCCGACCTGGCGCTGGCCGGCGGCTTCGACTCGCTGCTGCACATCGAGTGCATGGTCGAGCACCTGCTGGCCGGACGAGTCGCCGGGCAGTCCGACCCGCCGCACCGCGCCTGCCGGCCCTTCGACCTGGAGCGCCAGGGCTACGCCCTGGGCGAGGGCGCGGCCTTCGTGCTGCTGGAGTCCGAACGCCACGCCGCGGAGCGCGGCGCCCGCGTCTACGCCAGCGTCCTTGGCGCCGCCCACACCTACCTGCCGCCGGAGCACGCCGAGGCCGGCGAGGCCCTGCCGAACGCCGCGCGCAACGCGCTGGCGGCCGGCGGCTGCGGGCCGGACGAGGTCGACGCCGTGTTCGGCGACGGCCTGGCGCTCGAAGCCGAGGACCTCCAGGAGTGCGCCGCCTGGCAGGCCCTGGGCGCCTCGCGGGCCGTCTTCACCGCCGCCACGCCCGCGGTGGGCTTCACCGGCGCGGCGAGCGGCAGCCTGTCGCTGGTCCACGCCGCCATGGCCCTGGAGCGCGGCGTGATCCCGCCGCTCCTCAACTGCGACCGGCCGGACCCGCGCTGCGCTCTGCCGCTGGCGCACGGGCCCGTCGAGCGCGAATGCCGGCGCGCCCTGGTCTGGAACAGCGACTGGCGGGGCAAGCGCACGGCGCTCCTGGTCGGCCGTGGGTAGCACGCTTCTCGCCGTCGTCGTCCTCGCCGTCCTTCTCTTCGCCCTCGTCGCCGTCGTCCTGACGGCCCGGATCTCGGACCGGCTGTCGCGGGCGTTGGTCTTCAAGCCGTCGCGCCGCGACCTCGGCTCGCCCGCCGACCTGCGCCTCCCGTTCGAGGACCTGGAGATCCCCTGCGCCGGCGGCGGGAAGGTCCACGGCTGGTGGATCCCGCGCAAGGCCGGCGCGGGTGAAGACGCCCCGGTGATCCTCTTCCTGCACGGCAGGCGCGGCAACCTGGGCGCGCAGCTCCCCATGCTGCGCTTCCTCCACTCGCTCGGCGCGGACCTGCTGGCCTTCGACTACCCGGGCTACGGCCGGAGCCCGGGCGAGCCCAGCGAGGCCGGCTGCCTGGCGGCGGCCGAAGCGGCCTGGAATCTGCTCCGCGCCCGGCGGCCGGACAGCCGGGTGGTCCTCTACGGCCGCTCGCTCGGCTGCGCGCTGGCCGCCTTCCTCGCGTCCCGCGAGCCCTGCGCCGGCCTTGTCTTCCACGGCGGCTTCACCTCGGTCCCGGACCTCGCGGCGGACCTCCACCCCCGCCTGCCCGTGCGGCCGTTCTGCCGCGTGCGCCTCGACGCCCTGGGCTGGATCGCGGGCTGCCGGTCGCCGCTCCTGGTGCTCCACGGCCGGCAGGACCGCTTCATCCCGATCGCCCACGCGCTGCGGGTCTACGAGCGAGCGCCGGTGCCGAAGCGCTTCGTGCCGCTCGCCGGCGGCCACGACGCCGAGGGCTGGATGCTCAGCCCCGAGGTGCGCAAGGCCCTGGCCGAGATGCTGGCCGGCCGGGCCGGGAGCTGGCCCACCGGCGATCCGGTATAATGGAAGGCGATGAGAGACCCTTTGGTCCTGGCCACGGCGCTGTTCCTCGCCTTCGGCAAGTTCCTCCTCGCCGGGCTGTGGCTCTCCGTCATCGCGCTCGCGGGCCTGGGGCGCCGGCGGGTCTACCGCGTACTCTACGACCGCGAGCAGCTCCGGGACGAGCTCCTGGCCTCCTGGGTCATCCCGCTGGACGGCCTGGCGTTCGTCGCCTGCCTCGGGCTGGGTCTCCTGCGCCCGGCGCCGCCCACCTGGGGAGCGTCGGTCCTGACCTTCATCGTCCTCTACGTCTTCTTCGAGATCTGGTTCTACGGCACCCACCGGCTGATGCACACGCGGCTGCTCTGGCCAATCCACGCCGCGCATCACCGGGCGCTCGTGACCGCCTCGACCTCGGGCCTGCGCTTCTCGCTCGCCGAGAAGCTCGTCCTGACCCTGGGCTCGGTGGGTTTCGCGGCCGCCGCCTCGCACGTCCTGCCGGTGACGCTGCCGGGCCTCCTCGCCTTCTTCGTCGTCTACTACTCCGAGAGCATCCTCGGGCACTCGAACGTGGAGATCATGCCGGCCGGCCTGGTGCGCTCGCCGCTCGGGAGGGTGGTGGGCTCGACCACGTTCCACGCCCTGCACCACTCCCGCTTCAGCGGCCACTACGGGCTGACCACGCCGTTGCTCGACTACATTTTCGGGACCGTGTTCCCCGACTACCCCGAGGTGCAGGAGCGCGCGGCGCGCGGCGAGGGGCTGGAGAGGCTGACCGAGCGCCTCACGGCGTCCCCAGCAGACGGTCGCAGAACGGCCGCAGCAGTTCCAGGATCTCCTCCGTCCCATCCCGCAGGTTGAAGTCCGGCAACTCGGGGAGGCGCGCCAGGGCCTCCCGGTACTCCGGCAGGCGGGCCAGGAAATCCGGCAGGTCGGCGGCCACCGTCCGGTGGCTGGACAGCCGGCCGCCGCCCGTCCGTTCGCGGTGCAGGGCGTTCCAGCGCTCCTCGTACTGCCACCTCTGCGGCACCACGAGCATCGGCTTGCCAAGCAGGAGCGTCTCGGACGAGAGCTGGTGGCCGCCGTTGCCCACCACGGCCTTGCAGGTGCGCAGCGCCTCCACGAGCTCCAGCCCCACCGGCCGGAACGTGAAACCCGGCGGCGGCGCGGCCGGCGGCCGGTGGGTGAACACCACGAAGCGCTCGCGCCCGCCGGCGAAGCGCTGCATGAGGATCTCCTGCAGCAGCGGGTCGGCGTAGACCAGGATCTCGTCGCCGGTCTCGACCCGCTCGCGCGCCTCCAGGACCTCGCGCCGGAAGACCGGTCCCACCAGGTGGAACTCCTCCGGAAGCGGCACGCGGAAGAAGGAGGAGACGATGCGCAGGTCCACCGGCGGCAGGTAGGAGCGGATGACGGTCTTCACCGCGGTGAAGGACAGGATCTTGTCGAACCGGTCCGGCCGGCGGCAGGCCCGCATCACGTCCTGGTGGTTGACGCTCACCCGGGGGATCCCCAGCCGCTTCGCCGCGCGGGAGACGAAGGGCTCGAAGTCCACCAGGAGCAGCCGGACGTTCTCCTCGCGCAGCTCGTTCTCCATGCGGCGGATGATCCACGGCCCGGCCAGGATGCGCGCGGTCCCCGGCACCGCGGTGCGCAGGTAGTCCACCCTCCCCTGCCGCTGGACGTAGGAGAAGGTCGGGACCTCGTGGAGCGGCACGTCCGGCATCACCTCCGCCAGGTAGCGCGCGCCCTCGTCCGCGGTGTAGACCACCACCCGGTGCCCCTGAGCGCGCAGGGCGGCGATGATGCGGCTCATCCGCATGGTGTGGCCGAGCCGGAAGCCGGCCAGGGCGATGCCGATGGAGGGAGGCGGCCCGGACATTCAGACTCCGTAGCTGGCGCGCAGCTCGGCGGGGTTGACCAGGGCGGTGCCGAGCTTCTTCACCACCACGCCCGCCGCGTGGTTGGCCAGGTCCGCGGCCAGCTCCAGAGGGTGCCCGGCGGCGAGGCCCAGCGCCAGGACCGCCGCCACCGTGTCGCCGGCGCCGGTGACGTCGTAGACCTCCTGCGTCCGCGTCGGGATGTGCCGGCATTGGCGGTCCGCGCTAACCAGGCTCATGCCGCCGGGGCCGCGGGTGATCAGCACCGCCCCGGCGCGGCACGACGACAGCAGCTCCAGGCCCAGCTCGAGCACCTCCTCCTCGGTCTTCGGCGGCTCGAAGCGGCGGCAGGCGAGGAGCGCCTCCGAGAGGTTGGGGGTGAGCACGTCGGCGCCGGCGTACTTGCCGTAGTCGGCTCCCTTGGGATCGACCACCACGGCGCGCCCGAGCCGGCCGGCCGCGGCGATCAGCGAGCGGCACAGATCGGCGCCGACCACGCCCTTGGCGTAGTCCGACACCACGCAGACCTCCGCCCACTCCACCAGCGCCTCCAGGTCGGCGCGCAGCCGCTCCGAGCCGTGGCCGTCGGGCTCCGTGCGCACCTCGTGGTCGAAGCGCACCACCTGCTTGCCCTGGGCGATGAGGCGCGACTTCGTGGTCGTGGGCCGCGACGGATCGGCCACCACCCAGCCGGTGTCCACCCCGAGCTCCTTGAGGACGGCGTGCAGACGCCCACCGTCCTCGTCGCAGCCGGTCACGCCGGCCAGGCGGACCTCCGCTCCCAGGCTGGCGGCGTTGGCGGCGACGTTGCCCGCGCCGCCCGGCCGGCAGTCGATGTCGAGGATCTCGAAGATCGGCAGCGGCGCCTCGGACGACATGCGCTCGGCATGGGCGAAGAGGTACTTGTCGAGCATCACGTCCCCGAGCACGAGGACGCGGCGGCCGGCGAAACCCTGGCTCAAGGCTGTCCGAGGATCCAATCCACACCTTTCGCGAGGCCGGGGGCCACGTGGTCGGGAGAGCAGGTCGTCGTCTTCGTTCGAGCCAGGAGCACGGTGCGACAGCCGGCGGCGCGGCCCGCCTCCACGTCGCGCTCGCGGTCGCCGATCATGAACGAGCGGCCGAGGTCGAGCCCGTGCTCCCGCCCGGCGCGCAGGAGGAGGCCGGGCCGCGGCTTGCGGCAGGAGCAGTCGGCGCGCAGCGGAGGCTCGCCCAGCTCGGGATGATGCGGGCAGACGTAGATGCCGTCGAGCGCCACGCCCCGGCGGCCCAGCCGCCGGCGGAGCGCCTCGTGGACCGCCTCCACCGCCGCCTCGGTCATCAGGCCGCGGGCGACGCCCGATTGGTTGGTGACCACGATCAGCAGCCAGCCGGCATCCCGGGCGCGGGCGAGCGCCGCGGCGACGCCGGGCAGCAGGCGCAGCCCCGAGGGCTCCGCGAGATAGCCCGCGTCCGCCACGAGGGTGCCGTCGCGGTCGAGGAGGAGGGCGCGCCGGCCGCTCATTCCCGACCGCGTTCGAGGGCTTCGACCAGGCTGTGGAGGAGCAGGGAGTGGACCTCCTGGATGCGCGCCGTGTCCGTCGACGGCACCAGGATCGCCACGTCGCAGATGCCGGCCATCTGCCTCCCCCTCTCGCCGGTCAGTCCGATGGTCCGCGCGCCCAGCTCCCGGGCGCGCATGAGGCCGTTGAGCACGTTGCGGGAGCCGCCGCTGGTGCTGATGCCGAGCGCCACGTCGCCGGGCCGCACCCGCGCCGCCACCTGGCGGGCGAAGATCTCCTCGAAGCCGAAATCGTTGCCGAGCGCGGTGAGCACGGAGCTGTCCGTCACCAGCGAGGCCGCCGGCAGGGGGCCGCGGTCGGCGCGGAACCGGCCGACTAGCTCGGCCGCGAAGTGCTGGGCGTCGGCGGCGCTGCCGCCGTTGCCGAAGGCGTAGACGCAGCCGCCGCCGCGCAGCGCCCGGCCGAGCAGCTCGGAGGCCCGTGCGAACGCCTCGCCGCAGCGCTCAAGGATCTGGCCGTGCACGTCCAGGCAGTGGCCGACCTCGCCGGCGAGCACGCCGAGGGGACCGTCCGCCTCCCGGAGGTCCGGCGTCGGAGCCGTCTCCCCCCGGATCCGGGCCACGAGCGCGCTGGTGGAGAGGTCCGGCGCGCCGCTGCCGAGGCAGACCACCCGGCCGCCGCGCTGGCGGACGACGTCGCCCCCTACCACCAGCTCCTCCGGCCAGTCGCCGCCCTTGACCAGCACCTGCACGGGCAGGGAGCGGATCAGCTCGAGCGGCGTGGGCTCGTCGAAGGACGTCACGTAGTCCACGGCGGCGAGCGCGGCCACCACGGCGGCGCGGTCGGCGAGCGGCACCAGGGGGCGCTCGGGCCCCTTGATGCGGCGCACCGACTCGTCCGAGTTGAGCCCCACCACGAGGGCGTCGCCCAGCTCCCGGGCGCGCTCCAGGTACTCGACGTGGCCGCGGTGGATCAGGTCGAAGCAGCCGTTGGTGAAGACCACGGTCTGGCCGCGGTGGCGCTCCGCCAGCAGCCGGGCCAGGCCGGCGGGCTCATGGAGAATGCCGGGGAAGGCGGCAGCGGATCCGAAGACCTGCTGCCGGTTCTGCTGCAAGCTCATCCGGGACGGGCCCTCCCTCGGCGGTTCGGTTGCGCCGCCATTATACGGGAGGGCCCGTCCCAATCACCTCACTTCGTCTCGCGCAGCTCCACCTTCCTCGACACCTTGCCGCCCTTCACGCTGTCGTAGGTGACCGTGACGTCGCCGTCCCCCTGCACCAGGAAGAAGAGGATGCGGGTCGACAGGCCGTCGACGCCGGGCACCATCAGGCGCTCGGGGCGGTGCTCCTGGAGCTCGACCTTGTCGAGGTACGGATCGTCCACCAGGCCGCTCGCGATCACCTTGGCCCCGCTGTTACCGCCGATGGTGGCGAGGTCCTGACGGAACAGCCTGCCGTTCACCGCCACGGCGGCCATCGACGGGATGGCGCGCTCGTTGAGCACCGGGACCTCCAGGCGCCACAGCCGGTCCCCCTCCTTCTTCACCGTCGGGATGCCGATCGACAGCTTCGGCAGGTGGTAGGCGTGGAACAGGACGAACGCGCTGTTGCGGTGCGTCTCGTCCTCCAGCGCCCAGCCCTCGGGGACGCGGTTCACGTCGCGCTTGAAGCCGCCGATCTCGACCCTGCCGTACTGCGGATGGTCGTACGGGTGCCAGTCCACGAACTGCCGGCCGAGCGAGAGCACGTCGTTGAACTTCATCAGCTCCTCGTCGCTGATCTCCCCGTTCTTGTCGAAGTCGGCCGGCGGGTTGTACATCTCGTTGGTGAAGGCGAAGGCCCCCATGAGACCGTAGAAATGATCGGTGGTGGCGCCGTGGACGGTGTAGAGGTCCTTCCACGAGATGAAGTACCGGTAGCCCGGCAGCATCTTCTCGCCCTCCTTGCCGATCAGGTCGTAGGCCTTGAGGTCCTGCGGCGAGTAGGGCGGGTCGGCCTTGGCGCCGGGGCCGCGGAGGATCATCTGGCCGTTGTTGTGGAAGCTCTGCACGGCCGACACGTTCCAGTGCCGGAGCGCCCACGTCGCGATCGACCGCGTCTCCGGGATCGACAGCGGGTAGTCGCCGGCGCCGGCCTGCACGTAGGTCGGCTCCCAGGAGAAGCCCCATGTGCGGTTGGGATCGACGTAGCCCACCGTGTCCTCGTTGACCCGGCCGTCGCCGTCGTTGTCGTAGCCCTCGCTGCCGAGCTCGACCCAGTCGCCGAGCTCGCCGGGCGCGACCGGCACCAGCAGGCGCGCATCCTTGGGATCGAGCCGGTGGGTGCCCTGGCCCATCGGGACCTTCTTGCGCATCTCGGTGACGTAGCCGTCGCCGTCCACGTCGTCGTAGCCGTCCTCGTCGGCCGCCCCGTCGCGGTCGTCGTCGACCGGCACCATTACGGTGCGCGGGAAGTCCTCGTTGGACGGGCCCTTGAACCACAGCGCCCGGCCGTCCGGGTTGACCATGGGCAGGATGTAGAACACCGACCGGTCGAGCATCTCGGTGACGCGCGGCAGCCGGCCGTAGCTCTCGAGCAGGTAGCCCACGGTGTAGAGCGCGGCCTCGGCGCCCTGCACCTCGTTGGCGTGGGTGTTGCCATCCACGTACATGGCCGGCTTCGCCAGCTCCGGGCCGGTCGCCGGGTTGGTGATCGTGATCATCCAGAGGTCGCGCCCCTGGGCGCTCTTGCCGATGCTCTCGAGGCGGGTCCACTGCGGGTAGGCGGCGGCATAGCCCTTGAGGATGTCGACGATCTCCTCGTAGCTGTGCAGGCGGTTGTAGGGCGGCGCCGGCACCTTGCCCTGCGGCTTGAGCGGCTCGGCGGCGGAGGCGAGCGTGGCGAGGAGCGCCAGGGCGCCGAAGAGGAATCCTGGAATCCGGGTTCTCATGGCGTCACGCTCCCTTCCCGACGGGGGTGGTCTTCTGATCGCGGCCGGCGTTGTCGGTGGTCAGGTCGACCACGATCTTCGCGCCGGGCTGGGCCCGCACGAGCCACTCGCCCGTGAGGGTGCCGCTGGTGCCTTCGAGCCGGTCGGAGACGGCCTCCGGATAGCCGGTCACCATCTCGACCCC
Source organism: Acidobacteriota bacterium (assembly GCA_040349255.1). Taxonomy (GTDB): domain Bacteria; phylum Acidobacteriota; class Thermoanaerobaculia; order Multivoradales; family UBA5704; genus DATMER01. The sequence continues at coordinate 22,689 of JBEQUE010000140.1, read as the reverse complement.
CTTGCCGGTCTGGAGCTTGAGCCGCACCGGCAGGTGCACCCGGGCGCGCTCCCCCTGCTTCGTGTGGGTGGCGAGATAGCCGCGGTTGCCGGCCACCGCCTTCACCCGGTAGACGCCGTTGCCCAGGCTGGTGACGTCGAGCGACAGGATCTCCACCTTCGCCAGCTTGCCGGCGAGGTCGAGCACGGTCTCGGTGTGCGCCGCGAGGGCCGGCTTCAGGACGGCCATCGGCGGGTTCATCTCGATGAACGGATCGAGCCCGCCCACCTCGGCCTTGGCGCCATCGGGCAGCGTGACCGGCTTCCAGGCGGTGAAGGCCCCCGGAGCGTTGGCGTCGACCCAGGCCAGCACCTCGCGCTCGCGGGAGCCCGCCTCGCTCGGCTTGCCGGTCCCGGTACCACCCCCTCCGGCGCCCATCTGCTTCATGCGTTCCACCATACCCTTGGGGTCGATCTGCCCGCCGCGCAGGTAGCCGATCACCACCTTGGCGCTGAACTGGGCGGGCGCCTTGTTCTCCTTGAGGAAGGCGTCGATCTTCTCCTCGCCCTGGGCGATGAACTCGTCGGTCGTCATGGCCGCGACCTTGTCGAGCGTGAGCGCGCCGTCTGCCTTGTCCTCGCTTTTCTTCTCCGCTTTGGGGACTCCCCAGACGTCCAGCTCCAAGGCCATGGCGCCGTACTGGTAGTAGAGCCACGGCGTGAAGCCGCCCCTGCGATACTGGGCGCCGGGCCGGTCGGCGGAGAGGCCCGCCTTTTTCAGGCGTTCCTTGTAGCCTTCCGCGAACTTGTCGAGATAGGCCTGGTCGGCCGGATCGACCTTGGTGGCCGGGCCGGCGCCGAGGAACTGCTGGAGCTGATCCTTGGTGATGCCGTTCTGCTTGACGAACGACATGTTCTGGGCCACCTCCCAGACCTGGTCGATCGTGTACTCCTCCTCGGGATCGAGGCCGATGAACCGGGCGGCCTGCGGCGGGACCTTGAACTTCTGGGTGCCGAGGTCGCCGCCGCCGCCCAGGCTCTGCGGCGCCGCGAGCAGGTTGTTCGCCGGTCCGTAGACCACCGCCAGGGCGACGTTGCGGCGCTCGAGCAGGAAGTCGAGCAGCGCTCTGGTCTCGGGCGCGAAGCTCGACCACGGGCCAGCCTCGGGCGTCGAGTAGGGGAAGGCGTGCGGGAAGTTCCGGTCCGGCCAGACGCCGTCCGCGCCGTCCTCGTTGAGCTCGCCGTCGCCGTCGTCGTCGCGGCCCTCGGCCACCACGCGGAAGGCGCCCGCCCGCTGCTCCATGGAGTCGGCCTCGACGAGCACCCGCGGATCGGTCGAGTCCGCGAGCCATTCGCCGGCCGGATCGGGGATCCGCATCTTCGTGACGGCGCCGTCGCCGTTCAGGTCGTCCGCCGGGTCCTCGCCCTCCAGGCCGTCGACGTCGTGGTCGATCTTGAGCCCGTCGCCGCCGCGGCGGACGCGCGGCGTGGCGAAGATCGCGTCCTGGGCGTCCGGGTTGAGCGCCGGCGCGACGTAGAAGCTGTAGGACCCGAGGAGCTTCGCCGCCGGGCTGTCCGCCGGAGCGTCGAGCAGGGTCCGGATCAGGTCGAGCGCGGCCTCGGTGCCGGCATTGTGATGGCCGGCGAGGTTCGCGCCGACGAACACGGCCGGCCGGGTGTCCGGATCGGACCCGGGACCGGCGACGCGGATCACGTGGAGAGGCCGGCCGCCGGCCGACTGGCCGATGGTGATCAGCTCGACCTCCTTCGGATGCTCCTGGCTCCAGGCCTGGAGCTGCCGCTCGACCTCGGCGAACGGATGGTAATCCTGGTACAGGCTGGCGGCAGCCGCCGGCCCCGCCAGGGCTAGCATTGCAACGCCCAATATCATTCCCTTCACGGGCACCTCCCTCGAAATGGATGCCGGGCACACCGGTTCCTGGCCGGTTTATACGCGGCGGCCGCGAAGGAGGTTTCGGTCCCGGCGGGGCTGGGCGTCCCCGCCGGGACCGGATCAGTCACCCGTCAGCACCGGTCGCGGCGCCAGAGGAGGACGAACCTGCGGTTCGCGAGACGGTCGAGACCGACGGCCTGGTAGACGTTGGTCGCGGCGCCGAGGAACTTCGGCTTGACGAAGACGAGCTGGGCGGTGGACAGCTCGTTGGGCAGGATCGGCAGGAAGCCCGCTGACCTGCCGCCGTTGCCTTCCGCCTTGATCGACTGCGCCTCCCGGCCGTCGATGAAAAGCTGCAGCCCCTTCCACCAGGTCTCGCCCCGGTCCGTGCCGGTCTGGAGAGCGATCTCGACGCTGCCGGGCCCGGCCGTCGAGCTGCCCTCCGGTACGAGAAGGATCTCGTCGCAGTCGTCGCGCAGCGTCGACCCGCCGGTGATGTCCGGGCGCGAGCCGTCCGTCACGCCCGGCAGCACGAGGATGCGGCTCGCCCGGTTTTCGAGGACCTGTGCTCCTGCCCGGCCGGGCAGGAGCGCGCCGCAGGCGGCGAGGGTGACGAGGGTCAGGATCGGGATGGAACGCTTCATGGAAAACCTCCTTGGGTTAAGACGTCCATCCCAGGAGGCGACGGAAGTCTCCGTTCCACAACAGATCGATCTACCGGGCTTCGATCTCCCCTCCGAGCGTCGTCCGGGCGCCCGCCGCGAGAGCCGCCGCCACGTCGGCGTCGAGCCCCCCTCCGGCGCCGGGCAGGGGCCGGTCGGAGGTCAGGAGGAGCGACTGGTAGGAACCGATCGAGGGCAGGACGAGCTCGGCTTCGAGCGTGCCGTCCGAGAGCCTGCAGGGCGGCTCGGTCGAGCAGCGCAGCACGAGCGCGCGGTCGTTGCGATAGACCCGCAGCTCGGCGTGCGGAGCCTCTCCGGTCGCGGCGCGCAGCCGGAGCCGGTCGCCGGGATGGGCTTCGTCGCCGCGCCGGACCGGACCGGAGCCCGCCTCCACCTCGACCGCGAGAGCAAGCCGGGCGGTCCGGGTCGGCGGCCGCAGCAGGAGGACGGCGACGAGGAGGACCGCCGCCGCGGGCACCAGGAGCCACCAGCCCGACAGGCGCCGGCGCTTGCGCGCTTCGATCGCCGCCCAGACCCCCGCCTGCCAGCCGGGCGGCGGCTCGATGCCGTCGCCGGCCTTCGCGATCCCCTCCCGCAGGCGCTCGTACGCGGCGCGCTCCGCGAGGCAGTCCGGACAGGTGGCGAAATGATCGTCCAGGGGCAGGCCCTGCTCCAGCCGCAGGAGACCCTCCTCCTCGAATCGGCGACAGGCGCTCACGCCGCGAAACCTCCGCCTTCGAGGCAGCGGCGCAGCACCGGCAGGGCCCGCGCCACCCTCGCCTGCAGGGTCGGCGCGCGCTCGTGGAGCATGCGGGACATCTGCTCGTAGGAAAACCCCTCCTGGAAGCGCAGGAGGACGGCGTCGCGCACGTGGGGAGGCAAGTCGGCGAGGCAGCGGCGGAGCGCCTCGGTCCGCGCCCGCTCCCCGAGGCTCACGTCGGCCTCCTTGCCCGGAGCCGGCTTCTCGGGCAGCTCGCCGGCCAGGGCGAAGCGCTTCTCCCGCCGGCGGGCGCTCTTGATCGCGTCGAGGCAGCGGTGGCGGGCGATGCCATAGAGCCAGGCCCGGAACGACGACCGCCCGCCGAAGCCCGCCAGCCCCTCGAAGGCCTGGAGGAAGGTGGTCTGCTGGACGTCCAGCGCCAGGTCGCCATCCGCCACCATCTGGCGGCAGAACCGGTAGAGCGGCGAGCCGTAGATCCGCATGAGCGCCGCGAGAGCGCCCTCCCGGTCGCCCCGGGCGAGCGCGTCGCGGGCCTCCCGCTCGGGATCGGAAGCGTCCACGGCACGGGTGTCCATCTCTTCATGAGGCTATCACTTCGGGTTCGAGATCCCGTCCCGGATCTGCGGGTTGATCAGATACAGAAGCGGACACCTGGGCGGGCAGCCCAATGGAAACGGTTTCTCGCAGGCTCCGGCCTGGCAGGGGTTCGCCGTGAGCTGCCAGCCGGCCGATCCGGGCGTCAGGGTGATCTCGGAGACCGGCCTCATCTCCAGGACGACGAGCTTCGAGAACTGCTTGGCGGGAAGCCGCTGCTCTCCGGTCAGAGTGGAAAGCCGGCCCGCCTCCGGGCCGCCCTTCGGGTCGGCGTCGCGCGGGAAGCCGAGGATCAGATAGGTTTTTCCCGGATCATCCGGGACCAACACGATCGAATCGCCATCCTGCTTCACGCTCACGCCGGAGCCTTGCGCCGCGGCCGGCGCCGGCAGGAAGTAGAGAATCGTTGACAGGGCCAGGGCGCTCCAGATCCTGATGGGCAACATGACGGTCTCCTTTCACTGGGTCGCGACGAGGACGAAAGGGGCCCAGGCCGACGGCGGCTCGCCGGAGGCGATCGCCGCCCGCTGGGCCCGGGCCAGGGCCGGCGCCGGATCGCGAGCGCCGCCCTCGGCGTAGAAGCGGAGGACGAACCGGCGCGCCGCCTCGTCCTCCACCGACCAGAGCGAGGCCAGCACGGCGCGGCTGCCGGCGGCGAGAAACGAGGCCGCCAGCGACCCCCAGAGCCCGCGGCCGCGCCGGGCCGCCGAGGCGCAGGTCGCGAGCGTCACCAGCCGCGGCCGGATGCGTCGGGCCAGCAGGAACCCGGAGCTCACGTCGCCGTCGGCCAGCGCCAGCCACGGCCCGCGGGGACCGATCCCGGTGTGCGTGGCGAGATGGAGCACGGACGCCCCCGACGCCCGCTCGAGGGCCGGCCGCGCCGCATCCTTGCCCGTTCGCGGAGCGGTCTCGAGCCAGGCGGCCACCTCGCGCGCCTCCCGCGCCGCCGCCGGAAGATCGCCGCGCGGATCGCCGAGGACCACGGCCGGCCCCTCTTCGGCGTCGGGCCGGGGGGCCGTAGCGGCCAGGGCGCTCAGGCTGGGGACATAGACGACCGGATGATCCTCCACGAGGCAGCGGCCCGCCGGCCTCAGGGCGGCGAAAGGGACCTGGCCGAGCACGCCGTCCGGAACGAGGAAGACCGCCTCTCCCGGAGCCGGCAGCGAGCCGGCCGGCAGCAGCCGTCGACCGAGCTCCCCGGTCGGCAGCCGGTCGTCCGGATGCGCCAGGAAATCGTCCACCCGGCGCCCGATCTCCTCCGCCGGGTCCGCGAGCGGCTCGATCCGGATCCGGCCTCCTCGGACCCCGATCCGCCAGAAGCGGCCTTCGGCCTCGAAGAAGATCAGCGCCTGGCGATCGCCCAGCCCTCCGAGCGCCTCGGCGAGAGGCCGCGGAGCCACGGCCGGCGACTGGGAGAGGGCCGGCAGCAGGTCCTTCAGCGCCTCGGCGCGGTCGACCGCCGCAAGGGCCGACCCCGAGACGGTCGGCAGGCCGGGTCCCCCGGTCGTGGACTGGATGAAGGCGTCGAGGAACGACCTGGCGGTGGCACGCTCCACGGTCGCGAGCGCCTCCCGGGACCGGCCGGCCTGGGCCTGCAGGCGGAAGAGCGCCTCCAGGGGCTTCCGCCGGGCGTCGAGGAGGGTGGCCTTGAATTCGTCGTAGCCGAGGTCGGCCCGCGTCGCCTCGACCAGGTCGGCGGCCCGGCCGTAGGACGCCTCGGCCGCGCGGAGATCTCCCAGCGCCTCCTCGGCGGCGCCCCTCTGTACGAAAAGCTCCCAGGCCCAACCCGGCGGCGGATCGCCGGCGAGCGCCGCCTCGGCGGCCTCCAGGGCGCTCTCGTACCGGCCGCGCGCGAGCTCGACGCGGCTCCGGTAGTAGAGCAGCGCGCTCCGGCCTTCGTCGCTCGCGTAGCGCTCGGCCGCGGCGAGGTGGCGCCCGGCCGCCGGCAGGTCGCCGAGGGCGAGACTCGCGTCGACCAGATTGAGATGGACGGAGCGGTAGAAGCGCGGCTCCCGCCCTTCGCCGGCCAGGGCCAGGGCGCGCTCCGAGGCCTCGCGGGAGAGCGCCATCCGGCCCTCGCCGAGGCGCAGGGCTCCGAGGTTGAGGAGCACCTGGGCGAGCGCGGCGTCCTCGTGGCTCTCCCGTAGCTTCAGCGCCCGCTCCAGCGCGCGGTCGGCGCCGTCGAGGTCGCCCAACCCGGAGAGCGCCGTGTACAGCGCCACCGAAGAGCGGACCTGGAGATCGCCGTCGCCGATCTCCTCCGCCGTCTCGAACCAGGTGAGGGCGTACCTCAGGGCGCGGCGGGTCTCGGTCCTCTCCCAGGCCATGTAGAACAGCCGCTCGGCGGCCTGCGCCGCGTCGGAAAGGTCGCCGCTGTCGGCTCCCGCCTGCCCCTGTTTCAACGCGCGCTCGTAGGTCGTCCGGGCGCGCCCGGGGTCGCCCTGCGCCCACTGCACGTCGGCGGCCAGGACCAGGGCCCCGGGATCGCCGGTCGCGTCGAAGGCCGCGAGACAGGCGCTCTCCGCCTCTTTGAAATGCCGCGCCTTCGCCAGCTCCTGACATTCGTCCATCGACCGCTCCCGACAGGCGAGGAGCAGGCAGAGGGCCGCTCCAACCATCCAGGCGACGGCCGGGCGTGAATCGCAACGGGAGGACGAGGTCGGCTCGGGCACGGATGCGAAGCCTCCGCGCCGGAATCTACCTCAACCTCTCCGCGGACGCATGCCGGCCGGATTCCTTCTAGAATGGTCCGGCCTTTGCACAGTCCATGTTCCCGCAGGTCTAACCAACGGATCAGGGAGGGACAGAACGATGCTCTGGACGATACTCGTGGTACTGCTGGTGCTGTGGGCGCTCGGCTTCCTGGTGTTTCACGTCGCCGGCGGGCTGATCCACCTTCTTCTCATCGTCGCCGTGGTGGTCCTGGTCATCCGGCTGCTCCAGGGAAGACGACCGATCTGACGAGAGGGCCGCTCTCGACGGCGCGAACCGTCGAGAGCGGCGCGAAGCTGGCCGCGCTCAGTACACCCAGATCGTGCCGACGTAGGAGGTGCTCGACTGACCTTCGTCGTCCCAGACGGTCAGCCAGATCGAGTAGTTCCCCGGGTAGTAGTAGGTGTGGTACGTGACGCTGCCCCAGTCCGTCCCTTCCCAGAGATCCCACTGGTAGTTGGTGATCGATCCGCCGTCCGGGTCATAGCTGCAGGTGCCGTAGAACCAGACACCGAGCGGGGCCGTGCCGCTGCTCGTGGATGTCCAGCCGCAGGCGACCGGCGGCTGCGTCGTGGGAGAGCGGTAGACGGTGACGAAGTCGCTGAGCGTGTTGCCCGAGGGCCAGGCGTTTTGGCAACTGCCGTTGTTCATGCGGTAGGAACGGTTGGTGACCGTCCGGTGCACCGTGCCGCAGTCACCGGTGCCGTTCCACGTCCGGCACTGATAGGCATAGCCGTCGTACGGCAGGTAGTAGGACTCGGTGCCGGTGCACCCCGTGCCGGTGAAATGGCTGATGTAGGTGCCCTGCGAGGCAACGCAGCTCGCCTCGCCGCAAGCGGCGTGAGACGCGACGCTCAGAGTCACGGCCTGGGCGATCACCAGCAGAACGACCTTGCACACTCTCTCGTTGAAACCCATGTTGTACCTCCTCGATAGATGGTTCGCCGCAGGGGCCCCAAAGGCGCTGCGTCCCGCGCTCCATCGACGGAGCCGGCGGCCCGGAGATCCCCTCTACCTGTCCTGGTGCCACGGACAGAAAAATCGGGACACGATTTGATCAAGCGCTCGGCGCAAGACCGGCTTCCCCGCTTCCCATTGACAAACAGGACCGGATTGGTGCAGTATCTCTTTGTCGTTATTGAGATTGTATCTCAAGAAGTCGGGCGAGAACAGAAAGAGCAAGCGGCGACCGTTGACTCTGGGGAGAGGGGACGATCGCCGCCTGGCGGACCGAGCTCCGGGGAGCTGGGCTGCGCGCGTCTAGTCTAGCGCAAGTCCGCCCCTTCCGCCGGAGGTGTGCCCTCTCCCGGAAGGAGTCTCTTGACCCTGCCGTTTCGCAAGGCCGTCTTCTGGATCCACCTCGTGGTCGGCGTGGCCGCGGGGATCGTGATCCTGGTCATGTCGGCCACCGGCGTGCTGCTCATGTACGAGCGGCAGATGACCGAGTGGGCCGACCGGGGCTACGCGTCGGCTCCGCCCGCTCCGGGAACGTCGCGGCTGCCGATCTCGACCCTCGTCGCGAAGGCTCTCGAGACCGATCCCCGCGCGAAGCCCTCCTCCATCGCCCTCCAGGCCGACCCCGACGCTCCGGCCGCGGTGAGCCTCGGGCGGAACCGCTCGGTCTACGTCAATCCCTATACCGGCCGGGTCCTGGGCGAAGGATCGAAGACGGTCCGCGCCTTCTTCCGCAAGGTCACCGACTGGCACCGCTGGCTCGGCGCGCAGGACGAGAACCGGGACGCCGCGAGGGCGGTCACCGGCGCGTGCAACCTCGCCTTCCTGTTCCTCGTCCTGTCCGGCATCTACATCTGGGTGCCGCGGCTCTGGACGCGGCTCCAGTTCCGCAACGTGCTGTGGTTCCGGCGCGGTCTGTCCGGCAAGGCGCGCGACTTCAACTGGCACAACGTGTTCGGCTCCTGGGCGGCGATCCCGCTCGCCCTCGTGGTCGTTTCGGGCGTGGTCATCTCCTATCCCTGGGCCGGCAGCCTGGTCTACCGCCTGGCCGGCGAGAAGCCGCCGGAGCGCCAGGGTCCCGGGCCCGGCGGCGAAGGGCGGGGAGCCGAGACCGGGCCCATGCCGCTTCAGGGTCTCGACCGGGCCTGGGCCCTGGCGGAGCGGCAGGTGCCGGACTGGACGAGCCTCACCCTGCGCCTGCCCCCGGACGCGGACGCGCCGCTGTCCTTCACGATCTACCGCGGCCAGCGCGGGCGTCCCGATCTCCGCGGGCAGCTCACCGCGGACCGCCAGAGCGGCGAGGTCGTGCGTTGGGAACCTTATTCAGGCCAGAGCCGCGGTCAGAAGCTCAGGGCCTGGTTGCGATGGATTCATACGGGCGAAGCGGGAGGCTTTCTCGGCCAGACGATCGCCGGACTGGCGTCGGCGAGCGGAGCCTTCCTCGTGTGGACCGGCCTGGCGCTCGCCTGGCGCCGGTTCCAGAACTTCCGGATCGGGAGGAGAGAGTCATGAGAAAAAAGGATTCGAAGGGCAAGGGAAGGAAGCGTTCGGGCCGACGGCCGCGCTGGCTGGCCCTGGGGACCCTCGCGGCGACGGCGTCCCTCAGCGGACGCCTGGAGACGAGCGCCTACGCCTGGGTGAGTCACGACAAGGCGACGCCTCCCGGGGTGGCCGCCGCCTGGATGAACAGCGCGGATCTGCCGTCCGCGATCCAGACGCAGGAGGACACGGTCTACCGCTTCGACATTCCTCCCGGCCCGCTCGACCGGGTCCTCGCGGCGTTCGAGGAGAAGACGGGGATCGACGTGGAGGCCGCGAGCGCCGAGATCGGCTCGGTGGCCTCGCCGGGCGTGTCGGGCGTCCTCACCGCGGACCAGGCCCTGCGCACCCTCCTTCGCGACACCGGGGTCAGCGCGCGGGTCACGGGCGAGCGCACCGTCACGCTCGACCTGTGGCTCGGCGAGACGATCGACGTCGCGGCGCCGGCTCCGGGCCCGTCGTCGATCAAGTACACCGAGCCGCTGCGCGACACGCCGCAGACGATCACGGTGATCCCGCGCGAAATGATCGAGCAGCAGGGCGCCACGACGCTGCGCGAGGTGCTGCGCAACGTGACCGGCATCAGCATTCAGGCCGGCGAGGGCGGCGGCGGCCTGCCCGGCGACAACCTTTCCATCCGCGGCTTCGCGGCGCGCAACGACATCTTCGTCGACGGCGTCCGCGACTTCGGCGCCTACACGCGCGACCCGTACAACATCGAGCAGGTCGAGGTGGCCAAGGGGCCGGCCTCGCTCTACAGCGGCCGCGGCTCGACCGGCGGCGCGATCAACCTGTCCAGCAAGACGCCGTCCGCGGGCGCAGCCCACCATGCCACGTTCGGCGCCGGCAGCGACGACTACAACCGCGCCACGATCGACATCAATCAACCGCTCGAAGGCTTCGCGATCCCGGGCACGGCCGTGCGCATCAACGCCGTGTGGAACCAGGGCGACGTCCCCGGCCGCGACGTGGTCACCAACGAGCGCTGGGGCATCGCTCCGTCGATCGCGTTCGGTCTCGGCACGCCCACCCGGGTGACGGCCAGCTTCTCCCGCCTCGACCAGGACAACATCCCCGAGTACGGCCTGCCCTGGGTGCCGAACACCAACATCCCGCTCGCGCAGTACGCCGACCAGGCGCCGCCGGTCGACTTCGGCAACTTCTACGGTCTCAAGGACCGCGACTATGAAAAGACCGTCACCGATCTCGCGACGGTCACCGTGGAGCACGACTTCGGCGATTCGATCACCCTGCGCAGCCTCGTGCGCCACGGCCGGGCCGATCGCGATTCGATCATCACCGCGCCGCGCTTCGTGAGCACCGACAGCACCAACATCAACCGCCAGATCCAGTCGCGCGACCTCACCGACACCATCCTCGCCCAGCAGAACGACCTGACGTTCCATTTCGAGACCGGAACGATCGGCCACGCCCTCATCGCCGGCACCGAGGTCGTCCGCGAGGATTCGGAGAACCACGCCCGCAGCGGACCGAACGCGCCGGTGGCCGACCTCTTCCACCCCGATCCGAACGTCCCCTACACCGGAACGATCACGCGCACCGGCGCGCGCACCGAGAGCACGGCCGACACCCTGGCGCTCTACGCGAACGACACCGTGAAGCTCGACGAGCGCTGGAAGCTGACGGGCGGCCTGCGGCTGGACCGCTTCGAGATCGATTACAGGTCCGTCGCCGTGGACGGCGTGGTCACGCCCTTCGAGCGCACGGACGAGATGCTGAGCTGGCGGGCCGGCGTGGTCTTCAAACCCCTGCCGAACGGCAGCGTCTACGCGTCGGCCAGCACCTCGTTCAACCCCTCGGCGGACGGCAACACGGGGCTCTCCCTGACCGCCAGCACGGCCGATCTCGCACCCGAAAAAAGCCGCAGCTTCGAGGTCGGCACGAAGTGGGACCTGCTCTCCGGCCGTCTCGCGATGAGCACCGCGGTGTTCCAGGCCGAGAAGGTCAACGCCCGCACGCCCGGCATCAACCCGGGCGACCCGGCCATCGTCCTCGACGGCGAGCAGCGCATCCGCGGCGTGGAGATCGGCGGCTCGGGCCGGATCACCGACCGCTGGACCACCTTCTTCGGCTACACCCGGCTCGACAGCGAGATCGTGAGGTCGAACACCGCCGTCGAGGTCGGACGGGAATTCGCCAACGCGCCGGAGCACTCGGCGAGCCTGTGGACGACCTGGCGGTTGCCGTTCGGCTTCGAGGTCGGCGGCGGCGTTCAGTACGTGGGAGACCGGCTGAACAGCACGACCACGCGCCGGGTGGCGCCCGCCTACCAGCTCTACGACGCGATGGTCTCCTACGACTGGAGCGAGCGGCTCACCCTGCGGCTCAACGTCAACAACCTGGCCGACGAGGAGTACATCGACCGCGTCGGCGGCGGCCACTTCATCCCGGGCGCCGGCCGTTCGGTCGCCCTCACCACGAGCCTGGATTTCTGAGCAGAAGGGGAAGACCATGCTGATCCGGATTCCCGACGTTCTTACCGCGGAGCAGGTGGCGCAGGCGCGCCAGATCCTCGACCGCGCCGAATGGGTGGACGGCCGCGTCACCGCCGGCCCCCAGTCGGCGCGGGCGAAGGACAACCAGCAGTTGCCCGAGGACAGCCCGGCCGCCCGGGAGCTCGGCCAGATGGTCCTCGGCGCGCTGCAGCGCAACCCGCTCTTCATCACGGCCGCCCTGCCCCTGCAGGTCTTCCCGCCGCTCTTCAACCGCTACCAGGGCGGCCAGTCGTTCGGCACGCACGTGGACAACGCCATCCGCCAGGTCCCGGGCACGCCGCACCGCATCCGCACCGACCTCTCGGCCACCCTCTTCTTCTCCGCCCCCGAGGACTACGACGGCGGCGAGCTCATGGTGGAGGACACCTACGGCGTCCACAGCGTCAAGCTCCCGCCGGGCCACTTGGTGCTCTACCCGTCGACGAGCCTCCATCACGTCCGTCCGGTCACCCGCGGCGCGCGCGTCTGCTCCTTCTTCTGGATCCAGAGCATGATCCGCGACGACGCCGAGCGCACCCTGCTGTTCGACCTCGACGCCGCCATCCAGAGGATCAGCCGCGACCTGCCCGACCACCCTTCGGCCGTGCAGCTCACGGGGATCTACCACAACCTGGTCCGCCGCTGGGCGGAGCTCTGAGGAGGCCGGACCGGAGCGGCACGGCCTGAGATACGATGCCCGGCGCAACCGTTCGCCTGTTCCTGGAGGATTCCGGATGCGCCGCTCCATCCTTGTCGCCCTTCTGCTCGCGTCCTCTCTCGAAGCCCAGACCCGCGTCCCGACGAAGCTCGAACCCAGCCGCGATCAGCCCGTCGACGCCGAGGCCACGGCGAAGATCCGGCAGTACACCACGGCGCCGGAGTTCAACTCGCCGCTCACCGACTACCTGCCGGCGTCCGCCACCGTGCCCTCCCCGAGCGCGGTGCTCGGCGACGTCGCCGGAGCGCCGGGCATCCTGCCCTACACGGCGGACGTGAACCGCTACTTCCGCCTGCTCGCGGCGGCCAGCCCGCGGGTGCGCGTGGTCTCGATCGGGATGAGCGAGGAGGGGCGCGAGCGCATCGCGGTGGCGGTCAGCTCGGAGGCCAACCTCGAGCGCCAGAAGGAGAACGACGCGCGGCTCGCCCAGCTCGCGGACCCGCGGCTCCTGAAGCTCGACGACGCGCGCGCCGAGCCCCTGATCACGTCGAGCGTGCCGGTCTACTACATCACGGGCACCATCCACTCGCCCGAGACCGGCGCTCCCACGGCCCTGATGGAGCTGGCCTATCGCCTCGCGGTCGACGAGAGCCCCTACATCCAGGCCATCCGCGACAACGTGATCACCCTCATCACGCCGGTCGTCGAGGTCGACGGCCGCGACCGCAAGGTGGACATCTACCGCTGGCACCTCGCGCATCCCAAGGCGAACGAGCCCCTGCTGTCCTACTGGGGCCACTACGTGGCGCACGACAACAACCGCGACGCCATGGGCCTGACGCTCTCGCTCTCCCGGCAGGTGCTCGACACCTACCTCGCCTGGCACGCCCAGGTGCTGCACGACCTCCACGAGTCGGTGCCGTTCCTCTACGACAACACGGTCGGCGACGGCCCCTACAACGCCTGGGTCGATCCCATCCTCACCAACGAGTGGCAGCTCTTCGGCTGGACGAACGTGGCGCAGATGGGCAAGTTCGGCATGCCGGGCGTCTACACCCATGGCGACTTCGACACCTGGAGCCCGGGCTACCTGATGTTCATGGCGGCCATGCACAACGGCGTCTCGCGGCTCTACGAGACCTTCGGCAACGCCGGCGCCGACACCGAGATGCGCGAGATCGGTCCGAACGGGACCTCCCGCACCTGGTATCGCCAGGACCCTCCGTACCGGAGCGTCTCCTGGTCGCAGCGCAACAACAACAATTACGAGCAGACCGGGCTCCTGATCTCGCTGGCCTTCGTGGCGGACAACCGCGAGCAACTGCTCCGCAACTTCTGGGAGAAGAGCAAGCGGTCGGTCACCAAGCCCGAGCGGGAGGGACCGGCGGCGTACGTCCTTCCCGCCGACGACCGCCGGCCGGGCGCCCAGGCCGAGCTGCTGCGGGTCCTCGCAGCGCAGCACGTCGAGATCTCGCGCGCTGACAAGGCGCTCACGGTGAGCCTGGACAAGGCGACCTCGACGCGGACGTTCCTGGCCGGCAGCTACGTCGTGCGCATGGACCAGCCGTACAGCCGCATCGCCGACGCCCTGCTCGACCGCCAGTACTGGAGCCCCGACGATCCGCAGAAGAACCCGTACGACGACACCGGCTGGAGCTTCCCCGCGCTGTTCGACACCGAGGCCGTGCGGATCACCGGCAAGGAAGCGCTGGCCGCCGCGATGAGCCGCGTCGAGGAGCCCGGCCGGCCGGCCGGGAACGTTCGTGGAGATGGCCCCGTGTTCCTCCTGGCTCAGCATGGCGACGACGCAATGATCAGCCTGCGCTACGCGCTCGGGGACGCCACGGTCGAGGCCGCGGCCGAACCGTTCAAGGCCGGCGGACACGAGCATCCCAAGGGCACCTGGCTGATCCGAAACCTTTCGCAGGACGGCCTCGACGCCTTCCGCCGGAACGTGGCCGAGGCCGGCCTGAGCGTGGAGTCCGTGGCGGCGTCCGCCGTCGGACCGAAGGTCGCGACGCGGCCGGTCGGGAAGCCGCGCATCGCGCTGCTGCACACCTGGATCGACACTCAGACCGAGGGCTGGTGGCGCCAGAGGCTCGATCTGCTCAGGATTCCCTACAGCTACATCAGCACCCAGGACGTGGCGGCCGACCCGGATCTCGCGGCGAGCTACGACGTCATCCTCTTTCCGCCCGTGGGTTTCGGAGATCCGATGATCCTCGTCCAGGGCCTGCCGATGTGGGGCGAGCCGATGCCCTGGAAGACCACGCCGGAAACGCCGAACCTCGGCAGGATCGATTCGACCGACGACCAGCGTCCCGGCCTCGGCTTCGCCGGCCTCGATCACCTGCGACGCTTCGTGGAGCAGGGCGGCCTGCTGGTCGGCGTCGAGGACACGGCGCAGCTCATGATCTCCACCGGCATGGCTCCCGGCGTGCGCGTGACCCGGACCAGGAATCTCAAGGTGGTCGGCAGCATTCTCGACGCGCGCTTTCCGGAACCCAAGTCGCCGATCGTCGACGGCCTGGGCGACCGCCTGTCGGTGTACAGCTCCGCGGGCATGAGCTTCGAGCTCAGCAACTCGGCCATGGGCGGCTGGGTCCGGGAGGAGGCCGACCGCCCGACGGGCCGCGGCGGCCCGAAAGACGTGGACGCGCCGCAGGGCCGAGCCCCTCAGCCCCCGCGGCCGGCGCCGGCGAAGGTCGAGCGCTGGGAGGCGCGGCCGCTCGGCCACGAAGAGCAGCGGGACAATCCCGCCGTCATTCCCGAGGCGCTCCGTCCGAGGACCGTGGTGCGCTTTGGCGACGCCGACGACCTTCTGGTCTCCGGCCTGCTCGAGAACGGAGGCGAGCTGGCGCGCCGGGCCGCCGTGGTCGAGGTTCCGTCCGGCAAGGGAAGCCTTCTGCTCTTCGCCATCAACCCCATCTGGCGCGGTTCGACGATCGGCAGCCATCCGCTGGTGTGGAACGCGATCCTGCAGCACGGATCGACGGAGCGCCCCTCTACCCGATAACCACGCCGACGGCTCCAGGGCGGGCTACCCCGCCCTGGCGGCCCGACAACCTTATCGGCGGCGCGACAAGCTTGTTTCCCATCCGACAACCTTGTGTTGGCGTGGATAACGTTGACGCGGCCCTCGATAACGTTAACGCGCCGTCGATAACCTTGTGTCGCCACGGATAAGCTTGTCGGGCTTCCCGATAACGTTACCGGGCGGTGGATAACCTTGACGCGCCATGGATAAGCCGAGAATCTCTCCCGACAACCTTGTCTTGCCGTCGATAAGCTTGTCGGGGCGCCCGATAACGTTACCGCGCGGTGGATATGCTTGACGCGCCATGGATAAGCCGAGGTTCTCTCCCGACAACCTTGTCTTGCCGCCGATAAGTCTGTCGGGCCGCCCGATAACGTTACCGCGCGGTGGATAAGCTTGACGCGCCATGGATAAGCTGACGATCTCTCCCGACAACCTTGTCTTGCCGCCGATAAGCTTATCGGGCGGCCCGACAAGCTTGCGCGGTGTCCGATAACGTGGCGACCCTCCGTCGCCTCTCCAGCGGAGCGGCTTCTCCACTTGGCTGCTCTCGGCCCGGGCTGGTATCCTTCGCTCCAACACGGCCACCCCGTCGGCAATCGCGCCGCCCTCTGGCTTGCGCCACAAACGCAGGACAGGTCTTGCCGCCGGCGGCCGTGCCTCTTCCTGGAGTGACTCGCGAATGGCCCTGAAGAAGTCCGAGCTCTATAGTTCCCTCTGGCAAAGCTGCGACGAGTTGCGCGGGGGAATGGACGCCAGCCAGTACAAGGATTACGTCCTCGTCCTGCTGTTCATCAAGTATGTCAGCGACAAGTACGCCGGAAAGCGTTTCGCGCCGATCACGATCCCGCCCGGCGCCAGCTTCAAGGACATGGTCGCGCTCAAGGGCAACGCTGAAATCGGCGACCTGATCAACAAGAGGATCATCGCTCCACTGGCCAAGGCCAACCAACAGATCTCCCAGGCCGATTTCCCAGACTTCAACGACTCCGTCAAACTCGGTAGTGACGGCAAGGAACGGAAAGAGCGGCTCACCAATCTGATCGCCATCTTCGAGAATCCGGCCCTCGATTTCTCCAAGAACCGCGCCGATGGCGATGACATCCTGGGCGACGCTTACGAATACCTGATGCGGCACTTCGCCACCGAGAGCGGCAAGAGCAAGGGCCAGTTCTACACTCCCGCCGAAGTCAGCCGCGTCATGGCGCAGATCCTCGGCATCCGAAACGCGAAGACCAGCGCCACCACCACCGTCTACGACCCTACCTGCGGCTCGGGCTCGCTGCTTCTGAAGGTGGCCGACGAGGCGGGCACTCCCGTCACTCTGTACGGGCAGGAAAAGGATGCCGCCACCAGCGGACTTGCCCGCATGAACATGATCCTGCACAACAATCCCGGCGCGGTCATTCTGCGAGGCAACTCGCTGGCCGATCCCCAGTTCGCGAGCCCCGGCAGCCTCAAGGCCTTCGACTATGTCGTAGCCAATCCGCCCTTTTCCGACAAGCGCTGGAGTACTGGCCTCGATCCACTGAACGATCCTTTCGAACGCTTCAAGTCCTTCGGCGTGCCACCCGCGAAGCAGGGCGACTACGCTTATTTGCTGCACATCGTACGCTCCCTCAAGAGCACCGGCAAGGGGGCCTGCATCCTGCCGCACGGCGTGCTGTTCCGCGGCAATGCCGAGGCCGACATTCGCCGGGCCCTCGTCCGCAAGGGCTATATCAAGGGCATCATCGGCCTGCCTGCCAACCTCTTCTACGGCACCGGCATCCCCGCCTGCATCGTGGTCATAGACAAGGAGGACGCCCAGGCCCGCAAGGGCATTTTCATGATCGACGCCAGCGGCGGCTTCATGAAGGACGGCCCCAAGAACCGCCTGCGCGACATGGACATCCACAAAATCGTGGATGTTTTCAACAAGCGGCTCGACGTCCCGAAATATGCGCGGATGGTACCCATCGCGGAAATCGAGAAGAACGACTTCAACCTCAACCTGCCGCGCTACATCGACAGCCAGGTACCCGAAGATTTACAGGACATCGAAGGTCACCTGCGAGGCGGCATCCCCATCGCAGACATTGACGCGCTCGAGCCCTACTGGGCCGTCTGCCCGCAGCTCCGGAACACCCTTTTCAAAAAGCGCCGCCGTGGCTATCTCAACCTCGCCGTCGAGAAGTCGGCGATCAAGTCCTCCATCTACGGGCATCCCGAGTTCGCTTCTTTCATCGAGGATATGAACGCCCATTTCGCCGCGTGGAGAAAAAAGCGCTCGGCAAAGCTCAAAGCCTTGAAGGCCGGTTGTCATCCCAAAGAGATCATTGCCGAGCTGTCCGAGAGCCTGCTCGCCCACTACGCCGGCAAGCCGCTCATCGACCGGTACGATGTCTACCAACACCTGATGGACTATTGGGCCGAGACCATGCAGGACGACTGTTACCTGATCGCCGCCGACGGCTGGAAGGCCAAGACCTACCGCATCAAGGACAAGAAGGGCAAGGACAAGGGCTGGGCCTGTGACCTCATCCCCAAGGCCCTTCTCGTCGCCCGCTACTTCGCCAAGGAGCAGGTGGTCATCAACCAACTCGCCGCCGAGTTGGAGCGCGTCACCCTCCTTCTCACCGAGATAGAGGAGGAGCACGGCGACCAGGACGGAGCATTCTCCGAACTCGACAAAGTGAACAAGGCCAATGTTGCTGCCCGGCTGAAGGAAATACAAGGCGACAGCAACGCGAAGGACGAAGCCGCCGTGCTGAACGGCTGGCTGAAGCTCAGCGATGAGGCGGCCGACCTCAAGAAGAGCCTTAAGGAAGCCGAAACCACGCTCGATGCCAAGGTTCTAGCCAAGTACCCAAAGCTCACCGAGCCCGAGACCCAGATACTTGTGGTAGACGACAAATGGCTTGCCGCACTCGAAGTCGCCATCCATGGCGAGATGGACCGAGTGAACCAGCAACTCACCCAACGCGTGAAAGAGCTGGCTGAGCGCTACGAAACTCCGTTGCCGCAGCTGGTTGGGCGCGTGACTGAGCTTGAAGCAAGGGTGAACATTCACTTGGCAAAGATGGGGTTCGCATGAAAGTTAAGCTGCGAACGCAGGTACAATATGAGGCTTGGGATGAGGTAACAGTAGACGATATAAAGGCCTCATTCGAGAACGCCTTGTCCACAGGACCTTTCGGCTCAAGCATTGGCTCCCAGTTCTTCAAAGAAAGCGGCGTTCCGATAATTAGGGGGGGGGAACCTCGCGAACGATGGGCGTACGTATCTTATTGACGATGGCCTTGTTTTCGTGTCGGAAGCGAAGGCAGCTGAATTCCGGCGCTCAGCAGTCTTCCAAGGCGACCTGATCTTCACATGCTGGGGGACAATCAACCAGGTTGGTCTAGTTAGCGATCGAGCTGCCTACCAGAAATATATCATATCAAATAAGCAGATGAAAGTCACGCCTGATCCAAGGAAGGCGGATAGCGTTTTTCTGTTCTACCTTTTCTCTGGGCCATCCTTCCAGCGCCAAATCGTCAATCATAGCATCGGCAGCTCAGTGCCTGGTTTCAACTTGGGGCGCCTCCGTGCACTTCGCTTTCGGGTGCCAGTGCTACATGAGCAGAAGATCATTGCTGAAACACTTAGAGATGCAGACATCTTCATCGAATCGCTAGAGCAACTCCTCGGAAAAAAGCATCAGATCAAACAAAGCTTCATCGATGACTTGTTACGTCCGAAGCCAGCCGACAAAGTTCGATTGCTGCGCGATGTCTCTTCACTGAAAGGAAGAATTGGCTGGCAGGGCCTTAAACAGTCAGAGTTCACCACAAACGAGGACGAACCCTTTTTGATCACAGGCATGAATTTCAAAGAGGGTGCAATAAGATGGAACGAAGTCTACCATATTCCGGAAGCACGCTACGAAATGGCCCCTGAGATTCAGGTTCGACCGAACGACGTACTAATGACCAAAGATGGAACAATCGGTAAAGTTCTGTACATCGATACAATCCCATATCCTGGTAAAGCGTCACTTAACAGCCACCTGCTTCTCCTTCGTCCTGTTAAAGGTAGTTACGATCCCAAGTATCTGTATTATCAACTTAATTCTCAGCGCTTTCGAGACTACATAGAGCTAAGTAAGACTGGAACAACTTTCTCTGGTTTGTCTCAAGCGGCTGTTGGAGGTTTTCCGGCCCTTCTGCCTCCGGTGAAAGAGCAGGTTCGCATTGCGGCGATCCTGAGCGATCTAGACTCAGAGATCGCCGCACTGGAAGCCAAGCTCACCAAAGCCCACCTGCTCAAGCAAGGTATGATGCAGGAGCTTCTCACAGGAAGGATACGGCTGGTATGAAGGAGAACCAGCAGGTCGAGTGGAAGAGCACCTGGCGCGACGACTACCTCAAGTGGGTCTGCGGTTTCGCCAATGCGGAGGGAGGCAGGCTCGTCATCGGCCGCGATGACAAGGGGGTCGCCATCGGAGTCCCAGAGGCCGGAAGGCTCATCGAAGAGCTTCCCAACAAGGTGCGCGACCTGCTTGGAATCATGGTGGATGTGAACCTGCGGCGGGAAAAAGGCAAAGAGCTCGTCGAGATCCGGGTCTCCCCCTACCCCAACCCGATCAGCTACAAGGGCGAGTATTACTATCGCAGCGGCAGCACCAACCAGATCCTCAAAGGTCCGGCGCTCGACCGCTTCCTGCTGCGAAAGCATGGCCGCACCTGGGACGGCGTGCCGTTGCCCGGAGTGAAGCTGGCTGACCTGGATGCCAAATCCCTGAAAGGCTTTCGCACTCTGGCGCGCAGAAGCCAGCGCCTGCCGGAGGCCGTGCTTAACGAGCCGGACCGGAATCTGCTGGAGAAGCTGCACCTGACCGAGGGCCTCTACCTGACCCGGGCCGCCGCCCTCCTGTTTCACCCGGCGCCTCAACGCTTCTTCACCAGCGCATACGTGAAGATCGGGTACTTCGAGAGCAACGTGGATCTGCGTTACCAGGACGAGGTGCAGGGCAATCTGATCAACCAGGTCAACCAGACCATCGAGGTGCTCCAGGCCAAATACCTGCGGGCCTGGATCAGCTACGAAGGGCTGCAACGGATCGAGACCTTGCCGGTGCCGATGGCCGCGTTGCGCGAGGCGCTCCTGAATGCAGTCGTCCACAAGGACTACGCCAGCAGCGCGCCGATCCAGATCAGCGTCTACCCGGACAAGCTGATGATCTGGAACCCCGGCGAGCTGCCGCCCGACTGGACGGTGGAGAAACTCCTCGAGAAGCACGCTTCCGTCCCCTTCAACCCGGATATTGCCAGCGTGTTCTTCCGGGCGGGCATGATCGAGTCCTGGGGACGGGGCATCGAAAGGATCCTGGAGGCCTGCCGGGAGGCGGGCACCCCAGCGCCAGAGCTGAGGCACGAGCCTTCCGGCTTGTGGGTGGTCTTCCAGTTTTTGCCGGAGCACGGACTTCCTGCCGGCCCGCGAAACCCGGAAGCCACCGGGGAAGTCACCGGGGAAGTCACCGGGGAAGTCACCGGGGAAGTGGAGCGGCTGGTGCTGAAGCTCGTGGAGCAGATGAGCCGGGCGCAACTCCAGCGGGCGCTGGGTCTTCGGCATGAGGACAACTTCAGGGAGCACTACCTGACTCCGGCGTTGCAGGACGGCATCGTGGAGATGACCATCCCTGAAAAGCCCAGGAGCAGGCTGCAGCAGTACCGGCTCACGGCTAAAGGCGAAGCGCTGAGGGCGGAGCTCCTGAAGGAGAACGGCCCATGAGCCGTGTCGGCCAGCCTGAGCGTGCGACCCAGGACCGTGTCATCGCCCTGTTCCGCGACGAGCTCGGCTACCGCTATCTCGGAGACTGGACCGACCGCGACGCCAACAGCAACGTCGAGGAGGGACCGCTCTCGGCATGGTTGACCCGGAGCGGCTACACGCCGGCCCAGATCAGCGCCGCCCTCTACAAGCTGCGCGCCGAGGCGGACAACCACAGCCGCACGCTCTACGGCAACAACCAGGCTGTCTATGACCTGCTCCGCTACGGCGTGCAGGTCAAGACCGAGGCGGAGAAGGCCACGGAAACCGTCCACCTCATCAACTGGCACAAGCCGGAGCGGAACGACTTTGCCATCGCCGAGGAAGTGACTCTCCGGGGAAACCACGAGCGGCGGCCAGACCTCGTGATGTATGTGAACGGTATAGCCGTCGGCGTGCTGGAGCTGAAGAACAGCCGCACGAGCCTCGGTCACGGCATCCGGCAATTGCTCTCCAATCAGCAGAGCGACTTCCACGAATGGTTCTTCTCCACGGTCCAGATCGTCTTCGCGGGCAACGATTCCCAGGGCCTGCAGTACGGCGCGATCAAGACCGAGGAGAAATACTTCCTGAGATGGAAGGAAGACGAAGCGGACAACAGCCGCTTCAAGCTGGACAAGTACCTGCTCCGGATGTGCCGCAAGGACCGCCTGATTGAGCTGATGCACGACTTCGTGCTCTTCGACGGCGGCGTCAAGAAGCTGCCCCGCGCGCATCAGTATTTCGGCATCAAGGCCGCGCAGGCTCATGTGCGCGAGAGGAAGGGCGGCATCATCTGGCACACGCAGGGAAGCGGCAAGAGCATCGTGATGGTGCTGCTCGCGAAGTGGATCCTGGAGAACAATCCCAACGCCCGCGTCGCCATCATTACCGACCGCGACGAGCTCGATAAACAGATCAAGCGCGTGTTCACCGAGGCGGGCGAGGACATCAAGCGCACCAGCAGCGGTTTGGATCTGATGAGCCAGCTCCGCCAGGCCAGGCCGCGGCTGCTCTGCTCGCTCGTCCACAAGTTCGGACGCAAGGACGTGGACGACTTCGAAGCCTTCATCAAGGACCTGGAATCCCAGCCGACCGCGACGGTTGGGGAGGTCTTCGTCTTCGTGGACGAGTGCCACCGCACGCAGAGCGGCAAGCTGAACCGGGTGATGAAGGCCATGATGCCCGATGCGGTCTTCATCGGATTCACAGGCACTCCGCTGCTCGCGAAAGACAAGACGACGAGCCTGGAGGTCTTCGGCGGCTACATCCACACCTACAAGTTCAGCGAGGGCGTCGAGGACGAGGTCGTGCTGGATCTCATCTATGAGGCACGCGACATCGATCAGAGCCTCAGCTCCGAGACAATGATCGATGCCTGGTTCGAGGCCAAGACCAAGGGGCTGAACGACTGGCAGAAGGCCGAGCTGAGGAGCAAGTGGGGCACCATGCAGAAGGTGCTCAGCTCCCGCTCGCGCATGGACCGGGTGGTGAGCGACATCATTTTCGACTTCGGCGTCAAGCCGCGCCTGTCCCACGAGCGCGGCAACGCCATCCTGGTGGCGTCCAGCATCTACGAGGCGTGCAAGTACTTCACCCTGTTCCAGAAAACCCCGTTCAGGGGCAAGTGCGCGGTGGTGACCTCCTACAATCCGCTGACGAAAGACGTGACG
>JBEQUE010000128.1:0-7647 GCA_040349255.1 Acidobacteriota bacterium | reverse complement strand
CTCGAACGGCGGCCCCAGGTCCGGGCTCACCGAGTCGCAGATGCCGATCACGCCGCCCATGTTGAGCAGGTGGACGCGGTCGCCCGGCGCGAGCCTCTCCGGCAGGTGGCCGGCATAGCCGAAGAGCGCCTGGCGGTGCCCGAGCGCGCCGGCCACGACGTCGCCGCGCTTGACCTGCGCCATCCGCCCGCTCGGCAGCTCGAGCTGGTTGTAGACGCTCTTGTCGTGGAGCACGCGCACCGCGACCACCACCCCCTCCTCGCACGGGATGTCCGGCGTCAGCCGCACCTCGCGCTTGAGCTGGCAGGAACGGGTCACCGAAGCGACCTTGTCGAGCGTCACGGTCTTCATGGCAGAACCTCCTCCAGTTCGGCGACCGACGTGGAGCCCGCGCGGGCCCAAAGCATGCCGGGCAGTCCGGCCAGGCGCGAGAAGCCGCGGGCGTCGGCCGACGTCCACTCCCCCGTCGCCTCGCCGTAGACCCCCTTGGACGCCGCGAGCAGCGAGAACGGCGACACCACGCCCTCGACCACGGCCTGGCCCGGCCGGAACAGCAGCCGGACCTCGCCCGTGACGCGCTCCTGCCAGCTCGCGAGCAGCGCCTCGATGTCGCGGCAGACCGGCTCCAGGTGCTGGCCCTCGTGGACCAGGTCGCCGTAGACCGCCGAGACCATCTCCTTGACCCGGAGCTGGCGGCCGGTGAGGGTCAGCTTCTCCAGCTCGCGGTGCGCGGTGAGCAGCACCTCGGCGGCCGGCGCCTCGAACGCGACGCGCCCCTTGATGCCGAGGATCGTCTCGCCGAGATGGATACCGCGGCCGATGCCGTACGGCGCCGCGGCGGCCTCGACCCGCGCCAGCAGCTCGACCGGCTCGAGAGCCTCGCCGTTCCACGAGGTCGGCACGCCGCGCGTGAAGCCGACCGTGAAGCGCTCGGGAGACCGCGGCGCGTCGAAGGCGCCCCGGGTCAGCACCCAGGCGGCTTCCGGCAGAGGCTCGACCGTGTCGAGCGTCTCGCGGCCGCCGATCGTCACGCCCCACATCCCGCGGTTGGTCGAGTACGCGGCGCCGAACGGCGGCACGGGCAGGCCGCGCTCCTCCAGGAATGCCACCTGCTCCTTGCGCGGGCGCGGCTGGTCGCGCACCGGCGCCAGGATCTCCAGGCCGGGCGACAGCGTGCGCAGCGCCACGTCGAAGCGCACCTGGTCGTTGCCGGCGCCGGTCGAGCCGTGCGCCACCGTGCGGCTGCCGAGGCGCTCCGCCGCCCGCGCCACCTCCCGCGCCTGCACCACCCGCTCGGCGCCGACGCAGAGCGGATACACCTGGCCGCGCTTGACGTTACCCATGATCAGGAAGCGGATCACCTGCTCGAAGAACGCCGCGCGGCCGTCGACCAGGACGTGCTCGACCGCGCCGAGCGCCTTCGAGCGCGCGGCGAGGCCCGCGGCGGCCTCCTCGTCGATCCCGCCCGTGTCCACCGTCACCGTGACCACGGGCCGGCCGAGCGTCTCCGAGAGGAACGGGATGCAGAAAGAGGTGTCCAGCCCGCCCGAGAAGGCGAGCACGATCGGCTCGGTCATGGGTTCACCTTTCCTCGAGGGAGCGCTCGAGACGCTGGATGAAGTGTTTCTGGTCGAGGGCGCCGGCCGTGGCCACGAAGATCGTGTCGTCTCCGGCCATGGTGCCGACCACCTCCGGCCAGGCGGCGCGGTCGAGCGCCAGCGCCACGGTCTGCGCGGCGCCGGTCGCGGTGAAGACCACGGTGAGGTGCGGCCCCGCGGGCTTGACCCCGCGGATGAACCAGGCCACGTCCGCCAGGCCGCCCTCCTCCTCTTTTCCTGCGGCGGGCGGCACGTACCGGCCGCCCACCCGGGCGATCCCCAGGTCGCGCAGGTCGCGGCTCACGCTCGACTGCGTCGCCTGGATCCCGCGCTCCGCCAGCGCCCCGATCAGCTCGGTCTGGCTCTCCACGAGCCGATCCTGCAGGATCGCGAGGATCTCCTGCTGGCGGTGGTCTCGAAGGGCGGCGTCGGATGGCATGGCGTCAGCTCTATCATGCAATACAATGCGCATGAGTGTGCATGACGCTGCATGGAATGTCAACTACTTTTTAGGAGGAAAGTCCGGCGTCGGCGCGAGCCCCTCCAGCTTCGGCCGCTTCAGGTGCCAGCCGGTGGCGTCCTGGTAGACCTTGGCGATCGCCAGGGCATCCCCTTCCTTGAACAGGTTGCTCTGGAACGTGATGCTGGTCGGGGTGCCGTCCTTCCGGAAGCCGTTCGGCAGCACCACGCAGGGGTGGCCGGTCAGGTTGGTGAGCAGGAGGTTGCTGCCCCCGTACGTGGGCGAGACGTAGACGTCGATGTCCTGGAACAGGCGGGCCATCTCGCGCATGGCGAGGGTGCGGATGCGGTTGGCCTGGAGGTAGGCCACGGCCGGGATGGTCTGGCCCTGGCGGAACGAGTTCGGCCAGGCCTGCTCGATCTGGCGCACGAGAAGGTCGTCCTTGCCGCTGCGGGTGAGCTCGTCGAACGCGGCCGAGGCCTCGGCGCTGAGGATCACCCGGAGCGGCTCGATGGGCAGCTTTGGCAGCTCGACGGGTTTCAGCTCGACCCCGAGCTTCCGCAGGTCTTCGAGCGCGGCGAGGTCCAGGTCGTGCCACTCCTTGCGGTCGTCCTCCGGCTTCTCCTCGAACAGCGACTTGAGGTAGCCGACCCGGAGCCGCTTGACGTCCAGGTCCGGGTCCCAGCGGAACGGCGCGTCCACCACGGTCAGGTCCTTGCCGTCGGGGCCGTGGATGGCCTGGAGCACGGCGGCGCAGTCCTCGACGCTGCGGCAGAGGGGTCCGAGCTTGTCCATCGACCACGAGAGCGCCATGGCGCCATGCCGGCTCACCCGGCCGAACGTCGGCCGCAGCCCGGTGCAGCCGGTGCGGGTGCTGGGCGAGACGATCGAGCCCAGGGTCTCGCTGCCGATCGCGAAGCCCACGGCGCCGGCCGCGGTCGTGGCCGCGGAGCCCGCCGACGAGCCGCTCGACCCCTGCTCCGGGTTCCAGGGGTTGCGGGTCATGCCGCCGAACCAGACGTCGCCCCAGGCCAGCTCGCCGAGGGTGAGCTTGGCCACGAGCACCGCACCGGCCGCCTCCAGCCGCTCGACGACCGTGGCGTCCTCGTCGATCACCTGCTCCTTGAACGGCACCGAGCCCCAGGTGGTGCGGTAGCCCTTCGCGGCCAGCAGGTCCTTGGCGCCCCAGGGGATGCCGTGGAGCGGCCCGCGGTCCTTGCCCGACGCGAGCTCGCGGTCGGCGCGCTCGGCCTGCTCCAGCGCGCGCTCCTCGGTGTACGTAATGACCGCGTGGAGCACGGGATCGAGCTTGCGCAGGCGCTCCAGGTACATCTTCGTGAGCCCGACCGACGTCACCTTGCCCGCCCGCAGGAGCTTCCCGAGCTGGGTCACCGCGAGGAACGGCAGCTCCTCCGGACCGGCCTGCGGAACGGCGACCGCGCTCAGCCGGAAGCCGCTCTCCCCTTTCACCTCCACCCCGGCCGGTACCACGTCGAAGCGGACGGCCGGAGCCACGGCGTTCTCCAGATGGAACTCGTGGATCGCGCGGTAGTCGGCGAGCTGGTCGTCGAGCCCTTCGAGCATCAGCGCGCGCTCGGCGTCGGTGAATTCCAGTCCGGTGACCTTCTCGGCCTGGACGAGCATCTCGGCGGTCACGGTCCCCTTCTTCTTCTCCTGGGCGGCGAGCACGCCGGGGGCCGCGGCGGCGGCGGCGGACAGCAGGGCGAGGAAACGGCGGCGGTCGAGGACACCGGAATCGGACGGGTTGTCGGTCATCCGGCGATTCTAAGATGGAACGTGGAACTTCTGAAGGCGTGGGAGACGACAGGGCGAGGCAGGTATAGA
The DNA here is from genome assembly GCA_040349255.1 of Acidobacteriota bacterium. Taxonomy (GTDB): domain Bacteria; phylum Acidobacteriota; class Thermoanaerobaculia; order Multivoradales; family UBA5704; genus DATMER01. The sequence continues at coordinate 3,744 of JBEQUE010000128.1, read as the reverse complement.
GTCATCTGCCTCGCCCGCAGAACGGAGGTTCAGCAGTAGCAGGAGTGCCAATGGCACACGCTCTCGGCGGTGCAGGACACGGTGACTTCGCCACCAACCGCCTGATGAGTCTCCTTCTCGCTGAGGTTGCGGAGAGTCTCGCGATTGAGCGTGAGCTTCTTGAGGTTGAGATTCTTCGCCGTTTTCTTCAAAGTTGTCTCTCCTTCGTTTGTTGAGATCGGCGGCTCCTGCCACCATGGAAAGACTAATACAAAAGCGTTAAGCAAAAACTCCGAAGGAGACGCTCCCGAGATTCAGGCGCCCGGCGGCGGCGTGGCGAAGAAGAAGGCCAGGACGAGCACGGCGTAGACGCCGAGCAGCAGGACGCCCTCGAACCAGTTCGTCTCGCCGTCGTGGGCGATGGCGTTGACCGCGAACGCCACGCCGGCCACGGCGATCAGCTCCAGCGGGTTCGAGAACACCAGGTTCATGGGGTGGCCCAGGAAGTAGGACACGATCACCAGCACCGGCGCGACCAGCAGCGCGATCTGGATCGAGGAGCCGAGCGTGATGCCGAGCACCAGGCCCATGCGGTCGCGGCGCGCGAAGTAGACCGCCGAGATGTACTCCGCCGCGTTGCCCACGATGGCGAGCACCACGACGCCCAGGAAAAACGTCGAGAGCCCGAGCTGCGAGGCGGTCCCTTCGAGCGCGCCCGAGACCAGCTCGGCCTCGACCGCGATCAGCAGCGTGCCGCCCAGGAGCACGCCCATCGCCTTCCAGAGCGGCCAGTGCCCGCCGGCCGCCTCCTCCTCTTCCTCCTCCGCCGCGAACACGTTCTTGTGGGTCACCAGGGTGTGGACGAGGTTGGCGACGTAGATCAGGATCAGGACCACCGACACGCCGAGGCTCAGGCTCTCGTCGAGCTGGGAGGCGCGCGGCGAGGCGACGAGCCCGCGCTCCGTGTAGTTGAAGAGCGCCGGCACCATCAGTGCGATGACCGAGAGGATCAGCAGGCTCGACAGGAGCCCGGCGTGGTCACGGTTGAACCGCTGCCGCTCGCGGCCGATGCTCCCGAACAGGATCGCGAGCCCGAGCCCCAGGAGGCCGTTGCCGATGATCGCGCCGGTGATCTGCGCCTTGACCACCTGCGGATGGCCGGCCATGAGCACGAAGAGCGCGAGCACCAGCTCGGCCACGTTGCCGAACGTCACGTTCAGGAGCCCGCCGATCGCCGACCCCGCGATCGCCGCCATCTGCTCCGTGCCGCGCCGCACCCACTCCGCGAGCGGCACGATCGCCAGCACCGCGGTCGCGAACACCCACAGCGGTCCGACGTGCAGGACGTAGCCCAGGAACATCGAAACCGGGACGAGGACGAGAAGCAGGTTCATTCCCATGCGCGCGCTCCCTTGCAAGCCGAGGACCGCCGAGCGGATGAGACCCGGCCCCGATTCTCATCAGACAGGATCCGTTCCTCATCCGCTCGGACATGATTCTCAGCAGATCACATTCTTGTCTCAGCAAAACAAGGCCGAGTCTCAGCGGCACGGACTCGATTCTCATCATATTCACGTGTCTCACGAGAAGAAAGACTCTTTGTCTCATCGGCGAACAGTCGATGTGATGAGACTCAAGGGCGCGTGGATGAGAATCCGGAGTGCACTGCTGAGAATTGCGGTGAATTCTCAGCAGTGCACCGGCTGACCGCGACCCGCGGCTCCTAGTCCTCCGGAGCGCTCATCGGCCGCCCCAGCCGGGCTCGTCCTACCCAGGGCAGCAATTCCTCGACGGTCTCTTCGAGCCAGCGGAGCCGTTCGGCAGGGGTCATCCGAAGCCCCATCCGAAGGACCCGGGAGCAGCTGTCCGCAAAGGTCCACGACTCTCCGGTGGCCTCGGCGGTCGATCGACTCCTGTTCTCTGACATGGCTAGCCTTTCGCCAGATCCTCCAAGGCCTCGATGTCCGCGAGATCCTGCGGGCGGTTGGCGAGCCGTTTGAGTGCGATCAGGTCTTGAGCGGCGATGACGGTGATCTCCGTCCTCTCCAGGGGGACCCGCAGAGCACGATCATAGACCTCCTGGAAGTCGAACCCGGCTCAAGCTGAACGACGAGGTCCAGGTCTCGGGTAGTGCGAAGAAAACCGTGCAGGACGACAGCCACGCCTCCGACCACGAGATATCGGACCCCCGACCCGTTCAGGGCGCTCAGGACCCGTTCGAGATCGCCCTTCATGGCTGGACTGCCACCTCCTGCCAGAGGGTCTTCCCGTTCACCTCGTCGCGCACCGTGAAGACCAGCCGCTGGTGAGCCCGGCTCAGGCGCAGCGTGGTCTCGAAGCGCGCATAGCCGCCGGCCTTGGGCGGCTCCTTGACCGCCACGCGAAGCTTCGCGGTCGGGATGCCGGCCCGGCCGCCCTTTTCGTCCAGGGCGGCCACGGCGAGCGGCGCCTCGGCGATGTAGCCCCGGCCCGACGGCGTCAGCGCGAGGGCCTCGACCGGCACGCCGACCGTCACCGGGACCTCCATTTCGCGACGGCCGAGCGGTTTCATCTTCCCGAGCAGGACCCGGAGGCGGCGGTCGGCCTCCTGGCCGCCGAAGAGCAGCACGCTCTCGGCCTTGCGCAGGGTCTCGGTCCTCCGGGAGAGATCCGGGAAGCCGCTCCGGGCGCGGACCGTCACGCCGGGCCGGAGCGCCTTCACCTCGATCGAGTGGCCGCGGTCGTCCGCCTGCCAGGCCGGCGTGAAGCCGAGCCAGTAGTACGAGCCCGAGTCCGCCGCCACGGTGCGCAGCACGTCCTGGCGCACCGAGTTCGCGACCTTGCCGCCGGTCTGCGCGGCGACCGCGTCGAGCATCTTGAGCGTGTCGGTGTCGGGCGCGGCCACGTCCACGGGGTACATCGTGTAGCCGAGCTGGTTGGCGGCCGAGATCACCGGTCCGAAGAGCCGCGGCGACACGCCGATCGACCAGCCGCCCGAGAGCAGGAGCATCACCTTGCGGCCCGGCGGCACCTCGAAACCGCGCAGGGTGCCGGCCATGGCGAGCGCCGTCTTGCCGAGCTGCGTCCGCGCCTCGGGGCCGATCCGCTTCGAGGTCGCGTCCAGAACCTCCTTGAGCTGGTCGCCTTCGAGCAGGCCCGCCTCCGCCATCTCCCGGGCCCAGGTCTCGTCGCGCTCCAGGCCGCGGTGCAGCGCGAGCGACTTGTTCCCGTAGGCCTGCCGCTGCCGCGCCGCGCGGAGCGTTGCGGCGAGGACGTCCCGGTCGGACGTCCATGGGCAGAGCACCTCGATCGAGGCGCCGTTGAAGGCCAGCACCGCCATGCGGTCCTGGGGCTTCAGCAGGCCCAGGTCGCGCTCCATGTTCGAGAGCACCACGTCGCGCGCCTTCGCCACCGAGAACGACTCGTCGATGAACACCAGGTAGCTGCGGCTCACGGCCTCGGCGACCTGGGATGTCGGGGATGTCGGGGACGAGGACGCGATCCCCTCCTCCACCTCGGTGAAGAACTCGATCGGCACCTCGCGGCCGTCCACCAGCAGACGAAAGTCGGACGGCGCGAGGCCGCGGACGACCTGGCCGCCGGAGGTGGCGACCACCTCGACGTTGACCACCCGCACGTCGACGGTCTCTCCGATCACCGGAATCTCGGGTGCCGGCGGCGGCTCGGACTGGGCGAAGGCGAAAGGCCCTGCCGCGAGCGCGGACAGGGCCAGGACCGGCAGGACGGCTCGGAGTTTCATGCCCACCAGTCTAGCTGCCTCCCCGC
>JBEQUE010000242.1:0-14451 GCA_040349255.1 Acidobacteriota bacterium | reverse complement strand
CCACGTGCAGGGTGTACGCGGCGTCCGGCAGGTCGAGGTCCGGAGAGCGCTCCAGGTGATCGGCAAGGCCCGAGCCCGCGCGCCGGAGAGCGGCCTCCGTGCGGGCCGAGACGGTGAGGAGCTGCCACGGCCGCGACGGGGCCGACGGCTCCTGGACGGGCGGCTCCTCCACCACCACGTGGGCGTTGGTGCCGCCGATCCCGAACGAGCTGACGCCTCCCCGCCTCGGCCCCGGAGCGGTCCAGGGCCGCAGCGTATCGTTGACGCGGAACGGGCTGTCCTCCAGGCCCAGCCCGGGATTCGGCCGCTTGAAGTGCAGACTGGGAGGCAGGAGGCCGTGCCGCAGCGACAGCACGAGCTTCATCAGGCCCGCCACGCCGGCGGCCGCGTCGAGGTGGCCGATGTTCGTCTTGATGGAGCCGATGGCGCAGGATCCCCTGCCCTCCACGCCCGCGAAGGCCTGCTTGAGCGCCGCCACCTCGATGGGATCGCCGAGCGCCGTGCCGGTGCCGTGGGCCTCGACGTAGGAGATGCTGTCGGCCGTGACCCCGGCGGCCGCATGGGCGGCGGCGATCGCCCGCGCCTGCCCCTCGACGCTGGGCGCTGTGTAGCCCACCTTGTCCCAGCCGTCGTTGTTGACGGCCGAGCCCTTGACGACCGCCAGCACCGTGTCGCCGTCGGCCAGGGCGTCGTCGAGGCGCTTCAGGAGCACCGCCCCGACGCCGTTGCCCGGCACCACGCCGCCCGCCTCGGCGTCGAAGGCCCGGCAGTGGCCGTCCGGGGAGGCGATGCTTCCCTCCTCGTAGACGTAGCCCTGGTCCTGCGGCACGTAGATCCGCGCGCCTCCGGCCAAGGCCATGTCGCACTCCCCCGCGGCCAGGCTCCGGCAGGCGAGGTGGACCGCCACCAGCGAGCTGGAGCAGGAGGTCTGCACGGCGAGGCTCGGCCCGCGCAGGCCCAGCTTGTAGGAGACCCGCGTCGGCATGAAGTCCTTGTCGTTGCCGAAGTGCGACTCGGGGTCGTCCATGCCCGGCCCGCCATGGATGTGCCGCAGGTAGTACCAGCTCCTGCCGACGCCGGCCCAGACGCCGATCGCGCCCGGGTAGCGGGCCGGATCGTACCCGGCGCTCTCCAGGGCCTCCCAGGAGCACTCCAGGAACAGCCGCTGCTGGGGATCGAGAAGCTCCGCCTCCCGCGGCCGGATGCCGAAGAAGGCGGCGTCGAAGAGGCCGACGTCCGCGAGCACTCCCCGGGCCGGCACGTGGCGCTGCCCCGGAGCGTCGCCGTCGGCCGGCTCGCCGAAGAAGGTGATCGATTCGATCCCTCGGCACAGATTGTCCCAGAGCTCGTCCGCGCTCCCCGCGCCGGGGAAGCGGCCGCTCAAGCCGATCACGGCGATGTCCTGCCGGCCCGTGCCGGAGAGGGCGGCGCCGACCGGCGCCAGCGCCGCGGCCACCGCGGTCACTGCGGTCACCGCGGCGGTGCCGCCGAGATGGGCGGCCAGGGCGCTCACCGTGGGGAAGCGGAAGAGGTCCACCACCGGCACTTCGAGCCCCAGGTCGCGGCGCATCCGGCCCTGGACCCGCACGAGCAGGAGCGAGTGGCCGCCGAGATCGAAGAAGTTGTCGTGCAGGCCGACGCGCTCGACTCCGAGCACCTCCTGCCAGAGGTCGGCGATCCGGCGCCGCAGGTCGTCCGCAGACTCTTCGGGCATCCGGTCGACGCGCGCCCGCTCCGGTGAGGGGAGGGCATGACGGTCGATCTTGCCGTTCGCGTTGAGCGGCAGGGCATCCAGGAACAGGAAGGCTGCCGGGATCATGTGCGCCGGCAGCTCGTTGCGCAGCGCCTCGCGCAGGCCGGCCGCGTCGAGGGAGCGCTCGCCCACGACCCAGGCGACCAGCTCGCGGGAGCCGCTCATGCCGTCGCGCGCCATGACCACGGCCTCGCGCACGCCGGCGCAGCGCTTCAGGACCGCCTCGATCTCTCCGGGCTCGACCCGGAACCCGCGAATCTTGACCTGGAAGTCGATACGGCCGAGGAACTCCATACACCCGTCGGGCAGGAGACGGGCGCGGTCGCCGGTCCGGTAGAGACGGCTCCCCGGGGTCTCTGCGAAGGGATCCGGCAGGAAGCGCTCGGCGGTCAGATCCGGCCGCCCCAGGTAGCCCCGGGAGAGGCTGGGACCGCCGACCCAAAGCTCGCCGGGCACGCCGGGCGGCAGTGGATCGAGGTTGCGGTCCAGGAGGTAGACCCGGGAGCCGGGGATGGGCTTGCCCAGCGGCACGACCGACGCGCCGGCCACCCTCTCTCCGACCGTCCAGGTCAGGATGGCCACCGTCGTCTCGGCGGGGCCGTAGTGGTTCTGGATGCGGAGGCCTGGCGAGAGGGCGCGCACCTCCTCCTTGAGCTCCCAGGAGAAGGCCTCGCCCCCCAGCACCAGCAGGCGCTGCGGGAGCACGCCCGCCGGATCGGGGCCGGACAGCAGCGCGGCCAGGTGCGAGGGGACGATCTTCAGGAAATCCACCCGCTCGCGCCGCATGTACTCGGCCAGGAGGACCGGGTCCCTGCCCCGCTGCTCGGAGATCACGTGCAGGCAGCCGCCCGTGCACAGAGCCGGAAAGAGCGCCGTCTGGATCACATCCCCGGACAGGCTCGAAATCATGGCGAAGGACGAGCCGCCCGGCAGGTCGAGCCGGGCCAGGATCCGGTCCACGTACCTGGCGAATTGTCGGTGCCCGTTGGCGACGCCCTTCGGCCTCCCGGTGGAGCCCGAGGTGAAGAGGACGTAGGCGAGGTGATCGAGGCCCGCACCTCCGGCCGGAGTCCTGGCGGGGCGGGTCGCGATCGCCGCCGCATCGCGGTCGAGGCAGACCGTCGCAGGATCCGCGGACCCCGGGAGCCGCGGCAGGAACCTCTCCAGGGTCACCACGGCCGCGACGCCGGCGTCGCGGACCAGCCCCGCGAGCCGCTCCGGGGGATAGGCGGGGTCGAGTGGGACGTAGGCGCCGCCCGCCTTGAGCACGGCGAGGAGGGCCAGGATCGCTTCGGCCGAGCGCTCCAGGCAGAGCCCCACCCGCGACTCCGGCCCTACGCCGAGGGCCTGCAGGTGCCAGGCGAGGCGGTTCGCCCGCGCCTCCAGCTCGCCGTAGGTCCACCGGATCTCCTCGCAGACCAGGGCGGGATCTTGGGGACGGCGGGCCGCCTGCTCCGCGAACTGCTCGTGCACGCAGAGCGTCGGCTCCTGCCCCCGGCCCGCGTTCCACTCCACCAGGATCTGGTGGCGCTCGGTCTCGCCGAGCAGGGGCAGCTCCTCGACCACCCTGTCAGGCTCGCTCAGGGCCTCCTCGAGGAGGCGTTGGAAGTGCGCCACGAGCCGCCCGGCCGTCACCGGCCCGAACAGGTCGGAGTCGTGATCGAGGTAGCCCTCGACTCCCAGGGGTCTCTCACCGAGGGCGAGCGTGAGGTCGAACTTGGTCCTGCCGAGCGGCAGCCCTTCCACACGGAGAGAGGCTCCCGGAAGGTCGTGCCTGGGGACCTCGTTCTGGAAGGTGAGGAGCACCTGGAACAGGGGTGCGTGGCTGAGGTCGCGCTGCGGCGCGAGCACGTCGACCAGCCGCTCGAAGGGCATGTCCTGGTGGGCGTACGCGCCGAGAGCGGTGGCGCGGACCCGGCGCAGCAGCTCGCGGAACGAGGGCGAGCCCGCGAGGTCGGACCGCAGCGCTAGGGTGTTCACGAAGAACCCGATCAGCCCTTCGGTCCAGGGCTGGTTGCGGTTCGCGATGGGCATGCCCACGGCGAAGTCGCTCTGGCCGCTGTAGCGCTGCAGGAGCGCCTCGAACGCCGCCAGGTAGACCATGAATCGGGTGACCCCCTCGGCCCGCGCCACGGACTCCACCCGCGCGGACAGCGCGGCCGGGAGCGTGAACGGCCGGCTCTCGCCGCGAAAGCGGCGCACGGCCGGGCGCGGACGGTCGGTGGGGAGCTCGAGAGGCGGGACCCCGGCGAGCCGCTCGCGCCAGAAGGCGAGCTGCGCCTCCAGGCTCTCCCCCTGGAGCCACTCCCGCTGCCAGACGGCGAAGTCCGCGTACTGGAGCGCCGGCGGCTCGGGCTCGCCGCCCTGGTACAGCTCGCCCAGCTCGCGCAGGAAGACGCCCAGGGACCACCAGTCGGCGATGATGTGATGGAAGACGGTCAGGAGGCCGTGCTCGCGGTCGTCCAGTTGGAAGAGAAGAAACCGTACCAGCGGCCCGCGAACCAGGTCGAACGGCTCCTGCCCCAGCCGCGTGGCGCGCTCTCCCATCTCGGCCTCCCGGCGATCCTTCGGGAGCCCGCGCAGGTCGGCCACGGGCAGCCGGAGATCGGGCACGGGGCCGATCACCTGGACCGGGTCGCCGTCGATCTCGCCGAAGGTCGTGCGCAGGGATTCGTGCCGCGCGAGCATCGCCCGCAGGCTCCGCTCCAGCGTCGCCGGGTCGAGGTCTCCCTCCCAGATCACCAGGGCCGGAACGTTGTAGGCCGGATCGCCCGGCCTCAGCCGATCGAGGAACCAGAGTCGCTGCTGCGGGAACGAGAGCGGGAGCGGTCGTCCCCGGTCGGCCGGTACCGGAACGGGAACGGGAACGGGAACGTCGGAAGCTTCCCGCAGGAGCGGCTCGATGCGCGCCGCGAAGTCGGCCAGGACCGGCGCCTCGAACAGCAGCCGCAGCGGGAGGTCCACCCGGAAGCCGGCGCGGATGCGCGAGACCACCTGCGTGGCCTTGAGCGAGTGGCCGCCCAGCGCAAAGAAGTGGTCGCGGATGCCGACCCGGTCGAGCCCGAGCACCTCGGCCCAGATCGCGGCGAGGATCTCCTCGACCGGCGTGCGCGGCTCGCCTCCGTCTCCGGCCCGCTCGGGAGCCCCCGGCGCCGGCAACGCCTTGCGGTCCACCTTGCCGTTGGGGCTGAGCGGCAGCTCCGCGAGCGGGACGTAGAACTCCGGCACCATGTAGTCCGGCAGGCGGTCCTGGAGGAACAGGCGCAGCGCGTCGGGGGCGAACGGCGTCCCATCGGATGAAACGACGTAGGCCACCAGGGCCGGATCGCCGCCGCGCCTGTGGACGGCCAAGGCCGACTGCCGCACCGCGGGATGCTCGCGCAGGGCTGTCTCGATCTCCTCCAGCTCGATGCGGAAGCCGCGGATCTTCACCTGCTGATCGATCCGCCCGAGGTAGTCGACCGCCCCGTCCGGGCGCCAGCGACAGAGGTCGCCGGTCCGGTAGAGGCGCGAGCCCGGCTCGCCGAACGGATCGGGCACAAACTTCTCCGCCGTCAGCTCGGGCCGGCCGCGGTAGCCCCGCGCGGGCTGGACGCCGCCGATGAAGAGCTCCCCGGGGACCCCCAGCGGGACGGAACGGAGATCTCGGTCCAAAAGGTGGATCGTGGTGTTGGCGATGGGACGCCCGATCGGCACGGACGCCGCCCGGCTCCCGCGCTCGCATCGCCACCAGGTCACGTCCACCGCCGCCTCGGTGGGGCCGTACAGGTTGTGCAGCTCCGCGTCGAGGCGTGAGAAGAAAAGGCTCTCCAGGTCGGCGGGCAGGGCCTCGCCGCTGCAGATCACCCGCCGGAGCGAGCCGCAGCGCTCCAGGTCTGCGGTCTCCAGGAAGGCCCGCAGCATGGGAGGCACGAAGTGCAGCGTCGTGATCCCTTCGCGGCCGATCAGGTCCGCCAGATAGCCGGGATCCTGATGCCCGCCGGGCTTTGCGATCACCAGCCGGGCGCCGGTCATCAGGGGCCAGAAGAATTCCCAGACGGAGACGTCGAAGCTGAACGGCGTCTTCTGCAGCACCCGGTCTCCGGGTCCGAGGCCGAACGCCTCCTGCATCCACAGCAGCCGGTTGCGGGCGGCGCGGTGGGAGTTCATGGCTCCCTTCGGCCGGCCCGTGGAACCGGAGGTGTAGATCATGTAGGCCAGACTGTCGGGGATGGCGCTCGCCCGTCGCGCCGCCGGCCGGACGGGAGACGGCCCGTCGAGGACGTCCAGGAGAACGACCCGGGCTCCGTGCTCCGGCAGGCGGGCGGCCAGCCGCGCCTGGGTCAGCAGCACGGAGACCGCGGAGTCGGCCAGCATGTAGGCCAGGCGCTCGGCGGGATAGCCGGGATCGATGGGCACGTAGGCGGCGCCCGCCTTGAGGATGCCGAGGAGGCCGACCACCATCTCCAGGGACCGCTCCGCACAGATCCCGACGAGCTCGTCGGTCCCTGCTCCCAGCTCCCGCAGGCGGTCCGCCAGCCGCTCCGCCCGGTCGTCCAGCTCGCGGTAGGTCAGCTCCTCGCCCTCGAACACCAGGGCCACGGCGCCGGGCGTCCTCGACACCTGCGCCTCCACCAGCTCGTGCAGGCACGCCTCTCCCGCGTACTCGCGCCCGGTGGCGTTCCAGTCCAGGAGCTGCTGCCGTTCCTCCAGGGTGTGCAGGGGCAGGCTCTCGACCGCGGCCTCGGGCTCCTCCGTCACGCCCTGGAGGAGGTTCAGCCAGTGCCCGAGCATGCGCTCGATCGTGGCGGCCTCGAACAGCTCGACGGGGAACTCGACGCCGGCGGCCGGCTCGTCTCCTTCCAGGAGCGAGAAGCCCAGATCGAACTTCGCCGTGCCCGTGCCGAGAACCCGCACGGCGGTGTCGAGCCCGGCCAGCCGCAGGGGATCCCTTTCGCCTTCCAGGTTCAGCATGACCTGGAAGAGCGGCGCGTGGTGGAGGTCCCGCTCGGGCTGGAGCGCCTCGACCAGCAGCTCGAACGGCGCGTCCTGGTGGCCGTAGGCGCCCAGCGCGGCGTCGCGGGCGGCGGCCAGCAGCTCCCGGAATGGCAGGCTGCCGCTCACCGCGCCCCGGAGCACGAGGGTGTTGGCGAAAAAGCCGATCAGCCCTTCGAGCTCGGAGGCGCCGCGGTTCGCCACGGCCGAGCCGATCGCGAAATCCCGCTGTCCGGTGTAGCGGTAGAGCAGCGCCTGCAGCGAGGCGATCAGGGTCATGAACAAAGTCGCGCCGCGGCGGCCCGAGAAGGACCGCAGGGACGCGAGGAGATCCTGGGACAGCGCGCGGGAACACTCCGCGCCCCGCCGGGCCGGGACCGAGGGCCTCGGATGGTCGGTCGCGAGCTCCAGCGCCGGCAGCCCTTCCAGCCGCGGTCGCCAGAAGGCGAGCTGGCGCTCCAGCGCCTCTCCCCGGAGCCATTCGCGCTGCCAGAGGGCGAAGTCGGCATACTGCACCGGCAAGTCGGCCGCCGCCGCTCCGGCATACGCGCCTCCCAGATCCCGGAACAGCACGCCCAGCGACCAGCCGTCGGCGATGATGTGGTGCAGGACGAGCACCAGCGTGTGCTCGCTCTCGCTCCGCCGCACCAGGAGCGCGCGCCAGAGCGGACCCCGCGCCAGATCGAACGGCTCGCGGGCCGCCGCCGACTCCAGCGCCGCCATCACGGCGAGGCGATCAACCTCCGGAAGGCCGCTGAGGTCGGCCTTCGGCAGGCCCTCCAAAGCAGGAGCGCCAACGACCTGCACGGGCCGGCCGTCCAGCCATGGGAAGGTGGTCCGCAGGCTCTCCTGCCGCTCGACGAGGGCGTGGAGAGCGCGCTCCAGGGCCGGCGTGTCGAGAGGCCCGTGGAGATCGAGAGCCAGCGGGATGTTGTAGGTGGCCTGCCCGGGCTCCAACTGGTCCAGGAACCAGAGACGGCTCTGGGCGAAGGAGAGCGGCAGGGCGCCTTCCCGGGGATACCGGAGGAGCGGAGGCAGGACGGCGGCACCCTGCTCCTGCTCCACCCGCTCCGCGAGGCTCTCCAGGGTGGAGGCTTCGAACAGCGCGCGCAGCGGCAGCTCGACGCCGAAGGCGTCGCGGATGCGCGAGGCCACCCGCATCATGCCGAGCGAATGGCCGCCGAGGGCGAAGAAATCGTCGCGGACGTCCACCAGCTCCAGCCCCAGCACGTCGCCCCAGATCCCCGCGAGGACCTCCTCCGTCGGGGTCCGGGGTCCGACCCGCTCGCGCTCGGCTCCCTGCGCGTCCTCGGGAGCCGGCAGCGCACGGCGGTCCACCTTGCCGTTGGGCGTGAGCGGCAGCGATTCGAGCCGCACGAACGCCGAGGGGATCATCGGCGGCGGCAGCGTCCTCTCCAGGAAGGAGCGCAGATCGGCGTCCGCCGGCGCTCCGGCGGAGACGACGTAGGCCACGAGCCGCTTGTCTCCCGGGCGGTCCTCGCGCACCGAGACGGCGCAGGAGGCCACCTCCGGATGGAGCCCCAGCGCCTGCTCCACCTCTCCGGGCTCGACCCGGAAGCCGCGGATCTTGACCTGGTTGTCGATGCGCCCCAGGAACTCGACGACGCCGTCGGGACGGCGGTGCACGAGGTCGCCGGTGCGGTAGAGCCGGGCCCCCGGCTCGGCGGAGAGCGGATCCGGGACGAACCGTTCGGCCGTGACGCCGGGCCTGCGGAAGTAGCCGCGGGCGAGGCCGTCGCCGCCGGCGCACAGCTCTCCGGGCAACCCCACGGGCACCGGCCGCAGGCTCCGGTCCAGCACGTGGACCCAGGTGTTGGCGATCGGCCGCCCGACGGGGATCGCCTCTCCCGCTCCCTCCTCCACCGTGTGGCAGCAGGTGAAGGTGGTGTTCTCGGTGGGACCATAGCCGTTGATGAGGCGGCAGCCCGGCAGCGCGGCGAGAGCGCGTGCGACGTGAGCGGGGGACAGAACATCCCCGCCCGCCAGGAGCTGGCGCACGCCCGCGAGGCTCTCCAGGCTCTCGTCCACCATCTGGTGGAACAGGCCGGCGGTGAGCCAGAGCGTCGTGACGCGCTCGCGCTCGATCACCCGCCCCAGCTCGTGGAAGGAGAGAGCGTGGGGATCGCAGACCACGAGCGTGCCGCCGTTGAGGAGCGGCCCCCAGATCTCCAGGGTCGCCGCGTCGAAGGAGACGGGGGCGAACTGCAGGAAGACCTCGGTCTCGCCGAAGCCGGCGAAATCCGTCTCCCGGACCAGCCGCACCACGTTGCGGTGGGTGGCCACCACCCCCTTGGGCCTGCCGGTGGAGCCCGAGGTGTACATCAGATAGGCCGCGCTGTCGGGGCCCGCCCAGGGACGGATCTCCTCGGTCGGCTCCTCGCCCAGCGTGCCGTCCAGCAGGAGGAAGGGGGCGCTGGCTGGCACGAGCCCGGCCAGCCGTCCCTGGGTCAGGACGGCCGAGAGATCGGCGTCCTCCAGCATCCACTCCAGGCGCTCCCGCGGATACTGGACGTCGAGAGGCACATAGGCGGCACCCGCCTTCAGGATGCCCAGGGTGCCGGCCACCATCTCCGGCGAGCGCTCCGCGAACAGCCCCACCCGGGACTCGGCGCCGATCCCGAGCGCGGCCAGGCGCCGGGCGATCCGGTCGGTCCACTCGTCGAGCTCCCGGTAGGAGATGCGCTCTTCGCCGAAAACCAGGGCGGTGGCCTCGGGCCGGCGCGCGGCCTGCTCCGCGAAGAGCTCATGGATGCCGCGCTCCCGGGGGTACGCGGTGCGCGTGCCGGCCCACTGAGCGATCTGGCGCTGCTCGGCCGCGGTCAGCAGAGGCAGGTCGGAGAGCCGCCGGTCGGGGTCCTCCAGGATCCCCTCCAGCAGCTCTCCGAGGTGCCCCGCCATGCGTTCGACGGTCGGCGCGTCGAAGAGATCGCAGGCGTACCAGAGCCGGCCGGCGAGCCCGTCGGAACCCTCCCGCAGCTCCAGCTCCAGGTCGAACTTGGCCGTTCCCGTGGGGACTTCCGACATCTCCCAGGCGAGCCCGCCCTCCTCCACCGCCGCCGCCGGCGGCTGCAGGACGAAGGCCGCGCGGAACAGCGGGTTGCGGCTCAGCCGGCGCTCGGGGTGCAGCTCTTCTACCAGAATCTCGAACGGCAGCTCGCCGTGCGAGAACGCGCCGAGCGCCGTCTCCCGTGCCCGGCCGAGCAGCGCGCGGAACGAGGGATCGCCGCCGAGGTCCGTCCGCAGCACGACCATGTTGACCAGGAACCCGACGAGCTCCTGCAGCTCCGCCCGGTCCCGGCCCGACACCGGCGATCCGACCGCCACGTCGTCCTGGCCCGACCGTCGGTGAAGCAGCGTCTGGAAGGCCGCGAGCAGGACCATGAAGAGCGTCGCCCCCTCGTCCTGGCCGAGGCGGCGGAGCGCGGCCATCGGGCCGGCGCCGACGGCCACCGGAACGAAAGCGCCGCGGGAGGAAGCGACCGTGGCCGCGGGCCGGTCCGCGGCCATCTCCTGGGGCACGAGGCCGCTCAGGCGCCCGCGCCACCAAGCGCGCAGATCCGCGGCCTCCCCGCCCGTGAGCCAGCCGCGCTGCCAGTGCGCGAAGTCGCCGTACTGGAGCGCCGGCTCCGGCAGGACCGCGCCGCGGTAGAGCGCCGGCAGCTCGCGGAAGAGCACGGCCATCGACGCGCCGTCGGCGAGGATGTGATGGAGGTTCAGCAGGAGCCGGTGGTCGCCGGGCGTCATGGCGAGGAGCAGGGCGCGGACCAGGGGCCCGCGCGCCAGATCGAAGGGCCGGCCCCCCTCCTCTGCCGCGAGGCGGGCCGCTTCCCTTTCGGCTCCGGGAAGGGACAGGCCGCTCAGGTCCACCAGCGGCAGTGCGAGCGGACCGGCGAGCTCGGCCTTCCACGGCCGGCCCTCCACCTCGGGATAGACGGTGCGCAGACTCTCGTGCCGTGCGGCCAGGGCCGCCAGACCGGCGCGCAGCGCGGCCGGATCGAGGGCGCCGCACAGCCGGAGGACGAACGGCATGTTGTAGGACGGGTCCTCCGGCGTGAGCTGGGCCAGGAACCAGAGCTGCTCCTCGCCGACCGACAGCGGGGGCGCCTCGCCGGCCGGCCGGCGCGGGATCTCCGACAGCTCCGGCGCGAGCCCCTCCTCGGCCAGGAGGGCGTCCAGCCTGGCGAGCCGGCGGGCGGACAAGCTTTTACGGCTGAACGGCTTCATCCCGCGGAAGCCTCCGCCCGGGCTTCGCCGACGGTCATGGGCAGCGCCGACGCGCGCGTGATCTTCGCCAGGCTGCAAGGGTTGATCTCGATCTCCACCGCGACCTCTCCCCCTGCCACCAGGATGGTGGGGTGCGCGAAGAGCGACTCGTCGAGGAGCACCCGGACGTCCTCGATGCCGATGGGAGAGACCCCGCCGGGCGAGAACCCGAGCAGCGCCTCCAGCTCCGGCAGGCTGGCCAGCTCCAGGCGGGAGCAGCCCAGGTGGGCCGCGACCCGCGGCAGGTCCACGCGCTCGTGGACCGGGCAGACCAGCACCGAATAGCGGCCGTGGCAGCGGCAGCGCACGAACAGCGACTTGGTGATGCGCCCGAGGTCGTAGCCCAGCGCCTGCGCGAAGTCGCGCGGGCCGCGGATCGGGATCGGCTGGTCGGCGTGGCGCCGCACCCGGACCTTCACCCCCTCGCGCTGGAGCACCTCGCGAACCCGCCGATGGACGACCTCCATGTCCTCCAGCCGGCCGAACGGGATGCCGAAGCCGTCCGCCGCCGCCTTGACGTCGTCCCGGATGTGGGCGGGTACGCTGTCGCCGAAGCGGTCCAGGTAGAACTGGAACATCTCCTTCTCGTCACGCAGGAACGGGAAGTCGGTGGCCACCATGTTCCGGATCACCAGCATGGGCACCGGGCTGCGCAGCGGCCGGAAGTGGGGGTTCCAGAGCCCGGCCTTGGCCGGCGGGCCGGCGTGGAACTCGCCGATCATCAGCCCCTTCTCCACGTACCCCGGCTTGAGGTTCTCCTGAGTGGCGTCGATGAGCCGCGGGATATCATCCTGCTCCAGGTCGGGGAACAGGATCAGGATGGTCTTGAAGGCCACGTCGGAGCCCTCGCGGGGCGCCACCTCCAGGAACCAGTCGCGGTAGCTCATGATCGTCGCCTGCACCGCCGCCTGGTCGAAGTCCCGGCCGCGGCAGACGGCCAGGAAGAAGAGGCCCTTCCGCATCGCGGCCAGCACGAAGGGACAGACAGGCCCCTCCCGACCGAGCTCCGGATGAGGCTTGCAGAGGTACTCCTCCGACCAGGCGACGATCTCGCGCAGGGGCTCGACGCTGTCGGCGATCCTCTCCGGAGGGGTGTCCTGCCGGAGATCCGAAAGCTCGACCAGGAACAGGTTGGGGTCATTCTGCCATGTCAGCATCCGTCACCTCGGGTCAGTGCGAGCGATGGTGAATCGATCTCTTCTGCCTCGCCGGTCTCGTCATCCTCCAGGCCGGCGAGAAGCTCGGCGATCCTCTCGACGCGGGCCCGCTGGGCCGCGTCCTCCGTCAACGCCTCCGCGAGCCCGGCCACCGTCGGCTGGCGCAGGAGGATGCGCAGCGGCACCTCGGCGCGCAGCACCTGGCGGACCCTGGAGACGAGCTGCGTCGCCTGGAGCGAGCTGCCGCCCAGGGCGAAGAAGTCGTCCTGGATGCCGGCCGCGTCGATCCCCAGGACCTCGGCCCAGAGATCGGCCAGCACGGCTTCGAGCGGCGTGCGCGGGGCCGCGAACGGCTCGCTTCCGGCCTCCTGGTGGCGCGCCTCGGGCGCGGGCAGGGCCCGGCGGTCCACCTTGCCATTCGGCGACAGCGGCAGGGCCGGCAGGGTCACGAAGGCCGACGGCACCATGTGCTCCGGCAGCCGTTCGCGCAGGAAGGCGCGCAGCTCGGTGGGCTCCAGGAGCTCGCGGTCCGTGGATACGGCGTAGGCCGCGAGCTGTTTCGACGCGCCGGCGCCCCGGGGCACCACCACGCACTCGCGCACCCGCGGATGCGTCGCCAGGGCAGTCTCGATCTCTCCCGGCTCGATCCGGAAGCCGCGGATCTTCACCTGCTGGTCGATCCGGCCGAGGAATTCCAGGGTCCCGTCCGCCAGCCAGCGCGCCAGGTCGCCGGTGCGGTAGAGGCGCTCCCCCCCGTCCGAGAACGGGTCTGGGACGAAGCGCTCCGCGGTCAGGTCCGGCCGACCGAAGTAGCCGCGGGCCAGCCCGTGGCCGCCGGTGAGCAGCTCGCCCGGCACGCCCTGGGGCACCGGATTGAGGCCGGCGTCCACCACCACGACCCGGGTGCCCGGGATCGGCCGGCCGATCGGCACCGAGGAGACGAGCTCCGCGGATCCGCTCATGGCGTGGCAGGTGGTGAACGTGGTGTTCTCGGTGGGGCCGTAGCCGTTGATGACCGCGCCATCCGCGAGCGCCGAGAGCGCCCGTTCCACGTGCGGTACCGAGAGGACGTCGCCTCCGGCCAAAAGCTGGCGCACACCGCGCAGACTGTCGAGCTGCTCGTCCACCATCAGATGGAAGAGACCGGCGGTGAGCCAGAGGAAGGTCACGCCGTGGCGGCGCAGCTCGGAGCCCAGCTCCTCGAGTGAAAGCTGGCCCGCGGGCGGCAGCACGAGGCGCGCGCCGTTGAGCAGCGGGCCCCAGATCTCCAGCGTCGAGAGGTCGAACGGCATCGGGGCGTACTGGAAGAAGACGTCGTCCGCCGAAAGCTCGGCGAAGTCCGTCTCCCGCACCAGGCGTACCACGCCGCGATGAGGCACGGCCACGCCCTTGGGCCGGCCGGTCGAGCCGGAGGTGAAGAGGATGTAGGCCAGGCTGTCCGGCAGCGCGATGTCCGCAGGGTTCGCCGCGCTCTCGCCGGCGAGGTCCTCGTCCAGGAGGATCGTCTCGATCCCGTCCGTGGGCAGGCCGGCGACCTGGTCCGCCGTCCCCACCAGCACGGAAAGGCGGGCGTCCTCCAGCATGAGCAGCAGGCGCTCCTTCGGGTACGAAGGATCGAGCGGCACGTACGCTCCGCCCGCCTTGAGGATGCCGAGGAGCGCCACGATCAGCTCGAACGAGCGCTCGACGCAGACGCCGACCGGCAGGTCGGTCCGAACCCCCAGCCGGAGCAGGCGGTGCGCGAGGCGGTTGGCCCGGCGGTTGAGCTCGCCATAGGTCATCACAGCGTCTCCGGCGATCAGGGCCACGGCCTCCGGTCGCGCCGCGCAGACCTCCTCGAACAGGCCGGGGATGTGGCGGTCGAGCGGCGCTCCGGTCGCGGCGCGCGACCACTCGCCCAGGAGCTGCCGGCGCTCCGCCTCCCGCAGCAGGCCGAGATCGCCGACGGCGAGGTCCGGGTCCGCGGCGGCACCTTCGAGGACGGCCGTCAGGTGATCCAGGAGGCGTCCCGCCATGGCCGCCTCGTAGCGCTCGGCGTCGTACTCCAGGGCCAGGTCGATCCCCTCCCGGGCCTCCTCCACGAACAGCGTGAGGTCGAACTTGGCGGTCCCCGTGTCCGCGTCCAGTCGCTCGACCTCCAGTCCGGACAGTCTCGGCGGCTCGGCCGGCGGATTGCCCGCGAACAGGACCTCGAAGAGCGGGTTCCTCCCCTCCTCGCGCGGCGGCCTCAGCTCCTCCACCAGGCGCTCGAAGGGGACATCCTGGTGCTCGTAGGACGCGAGC
>JBEQUE010000113.1:0-22624 GCA_040349255.1 Acidobacteriota bacterium | reverse complement strand
AGCGCATACTTCCGCGAACGCGGCTTGCTGTCCCTGAAGGAGCGTTGGCAGGAGCTACGCGACCAGTCCGTCATCGGCCCGATCCAGCTTGCATTGGATCTGGGATAGCTGCGGGTGGCAACACCGGCACCGAACTACAGGAGCGGTCCTGAACGTCGGTGTCCCGAAGAGCCGGATGTGGGCCCACAAGTCCGGTTCTGTGAGAGCCGGGGGAGCGTAAGCTCCCCTGGCTACTCGACCTGCGGGGTGCTGAAGGAGAGGGCGTCCTTGGTCTTGCCGATGATCTTGAGCCTGTGGCCGATCATCTCCCGGTACTCGCCGGTGCGGAACTCGCCGAAGCGCTTCTTCGCCGAGTCGTCGAGGAAGAGATAGTTGCCGCGCCGCAGGTCGGAGAGCTCGCCTTCGGTGACGTTCCAGGGGAAGCGCCAGCGCTCGAAATCCTCCATGGCGTAGACCAGCGTGCCCTCCTTGGCGCCGGACGGCAGCGACATGGTCATGAACCAGACGATGAGGTTGTCGGCGCGCGCAACGCCCGGGATCGAGCGCACCCGCTGCACGGCGGTCTCCGGGAAGGTCTGGGCGAAGTCGATATTCGGCGTGTTCTTCGAGGTGACCCAGAGGTCGGCGCCGAGATGCTCGATGGTGATCGAGGCGTTGTCGAGGAGGCCGAGGAAGAGGCCCACCTGGACGAAGACGAGCGTCACGGCGAAGGCCACGCCCGAGACGGTGATGAGGAAGCGCAGCTTGTCGTGCAGAAGATTCTTCCGCGCCAGATCGACTCCCATCACGCCTCCCTCCTGAGCACGCCGCGGATCGCGGCTTCCATGAGCAGCTCGGCGACCTCCTGCGGCGGACGCCAGTCCACCCAGTGGTCGTTGCACTTGGCGATGTGGAGCGAGACCACGCCGTGGACCGCGCCCCAGACCGCCTGGGCCACGAGGTCGGGGTCGGTGAGCTCGGGCCGCAGGAGGCCGGCGTCGATCGCCTCGGCGGCCGTGCCGCGGAGGAACGCCCAGGCGTCCTCCTCGGGGTTGCCCACCCGGATGCCCGACTCCTCGGGCCCGTGGTCCGGGTGCGGGGTCATGAACATCCAGCGGTAGTGGTTGGGGTGCTCCAGCGCGAAGCGGATGTAGGCCCGGCCGCTCTGGCGCATGCGCTCGACCGGGTCCTCGACGCGGCCGATCTTCTGGAGCTCGCGCGCCAGGCGCAGGAAGTCCTCGTCGCAGAGCGCGATCAGGACCGCCCGCTTGTCCTTGAAGTGCAGATAGATGGCGGTCGCCGAGTACTCGATCCGGTCGGCGATGCGCCGCATGGTGACGGCGTCGTAGCCCTCCTGGACGAAGAGCTCCCGCGCGGCGTCGAGGATCTTCTGCCGGATCTCCTCCTTCTCCCGCTCTCTTCGTTCCTTCGTTCCCAAAACGTCGCTCCTTTTCTTAACGCCGTTCACTGAACGACGTTAAGTTAATTCACGGTGTGCGGTGCTGTCAAGGGGGTGGAGAATGGAGGAAACATGAAGGTCTGCTACCTGATCCAGAGCCACGGCGCGCCGGGCCAGGTCGAGCGGCTTGTGCGCACCCTCAAGCGCGGCTCGCCCGGCGCGGAGGTGCTGGTGGTGCACGACGCCCGGCGGGCGCCGCTCTCCCCGGAGCCGCGCTGGGAGTGGCACGACGTCGAGGTGATCAACCGGCGCGAGCGGGTGGAGCGGGGAGAGTTCTCGGTGCTGTCGCCGCTGCTGGCCGGCCTGGAGGAGCTGTTCGGCAGTCGGGGCGGCCGGCTGAGGTGGGGCTTCGACTGGCTGGTCTACCTTTCGGGCCAGGACTACCCGGTCCGGCCGCTGGCGGAGTTCGAGGAGTCGCTCGCCTCGGCGGATCACCAGGGGTTCCTGACCTTCTGGGACGTGGAGCGGCCGGAGAACCCCTGGAAGCCGCGCCAGGCGCGGACGCGGTATTACGCGCAGTACCGGCGCCTGCCGGACTGGACGCTCGGGCCGCTCCGGGCGGCGCGCTTCCTGGGCAAGGCCACGCCGCTGCGCTTCCACCTCCACTACGGGCCGTTCGTGGGCTGGGAGCCGCGGCGCACGCCGTTCGAGGGCGCGACCCGGCTCTACGGCGGCTGGCAGTGGTGGACGCTGGCGCGGCCGGCGGCGGAGCACCTGTGGCGGGCGGTCGCCGCGGACGACCCGCTGGTGCGTTGGTTCCGGAAGACCATCGCGCCGTGCGAGGCCCTGGTGCCGACCGTCCTGGTCAACAGCGGCCGGTTCGACCTGGAGCCGGACAGCCGGCGGTTCGTGGATTTCGCGGGCAGTCGGGACGGCCGGCCGCGCACCCTGAACGAAAACGACCTGCCGCGGATGGCGGCAGGCCGTTTCGACTTCGCCCGCAAGTTCGAGATGGCGCAGGATCCGGGGCTGTTGGATCGGATCGACGCCGAGCTGCTCGGCCTCGGCTAACCTTCCTCCCTACTGCTCGACTTCGAGGTGGGTGAGCCGGAAGCCCTTGGCCAGCAGCTCCCGCCACTTGGCGTGCAGGGTGTCGAGGTCGGACGGAGGCAGCAGCTCCTCCGCTCCGCTGCCGCCCAGGACCACGCCGTCGTAGAGCCGCTTGCCGCCCTCGGTGTAGGACTCGATGTCCGCGATGCCGTTGCTGCCCGAGCCCTTCCAGCGCTCCAGGAATTTGTCCCAGGTGACCGCGGTCCACATGCCATAGCTGCCCGGAGCGTCGAGGAACACGCCGGCGTAGACGTTCTTGCCGCTGGCGCCCTTGTAGACCTCCAGGTCGATGAGCCGCACGCCGGAGTTGACGAGCTGCTGCCACTTGATCTTGAAGGGGTCGCGGTCCTGGCCGACCCAGAGCGAGGACTCCTCGGTGCCGTTGCGGAAGGCGCCGGCGAACTTGAGCTTGCCCTTGTCCTGATAGACCTCCAGGTCGATCAGGCGCATCTCCTCGTCGTTGTTGAGCTTGGTCCAGCGCTTGAGGAAGGGGTCGCCCTCCATGCCGGTGAGGATGAGGCTGGAGTCCGGGCCGCTGCGGAAGATCCCGCCCCAGAGACGCCGTCCGCCGTCCATCCAGGTCTCGATGTCGGTGGGGTGGACGCCCTGGTCGGCGAGTCGCTTGGCCTCGGCGAGGAAGGCGGCCTCCTCCAGGCCCAGGACCACGGCGTGGCCGGTGGGCTCGGCCTCCTTGTCGAAGACGCCGAGGAAGCGGACCGGGGCGCCCGCGGGCTTGGCCGGGGCCGGCTTGGCGCTCGGAGCTGGAGGCGGCGCCGCGGAGGGGCCGGTGAAGCTGTCGGCGATGATGCTGAGCTCCACCGTGGCCTGCTCCGGGTTGTCGAGCTTGAGCTTGTAGTCGCCGCCGCCCTGCAGGTCGAGCGAGGCGGTGGCCGCCTCGTCCCAGGAGGCGCCGAAAAGGCCGTCGTCCTCGTAGAGGGTGCAGGTCACCTTGGTCGGGAACGAGAGCGGGTTGAGCGGCTTGTTGATCTTGAGGGTCTGCGGGTTGGTGGCGATCGCTCCGGGGATCATCACGGTCGCTTCCTTGTCGGTCCCGGTCTGGCAGGTCAGCCGGAACTCGCAGTTGCCCATCTCCTCGCAGTTCTCGATGAACATCTGGGTCACCAGCACCCGGCCTCCCTGGGCGTGCGCCGCCGCTCCACCTAGGAGCATGACGCCGGCGAAGAGGGTGACGGGCAGGGCGGAAGCCAACAACGTTCGGGATTTCATGCGGTGCCTCCGTTCAGTGGACTCCATGGTATCCGTGCAGCCGAACACGGCAACTCATCCTTCCGGGGGTTTTTACCCTATCTCAAAGCAGGGTGCTCTTGATAGGCTCGGTCGTGTTGTTGCCGATCGAAGACATCCTTGCCTACAAAGCGGCCTCCGAGACGGACTCCGAGACGCCTCGGCCCCTGCGGCCGATCGGCCTCTCCCGGGAAGGGCGTGAGATCCTCGGCGCCGTGCTCGGGAGCGGCCCGCGCCGGCTGTCGCTGATCGGCGGCTGCCACTCCGACGAGCCCGTGGGCCCCGCGATGCTCCGCCGGCTCGTCTCCTACCTCGGCTCGCATCCCGAAGACCGGCTCCTGGCGGACTGCACCTGGTATGTGGTGCCGCACGTCAACCCGGACGGCGAGGCGCGGAACTCGGTATGGAGCGATTTGAGCGGCCACACGCTTCCAGCGGTCGATCACCTCGGCCGGGAGGATCGGGTCTTTGATCTCCATCTCTATCTGAGGAACGTGATGCGGGAGAAGCCGGGCGACGACATGGAGTTCGGCTTCCCGCGCGGGCCAGCCGACAGCGGAGCCCGGCCTGAGAACCGCGCCGTGGCCGAATTCCTGGCCGGCGGCGCGCCGTTCGACCTGCACGGCAGCTTCCACAGCATCGCCTTCGCCACCGGTCCCTGGTTCCTGATCGAGCCCGCCTGGGTCGAGCGCACCGGCGGCCTCCGCGAGGCGCTCCGGCGGCGGGTGCGAT
Source organism: Acidobacteriota bacterium (assembly GCA_040349255.1). Classification (GTDB taxonomy): domain Bacteria; phylum Acidobacteriota; class Thermoanaerobaculia; order Multivoradales; family UBA5704; genus DATMER01. The sequence continues at coordinate 18,159 of JBEQUE010000113.1, read as the reverse complement.
CCATGGGCTACGGCCTCTTCGACGTGGACCGGGGCGGCGAGAAGGGCTTCCGCCGGATCGACGAGGGGTTCTCGACCCGGCCCGATTCGCGCTCGATGATCGCCTGGTTCGAGGAGAGAGGCGACCCGGAGATGGCCGCGAAGTTCCGGCCCAGCTCCATGGAGTATGTCCGCTCGCTCGGTGGAGACCCGTTCACGTTCGTCTCCGAGATGCCGCTCTTCCTGAGGCCACTGCCGCCGGGCGACACCGGCCGGCCCGACGATCCGGTCTTCCGCGCCTGGCTGGAAAGCATCCGAGGCGAGCGGGGCGAGATGGAAGAGGCCGGGGTCCGCGGCATGCCGCTCCGGGACCAGATGCGGCTGCAACTTGCCTTCCTTGAAGAGGCGCTCCGGGCGGGTTGAAGCGGTCTGACGGGATCTCATCGAGAGTTGTCACGATTACCGAAGGTCCCGGCACTTAGAGGAGGACCGGGCGCTCGCCCGGCATCGGTTCCTGTTTTCATTCGAGGGGGATTCACCGTGGAAAAGATTCTCGTCGTCGGCGCCGGCCTGGTCGGCTCGCTCCTGTCCACCTACCTCGCCCGCGAGGGTTACGAGGTTCATCTCTACGACCGCCAGCAGGACCCCCGGAACGGCCGCCGCCGCACGGGCCGGTCGATCAACCTGACCATCTGCGAGCGCGGCTTCGCCTCCCTCGACCGCCTGGGCATCGGCGACCGGGTGCGCGAGATCGCCGTGCCGTGTTACGGCCGGTACATCCACTCGGTGGATGGCACGGTCGAATATCAGCCCTACGGCAACCACCGCGAGGCCATCCACTCCGTCTCGCGCAACGAGCTCAACGATCTTCTCCTGAAGGTCGCCCTGGAGCAGCCGGGCATCCGCCTGCATTTCGAGGAGAAGTGCCTGGAGGTGGATCTGGACGCCCCGGAGGTGGTCTTCCAGAGCCTGCGCACCGACGAGGTCACGCGTGTCCGGGCGGACCGGGTGATCGGCGCGGACGGCGCCAATTCGAAGGTGCGGAGCGCGATGCAGGTGGTGCCGGGCTTCCGGCAGAAGCAGGAGTTCTTCGAGCAGGCCTACAAAGAGATCTCGGTGCCGCCCGCGCCGTCGGGCGACTGGGCGTTGCCGGCCGACGCGATCCACATCTGGCCGCGCCGCCACTACATGCTGATCGGCTTCCCGAACCGCGACCGGACGTTCACCTTCGCGCTCCACATGCCGTTCGAAGGCGAGCCGTCGTTCGCCTCGATCCGCACGCCGGAGGCCCTGCTGGAGCTCTTCCGCCGCTCCTTCCCGGACGCGCTGCCCTACGTCCCGAACCTGGTGGAGGACTTCTTCGGCCGCCCCGAGAACAAGATGATCACGGTCCGCTGCTTCCCCTGGACGCATGGCGACCGCATGGCCCTGATCGGCGACGCCGCGCACGCCATCGTGCCCTCCTATGGCCAGGGCGCCAACAGCGGCTTCGAGGATTGCTCGGTCTTCTTCGACATCCTGAAGGCCGCGGACGGAGATTGGGCGCGCGCCCTCAAGGAATACGAGTCCAGCCGCAAGCCGAACGCGGACGCCATCGCCGACCTGGCGCTGGAGCACTTCCACGAGCTGCGCGACTTTGTCGGCGCCTCCGAGTTCCTGCTGCGCAAGGAGCTGGAACGCTGGCTCGGCGATCTCTTCCCGGACCGCTACAAGTCGCTCTACGAGCTGGTCTCCTTCACCAACGTCCCCTATGCCGAAGCGATGCGCCAGGACCGCGAGCAGCGCACCCTCGTGGACCGGCTCCTCGCCATCCCGGACGTCCGGCAGAAGCTCGACTCGCCGGAGATCCGCGAAATGGTCGACCGGTTCATGGCCGCCGTGCCGCCGCAGAGCAGCGTCTCCGGCCACGGCGCGTCGATGGAGGCGATGGCGTAGGCGCTAGCGTTTGATCCGCACCTCCTCGAGCAGCCGTTCCAGGTAGAACGCGGCCCAGAGGAGAAGGGGCAGCCCGAGCTTGAACGGGAGGTCGAGGAGGTGCCGGGTCAGGCCGTAGGCGTTGCGGGCGAACGGACCGTAGTGGGCCAGGCTCCAGGAGCCCAGCTTCGTGGCGTAGGCCGCCTTCACCACGAAGAAGCAGAGGAAGAGGTCGAAGAAGACCGCCACCAGCACGGCCCATCCGAGGTTCTCCAGCCTCCGGCGCCACGGCACGCCGGGCACCGCGAGGAACAGCGCGCCCAAGAGCACCAGGTGGAAATGGACGTCCGTCACCCGGAAGGAATGGGCCAGGTTCTTCGAAGGCGGGAGGTCCCGGCGCGTCACGAGAGCGTCGTGCCGTCCGCTGGGGATGATGCGGGTGGCGTTCGGGCTCTCCGTGATGTGGAGGAGGTTCTCGCTCGCGGTGATCAGGAAGCGGTTGTAGAACGGCGTGAGCAGAGCCCAGGCCGCCCAGACCGGGATCAGCCAGAGGAGGGCGTTGCGGGCCAGCCGCGCGGCCCAGCTCATGCGGGGCTTGCCGGTCGTCATCCGGTCGTCATCCGACAAGAGGCTCGCGGGGCGCGGCGAGCCGGTTCGCCCAGAGGATCCAGAGCAGCACGCTGAACAGGATCACCACCGTCTGCCAGACCACCGTGTGGGAGGCGTCGAACCAGGACGGGAAGTAGGCTCCGGTCAGGAAGAGCGCCACCACCCGCACCAGGTTCACGGCCTGGATCGCCACCGCGCCGATTGCGAGACCCAGGAGCCGCGCCCGCCACGGCGCCGGAAAGGCCAGCACCGCGGCGAGAAAGATCAGCATGGCCTCGACCCCGTTGCAGCCGTTCCGGATGTTCACCGCGAACTTCCCGCTGCGGATGATCGTGCCCTGCATCCGCACGTCCTGGCCCAGGAGGTCCAGCGTGGCGCCGCTCACCCTGGCGACGCCGCCCGTGAACGGCTCGATCACATGGTCGTTGACCCAGTTGAGCGAGATCAGCGTGAAGCTCCCGCCAAGGAGCACGACGAACGCGAGGAGGAACGTGAGCTCCCGCCGGTTCTTGCGCCAGAAGGGAGCTTCCGGGTCCGAGGGAACAGGAGTAGGGCTGACAGGGTCGCTGGATCGCTTGCGGGCCATGGTTTGCTTCCTGGAGTTGCCGCATCTTAGGAGGATCGTGGCTCCAAGGCAACGGATCGCTGGTCAGGAGAAGATCTCCCGCAGGGCGTCGTGGGCCTCGGCCAGGATGCGTGCGGACAGCCACAAGGACGAGCGGGAAAGCGCTTCGAGAGTCTCTTCCGCGGTCGGCCTGTCGAAGTGTCCCGTGGCCGCGGCCCAGAGGACCACCCCGAGCGATCCATGGACCTCCAGGCCCTGCTGAAGCGCCAGCCGGCATCGAGGGCCGCAGTTTCCGACTCGACCCGGGGAGGAATGAGGATCTGCCCGGCTTCCCGCAACACCTCGACAACCCCAGCCTCGCGGAGATGGAGCAGCGGACCTGTGTCGCAGACGACCCGCCTCAACGGCGGGCGTCCTTGACGCCCAGAGCCCAGCGGATGTCCTCTCGCTGAAACTCCTCCTGAAGCTGGAGGCGATGGCGCTGCGTGAACTCTGCCAGGGCCTGCCGCACGGCCTCGGATTCGTCCATGAACCAGCCGGCCCGCACGAGCTCCTCCAGGGTTTCGGCGACGCGGTCGGGTACCTGCAGCTTGAGCGTCTTCATCGCGATCTCCTCCGGTAGATCGTAGCAGAGCGCTCCCGGTTCGTTGACAACCGCCGGCCCCCGGCCATACGATCCCCCGGACCCGGGAGGCCCCCCTGCCATGGCCAAGAACCTGACGCCGAAGAGCACCATCCTCGACGCCCAAGAGATGGCCCGGATCATTCGGCGCATGGCCGGCGAGATCGTCGAGCGCAACGGCGGCGTCGCCAACCTCATGCTCGCCGGCATCCGGACCCGCGGCGTGCCGCTCGCCGAGCGCATCGCCGCCGAGATCGAGCGCATGGAAGGCCAGAAGGTCCACCTCGGCGTGCTCGACATCACCCTGTACCGCGACGACCTCTCGACCATCGCGGCCCAGCCCCAGGTCAAGGGCACCCACCTGCCGCTGCCGATCGACGACCTCGTGGTCGTCCTCTGCGACGACGTGCTCTACACCGGGCGCACCGTCCGCGCCGCGCTCGACGAGCTGATGGACTTCGGACGGCCTCGGGTCGTGCAGCTCGCCGTCCTGGTGGACCGCGGGCACCGCGAGCTGCCCATCCAGGCCGACTTCGTCGGCAAGATGGTGCCGACCTCCCAGAGCGAGGTCATCGAGGTCAGCTTCCATGACACCGACGAGACCGAACAGGTGCGCATCCTGGAGCGCCCGGTCCGCTGATGGCCGATCCGCAGGCACAGTGGGACCGCAAGGACCTCCTGGGAATCTCCGACCTCTCCCCGGGTGAAATCCAGCTCATCCTGGACACCGCCGAATCGTTCGCCGAGGTCGGCGAGCGGCCGATCAAGAAGGTCCCGACCCTGCGCGGCAAGACCGTGGTCAACCTGTTCTTCGAAGCCTCCACCCGCACCCGGTCGAGCTTCGAGATCGCCGAGAAGCGCCTCTCCGCCGACAACCTCAACTTCTCGACCTCCGGCTCGGCGCTGGAGAAGGGCGAGAGCCTGATCGACACGGCCATGAACCTCCAGGCCATGGCGCCCGACCTGGTCGTGATCCGCCACGCCTATCCGGGCACGCCGCACCGCCTCGCGAAGCGCCTCAAGGCCGGCATCATCAACGCCGGCGACGGCGCCCATGAGCACCCGACCCAGGCTCTCCTCGACGCCTTCACCATCCGGCGCCACAAGGGGAAGCTCGACGGCCTTCGCGTCGCCATCCTCGGCGACATCGAGCACAGCCGGGTGGTGCGCTCGAACATCCATCTGCTCAAAAAGATGGGCGCCACCGTGGTGGTCGGCGGGCCGCGCACCATGATGCCGGTCGGAATCGAAGCCATGGGCGTCGAGGTCGCCTTCACGCTCGACGACGCGATCCGCAACGCGGACGTCATCATGATGCTCCGCATCCAGCTCGAACGGCAGGGCCGCCTGGCCTTCCCGTCGGTCCGCGAGTACTTCCAGCTCTTCGGCCTCACCACCGAGCGCCTCCGGGGTGCGAAGGAGGACGTCATCGTCATGCACCCGGGCCCCATGAACCGCGGGGTCGAGATCGCGAGCGAGCTGGCCGACGGACCCTATTCGGTCATCCTGGAGCAGGTCACCCACGGCGTGTCGGTCCGCATGGCCGTCCTCTATCTCTGCTCCCTGGTTCACAAGGAGGGGGCATGAGCGACGGGCGCATCCTGATCCAGGGCGGCCGGGTGATCGATCCGGGCCAGGACCTCGACGGCGCGTTCGATCTCCTGATCGAGGACGGCGCGGTGGCGAAGATCGACGGCCGGATCGAGAAATCCGAAAACACCGAGGTGATCGACGCCGCCGGCCTGATCGTCTGCCCGGGGCTGATCGACATCCATGTCCACCTGCGCGAGCCCGGGCAGGAGTACAAGGAGACCGTCCGCACCGGCACGCTGGCCGCGGCGGCCGGCGGTTTCACCGGCGTGGCCTGCATGGCCAACACCGAGCCGGTCAACGACAGCCGGTCGATCACCGAGCACATCCTCCTCGAAGCCCGGCGGCACGGCTTCGCGCACGTCTACCCGATCGGCGCGATCAGCAAGGGGCAGAAAGGCGAGGAGCTGGCCGAGATCGGCGAGATGATCCGGGCCGGCGCCGTGGCGGTCTCGGACGACGGCCGGCCGGTCATGAACGCCGAGCTGATGCGCCGCGCCCTGCTCTACGCGCAGCACTTCGACGTCCCGGTCATCCAGCACGCCGAGGACCTGAACCTGACCGGCAAGGGCGTGATGCACGAAGGCGAGTGGTCGACGCGGCTCGGCCTGCCCGGCATCCCGGGCTCGGCCGAGGACGTGATGATCGCGCGCGACATCATCCTCACCGAGGACACCGGCGGCCGGTATCATGTCGCCCACCTGTCCACGGCGCGCAGCCTGGACATGGTTCGCCGCGCGCGAGCCCAGGGCCTGCGCGTCACCTGCGAGGTGGCGCCGCACCACCTGATCCTCACCGACGAGGAGGTGGCGAAGAGCGGCTTCTCGACCAACACCAAGATGAAGCCGCCGCTGCGCTCCGAGCGCGACCGCGCGGCCCTGGTCAACGGCCTCGCGGACGGCACCGTCGACTGCATCGCGAGCGACCACGCGCCCCATCACCAGGACGAGAAGGACGTCGAGTTCAACCTCGCGCCGTTCGGCATCCTGGGCCTGGAGACGACCCTGTCGCTGATCCTCGACCGGCTCGTCCATCCGGGCATCCTTTCGCTCCGCCGGATGATCGAGCTGCTCTCGGCCGGCCCGGCCCGCGTGCTCGGCCTTCCGGGCGGCACGCTCAAGGCCGGCAGCCCGGCCGATGTCACCCTCTTCCATCCGGACGAGGAGGTGACGATCCGCGCCGCCGCGTTCCGGAGCCGGTCGCGCAACACCCCGTTCGACGGCTGGAAGCTCAAGGGCCACCCCGTGGCCACGATTCTCGGCGGGCGCCGGATCGCCGTGCCGGAGAGGTGATCAGCTTGATGTATTTCTTCACCTTCCTGGCGGTTCCCACTCCGGACGCAAAGGAGTTCGAGGAGGCCGGCGGCGCGTACGTCAACTGCTGGGTCCTGCACGACGACCGCGAGGCGGCCGAAGAGCGCGCCACCGAGCTCATCGAAGAGTATGGCTGGGCCGTCGAGGAGCTCGAGGAGGGCGCGATCGTCTCCGGCGAGGACTACCCGCCGGGCGACGAGGACCGCATGTTCTACGAGCAGGCCTTGATCGAGCGCGAGGTCCTCGTGTTCAACACCTGGCCGCGCGGCGAAGACGAAGAGGCCGACTGATCGGTTAGAATCTTCCTGGATTCGAAAGGATGTCGAGTCCGGGAGGAGGCCGGTCATGGCTCTGAAAACCCTTCGCTCCGCGTCTGCCGACGGTCAGTTCACCCGCCTCACGATCGATACACGACGGGGAAGCTTCAACAAGCTCGAGGTCGTCAAGGACGGGCAGACGACTCCTCTGTACACGGTGCCGGTCGCGCCCGCGAAAGCAGGCCTGTTCGCGATCCGTTTTCACGAGCTCCACCCCGACCTCCCACCGGAGCAGCAGCAGGCCTGGCCGATCGTGGAGTACCGGCTCCGGGGACAGCTCGCCGCGAACCCGGAGGAGCCGGCGGACGAGACCGCGAAGCTCAGGATCCGATATCACATCTCTCCACAGGTCCTCCAGGGCACAGGCACGTTCAGTCCCATCCGGGTCGATCTCCTCTTCCGGGTCGGCGCCACGGCGGCCGACAACGGTTGGATCGACATCGATCTCGATTTCGATTACCCGCCGGAGGTTGTCAATCAGTCGCAGCCGGGGCGGGTATGGGAAATGCAAATCGACTGTCCCCGGGTATCCTTCCCGCTCGACAAGAAGATGCTCTTCCTCGACCCGGATGGCCGCCTGGAGCTGTTGAGCAAAGCGGCGGACCGGGTTCCGTTCCTGTCGGAAGGCGAGCTGGCCTCTCGCCATGTGGCAAGCCTGCAGTTCCTCGGCGTCTACGAGACCGGCGTGAACCCGTCGAACGAAACCCGCCACGTCCAGGGCGTCGTCTTCGCCGGCACGGACGAGCTGGGGCACCGCAAGGAGGTTTTTGTCAATCCACCGGCAGACAACGCGGCCGAGGTGGGATGCGGCCTCGTCAATCCCATCCATCTCCAAGGAGGGAAGTTCGTCCGGCCTGCGAAGTACGTTCTGTCGAAGGGCGATGGTCTGGGGTTCGGCGGCGCAGGAATGACGTGGCGCGTCCGGGCTTTTCATATCGGCAATGTGTTCGCCAACGCGGCCGTGGACTGGTTCGACGTCGCCGACCTGTATCGCGACTGGGTGCGCACCCGCACGAAGACGCTCTTTCGCCGGGCTCTGCAGAGGGAGCTCACGGGGCCGGTGGACACCATGAACCCCTGGACGATCGTGCAGAACTACGGTCTCGACAGCGCCTCCGAGCCGTCCCGCGATCTGAAGCTCGCCCGCTGGCTTGAAATCCACCCGATGCGCGTCCCCAGCCGGGCCGGCGACCTGGGGCAGCCTGACGTAGCGGGCAACGTCAACGAATCGCTGTTCGACATCCTCGTGCGTGTGTACAGCCTCTTCGCGCCGCAGACCGGGTTTCTGTTGGAAGCGCAGATCTGGGGTTTCGAGATGGGCGGATTCTACCGCTTTCTCGGCGCCTTCCCTCCGGTCTGCGACACGGTCGGGGCTCCCGCCAAGCATGCGACGACGCTGGCCAGCCTGCTGGCGAAGAAAATCGTTCCGCTGGCGACGACGGATCCGCTCAATCCCAATTTCGATCGCAAGCGTTACGGAGCGCACGTCCGACGGCAGGGCGACCTGGTCGTGGAGGCCATTGCCCAGCCCTTCCCGCAGCGCATCGTGGATCTTCTGCGGGGGAAGGTGAACACCGACGGCCGCCGGTTTCTCCTCGAGAGCGGTTACGACAAGGCAGACATATTGAGGAACTGCGCCCAGCGCTTGCCCCAGGGCGGCGAGCCGGTGGAAGATCCGGATCTCAATCCCTTCTATGGACGCCAGAGCCGCGGCCTCTGTCCTTTGAATCCCCTGATCAATCTCTATCTCATCGACTGGCTCCGCGACGGTCTCTTTCGGTACGGCTTTCGCCTCATCGAATTCATGAAGGTCCATCCCGCCCAGCACTACTGCTATAACGCTGGTCACGTCCACCCGAGCGCCCCTCGGAACGAATATGACAACGTGATCGGCCCGGGGGTCTGGTACATCCAGAGGCTGTCGCGGATGATGCGCAGCGCCTCCGACATGGGCCGCGGTCTCAATCCATCCTTCGCCCTGTCTCATGAATTCTGCTGCGCCGAGCCGCTGGTCCCCTTCTTTGAAGATTACTACGAGCATTACAGCTCCGCCGTCCGTGTCTACGGCGACGGCCGTCCGCTGGAGGGAAGGTTCCATCCCGAGGATGGCGACACCCGGTCTCTGGAGCTTCACCAGAGCACCGCCGAGCAAGACGATGATCTCCTGGGGCGACGGGTGCCGGTGTTTCAGTACGTCTACTCGCAGCAGATTACGGCCAAGATGAGCATCCTCGAGGACGATACGCTCAACCATCCCGGGTATCGCGAGACGAGGACCGCTCCGGTGGCCGCCAACCCCATGCTCGCCGCCGGCCTCGACACCACGGCGATACCAGGCTTTCGGGATTGGCACAGACAGGCCCAGGAGTATTGCGCTCCCTACACGACGTCCGAGATCGGCGTCGCTCCCGACTATGAGATCGACGCGCGACCGGACGGTACCCACCACTTTGCCTACCGGCGCTGCCTCCAGGACGTGATCAATCTCAAGTCACGGATCTTCCGCTTCGGCATGGCGGGGGTCTGGGGAGAGCGCATCCTGCTCCCGGCCGATTGGATTGAAAAGCCTTTCGAATACAATCAGCCGGCCATCGAGATGGCGGTGCGCGCCGCTCATTTCCAGATGCGGTTCCATGACTATCTGCGGCGCGGCGGCTTCATGCTCGGTCCGGGCCAGATCCTGAAAGGCAACAAGGCCGTCTCCGCCTGGCGGATCACCTGGAGGACCTTCGAGGATGCGCCGGATGTAAGAAAGCGGTTGGGAAGCGCGAAGCTCATCTACGACCGGCGCTCCCGGGGAACCGACCCGGATGGCCAGTTCGCTGTCAAGATCACGACGGACAAGATTCAGCACATGGTCTGGCAGAAGCGCACGGCCCAGGAGATCCGCAACCTGTACGTGTTCGCGAACGTGGGGAATGCTCCGGAAACGGTCCGGTTCCGCTGCGCCCGTGGCCTGGAGTCCCGCGCGAGCTGGAGGAGGGCCGTCTATACGTTTGCCGGTGGAGATCCGGGCTCGCCGCCGGCAAGTCCCCTGCCGACCAGCAAGGCGGATACGGTCGACGTCCCGCCCCGGACTGTGGTGGCCGTGGAGATCTTCCCGTAGCTCTCACCACCGCCGCGGCGCGTCCAGGATCACGCGCACCGCGTCGCGGGCGATCAGCAGCTCCTCGTTGGTCGGGATCACGAGCAGGCTGAGCTTCCCGCCTTCGACGCCGATCTCGCCTTCCCGGCCGCCGGTCTTCTCTTCGTTGCGGACGGGATCGATCACGATTCCGAAGAAATCGAGGTCCGCGCAGATGCGGCGGCGGATCTCGGCAGAGTTCTCGCCGATGCCGCCGGTGAAGACGATCGCGTCGGCGCCGTTCATCCGCGCGAGATAGGCGCCGATATACTTTCGAACCCGCAGGCAGAAGATGTCGATCGCGAGGCGCGCGCGGCGGTCCTGATTCTCGCGCTCCTCCGCGAGCAGCTCGCGCATGTCGTTGGTGAGCCCCGAGATGCCGAGGAGCCCCGAGCGCTTGTTGAGCAGGCTGCTCAGCTCCTCCATGCTCATTCCTTCCTTGTGGTGGAGGAATTCGAGCACGAGCGGGTCGAGGTCGCCGCTCCGCGTCCCCATCACCAGGCCTTCGGCCGGCGTCAGGCCCATCGAGGTTTCCAGCGATTCGCCGTTGCGGATGGCACAAATCGAGCAGCCGTTGCCCAGGTGCAGCGTGAGGATGTTCGTATCCTCGGCCGAGCGCCCGGTGAGGCGGCGATAGCGGTGGGCTACATATCGGTGGGATGTGCCGTGGAAGCCGTAGCGCCGCACCCTGTGCCGCACGTAGAGCTGATAGGGGAGGGCATAGAGAAAGGATTCCGGCGGCATGGTCGAGTGGAAGGACGTGTCGAACACCGCCACCTGCGGCACGCCCGCGCCGAGAAGCTCGCGCGCCGCCGCGATGCCGCGCAGGTTGGCCGGGTTGTGCAGTGGCGCGAGCTCGATGCAGTCCTCGATCTGCTCGAGGATCTCGTCGTCGATCCGCACGGACCGGGTCAGCTTCTCGCCGCCGTGGACCACGCGGTGGCCGACCGCATGGATGTCGCCGAGCGCGCCGAGGCCCGGGACCGGCGTGTCCGGCGAGACTAGCCAGCGCAGGATGAAGTCGAGCGCCTGCCGGTGGTCACGCAGCGGCGTGGCGAGCCTCTGCGCGGGCCGGCCCTCGACGCGCAGGGTGAGGAGCGACTGGCTCCCCACCCTCTCGACCAGGCCGCGCGCCAGCTCGCGGTCCGAGTTGCTCTCGATGGCCTCGAGGTCGGTCGCGATGAGCTGGAACTTGATCGACGAGCTGCCGCAGTTCAGGACCAGGACGTTCATGGCCCCGATCCTTTCAACCTATCGGGTTTCCGCGAAGTACTCGTAGTTGTCGGCGTTGTAGACCGCGCGGTTCGGGTCCTTCGACGCCAGCCTCTTGCAGGAGCTCTGGCCGTAGGTGTAGTCGTCGTTGCCCGCCACGATGTCGAAGTGGCTGATCTCGTGGATCAACGTGCCGGCCTGCGAGTCGGTCCCGATCGTCGGCGATTCCCAGAACAGCGGGCAGAGGTGGACGTGGAACGGCTCGTCCGGGTACACCCAGGCGTAAACGTCTTCCTCGTCGCAGTCGCAGTAGAAGGTGACCGTATAGTCGTGGGAGACCGTGAAGACGTTGGCATAGACCTGCAGCACCCGGTTGTAGCGCGGCGCGGTGTAGCGGCCGAACCAGGTCTTGTAGGCCGTGCTCTTCTTGCGCTTGTTGACCGGGATCTTGTAGAGGTAGTCGAAGGCCACGGCCGACAGGTACTCCGTGCCGTCCAGGGCGTCGACGATCTGGCTCCGATCGCTGCCGCTGCAGCTCACATACTCGGGATCGAGCGTCGTCCCGGTGACGCGGCGCGGCTGCGGTTTCGCGGCGGCCGCGAGCGCCTGGAGGGCCCGGCTCCGCTCGCCGCGCTCCACGGCGAGATGCAGCACGTTCGATGCGATCTCCGGGAAGCGGTAGGAGACCGCGTACTCGCCCGTGCGGGACAGGTCGTAGAAGCGCGACAGGTCGACCTCGACCGTGGCGGACGTGCCGGGCGCGAGGCGGAGATAGTCCGCGGCGGTCGGCTCGGCCCGCTTGTAGAGCCGGCCGGTGTAGGCCACGGGCCGGCCGTCGAGGAGCACCTCGAAGAGATTGCTCTGCATCCCTTCGAGCGGCGTCTGCCAGCGCAGGACGGAGAGCTCCTGGGCGCCGTCGTTGCGCAGCGTGACGCGCACCACCGCGGGCTCCGCGTCGGCCACGAAGGTCTTCTCGGATTCGATCGTGATGGAAAGGCCGCCGGCCATCGCCGGTGCGGCCCAGAGAGCCGCGACGACAGCAGACCACGCCCACAGTTTTACATTCCGGAACATGCCCTCCTCCTTCTTGGAAGCTTCCCGACACTATACACCACCCGGGCGCGGACCTGAGGTAGCATGAGGAGGCCAACAAGGAGCCTCCATGCCCACGCTCTTCGATCCGTCCGCCCGAGGGGAGCTCGTCTCGCGCCTGTCCAGGCTGACGCCCGACCGCCGGCCTCTCTGGGGCCGGATGGACGCCTCCCTGATGCAGGTCCACCTCATCGGCTCGCTCCGGCTCGCCACCGGCGAGCTCGTCTGCAAGCCCAAGAAGACGATCCTCGGCTATCCGGGCGTGCGCGAGCTGCTCATCCACGTGCTGCCCTGGCCGAAGGGGGCGCCGACCGCGCCGGAGCTGCTCGTCGCCTCGTCCGCGGAGTTCGAGGCCGACAGGAAGACCCTGCGCGAGCTCGTCGAGCAGGTGGGCACGCGCAAGCCGGAGGAGCCGTTCGCGGCACATCCCGCCTTCGGCCGGCTGTCGCGCCGGACCTGGGGCGTGCTGGGCTGGCGGCACATCGACCACCACCTGCGGCAGTTCGGTCTCTGATCGTTACAGGGACAGGCCGGGCCTGGGGCAGACGGCTCGCCGCATTGCGGGGTTCGGCAGGGGCCGGGCTGGCGCGCGGTACGGCTGGATCCTGGCGAGAACCCTTTCGAACGCGACGTCATAGGCGTCGGGCGGCAGCTTCCTGCGTTTCGGGCGCAGGAACGGCTCCGCGATCGCCGAGCAGACCGGGCAGCCGCGCAGGAGGTGAGCGATGAGAATCCGTGCCTGCGTTCCTTCCGACCGACCTTCCAGGAACTTCATGATCTGCTCTGCCTCCGGATGATCTTCCATGGCCCCGCCTCCTTTCACCCTTCTTGGATGAAAGGAGACTAGCAGCCCTGAATTACAGGCAAGATTACGGGAGACGGTCTATTCCGCGGCTTCGAGCAGGGCGCGCATCTCGGGTTCCTTGGCCGCTTCGACCAGCCCCTGCTTGTGCTCTCCGAGCTTCGCGCCGGAGGCGAGCAGGAGACGGACGACCTCCAGACGATTCTCGTTGACGGGACCGTACAGCAGGTGAAATCCACCGGGCGCGGCGTTCGGATCGGCGCCCGCCTTGAGCAGGATCTGACACATTTCGAGGTTGCCCGTGCGCGCCGCCTCGGCGAGCGGCGGCACGCCGTATTCATTGGCCGCCTTGACGTCCGCGCCGGCCTCGGCGAGCGCGCGCACGTATGCGGCCTCCCCCGTGTCGACCGCCGCGAGGACGATCGTCTTTCCGTATTCGAGAGGAGGAGCGTTCTTCGCATCCGGCGCCACGCCGCCGGCGAGCAGCGCCTTGAGGACGTCGAGCTGCGTGCGCTCGATCGCAATCCAGAGCGCCGTGCGGTTCATGCCGTTTTTCGCCGAGGGATCGATGCCGGCCTCGACGAAGAGCGCCGCATGGCCCGCGTCGCCTTCGGCCACCTTCTGGAGGAACGCCTCCGGCGTGAACGGGATGCCGTCCTTTTCGAGCTTCCCGCGCGCTCCCGCCGGATCGCCGTAGGCGGGAAGCGTGACCAGGACGAGCGCGGCCAGGGCGAGCAGGGCGGTCGGTGTCTTCATCGGATCCTCCGGGACGGGATTGAGGTCATTCCTTCCTGCGCCACGCCAGGACGACCATCACCACGTAGGCGAGCAGGAGGAACGGCGCCAGGCTGTAGGAGAGCAGGGCGAGTGTGAATACCACCTCATAGGCCGCATCCTGAGCGCTGCGCTGCTCGGGCCGGATGCCTCCCATCAGGTTGAAGACGACGTGTTCGAGGTTCAGCAGAGCGAGCGCGACCACGATGACGGCCAGGGGCAGCAGGGTCGCGACCCCCGTGGCCAGCGGGTTGAGGCCGCCGGTGCGGTGGAGGAAGACCGCGAAGAGCGCCACCCGCCAGGAGGCGACCACCGCGAGGAGCCAGGCGTTGGCCGTCCTCGCGCCGTCGGCGGAGAGGAACATCTCGACCGGAATGGCATAGAGGAAGGCGGGCGGCGCCGTCAGGGTGACGAACAGAAGGACGTTGCGGTAGGTCCAGTTCCTGGGCCGGAGCGGCGCGAGCATCAGCCACAGGATCGCGGCCAGCACGAAGACGTAGGCCACTGATCCGAGGCCCAGCGTCTGCCAGATCTCCGCCCTGGGGTTGTCCCAGTAGCGGCCGATGCCGGCCAGCCAGGTGGCGAGGAGCCCGAACGCGAGATAGGCCTTCCAGCGGGTGTGGACCGAGGAGCTGACCGGACGGAAGGTCAGCAGGCGAAGCTCGTCCGCGAGCAGGGTCTTGATCAACGGAGGAACTTTAGCACGCCGTTTCCTGTCTAGAGCTTCCGCATCGCTTCGTGCGCGGAGATCAGGGCGTCGAGGAATTCGACAAGGTGGTTGCGCTGCGGCTCCGGCAGCGCGTCCAGGGCCTCGATGCGCTCCCGGAGCCGGCTGTCGCTCTGGAAGGAGCGGCCGGTGATGAGGTAGTCGGCGCTGACTCCGAACACCTCCGAGAGCTGCGGCACGAACTCGGCCCGCGGCCGGACCTGGCCGACCTCCAGCTTGCTCAACTGGCTTGCCTTCATGCCCAGCCTCGCCGCGAGCGCCCTCTGGCTCAGCCCCTTGAACCGCCGGAGCCGCGCGAGCCGATCTCCGAAAGGCTCGGCAGCAGGATTGTCGATCGTGGTCAAGCGTGCTCGTTTCTTCATGAGGCGGAACGCTAGACCGAAGTGTCGACGGTCTCCAAGCATCGTTTCCCGAAGGCCGACAAATGACGGGTCGAGCCGACCTTTTTGCGTCGCGGGAGACATCCGGCTGGCGAAAGTTCTCCTTCTTTGTCACGCTTTGAGGAGGAGGGACACGGTTTTCTAGAGAAGCCTTCGAAAGGAGCGGATCCGTTTGAGCGAAGAGAAGACCCCGCGGCGGCCCCGTCTGAGCTTTGCCCTGACTCTCGGCCGCATGGCTGGGGACGTCACCCAGAAGGAGCTGTCGGAGCTTTCCGGCGGTCTGGATATCTCTGCCCTGGAGAAGAAGCGGGAGCCCGACCGGGAGACGCTGGACAAGCTGTACTCCGTCATGGGCCGCGAGCCTGAAGATGTCGACCTGGCGCTCTTCTGCGCCGACCTGCTGCGCGAGCCCGACTCTTCGGGAGTACCCGTGTCGCCTCTCGAGCCCACCCGGGAGGAGGTCCGGACGTTCCGGCTCGCGGCGGCGCTGGAGGCGCAGGCCGTGTTTCACGTGACGTTGGAGGAGATGGCGCAGGCCCTGCGGGAGCAGAGAGCGAAAGACGACCGGAATGCGGCCGAGCCGGTCTTCAAGGAGCTGATGCGCCGGCCGGCCGCCGAGCGCTGGCGGAGGGTCGAGGAGCAGGAGATCTATCGGACTTGGGCGGTCTGCGAGCGCATGGCCCTGGAAAGCGAGAGAAGGGCAGCCCACGACGCGGACGAGGCGGTGGACCTCGCCCGGCTGGCCGTGCGCATGGCCGAGCTGACGCCGGGCAGTGGCGAATGGCGAGCCCGCATGGGTGGGCTCTGCTGGGGCTTTCTCGCCAACGCACGCCGGGTGAAAGGCGACTTTCCGGCGTCCGACTCCTCGTTTCTCCAGTCGGACCACCTCTGGCAGGCAGGCGCCGTGGCGGATCCTGGACTGATTCTGGACGGTGCGCGCCTGCTCGACCTCAAGGCCTCTTTGCGGCGACATCAAGGAAGGTTCCAGGAATCTTTGGACTTGCTCGCTCAGGCGCAGGCGGCGAGCCAATCTGATGAAACCACCGCGCGCCTGCTGCTCAAGAAAGCATTCACTCAGGAGCAGATGGGCGATTGGCAGGGCGCTATCGACGCGTTGAAGCAGGCGCGGCCCCTCGTAGAGGCTCTTGGCGACCTGCGCGGTTGTTTCGGTCTCGAATTCAACCTCTGCGTGTGCTTCTGCGAAGCAGGGCTTTATCCTGAAGCCGAGGGGCTTCTACCCAAGGTAAGAGAGCTTGCCTTGAAGCTCAGCAACAGGCTGGACCTCCTGAGGTGCCGCTGGCTCCGCGGACGACTTTCAGCCGGGCTGGGGAAACTGGAGGACGGCGCCGCCGAGCTTGAGTATGTCATGGGCCAACTCGTGACGCTCGGCATCGCCTTCGATGCTGCCCAAGCCTGCTTGGATCTTTCTCAGCTCTATCTCCGGCAAGGACGATCGGCTGAGGTCAAACGCCTCGCCGGGCAGATGGTCGCAGTTTTCAAGGCTCAGCGGGTACAACACGAGGCTCTTGCGGCGGTAATCCTTTTTCACCGGGCGGCTGAGCAAGGAAAAGCCACGATCGAGTTGGCCAGGAAGCTTGCAGACTACCTGCGCAAAGCTGAGCATCGTCCAGACCTGCGATTTCAGCCGTGACAGATGGGCAGCCTTAGCCTCCGGCCCGGCAGTGGCCGTCCGGATCGATACCGCAGCCGTTGTCCTGGCTCTGGGGCAGGGTGATTTCGGCCTGCCCGGTCGCGCAGCCGCCGCTCGGGTCGATGCCGCAGCCGTTATCGATCTGCGGGCCATCCGGTCTCGCCGCGCAGCCACCGCTCGGGTCAGCGATGCAGCCGTTCTCCATCCAGAAGCTCACAAGCCCCCCCCATGCCTGGCTGAGGAGGTCCGCCAGGGAGGATTTGGGCTCTTCGGCACGGACCGGAGGTACGCTAAGCACCAGGAGGAGAAGGATGCTCATGAGAATTCGACGGGTCATGGGGCAGACTCCTTGGAGGCGAGTCCGGCTCCGGACGGTCGGCATTGGCCGCGGCGGCTGGCCTCCTCCAGGTATGGTGCGCGAACTTCCGTCGTTTTGACCCGTCATCCGTGTGTCTTTCAGGAGAGAGGATTGACAGATGAGCTTGCGTGAGGAGGAAAAGACGGTCGCCGGCCTCCTGGTCTTCCTGCTCCGGTCGCTGAGGCACTGGCCCCAGGCGGAGATGTCGAGCGCGTCCGGGATTCAGAAGAGCCAGCTCTCCCTCTACGAGCTGGGCCGGGTCCTGCCGTCGGAAGCCAACCTGAGGCGACTCGCCGCAGCCGCCGGCCTCCCCTGGATCGAGGCGCGCAAGGCGCTCCTCCAATTGCACGCATGGCACCGCCTCGCGACCGGGGAGCCGGACCGGCGCGTCCCGATTCCGTTCGCCGGCAGGGTGTCCATCCGGATCGGGCAGGCCGCGGCCGACGCCTACGGCCAGAGGGTCCATCCCTTCCTGTGCCGGCGCCTCCCGGCCTTCTCCGACCCCGAGCCGGAGAGCCCGGAGCCGTCCCAGGTCCGGGAAGCGGCGGTGACGGGCCTCCTGATCGCCCTGCTCCGCGCCCTTCGACACTGGACGAAGGAAGATCTGGCGGCGGCTTCCGGCGTTCCGAGAAGTCAGCTCTCCGTGTATGAGCTGGGCCGCGTAGCGCCCCGGCGCCACACACTGGAGAGGATCATCGCCGCCGTGGGCGTGCCTCTGGAAGAGGCCTTCGAAGCGCTCCCTCTCCTCCGGGAGCTGGTCCGGGCAGCCCAGGGGCGCAGAATCCACCGCCCGGCCGACAGAATCCGACGCTTCGGGAGCACATTCTTCCTGCTGGCGGTGGCCAGGACGCTTCCCGACGGCGCATCGGGAGTTTAGGGACCGTTACTAGTGTCCGGTTAGAAGTCGAATAGAATCAACTGGTTAGCGGGGGCGTCTACTTCTCGTTGGGACCTGTCGGGCTGCAAGGCGCATGAAAGCTTGGTTTTTTCGAAGATCGAGACCGACAAGATCTGTAGACATGTGTAGAGCGAGGCATTGAGTTGAAGCTCTTTCTTGACAATGGCGATCAGCACGTAGGTGGCCACGGCGCACCAGATTTGCGTCTTCACCGCGCTCTCGCTGGTGCCAAG
>JBEQUE010000102.1:0-24196 GCA_040349255.1 Acidobacteriota bacterium | reverse complement strand
CGCCATCGAGAGCTTGGTGCCGCCAGACACGTCGAAGAAGCGGCGCAGCCAGCCTACCACCTCGGGCCGGGTCGCGAGGCGCACGCCGCCGGCCACGTCCTCGACCAGCACGCCGCGGCCGTCGCCATCGGCATAACGGAGCAGCACGGCCTCCAGGGCCTCGGCGGCCTGGGCGCGGTCCTCCTCGTCGAACAGCTCCAGCAGCTTCGTCCTCGGCACCGGCTCCGAGGAGACGAACAGGATCGCCTCCAGGGCCGCCTCCATCTCACTGCGCTCGATCATCCCGAGATCGCCTCCCGATCGATGCTGGCCAGGTCCCGCGTGGTGCGGTAGAGCAGGATGTCGCCGCTCTCCGTCTGGTGGACGCGCACCAGGTTCAGGCGCGCCAGCTCCAGCACGGCCAGGAACGCGGCGATGGCCTCGGACCGGCACGACCGGGTCCTGAGGTCGTCCACCAGGTCGAACGGCCGGCCGGCGTCGAGGATTCCGAGCAGGCGGTCGAACTGGCCCCGCACCGAGAAGGCCTCCAGGGTGAGCTGGAGCGGCGGCGGATGCTCCTTCTCATAGCGCACCAGCGCCTGGCGCAGCGCTCCCATGAGGTCGAACAGCGAGACCTCGCCGAGGTCGACCGTCCCCTCCTCCTCTTCCGGCGCCTGCGGCAGCGGCTGGGGTTTGCGGGTCCAGATGCCCATCCGCATCCGGTCCACCTCGGCGAAGGACTGGGCGATCTCCTTGAGCCGGCGGTATTCGAGGAGCCGCTGCACCAGCTCCTGCCGCGGATCCTCCTCGGGCTCGCCTTCCGCCTTGGTCGGGCGCGGCAGCAGCATCTTGGACTTCAGGTGGATCAGCAGCGCCGCCTCGTAGATGTACTCGCCCGCGACGTCCAGGTTCAGCTCCTCCATGAGCTGGAGGTAGGCGTGGAACTGGTCGCAGATCGTCGCCACCGGGATGTCGGTGATCTCCACCCGGTTCATCTTGATCAGGTGGAGCAGCAGGTCGAGCGGCCCCTCGAAGACCGGCAGGTGGACGCGCCAGGCGTCGGGCAGGAGCGCCGAGACCTCAGGACTCTCCGGCGCGTCCGGGTTGCCCGTCCCTTCAGGCGGCGCTTCCGGCTTCCTGGGTCTGCTCATGCTCCGACCTTCTGCAGGGCCTTGCGGTAGTCCAGCCCCATGGCTTCGCGGACCCTCTGCATGGTCTCCCCGGCCTGCTCGCGGGCGCGCCGGGAGCCGTCGAGGAGGATGTCGTAGACCGTGTCGCGGTCGAGCTCGCGCCGCCGCTGGCGCATGGGCTCCAGGAAGGCGTTGATGATCTCCGCGAGCAGCTTCTTGTCGTCCACGCAGCCGATCTCGGCGGCCTTGCACTGGTGGTAGACCCGCTCCTGCACGTCGGCGGGGGACATGAGCTTGTGGAACTCGTACAGGTTGCAGACCTCGGGCCGGCCCGGGTCCTTGCGCGTCAGGCGCTGGGGGTCGGTGAACATCTGCTTGCACTTGGCGAGCACCACGTCCGGCGGGTCGGAGAGGTTGATCGCGTTGCCGTAGGACTTGGACATCTTGCGGCCGTCGATCCCCGGTACCTTCGGGGTCGGCGTGAAGAGCGCCTTGGGCTCCGGGAAGACCTCGCCGTAGAACGAGTTGAAGCGGCGGACGATCTCGCGCGACAGCTCCAGGTGGCTCGCCTGGTCCTCGCCCACCGGCACGAAGTGGGCGCGGTAGATGGCGATGTCCACGGCCTGGAGCACCGGGTAGCCCAGGAAGCCGTAGTTCGACAGGTCCTTGTTCTCGATCTGCTGGACCTGTTCCTTGTAGGTCGGCACCCGCTCCAGCCAGCCGAGCGGGGTGAACATGGAGAACAGCAGGTGAAGCTCGGCGTGCTCGGGCACCATGGACTGCACGAAGATCACGGAGCGCTGCGGGTCGAGCCCGGCCGAGATCCAGTCGGTGACCATCTCGATCGTGTTCTCCGCCACCTGGGAGGTGTCGGCGTAGTCGGTGGTCAGGGCGTGCCAGTCCGCGGCCATGTAGAAGCAGCGGTAGCGGTCCTGGAGGTCGATCCAGTTCTTGAGCGCGCCGAAGTGGTTGCCCAGGTGGATCCTGCCCGTCGTGCGCATGCCCGAGAGCACGGTCTGCGGTGCGGTCACGGCCTGGTCTTCTCCTTGCGTCATGGCGGTCATGCCCTGGCCAGCTTTCGATCGATGTCGGCCATCAGCTTCTCGTTCGCTTCGAGCACGCTCTTCTCGATCCACAGGGTGCGCGCCTGCGCCGCGAGCGCCGCCCAGAACAGGACGTGATGGATCCACACCGGCAGCGTGCCGGTGGCCGCGCCGCCGCCGAGGATGAAGGTCGCCATGGCGAGCGCCATGGCGAGCATCAGCGGCGGGTAGGAGCGGTTCTTGTACTTCTTGGTCTCCTCGATCAGGGCCGGGTCGAGCTTGTGCTCGTTCACGGCCTCCTTGATCGCCTTCCCGGTGCCGATCAGGTAGAACATGATCCAGCAGTGGGAGAACAGGAGCAGGAGGCAGGAGGCCAGGGCCACCAGCACGTGGCGGGACATCTCGGGGCCGACCATGCTGGTCAGCAGGTACCCCAGCACGGCGGTCGCCGCCAGGCCGATCGTGGCCATGGCGCCGACGATGAGCAGGGCGCGGCCCATCATGGCCTGGCGCCTCGGACTTGAATCGATTTCTCGTCTGCCATCTTCTCTCCAAGTACGGCCCGCATCCAGGCGTCGGCCGCGTTGCGGGGCCGGCACCGCTCGTCCACCCGGCGCCGCCCCTCTTCTCCGCGGCGGCGCGCCTCGTCCGGCCTCTCCAGAACCTCGGTCAGCGCGGCGGCCAGGGCGCGGGGGTCTTCCGCCGGCACCAGCCAGCCCGTCCGGCCCTCCTCCACCACCTCGGGGATGCCGCTCACGCGGCTCGCCACGACAGGAACTCCGGCCTCCATCGCTTCCAGGACCACCAGCGGCATACCCTCATAGATTGAAGGCACGACCAGCGCCGCGGCCCCCTTGAGAAGACCGCGGACCCGGCCCGCGTCGCACCTCCCCAGGAACCGGACCTGAGATCCCAGTCCCATGGCCTTCTTCTCCAGGGAAACCCGGTGCTCGCCGTCGCCCGCGATCAGCAAACGCATCCCGGGCAGGAGAGCTTCCAGCAGGACCTCCACCCCCTTGCGGATCCGGAGTCGACCGACGAACAGCAGGTAGCCCGGCACTTCCTCCACGCTTGATGCAGATCCGATCTCCAGCCCCCCGGTCACGTTCGGGACCACCGCGGCTCCTTCCACCCCGTAATCCCTCCGCAGCTCCCCGGCGGTGGCCGCGCTCGGCGCCAGGACCAGGTCCGCCGTCCGCGCCGTGAGACGGCCGAGCAGGATCTGGAGTGGCGCCTTGAGCCAGCGGAACCGGCGCTCGACGCCGCCCGGCCGCCCCAGGACCTTGCCGTCCCGGACCAGGGGCCGAACCGCGCGCCGCTCCTCGACGTAGCTCACCTGGAGCAGGGCGACCAGGAGCGGCTTCGGGTCGAGCCGCGGCGCCAGCGCGCGCACCAGGAGAGCCGCCAGGCCGCCGTCCGATTCGTGCACCTGGACGACATGAGGACGGAACCTCCGGAGCGCCCGCCGGACCGCCGGCACGGCGAACAGGGGGAAAAGAACCTTGGGACCTCGAACCTGATCCGGACCGCGACCCAGCACTTCCACCGCGCACCCGGCTTCGCGAAGACCGGCCGCCAACTGTAGCACCTGTTCACCGACGCCGGAAACGTCCCGGGGCGGCAGGGTGTTGGCGACGAGGAGGACGCGGAGCGGCTCGGTCATTGGGCGCGTCGAGGATATCGGGAGCGGGCGAAGAGGTCTCTCGCGTCGTCCTTCGCCTGGAGAAGAAGGTCCAGATCCTCCGGGAGACGGGCGAGGCGGAAGCCGGGGAGCCCGGCCTGCCGAAGACCCAGCAGCTCGCCGGGCCCGCGGATCGCCAGGTCCTCCTCGGCGATGCGGAAGCCGTCGGTCGTCTCCCCGAAGACCGCCAGCCGCCGCTCGCCCGCCTCCGTCAGCTTCCCATGAATCGCGATGCAGCGCGAGGGCCGGTCGCCGCGCCCGACCCGGCCGCGGAGCTGGTGGAGCTGGGCGAGGCCGAAATGCTCGGCGCTCTCGATCACCATCCAGGTGGCCTCCGGCACGTCCACGCCGACCTCGATCACGGTCGTCGAGACCAGGACCCGGACCTCGCCATCGGCGAAGGCGCGCATGATCTCCTCGCGCTCCGGCGCCGGCATGCGGCCGTGGAGCACGGCACTCGGGATGTCCGAGAGGTACTTCCGCAGTTTCTCGCCCATCTCCTCTACCGAGGCTGCCGCTCCTTCCTCGATCCTCGGGAACACTACGTAGGCGCGCGCCCCGGCCTTCAGGTCCTCACGCAGCTCACGGTAGACCCTGCGGCGCTCCTTCGCGGGCACGACCTCGGTCCGGATCGGCGTGCGGCCGGGCGGCAGCTCGTCGAGCACTGAGACCTCCTGGTCCCCCCAGGCGACGAGCGCGAGCGAGCGCGGGATCGGCGTCGCGGTCATGACCAGCATGTCCGGAAGAGACCCTTTGTTTCGCAGCCGGCCGCGCTGGAGCACGCCGAACCGGTGCTGCTCGTCGACCACGGCGAGGCCGAGGTCCTGGAACTCGACGCCCTCCTGGATCAGCGCGTGGGTGCCCACCGCGAGCCGGATCTCTCCCGAGGCCAGCTCGCGGCGCAACCGGGCGTCCCTGCGCGAGCCCGTGAAGAGGCCGATCCGGTACCGGTCGCCCAGGATCCTCTCGAGGCTCGCGAAGTGCTGCTCGGCCACCAGCTCGGTCGGGGCCATGAACGCACCCTGGTAGCCGTTCTCCAGCGCCACGACCAGCGCCAGGACCGCCACGATCGTCTTGCCGCTGCCCACGTCTCCCTGGAGCAGCCGGAGCATCGGCCGAGGGCCTTTGAGATCTGCGACGATCTCGCGCAGCACCTTCTTCTGGGCGCGGGTCAGGGGGAACGGCAGGACGCTTCGCGCCACGTTCCGCAGGTCGTCGTCCACTCGGTAGGACCGCGTCCGGGTCTCGACCTTTTCCTGGTCGCGCCGGATCGCCAGGCCGAGCTGCAGCTCCAGCAGCTCCTGGTAGATCAGCCGGCGGTGGGCCGGGCTCTTCCGCTGATTGAGCGCCTCGATGTCCACGTCTCCCGGAAGGTGAAGATCGCGCAGCGCCTCGCTTAGCGGAGGCAGACCTCGCCGCTCCCGCAGGTCGCGCGGGAGCGGATCCAGGACCTGGGAGGTGAGGTCGATCTCCGCCAGGATGCCATCGAGGATGCGCCGCAGGAGCGCCGGCCCGACCGTCCCCGCCGCCGGGTAGACCGGCACGATCCGGGCGCCGTGGACCGCCTCGTCGGGCCGCTCGCAGGACGGGTTGAGCAGCTCGCGCCCGCCCTTCGCCTCCCGGACCTCGCCGTGGAGGAGCCACTCGCCCGCTTCCAGACCCTGGGCGGCGAGATACGGCCGGTTGAACCAGACCACCGGGATCGAGCCGGAGTCGTCCTGGAGGATCCCACGGACAACGCTGAACCCGCGCCTCCGCGTGTGGATGCGCTTCACCCCCGAAAGCCGGCCGCGGAACGTCGCGGACATTCCGGGGACGGCTTCGGAAAGGGGCCGCACGGCGCGGCGGTCCTCGTAGCGGAACGGGAGATGGCGCAGCAGGTCGCCGACCGTGGCGCACCCCGCCTCCGCGAGGGCCCGCGCCCGGGCCGGACCGATGCCGCGGATCTGTTGGAGCGGGGTCGACAGCTCCGGAGACAGGGCTAGGGCACCTGGAACTTGAGCGCGACCACGCCGAAGCGCACCTCGTCGCCGTTGCGGATCTCGGACGGGACGCCGGTCTCCAGCCGGGCGCCGTTGACGAAGGTGCTGTTCATGGTGCCGATCTCCTCGCCGACGAAGAACTTCCCGCCGCGGCGGTAGATCTTGGCGTGGCGGCGGCTGATCGAGCGCTGCTGGTCGAGCGGCGAGAGGTCGATGTCCGGGTAGATGCCGGTGACCGCGTCCTTGCGGCCGACCGTGGTCTCGGCGCCGGTCGCGAGCGGGAACTCCATGCCGGACGAGCCGTGGAGCAGCCGCTCCGGACCCTCGCCGGGCACCTGGACGTTCATGCGTGGCATTTCGCGGGAGACGCTGAGCGCGGCCTGCCGGTGCTCGGTGGACGAGCGCAGCAGCTCGTCGGTCTCGCGCAGCCGGCGGGCCAGCTTGCGCATCATGCGCACCGCGATCTCCGGGTTGTTCCGCAGGAGCTGGTCGAACGTCGAGCCGTTGATCTGGAGGAGCTTCACGTCGGTCACCGCCCGCGCCGACGCGGCCCGCGGCAGGTCCTCCAGGATCGACATCTCGCCGAAGAAGTCGCCCTTCTCCAGAACGGAGAGGAGCTGCTCGCTGCTGCCGGTGCCGCTCAGGATCTCGACCTTGCCCTCGTGGATGATGTACATCTCGGTCCCGAGCTCGCCCTCGCGAAAGACGTAGTCTCCCTCGGACAGCTCCAGGATGTAGCCGGCCGCGGTCTTCTTCACGGGGACCGGGGCCGGAGCGCCGCCGGACCCACTAGCCCCGCCGGTACCGCCGCTGGTCGTCTTGAACACAGGACTGCTCATAGGCCGATCACCATCCGCAAACTGCCGGCTTCCAGGCGGGCCGGCAGCCCCAGGGGGAGAGTCCAGTTCTGCGGGACGTGGCCCGTCGGAAGCCCCCACGCCAGAGGCCAGGAGTACCCCGACAGGTTCTCGTCGACCAGGGCCGGCCATTCATTCCAATCACCCTTGTCCACCACGTGGCCGACGATCATTCCCGCAATGTCTCCCAGAGTATCCGACAGCCGGAGGTGGGTCAACATACGGTCGACGCGGTACGGCGCCTCGTTGATCTCCTCCCAGAACACGACCGCGCCGCGCAGGTCCGGGAACCACGGCGTGCCCGCCATGGACGAGAGCAGGCTCAGGCACCCACCGAGGAGCGGCCCCTCGCAGGTCCCTTCTCGCAGCCATCCCCGGAACGGCAGCTCCACAGGATAGCGCCCGGCGAGCGCGCCCAGGAGCGAAGCCTCCTCCTCGGGCTCGAGACCGCGCGCCAGCTCGCCGCCGACCAGCGGGCCGTGAAAGCTTACGAGCCCCAGGCGCTCGACGACCGAGGTCAGGAACGGCGTCAGGTCGGAGTAGCCCACGTAGGCCCGCGGATGGCGGCCGACGAGGTCCCAGTCGATGCCGGGCAGGATGCGCGGCACGCCGTAGCCGCCGCGGGTGAAGAAGACTGCGCGGATCTCCGGATCGGCGACCAGGCGGTGGAACGCGGCCAGGCGCTCCTCGTCGGAGCCCGCGAGATAGCCACGGCGGGAGAGGGCGTTGTCGGCGAGGACCGGCTCGAAGCCGAGCCGGCGGAGGGATTCGACGCCCGCCGCGAGCTTTTCCGGATCGACCGGGCCGGACAGGGCGGCCACCCCGACGCGGTCGCCGGGACCGCAGGGAGGGGGCAGCCTGGGAGTGGAGATCAAGTGCCGGAGAGCTCCGTAAGCCGAGTTCTGTGTCCCCGGCCGAAGCCGGGTGAGCCGTCATTCCTCTGGGACCGGCGTTGCCGCCGGCCTCAAGCAACCTACCCGGGAACTGGCCCCGGACCCGAAGATCCGGGGGCGGGACGGGCAGCCCGACTACCGTTCCCCTATTTGGTCTTGCTCCGCATGGGGTTTTCCGTGCCTCCGCCGTCGCCGCCGGAGCGGTGCGCTCTTACCGCACCATTTCACCCTTACCGGGCTCCCGCCCCGAAGGACGACAGCCAGGCGGTATCTTTTCTGTTGCACTTTCCGTCGCGTCGCCGCGCCTCGCCGTTAGCGAGCATGCTGCCCGGTCGGAGCTCGGACTTTCCTCTCCGGAACGCCCCGAAGGACGCCCCGCAGCGACAGCCTGGAGCTCTCCAGCGCCGCTATCCTATCAGACCCTGTTGATCCCATCCCCCCTCTCCCCAGCCATCACCCGCGCTGCGGCTTGCGGAACGGGATCGGCTGGGCTTTCGCGGGCGGGGCGGGCCGGACCTTGGCCGTCTCCCGCAGCTCCCGGAGCGCCTCGGGGACGGCGGGATCGGTGGAGCCCATCTCCTCCGCCCGCTCCAGCGTCTCCACCGCCTCGTCCACCCACTGCGGGTTCTTCGCCAGGAGCAGGCCCAGGAGGCTGACCGACTCGTGGGTCGGATCGAGGTGCACGGCCTTGCGCAGCAGCTCGATGGCGGGATGGTAGTCCTCCGCCTCCGCGAGGCTCCGCGCCTGCGCCAGGCAGCGCCGGGCTTCCTCCTGGTTCGAGGCCCGGGACGCCTGGGAGACGCGGAGCGCCGTCCAGCGGGCCGGCCCCGCCTCGCGGTCGTAGGCCTTCCGGCGGTCCATGTCGCTCAGGGTGAGATAGGCCAGCGTGGCGCGCTCGAAGAGGAGCTGGAGCACCCCTTCCTTCCCTTCCAGGCCGAGCCGGCGGGCGTTGTTCGGATGGACGAGCCGGGACACCCGGTCGTAGGCCTCGTGGACCTCGCGCGCGCCGGAGCCGGGGTCGATCCCGAGCAGGTGGTAGAAGGTCGCCTCCCCGAGCTGCCGGAGCAGCTCGGCCACCTGCTCGCGGTGCTCCTTGGGCAGGACCACGAGAGGCCGTTCCCTCAGGCCGCGGCCGACGCGGTCGCTGAAGAGCCGGTATTCCTCGTCCGAGAGACTCCGTTGCGCTTCCATGACTTGGTTTGTCATGGAAATCTTAGCATCAATGGCTGGCCGAAGGCTCCGAGTCGGGCGGCCCGGCGGGATCACCCGGCGGATGGAGCTGCTGGAAGATCTTCTGCCCCATCACCTTGCCGAGCACGTCTTGGAGGTTCTCCAGCGGCGCGTTGCGCACCCCCTCGGCGCTGCCGAAGTGATTGATGAGCTTCTTCCGGCGGCCGGGTCCGATGCCGGCCAGGTCGTCGAGCTTGCTGCGCAAGGTCCGGGCCGAGCGCCGGCCGCGGTGCTTCGCGACCGCGAAGCGGTGCGACTCGTCGCGGATTTCCTGCAGCAGGCGCAGGCCGAAGTCGTTGCGCTCCAGGCGGAGCGGCTCGGGCAGGCCGGGGATGTAGATCTCCTCCTCGCGCTTGGCGAGCGAGACGATCGGCGTCTCCTCCACCCCGAGGTTCGCCAGGGCGTCGAGCGCGGCGTTGAGCTGGCCGCGCCCGCCGTCGATCAGGATCAGGTCGGGCATCTCACCGATCTCCTCCAGGCGGCGGCGGTAGCGCCGGTCGACCGCCTGGTGGATCGACGCGAAGTCGTCGGGCTGCTGGATGTCGCGGATGTTGAAGCTCCGGTACTCGCCCTTGCGCATCCTCCCCTCCTCCCACACCACCATGGAGGCCACGGTCTCGCCGCCCTGGAAGTGGGAGATGTCGAAGCCCTCGACGCGGCGCGGCGGCGCCTCCAGGTCCAGGTGCCGGGCGAGCGCCGCGGCGCCTGGGTGCTCGTCCACCCCGCGGAACCGGCGCTTGTGGGCGAGCTCCGCGTTGTGCATGGCGAGCGCCACGCGCTCGGCCTTCGGACCGCGCGACGGCAGGCGCACGTAGACCTTCTCCCCCTTCTTGTCGCACAGCCATTCGAGCAGCGCCTCCTCGCCCTCGATCGGCACCGGCAGGTGGATCTCCTTGGGGATGAAGGTGGTGCGGTCGTAGAGCTGGGGCAGCACCTCGGACAGCAGCCGCTCGTGGGAGATGTCGCCCACCCCCTCCCAGAACAGCTCGCGGCGGTCGAGCACCTGGCCGCCGCGCATGATGAGCACGGCGATGGCCGCGTTGCCGCCGCCGACGTGGACGCCGTAGACGTCGAGGTCCTCGCCTTCGACCGAGGAGAGCTTGCGGCGCTGGCTGGTGGCCTCGATCTCGGTGAGCGTGTCGCGGATCCGGGCGGCGCGCTCGAAATCCATGTCCTCGGACGCCTCCCACATCTCCTTCTTGAGCCGGCGGAGGAGCTGCTCGTTGCGCCCCGAGAGGAAGAGCCGCGCCTGCTGCACGGCCTCGTCGTAGGCCGCCTTGGTCGTGAGACCGGCCGCGCAGGGTCCGAGGCAGCGGTGCATGTCGTAGTACAGGCACGGCCGAGGCAGGCTGCCGTCGATCTCGATCCGGCAGACCCGGATCTGGAACAGCTTCTGGACCAGCTTGATCGCCTTGCGAGCCAGCCCGCCCGGCAGGAACGGTCCGAAGTAGTCGTTCCTGTCGTTGAGGATGCGCCGGGTGAACGCGATGCGCGGGTAGTCGTCGGCGAGCGTCAGCTTGATGTAGGGGTAGGTCTTGTCGTCCCGGAGCAGGATGTTGTAGCGCGGGCGCTTATTCTTGATCCAGTTGTTCTCGAGCAGCAGCGCCTCGGCCGGAGAGTCGGTGACGACATACTCCACGTCCGCCGCCTCATGGACCATGGCCGCCAGCCGGGGCTCGTGGTCGCGCGAGAAGTAGGACGACACCCGCTTGCGCAGCGACGTGGCCTTGCCCACGTACAGCACCTTGCCATCCACATCCTTGAAGATGTAGATCCCGGGCCGGTCGGGCAGCTCCCGGACGCGTTGGGTGAGGTGCTCGGAGTGGGTCGACATGGCCTCTACGTCAACCCGGAGAGGTTATCCGGGATTTCCGCCTCTGTGGAGCCTTGGCGACATCCCATCTCCACTCTCTTTCCGGGAGGGAGGGGGCGCCCTCTCCTGCGGAGCAGGGGAGGGACCTTTCCCACTACCCCAAGCGCCTTCAGCAGCGCACCAGTTCGGCCAGCCGCAGACCCCGATCCCGGGCCGCACCAACCGAAGGATCGGGATCGCCGAACC
Organism: Acidobacteriota bacterium; assembly: GCA_040349255.1. Lineage (GTDB taxonomy): Bacteria > Acidobacteriota > Thermoanaerobaculia > Multivoradales > UBA5704 > DATMER01. The sequence continues at coordinate 13,342 of JBEQUE010000102.1, read as the reverse complement.
AGCCCAGAGCGTGATCGAGGAAACGGTCCGGCGATGGGCAGGCGGCCAAGGTCGAGACGAAGGAGAGAGTCCCGAAGGGACGGCGGCGTAAAGCCAGGGGTTTCAACCCCTGGGACCCGGTCAACACCCCCATTCCCCGAGTCCCGCAAGAACGCCGGGCGCCGGAGGGTTTTCTCGACGCCGACGCGTCCGCGGTTGGCCCAACACTTCGAGGATCAGGCCTGCCTCCTGAATCGTCGCGCCAGATCGCCGAAGATTCCGGCCTCGAACGCTTCGTGCTCACGCGGCCGGCTCACCTTGCGCCAAATAAAGCGACATTGCGCCAAACAAGGAGACATTGCGCCGCATCAACCCACCTTGCGCCAAGATACCCTTCTTTGGCGCAAAGTTGACTCATATGGCGCAAGCTGGCGCAACGTTGTCGCGATGCAGCCTTCTTTGGCGCAACATAACCTTGCGTTGCGCCAAAGAAGCCGACCTTGCGCCAAAGCAGGTTACCTTGCGCTGCGGAACCTTATCTTGCGCCAAAGAAGATTGAGCTGGCGCAAAGTTTCCCAACGTTGCGCCAAGGAAGCTTACGTTGCGCCAAAGAAAGATCCGATGGCGCAATGTCACCTTGCGTTGCGCCAAAGAAGCTCTGGTCGCGCCAGGCGAGCTTACGCCGCGATCAGGAAGTCGACATCGTCAGCCGACGCCGCCTGCGGGCCTCCACTGCCACCTACCCCGCGTAGATCTGCAGCTCGCGCAGCTCCTTGAGCTTGTCGCGCAAGGCCGCCGCCTCCTCGAACTCCAGGCGCTTGGCGGCGGCGCGCATGTCCTTCTCCACGCGGGAGATCTGCTCGGAGAGCGGGATGTCCAGACCGTCCGGCGTGTCCGACAGGCGGGCCGGACCGGCCGAGTACAGGTCCAGGTTGCTCATCTGGACCAGCGGGTTGTGGATGTCCTTCAGGATCGACTGCGGCTCGATGCCGTGCTCCTCGTTGTACTCCTGCTGCTTCTTGCGGCGGCGCTCGGTCTCGTCCAGGGTGCGGCGGATCGAGTCGGTCATGTGGTCCGCGTAGAGGATCGCCTTGCCGTTCAGATTGCGGGCGCCGCGACCCACGGTCTGGATCAGCGAGGTGGTGCTGCGCAGGAAGCCCTCCTTGTCCGCGTCCAGGATGGCCACCAGCGAGACCTCGGGCAGGTCCAGACCCTCGCGCAGGAGGTTGATGCCGACCAGCACGTCGAAGTCGCCGCGCCGCAGGCCGGTCACGATCTCCACCCGCTCCAGGGTCTCGACGTCGCTGTGCATGTAGCGCACCCGGATGCCGAGCTCGGCCAGGTACTGGGTCAGCTCCTCGGCCATCCGCTTGGTCAGCGTGGTGACCAGCACCCGCTCCTTGCGCGCCAGGACCCTGCGGATCTCGCCGATCAGGTCGTCCACCTGGCCCTGCGCCGGCCGGATCTCGATCACCGGGTCGAGCAGGCCCGTGGGACGGATCACCTGCTCCACCACCACGCCGCCCGTGCGCTCCAGCTCCCACGGGGCCGGCGTGGCCGAGACGTAGATCCGCTGCCCCACCCGCTCGTCGAACTCCGGGAAGGTCAGCGGCCGGTTGTCGAGCGCCGACGGCAGACGGAACCCGAAGCTCACCAGCGTCTCCTTGCGGGAGCGGTCGCCATGATACATGCCGCGGATCTGCGGGACGGTCTGATGGCTCTCGTCCAGGACGATCAGGAAGTCGTCCGGGAAGTAGTCGAAGAGCGTCGGCGGCGGCTCGCCCGGCGACCGGCCCGAGAGGTGGCGCGAGTAGTTCTCGATGCCGTGGCAGTAGCCGATCTCCTGGAGCATCTCCAGGTCGAAGCGGGTGCGCTGCTCCAGCCGCTGGCGCTCCAGGAGCTTGCCCTCGGCCTCCAGGATCGCCAGGCGCTCGGCCAGCTCGACCTTGATCCCCTCGATCGCCTTCTCCAGCTTGTCCTTCGGCGTGACGTAGTGGGTCCGGGGGTAGACCGCCATCCGGTCCACCTCCTGGACGGCCTCGCCGCGCAGTACGTCGAAGCGGGTGATGCGCTCGATCTCGTCGCCGAAGTACTCGACCCGGATGCCCAGTTCCTCGTAGGCCGGCAGGATCTCCAGCACGTCGCCGCGCACCCGGAAGCTGCCCTGGTACAGGTCGAGCTGGGTGCGCTGGTACTGCATGTTGACGAGACGCTTCAGGACCGGGTCCATGCCCTCGCTGTCGCCCCGGCTGAAGAACTGGAGCATGCCGAAGAACGCCTCGGGCGAGCCCAGGCCGTAGATGCAGGAGACCGACGCCACGATGATCACGTCCCGGCGCTCGAACAGCGACTTGGTGGCGCGCAGGCGGAGCCGGTCGATCTCCTCGTTGATGCTGGTCTCCTTCTCGATGTAGGTGTCGGTCGAGGGGACGTAGGCCTCCGGCTGGTAGTAGTCGTAGTAGGAGACGAAATACTCGACCGCGTTCTTCGGGAAGAAGCTCCGGAACTCCTGGAAGAGCTGCGCGGCGAGGATCTTGTTGTGCGAGAGGATCAGGGTCGGCCGGTTGACCGCCTCGATGACCTGCGCGACGGTGAAGGTCTTGCCCGAGCCGGTGACGCCGAGGAGCACCTGCTCCTTGTCGCCCCGGTTGATGCCTTCGATGAGTTGCTGGATGGCGTCGGGCTGGTCGCCCTGGGGAGTGAAGCGGGAGATGAGCTCAAATCCGGACATGGCCTCTCTTTAACACGGACTCACCCTCCCGTCTTCCCCGCCACTTCCTCCAGGTCGTGCGTCAGCTTGAGGATGTCGTCGTGCGTCAGGATCCGCCCGGGCTGGCCCATCTCCATGAGCATGGTGTTGAGCTCCTGGACCTTCTCCGGGTCGGTCTTGCCCTGGCCGACCGCCCGCGCCGCGTCGTCGAAGGCCACGTCCAGGCGCTGGCGCTCCTCCGGGGTCACGTCCGGCGGGAGCTTCTCCATGACCTTCAGCTCGAGCTGCTGGAAGACCCAGCCGGACAGCTCGGGCAGCTTGACGATCAGGATGACGGTCGCGATACCCAGGAGGACGAACACGGCGCCGCAGCCGATCAGCAGCGGCCGCGTGCGGGACGGGCCGCCTTCGGGCTTCGGCTGGCGCCGTTCAAGCCGGCCGGGATCGAAGGGGGAAGGGGGGTTCGGCTCCATTGCCCTCTTTCTACCACGATCCGGCCTCCAGGTTGACCCCGTTTATAATGACCCCGTGAGATACGACCCGATGACCGACGACACCTCCTCCTCGCGAACCCCCCCGGTCGTCTCCCCGGCGAGCCGGTCCTCCCGGCCCCGGCCGCGGCTCCTGCGCTGGGTGGTGCCGCTGCTCATCGCGCTGCTGACCGGCGCGGTGGCCGGCGTGGCCGTGGCCGCCGCGATCCATATGCCGCGGGTGGACGCCCTGGCCGACTACACGCCGAGCCTGGTGACGCAGCTCTTCGCCCGCGACGCTTCGGTCTTCGCCACCTTCGCCCGCGAGCGCCGGGTCATGCTCAAGGAGTCGCAGATCCCCAAGGTTCTGCAGCAGGCCGTGCTCGCCTCCGAGGACAGCAACTTCTTCCACCACGGCGGCATCGACGCGATGGGCATCGCCCGCGCCGCGGTGACCGACATCAAGGCCGGCCGGGTCGTGGAGGGCGCCTCGACGATCACCATGCAGCTCGCCCGCAGCCTCTTCCTCAGCCGCGAGCGCACCTGGCGCCGCAAGGTCGAGGAGGCGTTCCTCGCCGTCGAGCTGGAGAAGAACTACAGCAAGCAGCAGATCCTCACGCTCTACCTGAACCTGGTGAACCTCGGCCACGGCAACTACGGGGCGGAGGCGGCCTCGCGCTACTACTTCGGCAAGCCGGCGGCCAAGCTCACCCTGGCCGAGGCCGCCATGCTGGTCGGGATCATCCCGGCGCCGAGCCGCTACAGCCCGTACCGCACGCCCGAGCAGGTGCTCAAGAACCGCAACCGCGTACTGCGGCGGATGCTCGAGGAGGGCTTCATCACGGCCCAGCAGCACGAGCAGGCGGTGGCCCAGCCGCTCCTGGTCTCCACCAAGCAGGCCGAGGCCATGACCGCCCCCTACTTCTCCGAGGACGTCCGCAAGCACCTGGAGGCGAAGTACGGAGCCACCGCGCTCTACGGCGGCGGCCTGCAGGTGCACACCACCCTGGACCGGCAGATCCAGGCGGCCACCGAGAAGGCGGTCCGCGCCGGCCTGATCCGCCTCGACCATCGCCGCGGCTGGCGCGGTCCGATCGCCAAGCTCGACGCCCGCGACCTGGAGAGCCAGGAGCTGCCCACCTGGAACCGCGGCAAGCCGGTGCCCGACCGCTGGTACCAGGGGATCGTCCTGGAGTCCGGAGCCGCCACGGCGCGGGTCAGGATCGGCGCAGATACCTACACGCTCGACGCCGCCGGCATGACCTGGACGAACCGCAAGGCGCCGAACGCCCTCCTCAAGCGCGGCGACGTGGCCTGGTTCCGCCTTTCGGTCCCGGCGCCCGCGAAGCCCGCGAAGAAGGACGCGAAGAAGGAGGAGACGAAGGACTCCCAGGAGACGCCGGCCGCGGAGCCCAAGCTCTATCTGGAGCAGGAGCCCCGGATGGAGGCCGCGGCCGTGGTCATCGAGCACCGCACCGGCGCCGTGCGCGCCATGGTCGGCGGCTGGGACTTCGACCGCAACAAGTTCAACCGCATCACCCAGGCCCACCGGCAGGTCGGCTCGGCGTTCAAGCCGATGGTCTACGGCGCCGCCCTGGAGGCCGGCTGGACCCCGGCCGACACCCTGCTCGACGCGCCGACCTCGTTCATCGGCGCCGACGGGCGGCTGAGCTACCGGCCGGAGAACTACTACAAGAAGCACTACGGCATCGTCACCCTGCGCCGCGCCCTGGAGCAGTCGATCAACGTGCCGGCGGTCAAGCTGTGGGACCTGGTCGGCGGCAAGCGGGTGATCGACTTCTCGCAGCGCTGCGGCATCCGCACGCCGCTGCCCAACTACCCCAGCATCTCGCTCGGCGCGGCCGATCTCGTCCCCATGGAGCTGGCCGCGGCGTACGCCACGATCGCCAACCAGGGCACCTACATCGAGCCCTACCTGATCGACCGCATCCTGGGCTCGGACGGCCAGACGATGTTCCAGCGCTTCCCCGCCTCCTACATCTCGACCAAGCCGCCGGTCGCCTACGTGCTCACCCACATGATGGAGGGGGTGATCGACCACGGCACCGCCTTCGAGCTGAAGAACCTGGAGACCGACATCGCCGGCAAGACCGGGACCACAAACGACTACTCCGACGCCTGGTTCGTGGGCTTCACGCCGACCTACACGATCCTCACCTGGGTGGGCTACGACGTGAAGAAGTCGCTCGGCAGCGGCATGAGCGGCGCCATGGCCGCCCTGCCGATCTGGAAGAAGATCGCCGAGGACGGTCTCGCCGAAGGCTGGATGAAGAAGGGTGAGACCTTCCAGGTGCCGCCGGGCGTGCTGCTGCGCAACGTCGAGTACTACAGCGGCCTGCTCAGCTCGGGCGGCGGGCGCATCATCCAGGAGGCCTTCGTGGCCGGCACGGAGCCCGCCCGCGAGTACAGCAACCAGTGGTCGACGATCACCAGCCTGCCCTGGTATCAGCAGAAAGCCTTCTACATCCCGAAGGAAGGCGAGACCATGCCTGGCAAGAAGCCGGAGGGCGCGCCGGTGCCGAACACCGAGGCGCCGGCCCCCCAGGAGAGCCCGGCGCCGCAGGAGGCTCCGCCGCCGGATTGATCCCGTTCCCCCTCTCCCAGCCCTCTCCCCCAGGTCTGGGGGAGAGGGCTCTCAGGGCTTCGTCCCCACCATCCCGAAGTCCTGGTACCCGAACAGCAGCTCGTCCAGCCGGTCGCGCAGGCGGTTCACGCGGTCGGCCAGGACGCGCTGCTCCTCGGGGAGCTGCGCGAGGTCGATCTCGGGCAGGCGCTCGGAGTCGGGATAGGGGCGCAGGTCGAGGCGCTCGACCGGGTCGAAGCCGGCGAGCTCGTACTGGAGCTTCAGGCTCTCGGGATGGACCGGCCGCTGGTGGGTCGGATCGAGCCAGAAGCTGCGGGCGGCGACCAGCATCGAGAGCGGGTTCGGCGTCTCCAGGATGAGCACGCCGCCGGGTTTCAGCGCCCTATAGGCGAGGCGAACGAGACGGTCGAGCAGCGCCGCGGGCAGGTGCTCGATGACGTGGAAGGAGACCACGCCTCCCAGGCTCCCCTCGGGCAGCGCGGCGAGCGCCGCGAAGGCGTCTCCCTCCTCCGCTTCGAGGCCGCGCTCGCGGCAGAGCGCCACCATGCGGGCGCTGCTGTCGATGCCGCGCGCCGGAATGCCGTGATCGCGCAGCAGCGCCAGGGCCTCGCCCCGGCCGCAGCCGACGTCGAGGACGGGGGTAGCGTTCTTCAGCCACGGGAGATAGGCCGAGATCCGCTCGCGGATCTCCTCCTCGGTGCCGCGGTAGCGGCGCTCCAGCTCCAGATAGCCGTGCTCCTCGTGGGCCCTTGCAACAGTCTCGACGGCTTGGACAGGCTCCGTCTTGACCACGGACAGCGCGGCGCCGAGGCTGCCGAGGAGGTCGCGGGTCTCGCGGCGGTAGCGGTCGAGCTTCTGGTCGGCGCGGGCGAAGAGGGCGTCGTTGTGCCGCATGATCTCCTGGATGCCCTCGGCGTCGAGCGCCTCGAGGTACTCCAGGCGGCGGCGGTACTCGTCGCGGACCTCCTCGGCGCGGTGCAGGTGCTCCAGGAGGATGAGGTTGAAGACGCGCTGGCGCTCCCAGAGGTCGTTCTGGGGGACCTTGGCGAGCGGGCGGAACAGGCGCTTGACCGCGACCAGGAAGCGGCCGAGCGGGCCGCGGTGGCTGCGGATCGGGAAGGGGACGTCGCCCTTCCAGAGCCACTCCCAGTCGGACAGGTCGCGGGTGGGATGGTCGAGGAAGTCGTCGATGGACGGCGAGCGGTATTGCCGGGGTTCCCGGGGATCGGAGCCGCTCGCCGTCATCTCGGATTCAGAGGAGGAGGGCTACTCTTCGGGCACGACCGAGACGGTGATCTCGGCCATGACCTCGGAGTGGAGGTCGATGCGCACGGCGTGGTCGCCGAGGGTCTTGATGCCGCCCTCGAGATCGATGCGCCGGCGGTCGATGGTGACGCCCTTGGCCGCCAGGGCCTCGGCCACGTCGCCGGCGGTCACCGAGCCGTAGAGCGTGCCGGTCTCGCCGACGCGCTTCGGGATGGAGACCTGCAGGCCGGACAGATGGTTGGCGACTTCCTGGGCGGCGTCGCGCTCCTTGGCGTGGTGGGCGTCGATCTTCTTGCGCTGCTGCTCGAAGAGCTTCACGTTGGAGGGTGTGGCCTCCAGCGCGATGCCCTGGGGCAGCAGGTAGTTGCGGCCGTAGCCGGGCTTGACCTCGACGGTCTCGCCGCGCCGGCCGAGGGAGCGCTGGTCGGAGAGCAGGATGACTTTCACGCTCGCCTCCTAGTCCGTGGTGAAGGGGATCAGCGCCAGGTGGCGCGCCCGCTTGATGGCCTGCTGCAGCGGCCGCTGGTGCGTGGCGCAGGTCCCCGAGATCCGCCGCGGCAGGATCTTGGAGCGCTCCGGGATGAACTGCTGCAGCAGCTTCACGTCCTTGTAATCGATGTAGTCGATCTTGTCGGCGCAGAACTTACAGACCTTGCGCCGACGGAAGAAGACCTTTCTCGGGCGTCCCATGGGTCAGGCCTCCTCTCCGGTGTCGAGGTTGTCGTCGCCGTCCAGGTCGGCGTCGGTGGCGTCGGCGCCGGGCGCGCTCGGGCCGGTGCGGGGGGCCTGCTTGCGGCGGGCGGCCCGCTTGAGGTCCTCGTCGGTCCGGACGGTCAGGTAGCGCAGGATCTTGTCGTTCTGCCGCATGCGGTGCTCGACTTCGGGCAGCGACGTCTTGCCGTCCTGGCTCGTGATGCCGAACAGGACGTACTTGCCCTCGTTCAGCTTGTTGATCGGGTAGGCGAGCTTGCGCCGACCCCAGTTCTCCTCCACGGTGATCTCGGAGCCGCCGGTCGTGATCATCTGCCGGTACTCCTGGATCATCGTGGTGACGTCCTCGTCGGACACACGGGGGTCCACGACGAAGACGAGCTCATAGGTACGCATGGGGATTTTAGACCTCCCTATGGCCTGGGCAGTCCCGCTGTCGAGCGGAACAGAGAGGTGGACGATGTCGGCTCCGGAGTATCCCCTAAGGACGCCCCGGGCCGGCGGTGACAAGGGGCGCAATTATACGGATATGCCGCGAAAAGGCAAGGATCAGCCATTGAACTTCTGCATCGCGGCGTCAGGACCCTCACGCATCCAGACTTCGCAGGCATCGGCCGCGCGCTTGATCATGGCGTCCACGGTCTCGCGCTGGCCGGCCGGGAAGGGGCCCAGCACGAACTCGACCAGGTCCTCGCCGTGCGGCGGCCCGTCCTCGGGGGAGACCCCCAGGCGCAGCCGCGGCACCTGGTCGGTGCGCAGGTTCTCGATCACCGACTCCATGCCGCGGTGCCCGGCCGGGCTCCCCGACTTGCGCATCCGGAGCTTGCCGAGCGGCAGCACGATCTCGTCGTAGACCACCAGCACGTCCGACGGGTCCAGGCCGCGGGCCTCGACCAGACAGCGCGCGGCCCAGCCGCTCCGGTTCATGTAGGTCTGCGGCTGGACAAGAAGAACTTCCTGCCCCCCGACGAGCGCGCCGCATTCCTCGCGGCTGAGGCGGAGGCCCCAACGGCGGGCCAGCTCGTCGACGACGAGGAAGCCCACATTGTGACGGGTATCGCGGTACCGCTCGCCGGGGTTGCCCAGCCCGAGGATGAGCCTCGCCATGCGGAGAAGGGGACGGACCTACGCCTCGTCCGTCTTGCCCTTCTTGATGAGCTCGGGCTCCGGACGGTCCGACGCGCCTTCCGTCTCCTCGGCCTTGGCATGGGTGATCGAAACGATCACCTTGTCGGGCTCGTCGAGGAGGGTGACGCCCCCGGGCAGCTTCAGGTCGCGCGCCTCGGCGTGCTGGGTGGCGTGGAGGCCGGTGATGTCGAGCTCGATCTGCTTCGGGATGTCGCCCGGCAGGCACTCGACCTGGACGTCGCGGGTGACGAAGTCGAGCACGCCGCCCTGGGTCTTCACGCCATAGGCCACGCCCACCAGCTCGACCGGCACCTGCACGCGGATCTTCTGGTCCATCAGCACGCGCTGGAAGTCGATGTGGAGCACCTGGCGGGAGATGGGGTCGATCTGCACCTCGCGGATCATGGCGTGGCGCTCGCCGCCCTCGGTCAGCTTGAGCAGGTAGATCGGGTTCTCGCTGCCGGCCTTCTTCATCAGGTCGAGCATGGACTTGCGGTCGATCTGGATCGACACGCTGCTCTTGCCGCCGCCGTACACCACGGCCGGGATCAGGCCGCCGGAGCGGGCGCGGCGGTTGGGACCCTTGCCGGTCTTTTCGCGCTTCTGGACGTCGATGGTCAATTCACTCATGGTTTCCTCACTTCTATCTTTCTTCTTCTGCTTTTAGACGAACAGGGAGCTCACGGAGCTGTTCACGTGGATGCGGCGGATCGCCTCGCCCAGCAGGGGAGCGACCGAAAGGGCCTTGAGCTTCGGCGAGCCGGCCAGCTTCTCCTCCAGGGGCGTGGTGTTCGTGATGAGCACCCGCTCCAGGGGGGAGTCGTTGATGCGCTGGAGGGCCGGGCCCGACAGCACGCCGTGGACGCCGGCGGCGAGCACGCGGCCGGCGCCCTTTTTCTTGAGCGCGTCCACCGCCTTGGTCAGGGTGCCGGCGGTGTCGATGATGTCGTCCACGATCAGCGCGTTGCAGCCGTCCACGTCGCCGATCACGTGCATGACCTCGGCCACGTTGGGGGCCGTGCGGCGCTTGTCGAGGATCGCCAAGCCGACCGACAGGCGCTTGGCGATCGCCCGGGCGCGCTCGACGCCGCCGGCGTCCGGCGACACGATGACCAGGTCGGGGATGTTCATCTCGCGGATCGCGTCGAGCAGGACCGGAGCGGCGAACAGGTGGTCCACGGGCACGTCGAAGAAGCCCTGGATCTGGTCGGCGTGGAGGTCCAGGGTCAGCACGCGGTCGGCGCCGGCCTTGGTGATCAGGTCGGCCACCAGCTTGGCGGTGATCGGCACGCGCGGCTTGTCCTTCTTGTCCTGGCGGGCGTAGCCGTAGTACGGCAGCACCGCCGTCACCCGCGAGGCCGAGGAGCGCTTGAAGCTGTCGAGCAGGATCAGCAGCTCCATCAGGTTCTCGTTGACCGGCTTGCTGGTGGGCTGGACGATGAACACGTCGGAGCCGCGGACGTTCTCCTCGATCTGGCAGAAGGTCTCGCCGTCCGAGAAGTTGAACGACGAGCTGCGCCCCGGCTCGATGTTGAGCACGTCGCAGATTTCCTGCACCAGGGTCGGATGCGACCGGCCCCCGAAGACCTTCAGCTCTCCAGGCATTATTCCCTCGGTATTCGCAAACTGGTTGGGGCGGGAGGATTCGAACCTCCGGATGCCAGATCCAAAGTCTGGTGCCTTACCGCTTGGCGACGCCCCAGTTTCAGGGCACGGTCCAGAAGGAGTCGCGCAGATGCATCTCCTGCACTTCCTCCAGGCTCTTCTCGCCGGGCGGGGCGACCTCGGACGGTACGGGCGCCGCGGCGAGCGGCTCCCGCGCTTCGCGCGCCTCCCCTGCCGACATCGAGACCACCGGCTCCTCCCCCCGCTCCGCGAGCACCCTATGGTACTCCCCCAGGACCTTATCCTCGATCATCCGCCGCGTCTCGTTGTTCAACGGGTGGGCAACGTCCTTGAACTCCCCGTTCTTCTTCTTGCGGCTGGGCATGCTGATGAAGAGACCCTCCCTCCCCTGGATGATCTTGATGTCGTTGACCATGAAGCACTGATCGAAGACGATCGACACGAACGCCTTCAGCTTCTCTTCTTGAATCGGAAAGACCTTGACCTCTGTGATCTCCATTTCGCGTCCCTCTCCATCATCCCCAGGTGGTGTAACCCTCTGCATGGCTCGTCACCGGCTCCTGGACAGGTTGGACCCGTCCCGGTTCCGGGGTACCGCATCAGACACGCGCCAGCATCAGTGAGACGATTATATACCCGACGCTGGTCCCAGGGGTATGGAAAGAAAGGCCTTTCCGCTCAACGGACAGCCCGGAGGGCAGGCCCCCCGTCCTCCACGGAGGCGTAAATGCTAGAGGTGAAAGGCCGCTCTGTCAATCCGGGCGGCGCCGGGTCAGGGGCCGGGCCGCGGAGCGTACAGATCGCGGCAGGACCCTTCCCGGTATCCGGACGGGCGGACCAGGGGCTCCGGCTCCCGGTCGAGGCTCTCGCGCAGCACCTCGCGCCACCGCACCTGGACCCCCCGCGTGCGGTCCGAAAGATAGGACCAGTTGTCCCGGCGCATGAACCAGACCGACGGCTGGTCCCCGTCCCGGAGCGTCCAGCCCTCGACCGCGCCGCCCTCCCCCATCTCGGCCACCCAGCGCCGGCCGGCGTCGTCCTCGAACTCGGTTTCCCGGCCGTGCCGCTCCGGCTCGGTGCCCTCCGCCGGCTCCGCCGGCACTCGGCCGATCAAGAGCGACGGCAGCGACAGGAGCGGGAACGGCCCCAGCGGGATGCCCGCGACGTCGAAGGCCCCCTGGAAGGAACAGGTGAGCTTGTTGCGGTGGTCGAGCCAGACCCCTTCCTCCGAGCTGACGTCCATCCCCCAGAGCGCCCGTCCCACGGGGTCGGCCGCCTGGAGCTGGTAGCGCACGGGCGAGGCCAGGCGCAGGGTGACCCGGAACGAGCCTTCGCCCTCGGGCCCCGAGTAGCTCACCCGGAACAGCCGCTGGGTGCCGAAGGCGTCGGCGGGGATCTGCCAGGCCGGCGTGGCCCCGTTCCCGGAATGCGGCGGCAGCCCATGGCCGCCAGTCCCGCCGGGCGTGGCGCAGCCGGCGAGCAGCAGCGCTCCCAGGAGGAGCGCCGCCCTAGCGCTGCGGCCGTGTCCCGCCCGGAGCGCCCTGCCCGAGGTCGGCCAGCTTGCGCCGGACCTTCTCGTTATGGTCCGTGGTGCCGGCGCCGCCGGCCTGTCCGTCTCCCAGCTCGAGCGCCCGCCGGTACGCCTCACGCGCCCTCTCCTTCTGCCCCAGCGCCACATAGACATCCCCCAGATGCTCCTGCAAGGTCGCGTCGGCGGGCTCGAGCCTCACGGCCCGTTCGAGGTAGCCGAGAGCCTGCTCGTGACGGCCGAGCTGATAGTAGGTCCAGCCCAAGGAATCGACGTAGGCCCCGTTGTCCGGCTCCAGCGCCACAGCGCGGCCGACCAGCGACAGGGCCTCCTCCAGGTTCTCTCCCGACTCCGCGTAGGTGTAGCCGAGGTAGTTCAGGGCGGCGTGGAAGTCGGGATCGATCTCCAGCACGCGGCGGAACTCCGCCACCGCCCGCGGCCGCTGCCCGGTGCGCTCGTAGGCCGAGCCGAGGAGGAACCCCGCGGCCACCGAGTCCTTCTGCTTCGCCGCGAGCCGCTCCAGCACCGGGATCGACTCGGGGTAGTGGTCCAGCCGCTGCCAGGACTGCGCCGCGGCAAGCATCGACGGCGCGTCGCCCGAATCGGCGAGACCGGCGAGGATGCGCCGCGCCTCGCGCTCGTCGCCGCCCTTGAACAACACCTCGGCGCGGCGGCCCTGAAGGACCGGCGATGCCGGCGATGCCGGCGATACCGGCGACGACCCCTCCCTGTCCAGCAGGGCGAGGGCATCGGCCTGGCGGTCCTGCCCGACCAGGGTCTCGGCCTGGAGGAGCACGGCCTGGGTGCGCACCGCCGGCTCCTTCGAGTCGAGCAGCGGGGCGATGACGCCGGCGGCCTGGGTCCAGTCCTTGGCCTCGATCCAGGCCTGGGCGAGCTCCAGCCGGACGTCGCGCTCGTCGTCCGCCTTGCCCTCCTTGGCCAGGCGGTCGGCGAGGTCGGAGAGCAGGCGGGTGGCCTCGGCGCGCCGGCCGTCGCGCTGCAGCACCCGGGCCATGGTGAGCGACAGGGGGATGTTGTCCGGCTGCGCGGCCTGGAGCGGTCCGAGGATCCCGGCGGCCTCCGGGTTGCGCCCCTGGGCGGCCAGGGCGAGCCCCTTGACCAGCGACAGGAACGGGCGGTCCGGGCCGGATTCGCCCTGGGCGGCGAGGAGCGGCTCGGCGGTCGCGAGGGCGCCGTCGAGGTCGCCGGTGCGGTAGAGCTCCCAGGCGAGCTGGCGGCGCAGGCGCGGCTCGCCCTGCACGGCGTCGGGCGCGCCCTTCAGGGTCTCGACCGCGGCGCGGTGGTCGCCGCGCTGGCCC
>JBEQUE010000097.1:0-53799 GCA_040349255.1 Acidobacteriota bacterium | reverse complement strand
TACGCCCGCTTCGCATCGGTACAGGACTCATGGGGTTTCAGGAGGTGAAGGGCGCGATATGGCGAACTACCTGCCCATCCTCGTTTTTACGCTGATCTCGATCGGCTTCCTCGTCGTGACTCTGCTCGCGGCGCGGTTCCTTCGGCATGTCGGGAGCCCGACCACGAACCGGGACCCCTATGAGTGCGGCAACGAGGCGGAGACCTTCGCCCACGACCACCGGTTCTCGATCCGGTACTACCTGATCGCGGTCCTCTTCGTCATCTTCGACGTCGAGACGGTGTTCCTCTTTCCCTGGGCCATCATGTTCGACAAGCTGTTGCTCTTCGGCTTCATCGAGATGATGATCTTCCTGGTCATCCTCGTCATCGGGTACGTCTACATCTGGAACCGGGGGGCTTTGAAATGGGCATGAACGAGCCTGCCGAGGCCAACGTCCTCACCACGACCTACGACAAGATCTTCAACTGGGCGCGGCGCTCGGCGCTCTGGCCCATGCAGTTCGGCCTGGCGTGCTGTGCCATCGAGATGATGGCCGTACTCGACCCGCGGCACGACATGTCGCGCTTCGGCGCCGAGGTGTTCCGCGCCACGCCCCGTCAGAGCGACCTCATGATCGTCGCCGGCACGGTCACGGAGAAGATGGCGCCCATCGTGCGCCGCCTCTGGGACCAGATGCCCGAGCCCAAGTGGGCGCTCGCCATGGGCGCCTGCGCCACCTGCGGCGGACCGTACCGGACCTACGCCGTCACCCAGGGAGTCGACCGCGTCATCCCCGTGGACGTCTATGTGCCCGGCTGCCCGCCGCGGCCCGAGGCGCTGATGTGGGGCCTCCTGCACCTCCAGCGCAAGATCGACCGCATGACCCGGGCCCGGCTGGTCACCTCCTCCGAGCCGGTGGTGATTGGCGGGAGCGGCGCAAGGGAGGAGCGGCCGTGAGCGACGAGCAGGAGAAGAAGCCGCTCTCCGACGAGGAGAAGGCCGCTCTCAAGGCCGCGGCTCTCGAAAAGGCCGCCGCGGCCAAGTCCGCCAAGGCGGCTGCTGAAGCGGCTGGCGGCGCGGCTCCGGCCGCAGCCGCTCCCGCCGCCAAGCCGAAGCCGGCCCACGAGGAAGACCCCAACAAGCCGGTCTGGGAGAAGGACCCCGTCGCTCCCGCCTGGGTGGACGGCGCGGACGATCCCCTGACCCAGGCTCTCAAGGAAGAGTTCGGCGACGCGATCGAGTCGGCGCGCAGCTACGCCGGCGACCTCACGTTCCAGGTGCGGCGCGACGCCATCGCCCAGGTCTCGGCCTCGCTCAAGGTCCGCCACAAGTTCACCTACATGGTGGACCTCTGCGGCGCCGACTACCCGAAGCGCGAGCCCCGTTTCGACGTGGTCTACCACCTCTACAGCTTCGAGGCCAACCGGCGCATCCGGCTCAAGGTCGCGACCGACGAGGCCACGCCCGTGCCCACCGTCTCCGGCGTCTGGCGCGTGGCGAACTGGCCCGAGCGCGAGGTCTACGACATGTTCGGCGTGCGCTTCGAGGGCCACCCGGACATGACCCGCATCCTGCTCTGGGAAGGCTTCAACGGCTACCCGCTGCGCAAGGACTTCCCGGTGGAAGGCATCGACACCGGCTCGGCGATCTACCCCGAGTACTACAACGAGACCGCCGGTCCCGTGAACAACGCCGGCACCGGCTGGAAGCCGCCCAAGCCGCCGGAACCCCCGGCGCCAGCGGCTCCGGCCCCCGAGCAGCCGCCGGCCGGCGCGGCCGCGGCGGGCGAGGCGACGAAATGAACGAGCTGAATCAGAGCCCCTTCGCGGACGTCGACCCGGCGACCGAGATGAGCGATTCCCTCTTCGCCCGGGGCGAGGAGATGGAGCTCAACTTCGGCCCCCAGCATCCGTCCACCCACGGCGTGCTCCGCCTCAAGCTCCGGGTGGACGGCGAGCGGATCACCGACTGCTACCCGATCATCGGCTATCTCCACCGGGGCACCGAGAAGCTCTTCGAGCTCCACCCGTTCTTCCAGAACGTCCCCCACACCGACCGCATGGACTACGTGGCCGCGGCCACCAACAACCTGGCGTACGTGGGAGCGGTGGAGAAGCTGGTCGGCCTGGTCATTCCGCCGCGGGCGCGCTACATCCGGACCATCCTCTGCGAGCTGCAGCGCATCTCGTCCCACCTGCTCTGGCTCGCCACCCACGCGATCGACATCGGCGCCATGACGCCGTTCTTCTACACTTTCCGCGAGCGCGAGCTGATCCTCGACCTGTTCGAGCAGTTCTGCGGCGCCCGCCTGACCCTCAACTGCATGCGCCCCGGCGGCCTGCCGCACGACCTGCCGGTCGGCTGGACCGACAAGTGCCGCGAATTCATCGGCCTCTTCCCGGCCGCCTGCGACGAGTACGAGGGGCTCCTGACCCACAACCGCATCTGGAAGAAGCGGACGGTGGGGATCGGCGTGCTGCCGCCCGACGTCGCGGTGGACTACGGCATCACCGGGCCCATGCTGCGCGGCAGCGGAATCCAGTGGGACCTGCGCAAGGCCATGCCCTACGAG
The DNA here is from genome assembly GCA_040349255.1 of Acidobacteriota bacterium. Classification (GTDB taxonomy): domain Bacteria; phylum Acidobacteriota; class Thermoanaerobaculia; order Multivoradales; family UBA5704; genus DATMER01. Next base: position 51,245 of record JBEQUE010000097.1, on the reverse strand, counting down.
GCCTACGGCGAGGTGGAGTTCGAGGTGCCGATCGGCCAGAACGGCGACACCTACGACCGCTATCTCGTGCGCATGGAGGAGATGCGCCAGGCCAACCGGATCATCGCGCAGTGCCTGGACAAGCTCCCCGAAGGGCCGATCCTGGCCAAGCGGCCCCGGGTCATGAAGGCCGCCAAGGACGCCGAGGTCTATTACGGCATCGAGAGCCCGAAGGGCGAGATCGGCTTCTACATCGTGGGCGACGGCACGCCGAACCCGTACCGCTGCCACGTCCGGCCGCCGTCGTTCGTCAACCTGCAGTCGCTGCCGGAGCTCACCAAGGGCTATCTGCTCGCCGATCTCGTGGCGCTGATCGGCACCACCGACATCGTGCTCGGGGAGGTCGACCGCTGATGGATGCCATTCAACAGGCTGTCGGGGACCCCCTGTTCTACGGGGTGGTGTCGCCGGCGCTCAAGATCCTGGTGCTGCTCTTCCTGGGCGTGCTGCCGCTGATCACCTATTTGGTGCTCGCGGAGCGCAAGATCCTGGGCTACATGCAGGCCCGGGTTGGTCCGAACCGGGTGGGCCCGTGGGGCATCCTGCAGCCGATCGCGGACGTCATGAAGCTGTTGGTCAAGGGCGACAACATCCCGAACCAGGCGGTCAAGTGGGCGTTCATCCTCGCCCCCTGCCTGGTGGTGGCGCCGGCCTTCATCATCTTCGCGGTGATCCCGATCGGCCCGCCGGCCGGCGAGTTGGGGCCGCTCGACTGGTTCGTGACCGACGTCAACGCCGGCATCCTGTTCGTCATCGCCATGGCGACGATCGGCGTCTACGGCCTGATCATCGGCGGCTGGTCCTCGAACAACAAGTTCTCGCTGATGGGCGGCCTGCGCTCGGCGGCGCAGATGATCTCCTACGAGGTGCCGCAGGGGCTCTCGCTGGTCGCGCCGCTGATCCTCTACGGCACCATGTCGCTGGTCGGGATGGTCCAGGCGCAGGCGGCGATGAGCTGGCAGGTGCGTCTCATCACGCTGGTGCCGATGGTGATCTCGTTCTTCATCTACCTGGTCGCGGGCGTGGCGGAGTCGAACCGCAACCCGTTCGACCTGCCCGAGGCCGAGTCGGAGCTTGTGGCCGGCTTCCACACCGAGTACAGCGGCATGCGCTTCGCGCTCTTCTTCCTGGGCGAGTACGCCAACATGATCGTGATCTCGGCGGTGGCGACCACGGTGTTCCTCGGCGGCTGGCTGCCGCCGGTGGCGGCGCTCGGCTTCATCCCGGGGCCGATCTGGTTCGCGCTCAAGGTCTTCGTCTTCCTGTTCGCCTACATCTGGTTCCGCGGCACGTTCCCGCGCTACCGCTTCGACCAGCTCATGGACCTGGGCTGGAAGTGGCTGATCCCGCTCGCGCTGGGCAACCTGGCGCTGACCGCGGTGATCAAGCTCTGGCTGCTCTATCGCTGATACGCCGAGGTGATCATGTCCGCCATGAAGCGTTTCCTCGACAAGTTCATGCTCCTCGACCTGTTCGCGGGGCTGGGGATCACCGCCAAGAACATGTTCAAGAAGAAGGTGACGATCCAGTATCCGGAGGAGCGCTGGGAGCCGGCGCACCGGTTCCGCGGCATGTTCCGCCTCGACGAGGACCGGTGCATCAAGTGCACCATCTGCGCGAAGGACTGCCCGATCGACATCATCTACATCGACTGGCACCAGGAGGTGAACCCGGAGACGAACAAGAAGGAGAAGGTCCTGACCCGGTTCGACATCGACGTGCAGCGCTGCATGTTCTGCGGTCTCTGCGAGGAGGGCTGCCCGACCGAGCCCAAGTCGATCTGGCTCACGACCAAGACCTACGAGCTCGCCTCCTACGACCGCTGGTCGAACCTGTACGTGGACATGGACGGCCTCCAGGAGTGGAAGGTCAGGCCCGCCTATACCGATGAGGAGATCGCCTGAGTGGACGCTCTGGTCACGAACGGCCCCGCGATCCTCTTCTACGTCTTCGCCGCCCTGGCCGTGGTGTCGGCCCTCGGCGTGGTGACGATGCGCAACCCGATGTACGGCGCCATCGCTCTCCTCACCTCGTTCCTGTCGGTGGCGGTCCTCTTCCTGCTGCGCAACGCGGAGTTCCTGGCGATCGTCCAGATCTTCGTCTACGGCGGCGGGATCATGGTGCTCTTCCTGTTCGTCATCATGCTGATCAACCTCCACCGGCTGCCCGAGCTCAAGAAGTTCGGCGCGCACACGCCGCTGGTGGCGCTGCTCGTCGTCCTGATGATCGGCGTGTTCGGGTGGTTCTTCCTGCAGGCGCAGTTCGGTCCGGGCCTGGCGCAGCCGGACGTGTTCGACCACGTGGACGGAGCGAAGCTGGGCAACCCCCAGGCGGTGGCCTGGTCGCTCTACACCCGCCACCTGCTGCCGTTCGAGATCGCGTCCGTGTTCCTGCTGATCGCCATGGTCGGCGCGGTCGTGCTCGGGAGGAGGCAATGATGCTCGCCATCACCACGAACCACTACCTGATCCTGAGCTTCGCCCTGTTCTCCATCGGCCTGTTCGGCGTCGCCGCGCGCCGCAACATGATCACCGTGCTGATGTCGATCGAGCTGATCTTGAACTCGGTCAACCTGAACCTGATCGCCTTCTCCTACCAGCTCTCCGACCTGACCGGACAGATCTTCGCGATCTTCACGATCACCGTGGCGGCGGGCGAGGCGGCGGTCGGCCTCGGCATCCTGATCGCCCTGTTCCGCCTCAAGGAGAGCACCCAGCTCGACAAGGCGACCGAGCTCAAGGGTTGAGGGAAACGGCATGAAGAACCTGATCTGGCTCATCCCCGTCCTCCCCTTCCTCGGCGCCTTTCTGAACGGCGTCGTGCTGCGCCACCGGGTCGACAAGCGCACCGCGGCCATCATCGCCTGCGCCGTGACCGGCATCGCCGCGGCGCTGGCGATCGGGATCATCTGGGATTACACGAACGATCCGGCCTTCGCCGGAGGCAAGCCGTTCGAGCACGACTACTACGTGTGGATGCCCGCCGGGCCGGTCCACACCCTGGCCGAAGGCGCCAAGGACTTCAACATCCCGCTCGGCTTCCTGCTCGATCCGTTGTCCTGCGTGATGCTCTTCGTGGTCACATTCGTGGGCTTCCTGATCCACCTGTACTCGGTCGGATACATGTCTCACGAGGAAGGGTTCCAGCGCTTCTTCACCTACCTCAACCTGTTCATGGGCGCCATGCTGCTGCTGATCCTCGGCAACAGCTACGCCGTCATGTTCGTGGGCTGGGAGGGGGTGGGCCTGTGCTCGTACCTCCTGATCGGCTTCTATTACAAGGAAGAGTTCCCGCCCTACGCCGGCCGCAAGGCGTTCGTGGTCAACCGCATCGGCGACTTCGCGTTCGTCCTCGGCCTGGGCGCGCTGGTCGCGACCTTCGGCAGCCTCAAGTACACCGAGGTGTTCGAGGCGGTGCGCGCCAACCCGGCGCTGATGGCGACGGCGGGCCACCTCGGGCTGACGCTGGCGGGCTTCATCGCGCTCTGCCTGTTCATCGGCGCCTGCGGCAAGAGCGCCCAGATCCCGCTCTTCGTCTGGCTGCCGGACGCCATGGCCGGCCCGACGCCGGTGTCGGCGCTCATCCATGCCGCGACCATGGTCACGGCGGGCGTCTACATGGTCGCGCGGTCGAACGCGATCTACCAACTCGCCGGCGGAGTGTCGATGGTGGTGGCCGTGGTCGGCGCTCTCACCGCGATCTTCGCGGCCACGATCGGCATCGCGCAGAACGACATCAAGAAGGTGCTGGCCTACTCGACCGTGTCCCAGCTCGGCTACATGTTCCTGGCCGCGGGGCTCGGCGCGTACTCGGCCGCGATCTTCCACGTAATGACGCACGCGTTCTTCAAGGCGCTCCTCTTCCTCGGTTCCGGCTCGGTGATCCACGCCATGGGCGGCGAGCAGGACATGCGGAACATGGGCGGCCTCAAGAAACACCTGCCGCACACCAGCCGCACCTACTTCATCGGCGCGCTCGCCATCGCCGGTATTCCGCCGCTCGCGGGCTTCTTCTCGAAGGACGAGATCCTGCACACCGCGGCGGCCGGCGGCCACTGGATCCTGTGGGCGGTCGGCATCGTGACCGCGGCGCTCACCGCGGTGTACATGTTCCGGTCGTACTACCTGACCTTCGAGGGCCACTTCCGGGGAACGCACGAGCAGGAGCACCACCTGCACGAGTCGCCGCCGATCATGACCACGCCGCTCTGGATCCTGGCGGTCGGCGCCGTGCTGGCCGGCCTGCTCGGCATCCCGAAGATGCTGACCTTCGGCTTCCTGCCCGAGGACAAGTTTGGCCACTTCCTGGAGCCGGTCATGGAGGCTGTGGGCGAGCACCACGCGCACCACGTGTCCGCCGGGCTCGAATGGGGGCTGCTGGCGGTCGCGCTGGTGATCGCGTTCGGCGGCTGGCTGCTGGCGCGGCGGCTCTACGGTGGCGACCGCGGGCTCGCCGCGGACCAGGCGTTCGCGGCGCGGGTGCCGGCGGTGCAGCGGACGCTGGCCAACAAGTACTACGTGGACGAGATCTACGACGCCACGGTGATCCGGGGCTTCTGGGCCACCTGCCGCGGCCTCTTCCGCTTCGACGCCGGGTTCATCGACGGCTTCCTGGTCAACGGCGCGCGCAACGTGACGGTCGAGCTGCTGTCGCTGTCGTCGAGCCTGTTCGACAAGTACGTGGTCGACGGCCTGGTCAACGGGGTGGGGAAGGTGATGAGCCTGGGCGGGCGCCTGTTCCGGCGCGTCCAGACCGGGTACGTGTCCAACTACGCGCTGGTGCTCGCCGCCGGCATGTTCGCCCTGGTCTGCGTCTTCGTGCTGATGCGGATGAGATGAGCTGATCCCGAGGGAGACCCATGTTCGAGAACATCCCGATCCTGAGCATCCTCTGCTACCTGCCGCTGCTCGGCGCGATCCCCATCCTGTGGATGCGGGACCCGGCGACCGTCCGCAAGTACGCGACCGGCGTGGTGGTGGTCGACTTCGTGCTGTCGCTCCCTCTGTGGTTCGCGTTCGACCGCGACGGCGCGCTCTTCCAGTTCATCGAGGGGCCGTACGAGTGGATCCCGGCCATCGGGGTGAGCTACCACTTCGGCATCGACGGCATGGCGCTGCTGCTGGTCCTCCTGACCACGCTGCTCGGCGTGCTCGCGTTCCTCTCGTCGTGGAGCGCCATCCACAACCGGGAGAAGGAGTATTACTTCTTCCTGCTGATGCTCCAGACCGGCATGCTCGGCGTGTTCATGGCGATGGACTTCTTTCTGTTCTACGTCTTCTGGGAAGTCATGCTGGTGCCGATGTACTTCCTCATCGGCATCTGGGGCGGGGCCCGCAAGCTGTACGCGGCGATCAAGTTCTTCCTCTACACCCTGGCCGGCTCGGTGCTGATGCTGCTGGGCATCCTGGCGCTCTACTTCTACAACTCGACCGGCCTGCTCGGCTGGGCCGGGCTCGGCAATGCGCCGACCTTCTCGATCCTGCAGTTCCACGACATCGGCGCCTCGATCCCACCGGACCTCCAGTTCTGGATCTTCCTCGCCTTCTTCGTGGGCTTCGCCATCAAGGTGCCGATGTTCCCGTTCCACACCTGGCTGCCGGACGCCCACGTCGAGGCGCCGACGGCGGGCTCGGTCATCCTGGCCGGCGTCCTGCTGAAGATGGGCACCTACGGCTTCATCCGCTTCTCGCTGCCCATCCTGCCGGCGGCCACGATGAAGCTGCTGCCCTGGATGGCGGTGCTGTCGATCATCGGCATCGTCTACGGCGCGCTGGTCGCCATGGCGCAGAAGGACATGAAGAAGCTGGTGGCCTACTCCTCGGTGAGCCACCTCGGGTTCGTGATGCTCGGCCTGTTCGCGCTGAACGGCCCGGGCCTCAACGGCGCGATCCTCCAGATGATCAACCATGGTCTCTCGACCGGCGCGCTCTTCCTCCTGGTCGGCATCGTCTACGAGCGCCGGCACACGCGGGCCATTGCCGAGTACGGCGGCATCTCCCAGGTCATGCCGGTCTACGCCATCATCTTCCTGATCATCACCATGTCCTCGATCGGCCTGCCGGCGCTCAACGGGTTCATCGGCGAGTTCACGATCCTGGTCGGCGCGTTCAACCGCGCCTGGTGGTGGGCTCTGTTCGCGGCGCTCGGCATCGTGCTCGGCGCGGCCTACATGCTCTGGATGTACCAGCGGGTGTTCTTCGGGCCGCTGACCAACCCCGAGAACAAGGACCTCAAGGACCTCTCGGGCCGCGAGCTGGCGTACCTGATGCCGCTCGTGCTGCTGTGCTTCTGGATCGGCCTCTACCCGCGGCCCTTCTTCCGGGTGCTGGAGAAGCCGGTCGGCTACCTGATCTCCAAGGTGGACCCGAGCCTGTCGGCGGCGGCGGACCAGGTCGCGGGCACCCCGGTCCCGGCGACGGCTCCGACGGTGGGGGAGTAGCCCATGATGCCCGCCGACCAGATGAAGGAGTTCCTGCTCCTGGCGCCGGAGATCCTCCTGGCGAGCGCCGGCCTGCTGCTGCTCCTCTTCGGGACGGTCGGCCGCGGCCTGGGCAACAAGGAGGCCTCGGTCGTCTCGCTGGTGAGCCTGGCGCTGACGACCGGCGTGCTGCTGCGCGTGGAGGAGCGGCTGGAGTGGCGGCGCTTCGTCCTCCTGGACGGCACGTTCGTCATCGACGGCTTCTCCTTCTTCTGGAAGGTCCTGGTGCTGCTCGCGACGGCGATGACCATCCTGATCTCCTACCGCTTCATCGAGGAGGGGCGCTACCGGGCGGCGGAGTTCTACTCGCTGCTGCTGCTCGCCACCTCGGGCATGATGTTCATGGCGAGCGGCTACACGCTGCTGACGATCTGGATCGGGCTCGAGACCATGGCGCTCGCGAGCTACATCCTGGCCGGCTACTTCAAGCGCGAGGTGCGCTCGAACGAGGCGGCGCTCAAGTACTTCGTCCTCGGCGCTCTGTCCTCCGGCATCCTGCTCTACGGCATCTCGCTGCTCTACGGCGCGACCGGCACGGTGCAGCTCCAGGAGCTGGCCGAGCGGCTCGGGACGGTGAGCGGGGACGCGGCGAACCTGGTGGCGCTGGGCTGGATCCTGCTCGCGGCCGGCCTGTTCTTCAAGGTCTCGGCGGCGCCGTTCCACGTCTGGACGCCGGACGTCTACGTGGGCGCGCCCACGCCGGTCACGGCCTGGCTCGCGGCGGCCTCGAAGGCGGCCTCGTTCGCGATCCTGGTGCGCATCCTCTACGAAGGCCTCGCGCCGGTCGCGGTGGACTGGCAGTGGATCGTGGCGATCGTGGCCTCGGCGAGCATGATCTGGGGCAACCTGGCCGCGCTGGGGCAGGAGAACGTCAAGCGGATGCTCGCCTACAGCTCGATCGGCCACGCCGGCTACGTGCTGCTCGGCGTGCTGGCGGTGCCCGTGGACGAGCATTCCCTCGGCCTCTGGCCGGTGCTCTTCTACCTGCTGACCTACACCTTCGTGACGATGGGAGCGTTCGGCACGGTGATCCTGCTGGAGCGCCGGGAGTACGCGGGCGAGGTGGCGGCGGACTACGCGGGCCTGTCGAGGCGCGCGCCCTTCCTGGCCGCGATGATGCTCTTCTTCCTGCTCGCGCTGACCGGCATTCCGCCCACGGGAGGCTTCGTCGGGAAGGTCTACCTGTTCGCCGCGGCGGTGCAGGCGGGCTGGACCTGGGTGGCGGTGATCGGCGTGCTCACCAGCGCGGTCTCGCTCTACTACTACTTCCGGCTGGTGGTCAACATGTACCTGCGCGACTCGACGCAGGCCACGCCGGCTCCGCTGCAGTCGCGGGCGCTGGTCGCGGTGATCGCCTTCTGCGCCCTGGCCACGCTGGTCCTCGGCCTCATGCCCGGTCCGTTCATCCGCTTCGCCGAGCAGAGCGTGAGCGCGAGCCAGTTACTGCTGTCGAGCCGGTAGTCTCAGCCCTGCGTGCGCATGTGCTCCCGGAGCACGGCGAGGATCCGGTCCTGGTAACCGTCCCCGCGCTTCCGGAACCAGCTCGCGATCTCCGGGTCCAGCTTGATCCAGTCCTGCGCTTCCGCCGCAGGGATGCGGAGCACGGCCCGCTCGAAGAACGCATCCGTCAGTGGCGGCGCGTCCGAGTAGTCAATCTCGTCATCCTGCATGGATGCGAGCCTGTCCCAATCAGTACCGGAGGTTTTCTTCGTAGAGCCTGCACTCATGCCTATTGGCCTTTCGCGCCGAGATAATCCGAATCGAGTCTTCCCTGGGTTTGGTCCATACGACAACGGTCAGCGTGTCTCGCAGCCAACCGATGCCCACCCACCTATCCTCTCCATAATCCTCCCTGTCGTCCAAATCCACAAGCATGGGACTGCTGAAGACCTGCTGGACATCGGCAAAGTCGATCCCGTGTTTCCGGACGTTGACACTGCATTTCCCATCATCCCACTCGAAGCGCATTTGTCCTCAATCCAAGACTCGACCTTTCCAAAGAACGATACCACGTTTCGCCGCCTTGCCTCGGCCCCGCCATCGCGAGCCCTTCCTTGAACAGGCATAGAGTCGTTTCCGGCGCCTGTCTGTCCGCCGCCTGACGCCCGTTCTTCTGGCACGAGGGTGCCGTTTCGGCACCTTCTCGCGGCGTGCCGTTCTGGCGGAACCGTCCTCTGCCGGGGAGAGCGAGTGTCCTCGGATCCTCGACAGACCTGTCCCTTGCAGGAGACGGGCCCGGTTTTCGAGGGTCCTGAATACCCCCGGCCCCTACACCATCCGGTTGGCACCGTCTGTGCGTATCCCCCGACGCGAGGAGAAAAGTATGTTGAAGGGGGTGAGCATGCCCAAGGAAAGCGCAAGCCACCAGAAGGGGTGGGATTTCGAAGCGGCCGCCATGCCGTTCATCGATGCGCTCTACAACACCGCGTACCGCATGACCCGGAACGCGGAGGACGCCGAGGATCTCGTCCAGGAGACCTACCTCAAGGCGTATAGGTACTACGACAAGTTCGAGGAGGGGACGAACTTCAAGGCGTGGTTGTTCAAGATCATGAAGAACACCTTCATCAACAACTACCGCAAGAAGCAGCAGGCCCCCGCCCTCAGCGATTTCGCCGAGATCGAGGAGTCCTTCGAGAACCAGGTCAGCGAGGACGCCGTCCGCCAGACCAAGAACCCCGAGGACGAGCTGCTCGAGAACGTCCTCGACGAAGACGTTCAGAAGGCCCTCGACAAGCTGCCGCCCGACTACCGCATGGTGGTCCTGCTGGCCGACCTGGAAGGCTTCTCGTACAAGGAGATCGCCGAGATCCTGGAGGTCCCCGTCGGGACCGTCATGAGCCGCCTCTACCGCGGACGCCGCCTCATGGAGACCGCGATGCTCGAGTTCGCCCGCGACCATGGCTACCTGCGCGACGGCGAACCGGCTAAGATGCGCAGCCGAAGCGCAACCTCCAAGTAGTAGGATCGCCGGCCTTTCCCGGCCGGAAATATCCGGACGGACCCCGGAGTTGATCTAGACGGTTGCAAGGAGGGCGTATCATGAAGAGAGCGGAAAGGATCCTCGGAGGCTGGTGATGGACTGTAAAGAGGTCAGCTCGGTGCTGTTCCTGTTTTTCGACAACGAGATGGAAGAGGCGTTGCTGACCCCGTTCCGAGATCATGTCGCCGGCTGCGGCGACTGCGCCCGCCGGATGGACTACACCCGCAAGCTCCTCCTCGTCGTGCGGGAGCGCTGCCTGCGCTGCACCGCGCCCGATGGGCTCCGGGTCCGCATCCTGACCAGCATGCCCCATCGCTACGAATCCGAGACCCACTGACATGAACGCCCTTCGTCGCCTGGCCGCCGCGTTCGCGGTTCTGCTGCTCATGGCGGCGTCCGCGTCCGCCCAGCGCCCCGCCCTTCTCCAGGGGCTCGGCGGCGAGCAACTCGCCGAGGCGGACCTCGCCCAGGGCACGACGATCTTCGTCGTCTGGGCCTCCTGGTCGCCGCACTGCCGCGACATCGTGAACCGGGTGAACCCCCTGGCCCAGCGCTGGAGCGGCAGCGCCCGCGTGGTGACGGTGAACTTCCAGGAGGACCGCGGCGCCGTGGAGGGCTTCCTCTCCGGCAAGAATCTCGGCACCGCCGTCTATCTCGATTCCAGCGGCGCCTTCTCCAAGAAGTACGCCGTGGCCAAGTTGCCCGGCCTGCTGATCATCAAGGACGGCCGCGTCGTCTACAGCGGCAAGCTGCCGGACGACCCCGACCGCGTGATCGTCGAAGTCCTGCGCTGAGAGCCACAGGCGAGTCGCGCATGGCGAACGTCAAGGCACTCGCGCTGTGCGCCGCCGTCCTCGTCCTGGCGGGGTGCGACCGCGCCCCCGTGCCGGTCTCCGCGTCGTTCGACGGACGCGACCCGACGCTGCGCTGGGATGCCTCCGGAGGGCTCGACGTGGTGTACGTCGAGGACCGGCCGGAAGGCGCGGCCATCGTCCACCGCCGGCTCGGCTCCGGGGCGGCGGGCCCCTTCACCGTGTCGCCCGCCCAGCCGGAAATCAAGGCGGGAAAGGAAACGCCGCCGACGCTGGAGAGGCTTCCCGGCGGGGCTCTCGTCGTCGCCTATCCGGTGTCTCTGCCGGGCATGTGGAAGGGGGAGATCCTCACCCGACGCTCGGCCGACGGGGGGAGAACCTGGGGAACGCCGATCCGGCTTCACCCGCGGCGCGACGGCTCCCATTCCCTCGTGTCCTCGACGGCGACCCCCTCCGGCGCGGTGTTCGCCTGGCTCGACAACCGCTCGGGCCACATGGGTCTCCAGTCCGCGTTCACCTCGGACGGGCGGAGCTTCACGGAGCCCGCTTCCAGCCCCGACCCGGAGACCTGCCAGTGCTGCGGCACGACGCTCCTCGCCGGCGCCGGCGGCGAGGTCTGGCTGGCCTACCGGGACCTGGAGGCCGGAGACCTGAGGGATTTCAAGGTTCTCCGGAGCCGCGCCACGCCGCCGGCCTTCGGCTCCGGGACCAGGCTGTCGAGCGACGGCTGGCACATCCAGGGATGCCCCGAGACCGGAGCCCGTCTCGCGCAGGCGGGCGACGGCACGCTCTGGGCGGCCTGGTTCACGGTCGGCGGCAAGCCCGGGGTCTACGTCACCTCGTCCTCGGACGGCGGAGCCAGCTTCGCGCCGCGGACTCTGGTGAGCGATCCGGACCGCGCCGGCTGGCACCCCGAGATCGGGGTCCTTCCGGACGGGCGCGCCGCCGTATTCTATGAGACGCTGGATGATGGGGGCGAGCCCGCGGTCTTCGTCCGCATCCGCGGTACCGGCGGAGACTGGGGAGCCCCCGTCCGGCTCCTGGCCGAGGCGGCCTATCCGCGGTTCGCGTCGCGGAACGGGCGCGCGGCCCTGGCCGTGACCTGCCGGGGGACGAAGCGGATCGTGGTTCGGGAGTGGGCTTCCGGAGATCCGAAGCCCGGAGGGCCCGGAGGGGAGACCGTCTGCAAGGGCTCATCCTGAGCCACGCCCCATCCGCGAAAAGGTCGGCGCCGTATACAGCCTTGGAGGTGAGGAGGATGGGGCGCGATCGGTTGAGGATCTGGGGAGCCGCGGGAGTCGCACTGGCGCTGCTCTGCGGGACGGCGGCGGCGCAGACCACGGAGCCGGAGAAGCCCCCGAAGGAAGAGAAGGCTGAGGAGAAGCCGGCCGAGACCGCCAAGCCGGACGAGCCGCTCCAGGTCTACGAGGCGATCCAGGTGACCGGGCGCGATTCCGACCTCCTGGAGATCGCCGACTCGGCCGGCGAAGGGGTGACCGGCCGCGCCGACCTGGAGCGCCGCCCGATCCTGCGGCCGGGCGAGCTGCTGGAGACCGTGCCGGGCGTGATCATCACCCAGCACAGCGGCAGCGGCAAGGCGAACCAGTACTTCCTCCGCGGCTTCAACCTCGACCATGGCACGGACTTCCGGGTGAGCGTGGACGGCATCCCGGTCAACATGCCGACGCACGGCCACGGCCAGGGCTACAGCGATCTCAACTTCCTGATCCCCGAGCTGGTGGAGAAGGTCGCCTACAAGAAGGGCGCCTACTTCGCGGACGAAGGGGACTTCTCCGCCGCCGGCGCGGCCGACTTCGAGTACGCGACCGGCCTCCCCGGGCCGCTCGTCCAGGCGACCGGCGGCAGTCATGGATATGGCCGCCTGCTCGTGGCCGATTCGGTGGATCTCGGCGGCAGTGGCGGCGGCCAGCTCCTCGGCGCCGTCGAAGGGTTGCGCAACGACGGGCCGTGGGATCTGGAGGAGGACTACCGCAAGGCGAACGGTCTGGTCCGCTTCCACCGCGGCGACGCGGCACGCGGCTTCACGCTCACCGCCATGGGGTACGACGGCGACTGGAAGTCGACCGACCAGATCCCGCGCCGGGCGGTGGAGCAGGGGCTCCTCTCGCGCTTCGGCGCGGTCGATCCGACAGACGGCGGCAGCTCGCATCGCTACAGCCTGTCGGCGGAGGTGCGGCGCGGCGACGAGCGCTCGCTGACCCGCGTGATGGGCTACGCGATCGACTACAGCCTGGACCTGTTCTCGAACTTCACCTACTTCCTCGACGATCCCGACAACGGCGACCAGTTCGAGCAGACGGACGACCGGACGGTCGCCGGTTTCCAGGTGGACCGGCAGTGGGCGCTGACCTGGGGCGCGCGGGAGGTCGAGCTGGGTGTGGGCCTGCAGGCGCGGGGCGACGACATTTCGAACGGCCTCTTCCATACCCGGGAGAGGGCGCGGCTCTCGGCGACGCGGCAGGACGACGTGCGACAGCTCGGCGGCGGCCCCTACGTCCAGGCGCGGGTGCGTTGGAACCCGTGGCTGCGCACGGTGACCGGCCTGCGCGCCGACTCGTACCGCGCCGAGGTGGAGAGCAGCCTGCCCGAGAACTCGGGGACGCGGGACGACTTCCTGCTGAGCCCGAAGCTCTCGGTGGTGCTCGGGCCGTGGCGGAAGACGGAGCTGTACCTGAACGCCGGCGACGGCTTCCACAGCAACGACGCGCGGGGCGCCACGATCCGGGTCGATCCGCGGACCGGCGAGCCCGTGGGCCGGGTCGATCCTCTGGTGCGGGCGAGGAGCGCGGACGCGGGCGTGCGCACCGAGGTGGTGCCTGGCCTCCAGGCCGCGGTGACCGCGTTCGCCCTGGAGCTGGACTCGGAGCTGGTGTTCATCGGAGACGCCGGCGGCACGGAGGCGAGCCGGCCGAGCCGGCGGACCGGGATCGAGCTGCAGAGCTTCTGGCGCCCGCGCTCCTGGCTGTCGTTCGACGCCGACGCGGCGCTCTCGAAGGCCCGGTTCACGGACCAGGACCCGGTAGGCGACCGCATCCCGGGCGCGATCCGGACAGCGCTCTCGGCCGGCGTCGCGGTGGAGGATCTCGGCCGCGTCTTCGGCGCGCTCCGGGTGCGCCACTTCGGACCGCGCCCGCTGATCGAGGACGGCAGCCTCGAATCCACCTCCTCGACGCTGGTCAACGGGAGCCTGGGCTACGACCTGGGCCACGGCTTGCGCCTGGTGCTCGAGGGCTTCAACCTGCTCGACGAGAGCGCGAGCGACATCGAGTATGTCTACGAGTCGCGCCTGCCGGGCGAGGCGGCGCCGGTGGAGGACATCCACTTCCACCCGGCCGAGCCGCGCTCAGCCCGGCTGGTTGTGGAGTGGCGGCGCTGAGAGCCGCCGAGCCGCGCCGGCGCAGGGAAATTCGTTGGGCAGCGACTGCCCCGTGAATTCCAACGGTAAATTTCATTGGGCAGTCGCTGCCCCGTGAATTCGGACGGGAAATTTCGCTGGGCAGCGGCTGCCCCGCGAATTCCAACGGTAAATTTCGTTGGGCAGCCGCTGCCCCGCGAATTCGGACGGGAGATTTCGTTGGGCAGCGACTGCCCCGCGAATTTGGGCGGTAAATTTCGTTGGGCAGTCGCTGCCCCGTGAATTTGGACGCCGCCCGGCGTGATTCCGCTTCCTTGGCAGCCGTGCGGCGGTAGCGCCGGGGACCTTGGCATCAGGATCCAGGGGGCATGGCCGTCTCCTCGGGCTGGTACCAGCCGGGGTCCTCGTCGTAGCTCGCCAGCCTCTCCCGGATCTTGAGGACGGTGAACATGCCGCCCATGAAGATGGGGCCGAACGGCCCCTCTCCCGCTCCCATGGGCAGCGTGTTGCGCGGCCGGCCCATGTCCATCATGTCGCCCATGCCGGTGCTGCCCATGCTCATGTAGCCGGGGACCAGCTCGCCGATCTTCCGGGCGACCCCTTTCGTGTCGACGCCGGTCATGACCGGCAGGCCGTGGCCCATCTGGTTCATGGTGTGGTGCAGCTTGTGGCAGTGCAGCGCCCAGTCGCCGGGGTTGTCGGCGACGAATTCGATGTCGCGGGTGGTGCCGGTCGGGACGTCGATCGTGGTCTCGGGGATCCAGGCCGTCTCGGGGATCGGCCCGCCGTCGGTGCCGGTGCCGTGGAACCGGTGGCCGTGCAGGTGGATCGGGTGGGAGTCCATGCTGATGTTGGCGAGGCGGATGCGCACCCGGTCGCCGAGCCGGGCGAGCAGCGGCTCGGTGGCGGGGAAGACCTTGCTGTTGAAAGTGAAGACGTTGAAGTCGTTCATCTCGGTGGGGTCGGGGACCGAGGTGCCCGGCCGGATGAGCCACTGGTTGAGGAAGATCGCGTAGTCACGGTCGATCCGGCGCGCCGGCCGCCGCGGGTGGAAGACGAGGAAGCCCATCATGCCCATGGACTGCTGGACCATCTCGTCGAAGTGCGGGTGGTACATCTGGGTGCCGTGCTGGCGCACGGTGAATTCGTAGGTGAAGGTCCGGCCGGGCTCGATCGGGCGCTGGTTGAGGCCCACGACGCCGTCCATGCCGTTGGGCAGCAGCACGCCGTGCCAGTGCATGGAGGTGGGCTCGGGCAGACGGTTTTCGAGATGGATGCGCACGCGGTCGCCTTCGACGGCCTCGATCGTGGGGCCCGGCGTCTGGCCGTTGTAGCCCCAGCCGCTCACGGTGAGCCCGGGCGCGAACTCGCGCGTCACCGGCTCGGCGATGAGGTGGAAGGTCTTGAATCCGTCCTCCCAGCGCCAGGGCAGCGAGGAGCCGTTGGGGGTGATCACCCGCGACGGCGGCGCGGGGCCGGCCGGGGAGCCGGCGGCGAAGAGCGGCGTCCGGCGGAGCAGGCCGGCGGCGCCGGCGGTGAGCGCGGCCAGGACATTGCGGCGCGAGACGTTGTCACTCATGGTCGTCGTTCTCCTGGGCGAACCCGGTCACTCCGGTGAGGGCGGCCTCCAGCTCCGTGTGGGCGAGCCAGTAATCGCGGTTGGCGAGCACCTGCTCGCGCAGGGCGTCGGACAGGTCCTGGCGGGCGCGCAGGAGGTCGAAGGCGCCGCGCAGCATGGCGTTGTATTCGAGGAGCGCCAGCTCGAGGATGCGCTGCCGGCGCGGCACGACGTCGGTGCGCAGGGTCTCGGCGCGCGCCCGGGCTTCGAGCAGCCGCTCGCGCGCGGTGCGCGCCTCGGAGGCCGCCCGGGCGGTCCGCTCGTACAGGCGCTGCTCGGCCGTCCGCAGGTTGGCGGCGGCGCGGTCGCGCCCGGCCCGCCCGCGGTCGAAGAGCGGGATGGGGACGGAGACGGCGGGGCCGGTCGTGCTTTCGGTTCTCTCGCCTTCGGAGGGCTCGCGCTCGCGGTGCACGCCGGCCGCGAGGCCGTCGTAGGCCGAGGCGCGGGAGAGCGGCAGGGCGCGGCGCGCGGCTTCCACCTCGGCCCGGGCGAGCGCCAGGTCGAGACGGCCGGGGAGGGCGGCTTCGATCTCTTCCGGCGTGCGCTCGTCCTCGGAGGGCGGCGGCTCCTGGGCCGGCAGGGAGAGCGGCAGGCCGTGCAGCGCGCCGAGGTCGGCCAGTAGGCGCTCGCGGTCCCGGACCTCGTCGAGCCCGGCGCGGGCGAGGTCGAGCCGGGTCCGGTCGGCGAGCGCGCGCTCGGCTTCGAGGTCGAGGTCGGAGACGGCGCCGGCGTCGTGCTGGCGCCGCGCGAGCTCGGCCGAGGCTTCGGCTGCGTCGTGGATGGTCCGCTGCTCGGCGAGCGCCTGCTGCGACGCCTGCAGGATGTAGTAGTCCGCCCGCACCCGGGCGGCGAAGCCGAGCACGGCGCCGGTCACGCGCAGGCGGTCGGCCTCGAAGGCGGCTTGGCCGAGGGCGCGCCGGCGGTGGAGCTGGAAGAGGTCCACCAGGGTCTGGGTGATCCCGATCTCGAAGGGCTTCCTGGGATCGCCGGTGAACCGCAACTCGCCGTCGAACACCGGGTTGCGGACCGTGCTCGCCTCGACGAGGTCGGCGCGCGCCACGCCGAGCTCTTCGAGGGTGGCGAGGAGGCCCCGGTTGTTGGCGAGCGCGATGCCGACCGCTCGGTCGGCGGTCAGCTCGCCTTCGAGCAGGGGGCGGAGGCGGTCGTCGGAGGGCGGCTCGATCGGCTGGCCCGGGCTCCAGTCGAGGCGCTGGCCGCTCGCCTCGACCCTGGTCCGCAGGTCGGCGAGGCCGGCGTCGGGCGGGACCGAGCCGCAGCCGGCGATCATGAGCCCGGCAGCCAGCACGGCCGCGGGCCAGGTCTTCTTTCCATCCATGGCAGTTCATCTCTCCGGTCGGAAACGAAACGGATCTCTTCCCGGCTTGCGGCCGGGGAAGGCGACGGCGTTCGGAGGGAGAGGTCAGGCCAGGGGGATGTGGTCGATCGGGGCGGCGAACAGAGGGAGCCCGGGTCCGGAGGGCTCGACGGTGGCGTCGGAGACCGGCGCGATGGAGAAGGACGCCGGCCCGGCCTCGGCGAGGGCCGTGGCGTGGCAGGCGTGCTGGCAGAACCGGCTGCCGCAGTCCTCCCGGTCGTCGGGAGCCGCGGCGCGCACCCGCTCGCCGGCGGCGGAGTGCCCGGCCGCGTGGCAGGACATCCCCGCGGGCTCCGGTCCCGTCTGTCGCGTAGCGCACGGGTGCGGCCCCAGGAAGAGGCCGAGCCCGGCGAGGGCGAGGAGCAGGAAGGCGGAGAGGCGGCGCGCCATGGCTGGAGACGGTAACACAGACGGCGCCGGGCGATTCCCGTCCGCAATCCGGCGCGCTTGACTTTTGATGGGTCGGGCTCTAGAATTTTTATCAGTCAAAATTCCTGGGCCGACCCTATGAAACAACCTCTCTCACGCCGCTCTCTCCTGCAGATCGCCGGGCTGGGCACCCTGGCCACCGGAGCCGCCGCTCTCCGCGGCCAGCCAGCGGGTGCTCCGATGGCCGGCCATACCGGCCATGCGACGCATGTCATGGGCACGGTCGGCCGGGTGTCGACCGAGTCGTTCGACCCGATGCGCTTCCTGCGCGCCTGGAACTTCTCCGACCTGCCGGAGGGGGAGCGCGCGCGCTTCTACCGCGAGACGCCGCGGCCGGACGGCACGCTGCTGCGCGAGTACGAGATCTTCGCCGTGGACCGCGAGATCGAGATCGCGCCGGGCGTCTACTTCCCGGCCTGGACCTACAACGGCCAGGTGCCGGGCCCGACCCTGCGCGCCACCGAAGGGGACCGGCTGCGCATCAACTTCCTGAACCAGGGCTCGCACCCGCACACGATCCATTTCCATGGCTGGCATCCGCCGGAGATGGACGGCTCGCTGCCCGAGCACGAGGTGGCTCCGGGCGAGCGCTTCGTCTACGAGTTCGACGCCGAGCCGTTCGGCCTGCATCTCTACCACTGCCACTCGGTGCCGCTCAAGCGCCACATCCACAAGGGGTTGTACGGCGCCTTCATCGTCGACCCCCGGACGCCGCGGCCGCCGGCGGACGAGATGGTGATGATCATGAACGGCTTCGACACCAACTTCGACGCCGACAACGAGGTCTACGCCGTCAACTCGGTGGCGCACTACCACATGGCCGAGCCCATCCCGGTGACGGTGGGCGCTCTGGTGCGGATCTACCTGATCAACCTGACCGAGTTCGACCTGGTCAACAGCTTCCACCTGCACGGCATGTTCTTCAAGGTCAACCGCACCGGCACGGCGCTCGAAGGCCAGGAGGTGACCGACACGCTGATGCTCTGCCAGGGCGAGCGGGCGATCCTGGAGACGACCTTCCGCTACCCGGGCCCGTTCATGTTCCACGCCCACCAGAGCGAATTCGCGGAGCTCGGCTGGATGGGGATGTTCCAGGCCGGCGCCGGGCCCCAAAACCCCGGGGAGACCTCTCATGAAGCCTGAGCGGGTCTGGCTCGTCGCGTTGCTGCCGCTCGCGCTGCTCGCCGGGCTGGTCGCGATCATCCTGCGCACGGGCTTCGCCGACGCGGTCCGGGGCGACGCGCCACCGGTCGAGGCGCTGAGCTTCCAGCGCGTGGAGCTCACGCCCGCGGGCTTCGACGTCGAGGTTCTCAACGACGGACCCGACCCGGTCCGCATCGCGCAGGTGCAGGTCGACGAAGCCTACTGGTCCTTCACCCTGGAGCCGGCCGGCGACCTGGGGCGCCTGGGCCGGGCGCGGCTCCACATCCCCTACCCGTGGGTGAAGGACGAGGCCCACGTGGTGCGGCTCGTCTCGTCGACGGGCGTGACGTTCGAGCACGAGATCCCGGTGGCGGTGGCGACGCCGCGCCCCGGGTGGCGGTTCTTCTGGCTGTTTGCGCTCATCGGCCTCTACGTCGGGGTGATCCCGGTGGCCCTGGGTCTGCTCTGGTACCCGCTGATCGGCCGGCTCCGCCCCGGCGCCCTGGCGTTCCTGCTCGCCCTGACCGTGGGCCTGCTGCTCTTCCTGCTGGTGGACGCCGTCCACGAGGGACTGGAAGCGGTCGACGCCATGCCGGAGGCCTTCCAGGGCATGGCGCTCTTCGCCTTCGGGATCGTCGCCGCCTATCTGGGGATCGAGGCGTTCGGAACCTGGCTGGCGAGGCGCCAGGCGGGAAGCGCCCCGGAGTCCTCGGCCTGGCTGACCGCATTGCTGGTTGCCGTCGGCATCGGCCTGCACAACCTGGGCGAGGGTCTGGCGATCGGCGCGGCTCTGGGACTGGGCGAGGCGGCGCTGGGAAGGCTGCTGATCCTGGGGTTCACGCTGCACAACACGACCGAGGGGCTGGCGATCGTCGCCCCGCTCGCCCGCACCCGGGTCTCCCTGGCCCGCCTGCTCGAGCTGGGGCTGATCGGCGGCGTGCCCACGATCGCCGGCGCCTGGCTCGGCGGCTTCGTCTACTCGCCGGCCCTGCCGGTGCTGTTCCTGGCCCTGGGCGCCGGCGCGATCGCGCAGGTGATCCCGAAGATCGCGCTGGGCATGGCCGCCGGCCGGCCGCTCTCCGACTCCCTGCGCAGCGGCCCGGTGCTGGCCGGTCTCCTGGCCGGGTTCGCGCTGATGTACACCACCGGGATGCTGGTTCCCTGAAGAGGCCCGCCATGAAGATCCGTCTGCTCCTGCCCCTGTTCCTCCTGGCCCTCGCCTGCGGTGTCGGAATTACGGCGCGCCGCGCAGAGCCGCGCGCCCTCCACCTCACGGCGCGCGACATGGCCTTCTACCTGGACGGCGACCCGACGCCGAACCCGACGCTCGTCGTGCGCCGCGGCGAGCCGGTGCGGCTCACGCTCACCAACCGGGACCGGGGCATGCGGCACGACTTCGCGGTCGAGTCGCTCGACCTGGCCACCGAGGCGCTGCTCCAGGCCGGGACCTCCACCACCCTGGAGTTCGAGGCCCCCGGCCAGCCGGGCGAAAGCGAGTACGTCTGCACCTTCCACGACGTCAAGATGAGAGGGATCCTGAGAGTCGAGTAAGGGACTCTTCCGTTCCGTTTCCGCTTTGCCACTGCAAAATCCCGGAAAGCAGCCTCATGCATGGGTTGCAATGGTCCGGGAACCTGTGCAAGTATCCAACCCGCGCGTCAATCGCCCTAGAGTCCTAGAGCCCGAGCCACCCTTTTGCGAACCCTGGGAGGTCTGTACGGATGCAGTGGAAGAGGGTCAAGCTTGCTCCGCATTTTCTTCGCCTCGCGCTCCCGCTCGGGCTGACCCTCCTGGGTGTCGGTCTCTCCCTCAGCACACAGAACCTCGAAGCCTTCAACGAATCGCCGTACCCGCTCCCTCCCACTCCCCGGTTCAGCCAGCGCATCACCCTCCCGACCGAAGCGACCGGCCTCATCGATCAGGCCCGCGTCCCGGTCGAGTTCAAGCTGCTGCGGGGCGAGACGGTGACCGAGGTCTTCGAGAAGCTCGGCCTGCCCGGCAGCGAGGCCCGCGAAGCGACGAACGCCCTCTCCGAACGGCTCAACCTGCGCACCCTCAAGGCCGGCAACCAGTACTCGGCCTTCTTCAACCCCGATTCCAGCCTCTCCTCCTTCGCGCTCACCCTGGACGGCAGCGGCCGGGTCGAGATGAGCCGCCACGAGGACGGCTGGAACGTGGACTGGCAGCCCTTCGAGCGCACCACCCGCATGCGCGCCCTGCACGGCACGCTCGACGGCTCGTTCGACACCTCGATCCGCCGCGCCGGCGGTCCGGTCGGGCTCGCCTACCGCATGGCCGACGTCCTTCAGTGGGACCTCGACTTCACCCGCGACCTGAAGCGTGGCGACCGCTTTGAGCTCCTCTATGAAGAGGTCCTCCTCGAAGGCCAGCCGCACGCCGTGGGCACGGTCTACGCCCTGGTCTACGAGGGCCAGAACCGGCGCCACGAGGCCTACCGCTTCGGCGATTCGGGCACGTATTACGACGGCGAGGGGCGTCCGCTCAAGAAGATGTTCCTCCGTTCGCCGCTGCGCTACTCCTCGCGCATCACCTCCGCCTTCACGACCCGCCGCTTCCACCCCGTGCTCAAGGCCTACCGGCCGCACTGGGGCGTGGACTACGGGGCGCCCGTGGGCACGCCGGCCCAGGTCACGGCCAACGGCGTGGTCACCTTCGCCGGGTGGGACCGGGGCGGCGGCAACGTGGTGAAGGTGCGGCACGCCGGCGGCTACGTCACGGCGTACCTCCACCTGTCGCGGTTCGCCCCCGGCATCCGTCCGGGCGCGCGGGTCCGCCAGGGCGACATCATCGCTTACACCGGCGCCACCGGCCTGGCCTCGGGTCCGCACCTGGACTACCGGGTCCAGCACAATGGCCAGTGGATCGACCCGCTGACGCTCAAGAGCGTCCGCGACGAGCCGATTCCCGCGACGCAGCTCGCCTCCTTCCGGACCTGGCGCAACGGCGTGTTGACCGGTCTGCAGACCGGCCGGCTGCCGGAGGGCTTCCACGTGCCGGGAAATGGCCGTCCCGAGACGCGGCTCGCGGTCCAGGAGATCGAGTCGGGCCGGGCCGCGGCCGGTACCCCGGGAGTCGCGGCTCGCTGACGGCGGGATGATCACCGTCCGGACCTGGTGCCGGGTCGACCTGGCCGGCGGCACCCTCGACATCTGGCCCCTGGGCCTCTTCCATCCCGGAGCCCGCACCGTCAACGTGGCCATCGACCTGGCCGCGACGGTGCGGCTCCGTCGCAGCGCCGACTCGTACGTCGTCCGGCAGGGCGACGGCGAGGTCCGCGGCGGCTCGATCCCGGAGCTGGCCGCGAACCCCGAGGGCGCGCTCGTCGCCGTGGTGGCGGAGGCGCTCGGCCTGCCGCCCGTGGAGATCGAGCTGAGCAGCGCTTCTCCGCGCGGCGGGGGGCTGGGCGGCAGCTCGGCGCTGGTGGTGGCGCTGATCGCCGCGGCGGAGGAGGAGCTCGGCCTGCCGCCGTCCTCGCCGCGCGAGCGGGTCCGGCTGGCGCGCGACCTCGAAGCGCGGCTCATGCATCTGCCGACCGGGATCCAGGACCACTACCCGGGGCTCCTGGGCGGCGCGCTGGAGATCCTCCAGGCTCCCGGAGGCGAGCGGGTCCGCCGCCTGGAGGTGGACCTCGCGGCGCTCGGCGAGAGCCTGCTGGTGGTCTACTCGGGAGCCAGCCACTTCTCGGCCGGCAACAACTGGCAGGTGGTCCGCCGCCGGCTGGACGGCGAGGCGGAGGTCACCGGCCTGTTCCGCGGCATCGCCGAGGCGGCGGCGGAGCTGGCGCCGGCCCTGGAGGCCGGAGACCTGCCGCGGGTGGGCGAGCTGATGAGCCGGGAGTGGAGCCACCGGCGCCTCCTGGCCGAAGGCGTGTCCACGCCGCTGCTCGAGAGCCTGATCGCGAAGGCCCTGTCGCTCGGCGCCTGGGGCGGCAAGGCCTGCGGGGCCGGCGGCGGAGGCTGCCTGGCGTTCCTCTGCCCGCCCGAGCGCCGGAGCGCCGTGGCCGAGGGGCTGGAGGAGCTGGGCGGGACGGTGCTGGCGGCCCGGCCGACGGCCGAGCCGCTCTCGGTGCTGCGCGCCTAGCGGTTGCGGACCCGCTGCTCGAGGATCTCGTAGGCGCGCTGGAGATCGACGCTGTCGGACAGCCGGATCTCCAGGGGGGCGGTCCAGCCGGCGGCGGTGCCTTCCCGGTAGACGACCTGGTTCTTCTCGGCCCAGCAGAGGAGGGCGCGCTCGCCGCCTTCGGAGATGAAGACCTGCGCGTTGCTGCCGATCTCGGGGGCCGGCCAGCTCCCGATCCGGCTCATCTGCAGGATCTGGGAGGGCACGGCGGTGTCGCCGTCCGCCATCTCGAGCTCGGACGGGTCGACCTCCACGAGGCTGGAGGACGCGGCCTGCGAGTTCCTCATGCCGCGGCCGGACAGCCGGGCGCCGAAGTCGATGATGTGGGAGCGGGCGCCGTCCGCGATGACCTTGAGCGGCGTCTTCGGCGCGACGTTGGCGATGTAGCTCGCGACCTGCTCGGCCAGGGAGCGGAGGATCTCCGGATCGAAGCTGGCGCTGCCGCGCTTGATGATCTCTTCCTTGACCTCCGAGGCCAGCGTCGCGAGGTGGTTGGGGTAGAGCCGGGCGCCGAAGTCGATGATGTGGGAGCGGGCGCCGTCCGCGATGCGTCCCCACTGGGCCGGCAGCGCGCCGATCTCCAGGGTGTTCAGACGGCCCGCGGACCCGAAGGCGACCACCAGCGTGCGCTGGTCGTGGCCCCGCTGGACCTGGATGAGCTGCGGCGGCAGCGTGCCTGCGCCGGCGAGCACGTCGGCCTGCGGATCGATCAGGTCGTTGAGCCGGTAGGCCGGGCTGCGGCCCAGGAACCTGCCGTTCTCCAGGAAGATCGGACTGTAGAAGGTCTCGGTCGACTCGCCCTCGTCCTGCTGGTTCCAGAACAGGTGCAGGATGGTGCGCTGCTGCGTCGTCAGGCCGGTCCCGTGGGTGTCGCCGTCGTCATCGCCGTCCTCGACGTAGGAGTCGTAGGTCACCGCGAGCTGGGGCGACGACTTGAGGGCGAACGGATAGTCGATGATGGCGAACGGATTGAGCCAGGAGGCGTCCTTGTAGCCGGACAGCATGAGCACCGGGAAGACGCCGCCGAGACGGATCTCCCAGACCAGGAAGAGCGTGTTCGAGACGTCCTCGTAGAGGAGGAACGGAGAGCTGTCGGCGTCGGGCCCCTCCGTGCCCTTGATCAGGAGCCGGACGCGGTCGACGTCGGGCTTCTCGATGTCGAGCGCGAGGACGGAGTTGGCGGCAGGGACGTCCTGCCGGCCCGGGAAGAGCTCGCCGAAGGTGCCGGCCCGGACGCTGTACAGCTCGCCGTTCGGACCGAGAACCGTTTCGCGCTGCGCGGAGGCCCGCGCCCCCTGGCTGAAGGCTGCCAGGGCCAGGGCGAGGGTTGCGATGCGACCGATTCTAGTCATCCACATCTCGAAGCACCTCAGGCATGAAGGTTGACGAGCTTCCGGACGTCAACCGCGAGCAGGAAATTGGGAAGGTACGACTCTCCGGGATAGAACGACGTCTGCAGCTCGGCGAAATAGCGGCGGGCGCCGTCGGCGTCGCCGCTCAGGTGCGCCGCCTCGCCGAGCAGGTAGAGCGCGTTCTTGATCGAGTCGGCCTCCTGGATCGATTCGGCCAGCCGGAGCGCCGCCAGGCCGTGCCGCTCCGCATGGCGGAAGTGGCCGGTCTCCAGATGGGTGAAGCAGAGGTCGAGCCGGGTCGAGATCTCGTTCCGGTTCGGCGCGAACTGCCGGAGGATCCGGAGGCTCTGGTACAGGCAGGCGTAGCCTTCGGAGTAGCGGCCCTGGAGGACCCGGCAGTAGCCCAGGTTGTCGAGGATGCTGGCGCGCGCCGGGCTCGGCTCGGCCGGCATCAGCTCCAGCGCCTGCTCGTACTCCGCGAGCGCCTTGTCCACGAAGCTCTCGGCGAGCAGGGTGTTGCCGATCAGGTTGTGGCTGGACGCCAGCCAGTCGCGGCGGCCCAGGACCTCGGACCGGTCGCGGGAGATGCGGGCGTAGAACAGCGCCTTCTTGTAGTCCCGGCTGAGCTCGTAGAAGCGCGCGATGCTGTAGGCCGCGACGCGGCAGTTGGCCGGGTCGGCGTTGCGCAGCAGGATCTCGCGCAGGCGCGGGATCTCCTTGGCGCCCTTCGCGCCGGGATCGAGCTCGATGGCCACCACCGCGCGGTCGCACACCCAGAGGTCCGTCAGCCGCGGGTCGTCCTGCCCGGCGACCCAGTCGCCGACGCTGTCCAGGAGGGCCAGGGCCTCTTCCAGGCGGCCCGCCCGCGCGGCCTGATGAGATTGCTGCCTCAGACTCTCGAACTCCGCAGGACCGATCTCGCTGGTCTCCCTCATGCTCTCCTCTTCCTGGGCCCAGGGGTTGCGCCTAGGCCTGGTCGTCGTCGTCGAGGCGGTCCGGGCTGCCGTTGCGCCGGCCCTGGGACTGGGAATGCTTGAACGCGATGAAGTCCTCGACCTCCCGCTGGGCGTCCGCCGTCAGCGTGTTGAAGCGCTGGACGAGCTGGACGTCGCGGGGGGTGATGGACTCCTGGGTCACATCTTCGAAGAACTCGCCCATGCTCATCTTGAACTCGGCGAGGATCCGGAAGAGCGTGTCGAGGCTGACGCGGTACTCCCCCTGCTCCATGCGGGACAGGTCCGACTGCTGGATGCCCAGGCGCTGCGACAGCTCGACCTGGGTCAGCTTGTGCTCCTTGCGGAGCTGCCGGATCTTCTGTCCGACGAGCTGGATCTGGCGGACTTTCATGGTCGTGGACATTGCGGGGGATGGGGGGATTTTGCCCGTCGTCGAGTTTATGTCAGACTGCCATACCGTGCGCTGCTGAGCTGATGGTACGGCTGTGACCCGGCGCTGTCAACTGTGGAAAGAGGGGATCGTGCGAGGGCATATCTTCCTGTTGCGGGAGCTGGTGCGGAGAGACTTCCAGGGGCGCTACGCCGGCTCGCTGCTCGGCTTCGTCTGGTCGCTGGTGCAGCCGCTCTGGATGCTCCTGCTGTTCACGTTCGTCTTCTCGACGGTGATGAAGGTGAGCCCCGTGGGCCCGGCGGGGGGGCAACTGCGGACGCAGCACTTCGCGATCTTCCTCTTCGGCGGCCTGCTCCCCTGGCTCGCCCTGCACGAGGGGGTGCTGCGCTCGTCGACGGCGATCACGGAGAACGCCAGCCTGGTCAAGAAGCTGCGCTTCCCGTCCGAGATCCTGGTCCTGGCGGTGGTGCTGGCGGCGCTGCTGCACGAGGCGATCGCCGCGGCGATCTTCCTGGTGGTGCTGGCCTGCCTGGGAGAGCTGTCGTGGGGCGGGCTGCCGCTGCTGCTGGTCGCCGTGCCGCTCCAGGTCGGCCTGACCCTGGGGCTGGGGCTGATGGTGGCCGCCGTGCACGTCTTCTTCCGCGACACGGCCCAGGTCCTCGGCATGGTGTTCAACGCCTGGTTCTACCTGACGCCGGTGGTCTACCCGCTGGCGCTGGTGCCCGAGCGCTTCCGCGCCTGGCTGGAGCTCAACCCCCTGACCCCGCTGGTCGGCCTTTACCGCCAAGCCTTCCTGGGCGGCAGCGCCGTGCCGGTCCGGGGGA
Source organism: Acidobacteriota bacterium (assembly GCA_040349255.1). Classification (GTDB taxonomy): domain Bacteria; phylum Acidobacteriota; class Thermoanaerobaculia; order Multivoradales; family UBA5704; genus DATMER01. The sequence goes on along the minus strand of JBEQUE010000097.1, from coordinate 25,329 downwards.
CCGGCGCTCTCGCCCTGGTCGCCGCCGTGCTACTATCCCTCGGCTTCTGGCTGTTCCGCCGCCTGAAGAGAGCCTTCGCCGATGAGATCTGAAGGCTCCCGCCCGCTGGCTCCCTGATCGACAAGACAGAGGTAAGAGAAGGAATGTCCACGTCCATGTCCGTCCGTTTTGCCGCCCGTCTCCTGGCCGTCCTCGGGATCGTCGCCCTCGGCGCCTGTTCCCAGCAGCCCAGGCCCGCCGCGACTCCGGCCCCGTCCGGGACGGCCGCGCAGCCCGCCGCCACCCCCGCCTCCAATCCCGCTCCGGCAACCCCGGCGCCGGGCGGCACCGGCCTGGAGCCGCCCGACGGCAAGTGGCTGGTCGACGACCAGGGGCGCCAGTACTTCATCTCCGAGATCCCCAAGGCCGAGGGCTGGTACCGCTGGCTCAACGAGGAGAAGACCAAGGTCCAGGTCCAGTACGGCATGACCTTCGACGTGGTGTCCTACGACGAGGACAGCTTCCAGGTGAAGATCTACAGGACCGAGGACCGGGATGCTGCGCAGCCGGCCGCGCCCGCGGCGCCCAGCACGCAGGAGGTGGCGGCGATTACGGCCACCTACCGCAACGCCACCGGGACCTCGGACCGGCTGACCCTGGAGCCGTTCGGCAAGGGGCTCCCCGACCGCGGCCAGTGGCGCAACGGCTTCAAGATCGCCGACATGAACGGCGACGGCTTCCCGGACATCGTCCACGGTCCCGCCCGCAAGAGCCTCGGCGTCCCGGTGGTCTTCCTGGGCGACGGCAAGGGCAACTGGAAGCGCTGGGCCGTCCGCTTCCCGGCCCTGGCCTACGACTACGGCGACGTGGCGGTGGCGGACTTCAACTCCGACGGCCGCCCGGACATGGCCCTGGCCGTCCACCTGCGCGGCGTGATCGTCCTGGTCGCCGACGGCTCCGGCGGCTTCAAGGATTGGGGCAAGGGGCTCGACTTCCAGGTGCCCGGCGAGGGCGGCGACGCCGGCGGCTTCTCCTCTCGCACCCTGGAGGCCGCCGACTGGAACGGCGACGGCCGCCCGGACCTGGTCTCGATCGGCGAGGGGCCGCGCATGGCCGGCAACCTCAGCCCGGGCGCCGGCGGCCGGGTCTCGGCCGGCACGGCCTACGGCGCGCTGGTCTACCTCAACCAGGGGGACGGATCCTGGGTGCGCAAGGACGAGCTGAGCAACACGTCCAAGCTGTTCGGCGAGGATCTCGCGGTGGCGGACTTCACGAACGACGGCAAGTTGGATATGATTCTGGGATCGAGCGTATTCGGAGAGACAGATATCTTGAGGATCGGCGGGACCGATGCGGTCGGCGCGAAGGCCGACCTTCCCGGGCTGCGGCCCAGCTCCTATGTCGGGGCGGTCGACGTCGCGGACTTCAACCGTGACGGGCGGCCGGACCTGGCGGTGGGCTACCTGTCGCGCGAGGTCGGGGCGTGGCGCACGGGCGTCGACGTCTTCCTCGCCCGCGCGGGCGGCGGCTGGGAGCGCAAGGGGGTGGCGATGGTCGAGGGGCGCCCGTGGCTGACGGCCCTCGGCAGCGGCGACCTCGACGGCGACGGGAAGCTCGACCTGGCGGCGGCCACGGGCGAGGGCGAGGTCTGGATCTTCCTGGGGAAGGGGGACGGCACGTTCGACCGGGAGGACACGCCGGAGATCCCGGCGCACGGCGGCTGCCGGGGGTACGACATCCAGCTCGCGAACCTCGACGCCGACCCGGCCGACGAGCTGGTGGCGGAGTTCGCGGGCGAGCCCTCGGCCATGTTCGCGCCCACCCAGTGCCTGACCGAAGGCGGGATGGGAGCCTGGAAAGCCAGAAAGAAAGAGCGATAAGGTGTTGACAAAGCAGCCCGGGGCTGCCTATAGTGCGAAAGCATAATTTGAAGCGGAAGTCGCCTGCGCCTTGAAGGGAGGCGGGCCGCTTGAATCCGAAGGGAATCAACGAGCGTAGCCGGACCCGGGGTCCTTGGCGGACCCTGGTGGGGGCATGGCTCTTTGCGAGTTCGACTCTTTAATTAGGAGGTGATGGCATCAACTCGGAGAGTGGAGATCGGCAGTACAGCTTGCAGTTTGAAACGTCAACGGTTACTCAAGGAGATTGTCTGAAATGAAAAAGCTTTGCCTTTGCCTCGCTCTCGTGAGCCTGCTGGGCTTGGGCGGCCAGGCGTTCGCGGTGATCGGCACGATCGACGCCGTGCCGGCCGCGACCCTGCTGGTCCCGTATTTCGAGGTCGACATCGCCAACGCGAACGGGATCAACACCCTGTTCTCGATCAACAACGCCTCGGCGACCGCCGTTCTGGCGCACGTCACGGTCTGGACCGACCAGTCGGTTCCGGCCCTCGACTTCGACGTGTACCTGACGGGTTATGACGTGCAGACGATCAGCCTGCGCGACATCTTCGTCAACGGCAACGTCCCGATCACGGCCTCCGTCGGCCAGGATCCGAAGGACACGATCAGCCCGCAGGGTCCGGTGTCCCAGGACATCAACTTCGCGAGCTGCTCCTCGCTGCCCTACCCCTCGCCGTTCGTGAGCGCTCCGTTCCGCGCCCACCTGCAGGCCTGGCTCCAGGGCAACCAGTCCCCGGCCACCGGCAACTGCGCCGGTTCCAAGCAGAAGGACAACATCCTGCGCGGCTACATCACGGTCGACACCGTGAACGCCTGCAACCTGTTCTTCCCCTCGGACTGGGCCTTCTACGGTCCGTTCGTGACCGACCAGAACGTGCTCTGGGGCGACGTGTTCTACGTCAACCCGGGCCAGAACTTCGCCCAGGGCGACACCGTCGTCCACATCGAGTCCTGCCCGACCTGCTTCGTGCCGGGCGACCACACCTTCTACGGCCGTTACAACGGCGCCACCGCTGACGACGCCCGCGAGCCCCTCCCGACCACGATGGCTGCCCGCTTCGTCAATGGCGGCGGCTTCGACGGCGGCACGGACTACCTGGTCTGGCGCGAGGCCAACGCCTCCGCCTCCGGTTATTCCTGCACCCTGAACGGTCCGGCTTCGTGGTATCCGCTCGAGTCCACCCAGATCGTGATCTTCGACGAGGAGGAGCAGCCGGTGACCTCCGAGGACTGCCCCTCGGGCGACCCGACCTGCACCCAGACGATCCTGATCCCGAACGAGGCCAACCGTGTCGACGTGGCGGCGGATCTTCTCTCGCCGTTCAACTTCGGCTGGGCGTACCTCAACCTGCAGCACCCGGATACGGCCTACGCCGATCCGTTTGCTCAGATGTGGCTCACGGCGACCATGGACGCCGAGGGTCGGTTCAGCGTCGGCTTCTCGGGCATCCAGCTCGACAACGCCAACGCCCCGATCACCACCATCATCCCGGTCCCGTAACCCCGGTTACGGCCGGTTTCACACCGGAACGGACGGGTTCTGCCTCGCAGGGCCCGTCCGGTTCTCACCTCTCCGCGGCCCTTGCGCGGTGTCCCTCTCTCGAAGACGGGGGCAGCGCGGAACGGCCCCAGGCCAACCTGCTCTCACGGAAGTCCGGCATGCGGCGCGGAACCCGACCCGGTTTCATGCCTGTATGTCAATACCCGAAGCCTTCGTACCAGCTTCGAGGCTGCTCGATGGAAGGAGACGATTGATGAATTCGGACCGCCACTCCACCCCCTTCCCGCTCCGCGCCGCGTGCGCGCTGCTGGCCGTGCTCGGCGTTCTGCTCTTCCTGCAGACACCGGTGTACGCCAAGAGCAGCGCCTCGCCGGTGCCCCAGCCTCGCTGGAACTCTTCGAGCATGCTGCAGCCGGATGCCATCATCGGCGACTCCACGTACTTCGGCGGCACCCAGGAGCCCAAGAACGGCGACACACTCATCTGGCATGCGGTAGACATCGAAGGGAGCTATCTCTTCACCGCCACCGGCCAGGGCTTCCAGGCGATCGACATCAGCGGCGCCACACCCAACCCCATCGCGTATCTGTGGGGCTATTATCAAGGGGGCGGAAGCTTTCCGTTCTGGCAGCACTCGGACAAGGACTGGTACATCAAGGAGCTCGACGCACCGGAAGGTGACCCGACCACGGTCGCCCTCGGCATGGAGGAGCAGGGCTTCGCGATCGTCCGCAACGCGAACACCGCAGGTGCAACGATTGCCTACCAACGCGAGGTGGACACATCGCAGGTGTATGCGTTTTCCGCCGGAGGTGGCAAGTACGCCTACGGCATGCTGCGCGACTTGAGCGGGATCAATCTCTATAACCTCAATGCCGCGGCGAACCTGACCAAGTGCCACGAGCTTCCGCCGGCGACGAGCTGCAACGTCTTCATGGGCGCGGGCGGGTTCGGTACGGGCTGGTCGCAGATGTCCGGCACCGGTACGTTCCTGGCTACAGGCAAGACTTCCAAAAGCGCCTCGGTAACGATCTGGAACGTCTCGACTCCCGGCCTTCCGGCACCGGTGGTGAGCATTCCCGGCGGCACTCTCGGCCTGGCGCTCTGGAAGGTCGGCAGCTCGTACTTTCTGGCCAGGATCGATCTCTTTGGCACCGGGCTCGCGATCTACAACGTGAGCTGCATCGCGTCCGGGAGTTGCCCGGCCACCCCGTCGCCGGTCTGGTCGGGGACCATCGCGGCGTTGACCATGAAGCACGTGACCGCTTCGGTCGACGGCGCGAACGCGTATCTGTACATCGGCGCGGACGACCTCGGGACCTGTGTGCCGCAACGCGAGTACGTCTACGACGTCACCTCCCCCTCGGGCCCGGTGGAGCTGACTCCGAAGATCCACCCGGACGGCTATTGGGGCTGGTACTACATGGGCTGTTCGACCGGCTTCAGCCTGGTCGGCCCGCGCACGGGCAAGGTCAAGGGCAACAAGCTCTACCGGGCTGCGTACACCCTCCTCGACTCCCACAAGATCAACAAGGGCGGTCCGCCGACCGCGAACTTCTCCTGGACGGAGACCGAGATCTATCCCGGCACGCCGGTCCATTTCACGGACCAGTCCTCGGGCGGCCCGGCCACCTGGATGTGGGAGTTCTCGGGCGGCACCCCGGCGAACTCGTCGGACTCGAACCCGACCGTGACGTTCGACTCGGCGGGCACGAAGCCGGTCACGCTCAGGGTGCTCAATGCCCAGACCGAGCAGAGCGCCCCGGTCACCCAGAACGTGACCGTGCTCGACCCCGCGCCCGTGCTCGGCAGCATCACGGTCTCGCCGGCGGCCCCGACCGTCTGCCAGCCGGTCACGCTGACCGCGGTCAACGGCAAGGGCGCTCCGACCCTCAACTATGACTTCGCGGTCCTCGACGACGGCAGCGAGCCCGTCGCCGGTAACAGCGGGGCGGCCAAGACGTTCGTCTGGAACACCGGCGCGAGCACCGAGGCCGGCGTCTACACGGCCCGCGTGACCCTCTCGAACGGCGCGGGCAGCGTCACGAAGTCGACGAACTTCACGCTGACGGGGCTGACGACCATCGTGCCCAACTTCCCGATCACCAACGATGTGTTCTTGTCGGGGACGGTGAAGTTCCACGCGGCGGTGGCCGGCGCCACGGCCTGGAACTGGGACTTCGACGGGGACAACGTCTTCAACGAGGCGGACTGGACGACCGATCCGGTGAACGGGCCGAACCCGACTCACACCTACACGACCAAGGGGTTGCGTCAGGTCCATGTCAAGGTGAAGAACTGCGTCCAATCGGAGGTCCTGAGCGCGGCGCTCGCCATCGACATCACGCAGATCACGCCGCTCAAGGCGCTGTTCGCGTTCAACATCGCCTCCAGCGGCGGCGTATACTTCGGCGATACGACCACCGCGATCCCGGTCCTCGACGCCTCGACCGGCGCCGAGCTCTGGGATTACGACTGGAACGGCGACGGCACCTTCGAGGACGCGGGCAACACCGCGCCCCGGACCTCGCACCTCTACAGCGCGACCGGCACGTTCCACCCGCAGCTCCGCGTCCGGCGCGGCGCCTCCGAGCAGGACGTCTACCCGGCCGCGTCCGCGCAGATCACGATCATCATCAGCCAGGGCGGCGGTGGTGGCGGCGGTGGCGGTGGTAACAACCCCTCCATCACGATCAGCGGACCGGCCTCCGGCAACGTCAGCACCGCCCTGAGCTACACGGCGTCGGCGGCGAACTGCACGGCCGACCGTTCGGGCTGGACCTGGAACGCCCCGGGCGGCACCATCACCGGCGCCCCGGCCGCGGACGTGACCATCTCCTGGACCTCCGCGGGCAACAAGACCGTCACGGCGACCAACCCCGGCTGCTCCGGCGTCACCGGCAGCAAGTCGGTGACGATCAACAGCGGCGGCGGCGGTGGCGGTGGTGGCACCGTCCTCAAGGCGGACTGGAGCTTCAGCCCGGCCGCGCCGATCGCCAACCAGGCGGTCGCCTTCAACGGCTCGGCCTCCACCGGCAGCCCGACCGGCTACACCTGGGATTTCGGCGACGGCACCGGCTTCGGCACCGGCGCCCAGATCAACCACACCTACACGGCGGCCGGCTCGTACCGCGTCCAGCTCACCGTGACCAAGGCCGGCAGCAGTTGCCCGCCGGCACCGTTCTGCGAGAGCTCGCTCGTGAAGACCGTCGTGGTCGGCACCGGCGAGGCACCGCTCCTGCCGGCGTTCACCACCAGCGCGAGCTGCATCAACGAGGGCGGCCTGAACGTCTGCACCGCGAAGCCGAACCAGGCCCTCACGTTCACCGATGCCAGCCAGGGCACCCCGACGAGCTGGTCGTGGAATTTCGGCGACGGCGGGACGGCCACCGGCCAGAACGCGACGCACTCCTTCAAGGCCGGCAGCTACAACGTGGTCCTCACCATCGGCCGCAACGGCAGCACGGCGAGCACGACGCGGACGTTCAACATCGTCGGCGATCCCGAGCCGGCGAAGAGCAACACCATCGTGCTGCCCTGGATCGCCCAGAGCCGCGGCACGCTGGAGCAGTCGAGCGACCTTTACGTCCATAACCCGGGCACGATCCCGATGGAGATCGTCCTCGAGTTCCGCAAGCGCGGCCTGCCGGAGGTCAACCCGCCGAAGGCCACCCGGACCATCCAGCCGGGCGCGACCCTCTATGTCGCCGACGTGCTCAAGGAGCTGTTCAACTGGGAGAACATCGTCGGCTTCGTGACGGTGACCCGGACGAAGGGCGACGCCGACCCGGTGATGACCTCCTTCAACACGACCTACAAGGACGGCTCGCAGTTCGGCCAGACGATCCCGGGCTTCGTGTTCAACCAGGAGGCGGCGACGGCGACCACCGGCACCCGCATGCAGTACCTGGTCGGCCTGAACGACAACGGCGAGCGCGAGGCCTACTTCGGTCTCACCAACCCGAACAACGGTCCGGCCACCTACCGGCTGAAGTTCTTCGACGCTCTGGGCCGGCCGATCGGCACCCCGAGCGCCGACTTCAAGCTGTCCAGCTACGGCCTCAAGCAGTTCCAGCCGGCCGAGATCCGGTCCCTGTTCGGCATCAACGCGCAGGACGACTACCGGGTCGAGGTGGAGACGGTGAGCGGCGGCCAGATCTTCCCGTACGGCGCGAACGTGCGGACCGCCTCCGACGATCCGTCCTTCCTCGGCGTGGGCTCGTCGAGCACGTCGAAGCTCTACCTGATCGGCGCGCTCAGCACGCCGGGCCTCAACAACAGCCTCTGGCAGACCGACATCGTGCTGGCCAACACCGGCACCCAGGTCGCGCTGACCGACGTCACCTTCACCAAGGCGGGCCTCAACGACCCGACCACGGCGCTCAAGGTGACGCTGCAGCCGGGTGAGACCCAGCGGCTGGAGAATCTGGTCGCCTCGCAGTGGAACATCAAGGATTCGGTCGGCGTCGTCACCCTGTCGAGCGACTCGCCGAACGAGGTGTTCCCGATCGTGCAGGGCGAGAGCTACAACAACGCCAACCCGAGCATGCGCTTCGGCCAGTTCATGGCGGCGTTCACCGACAGCGACGCCGCCGAGACCGGCGAGGCCGCCTACCTGGTCGGTCTGCGGCAGGACGCCGACAACCGCACCACGTACTGGATCTTCAATCCGCCGGGCGGACCGCAGGCCCAGTACGACATCATCTACCGGGGCCTCGACGGCGCCGAGCTCGGCCGCGTCAGCGGCGTCCTGCTCGGCTCGGGCAAGCTGCGGCAGTTCAGCCCGTCGCAGCACGCCCTTCCGGCCACCGGCGCGCCGGGCGGCGGCTTCACCGTCCAGATCAAGGTGAAGGCCGGCAAGGTCCTCACGGCCGCGCAGGTGGTGAACAACAAGACGAACGACCCGGCGTACGTCCAGGGTCAGGCCCAATAAGCCTGATCCGGAAACGCCCGCTCCCCGAGAGGCCGCCAGTGTTCGCACTGGCGGCTCTTTCTTTTCTGCTCCTGCTGGGCTGCCAGGCCAGGAAGGACGAGGTGTTGCCCGCCGCCGCTCCGGTCGACCCGGGACAGGGCAAATGGCGGACAGCTCGTGAAGAGGCGGCCGACGTCCGCGCCCTGCCGTATCTTCAGGGCTACAAGCCGGCGCAGGACCGGCCGACTGTCGTGGTGCGCGACGCGGCCGCGGTCGCCCCGGGTCTGAACCTCGTGCTCTCGGGTCACGCCGCCGAGGCCGTGCTCATGGACCGCGACGGCAAGGTGCTTCACCGCTGGCGCCAGCCGCTGCGCCGCCTCTGGCCCGACCTCGCGAAGGACCCGGAGATGGCGAAGCTGGAGTACTGGCGCCGCGCCTGGCTCTTCCCGAACGGCGACCTGATCGGCATCTACGAGGGGCTCGGCATCGTCAAGCTCGACGCCCGCTCGCATGTCCTCTGGGCGCGGCGCGGCGGTTTCCACCACGACCTCCAGGTGATGGAGGACGGCCGCATCTGGGTGCTCGACCGGGACGGCAAGGTCATCCCCCGGATCAACCCGGAGGAAGGGATCCTGGAGGACTTCGTCACGGTGCTCGGCCCGGACGGCGCGGTGGAGCGCAGGGTCTCGATCCTGGAAGCCTTCGAGCGCTCGCGTTTCGCCTCTCTCCTGGGGAAGATGGAGCGCGAGGGCGACGTCTTCCACACCAACACGCTGGAGGTACTCGACGGCCGCTTCGGGGACCGCGACCCGGCGTTCCGCAAGGGCAACGTCCTGCTGTCCGTGCTCAAGCTGGACACGATCGCCATTCTGGATCCGGAACGGGGAGAGATCGTCTGGGCGAGGACCGGGAGCTGGCGGCGCCAGCACCAGCCGACCTTCCTCGACGACGGCAACCTCCTCGTGTTCGACAACCGGGGCCCGGGCGGCGAGCGCTCGCGGGTGGTCGAGGTCGATCCGCGGACCGGCGGGACGGTCTGGTCCTACGACAAGGACCTTTTCTCGAAGACGCTCGGTTCCGTCCAGCGGCTGCCGAACGGCAACACACTGATCACGGAGTCCGAGAACGGCCGGGCGCTGGAGGTGACGCGCGATGGCCGGGTGGTCTGGGAGTACTACAACCCGAACCGGGCCGGCGAGAGGAAAGAGCTGGTCGCGGTGCTGTTCGAGGTGGTCCGGCTGGCGGAGGCGTTTCCCTTCCGGGGCCTGGGGCCGGGATAGAATCGCCGGATGTGGAATGCCGTCGAGGCTGAAGCGCTGACCAAGGCGTACCGCGTGTACGCCTCGCCCTGGGACCGCCTGCGGGAGGCGGTCACCCGAAGGCCGCGCCACCGCGAGTTTCGCGCCCTGGAGTCGGTGAGCTTCGCGATCCCGCGTGGCGAGGGGCTGGCCGTGGTGGGGGAGAACGGGGCCGGCAAGAGCACGCTGCTCAAGATCCTGGCGGGGATCACCACGCCGTCGTCCGGCGGCTTCCGGGTCGAGGGCAAGATCGCCTCGATCCTCGAGCTGGGCTCCGGCTTCCACCCCGACTTCACCGGCCGCCAGAACATCGTCCTGAACGCCGCCATGCTCGGTCTCGGCGAGGACGAGCTGCGGCGCAAGATGCCCGACATCCTCGCCTTCAGCGAGCTCGGCGACTTCATCGACCAGCCGGTCAAGACCTATTCGACCGGCATGGCGATGCGCCTCGGCTTCTCGATCGCCACCCAGGTGGAGCCCGACGTGCTGATCATCGACGAGGCGCTGTCGGTCGGCGACGGGTACTTCCAGAAGAAGTGCATGGACCGCCTGCTCCAGTTCGTGGAGGGCGGCGGCACGCTGCTCTTCTGCTCGCACGCCATGTACTACGTCTCCTCCTTCTGCCAGCGGGCGCTCTGGCTGCGCAACGGCCGCGCCGAGGCGCTAGGGCCCTCGGAGGAGGTGATCCGCGAGTACGAGAACTTCCTGGTGGCGAAGAGCGCCGCCGCGCCGCCGCAGCAGGAGGCCGGGCATCCGGAAGGCGCCGCGCCGCGCCGGCTCGCCCGGATCGCGGCGGTGCGCCTCGACCGCACCACCCGCTACGAGAACGGCGAGCCCTGGGAGCTGGAGGTCGAGTGGGAGACCGAGGACCCCGGCCTCGCCTTCCACGTCGGGGTGGGCATCAACCGGTCGGACGAGGTCGAGGTCTGCTCGTTCGCTACCCACGTAGACGGCCTGCCGCCGCGCACCGGCGCGCGGCGCTACACCGTCCGGCTGCGGATGCCGCGGCTGCCGCTGGTCAAGGGGGAGTTCACGCTCTACGTCTTCCTGCTCGACGCCTCGGGGCTCCACATCTACGACCAGCGCCGCCTGCCCCGCGCCTTCACGGTCCACAGCCCGACCTACGCCTTCGGTCTGATCCGGGCGGACCACGAATGGGAGGACGAGCCCCGGCAGCTCAAGTCCGCCGTCTAGCGAGCATCAGTCCTGGAAGACATCGGCGAGGGTGCCGGCACTCAGGACGCGCTTACCCCAGCCGAGGAGGCGGCCGGAGTCCGCGGACTGCACCCGCTGTTCGACCTCGGGAGCCAGAGGGCCGAACTTCAGCCGGAGCAGTTGAAGCAACATCAGTGCTTCTCCCTCCTGACGCCCTTCTTCGCGAATCTCGCGGTTCCAACGGTCGATGCTTTCTGCCAGCATGGTTTCAAACTCCTCCAGAGTCGGCGTCTCCGCAGCCTTCTCTTCCGGCAAACCGAGGCGCGGAAGGATCACCTTCTGCAACCAGGTCTCGAACGCGCGTCTCAAGGAATCCTCGGCCGGAGGGATCGTCCGCCGCAGCCGGTGGACGCTCGAACGGATCTCCGACCAGTCGTGGCTCGTCTCGATCCGGAACAGCTCGGCCACCGGGCTGCCGAGCGCCTCCAGCTCCTCCCGGGAGTAGGAGGACTCGTCGATGAGCCGGTAGCGCAACTGCGGCCGATAGACCTCCGCCGACGGGTCGAGCGTTGCGATCATCGAGCCGAGGTCCGTCGGACCCTTCCACGGCTCCGATCCATTGTAGACGAGCACCGGGATCACCAGCGGCAGCTCGCGCCAGGCCGCCGCCGGCCGGCCTGCCATCAGGTGCTGGTAGAACAGGCTCTCGTAGCCCATGAAGCGGACCGGCATGGACGGGTCCGGCCGCGACTGGAACTCCAAAAGGACGTAGACATAGACCGGCGCGCCGCCGTCCTTGCGCCGGAACTTCCAGATCACGTCGCTCTCCCGGTTCTCGTGCCGGGCCGAGACGAAGGAGGCGTTGACCTGCTCGCCGGAGTCGAGGTCGATGAGATCGACCCAGTGCTCGCCCACGATGTCCCGGAGCAGATCCTGGATCATGCGCCGGTGGGCGAAGAACAGCCGATAGCTCAGGTCGTGCTGGCCCATGATTTATCTCATGGACCCTATCATGATTCCCGGTACTGCGCATTCGGGGGACTCCGTATCAGAGACCTTATCGCGGTGGGCCGTTCCGGCACTCGTCCAGGTTCAGGGATGAGCCGGTGAGGCGTTTCGCCGGTTTTTTGCGTATATCTTCTTCAGGAAGCTGTCTGCGTCCTCAAAGGAGACCGCGATGACGAGCGTGAGCCGTGCCCTCGTGCTGTTCGCCGGATGGACCCTTGGACTCCTGGCGCCGCTGTCGCAGGCCGGCGCCGCCGGCTCGCCGGCCGTGCCGGTGCCCTCGGACCGCTGGGGCACGCTGCAGCCGGCCGGGATCCTGGGAGATTCGACCCGGTTCGAAGGCCACTCCGAGCCGGTGCGCGGCAACGTCCGCGAGTACCACGACGTCGACATCGAGAACGGCTTCCTGTTCGCCGCCACCGGCCAGGGGCTGGTGGTCTACAACCTCCAGCAGAACCCCGTGCCCACGGGCGGCGGCGCCTACATCTTCGGCTATTTCGACGGCAGCGGCTCCTTCCCGGTCTGGCAGCACTCGGACAAGGACTGGTACATCAAGGAGGTCGACGCGCCGGCCGGCGTCGACAGCGTGGTGGCGCTCGGCATGGAGGAGCAGGGCTTCGCCGTGGTCAACTCGGCGAACAAGAACGGCCTGATCGTCGCCTACCAGGGTGCGCTGGACGTTTCCAGGGTCTACGCCTTCACCTCGGGAAGCACCCATTTCGCCTACGCGATCGAGCGCTCCGGCGGCCGCATCCATCGCTTCAGCCTCTCGGCCGCGTCCGGCATGACGAAGTGCGTGGAGACGCCGCCGGCGGTCTCCTGCCCGGGGGTCTATCTCAAGGACGTCGCCGGCTTCGGCACGGGCAACCGCGACATCCAGGGCATGGACGGCTTCGTGGTGACCAGCCGCATGGGCTCCTCCGGCTTCACGCGGATCTACAGCATCGCGGACCCGGCCGCTCCGGCCTTGCGCCTGGAGATCCCGGGCGGCACGCTGTCGGCCGTCATCTGGCCGCAGGGCGGCTCGTGGCGCCTGGCCCGCCTCGCCCAGACCGGGCAGATCACGATCCACGACGTGAGCTGCATCTCCGGCGGCGCCTGCTCCGCCGCGCCCGTCCTCGCGACGGTCGTTCCGGCGACGCCGCAGGTCTATCTCAAGCTCTCGGTCGACGGCGGCCGGCCGTATCTCTACGTCGGCAACGACGACCTCGGCACCTGCGCGCCGCAGCGCGAGTTCCTCTACGACCTGGGAAACCCCGCCGCGCCGTCGGAGCTGACCCCGAAAACCAGCCCGCTGGGCTACTGGGGCTGGTACTACATGAACTGCCCGACCGGCTTCAACCTCATCGGTCCGCGCCGGGCCCGGGTCTGGAACGGCATCCTCTACCGCGCGGCCTACAACCTGCTCGACGCGCACCGCCTCCAGACCGGTCCGGTCCCGGCGCGCGTGGACGGCGTCAACGCGTCCCCGGCGGCGCCTCGGGTCTGCCAGCCGGTCACCTTCACGGCCGTCAACGCGGTGGGCACGCCGCCGCTCACCTACGCCTGGGTGCTCGACTCCGGGGGGACTCCGGTGCCGGGCGTCGGCAGCGCGACCGGCACCCTGGTCTGGAACACCGCGGCCACCACGCCGCCCGGGACCTACAAGGCCACGGTGACGGTGACCAACGCGCTCGGCACGGACTCGAAGAGCGCCACCGTGACGCTCTCGGCCCTGCCGGCCCTGCCGGCGCCGGGCTCGTTCGCGCCGACCGTCGATCCCTTCACGGGCAGCACCGTGCCGTTCCACGTCTCGGTGGCCGGCGCCACGGCCTGGAACTGGGACTTCGACGGCAACGGCGTGTTCAACGAGGCCGACTGGACGAGCGACCCGGTCGCCGGTCCGAACCCGACGTTCACCTACTCGTCGGCCGGAGCGCGGCAGGTGAAGGTCAAGGTGCGCAACTGCGTGAGCCCGGTCGGCGTGGTGAGCGCGGCGGTGGCGGTCAACGTCGCCGGAGGGAAGATCGTCGTCAACGGCCCCGATTTCGGGCAGCCCGGTCAGGCGCTCCAGTTCGCCGGCGTCGGGGTCGACGGCTGCAGCCCGCCGCCCGACAGCGGCTGGACCTGGAGCGCACAGGGCGGCGCCTTGTCCGGGCAGACGACCGGCACGGTGACCATCACCTGGACGACGCTCGGCAACAAGACGGTGACGGCGAAGAGCTCCGCCTGCCCCGGCCTCACCGGCACCCGCACGGTGCGCATCAACCCGAAGCTGGACGCCTGCTTCAGCTCCTCGCCGCCGCTCAAGCTCGCCACCCAGCCGGTGAGCTTCGACGCCGCCTGCTCGGTGGGCAGCCCGGGGGGCTACACCTGGGACTTCGGCGACCACACGCCGTTCGGCAGCGGCCCGCAGGTCACCCACGCCTTCGCCACGCCCGGCACATATCAGGTGACCCTGAGCGTCACCCGGCCCGGCAGCGACTGTCCGCCGGCCCCCTTCTGCGAGAGCAGCCGGTCTCAGCTGATCGAGGTGGGTCCGATCAAGCCGGCGCTGGTGGCGAAATTCGCGGCGAGCGCGGAGGAGACCTTCACGGGCCAGCCGGTGACGTTCACCGACCAGAGCGAGGGCGGCCCGACGAGCTGGACCTGGGACTTCGGCGACGGCGCCACCGGCACCGGCGCCACGGTGAGCCACGCCTATTCGAAGGCGGACACCTTCACGGTCAAGCTCACGATCGCGAGGGAGGGCGGCGCTCCGGACGACACGGCCATGGCGTCGACGGCAGTCCGGGTGATCCGGCCGGCGAGCGCCGTGGTGGTGCCGTGGGTGGCGCGCAGCCGGGGGGCGTCCGTGCAGACGAGCGACCTCTACGTCCACAACCCGGGCCCGGCGCCGATGACGGTGACGCTCGAATTCCGGCGCCGCGGCCTGCCCGAGACCAGCCCACCGACGGCGGTGCGCACGATCGCGCCCGGCGCCACCCTGTACGCTGCGGACTGCATCAAGTCGCTCTTCGGCCGCGACGAGAGCCTGTCGGGGTTCGTGCTGGCCAGGCCCGCGGCCGGGAGCCCGCAGCCGGTGGTGACCTCGATCCAGACCACCGGCTCCGGTGCCTCCGCCTACGGCGCCGCGGTGCAGGGCGTCCCGGTCGACGCCCCCCCGGGGCTGTTCCTGGCCGGGATGAACGACGGCTCGCGCCGGACGGCCTTTTTCGGCATCTCCAACCCGAACGACGCGCCCGCCACCTACCGCCTGCGGTTCTTCAACAAGGCGGGCCAGCCGATCGGGAACCCCGGCGCGGACCTGACCGTGTCGCGCCTGGGCCAGCGCCAGTTCCAGCTCGCCGAGATCCGCTCGCAGCTCGGGGTCAAGGACCAGGACGACTACCGCATCGCGATCGAGTCGGCCTCGCCGGGGCTGTTCCCGTTCGGGGTGAACACCTGGACGTCGACCAGCGATCCGTCGCTGGCGGCGGGCGGGCCGCGGAGCGGCTCCCGGCTGTACGTGATCGGCGCGCTCAACAAGTCGGGAGCGGGCGACGCCTGGAAGACCGACCTGGTGCTCGCCAACCCGGCGGCCCAGGCGGCGCCGGTCCGGCTGACGTTCGTCGCGGTGGGCGCGGCGAGCGCGCCGACGGCGCCGGTGGCGGTGAGCGTGGCGGCAGGCGCCACGGAGCGCGTGGTGGACGTCCTCGACCGGTGGAGCCTCAAGAACACCGCCGGTGTGCTGACGATCGATCCCGGGACGGCCGGAGGGACTTTGCCGTCCGCCCTGGGAGAGAGCTATCGCAGCCCGCTCCTCGGCGGCAAGCGCTATGGCCACGCGCTGCCGGTGCTGGCCGACGGGGACGCGGCGGCGGCCGGACAGGCCCAGGTTCTGGCGGGCCTGCGCCAGAACGCGGCCAGCAAGACGACGGTCTGGGTGTTCAACCCGGGACCGGAGGTGGGGGAGTACGACGTGATCTACCGCGGCCTGGACGGCGCGGAGCTCGGCCGGATCGGGGTCCGGCTGGGAGGAGGCAGGGCGCGGCAGCTCAGCCCGCCGCAGCACCCGCTGCCCGAGGCCGGAACGCCGGACGGCTTCACGGTCGAGGTCCGCGTGCGGGCCGGCAGGGCGCTCGCCGCAGCCCAGGTGGTGAGCGGGAACGGCGACTCGGCGTACCTCGTCGGGACGACATCCGCGAAGGCGGGGGATTGAAACCGATGATCCGTGGTACTAGAATACTTGCGGTTTCAAGGGAACCACGGATATCCTCTGCGTATTCCCGGGTGTGGCGTGTCCGCTCCGCACCGGCTTTTCCCAGTTGTTGAGAGGACTTACTCAAGGAGAAGATCATGAGAAAGCTCTGTCTTTGCCTGGCGGTCCTGGGGCTCCTGGCCGCTGGCCAGGTGTTCGCGGTGATCGGCACGGTCGACGCCGTGCCCGCCGCGACCCTGCTGGTGCCGTACTTCGAGGTCGACATCGCGAACGCGAACGGGATCAACACCCTGTTCTCGATCAACAACGCCTCGGCGACCGCCGTGCTGGCGCACGTCACGGTCTGGACCGACCAGTCGGTTCCGGCCCTCGACTTCGACGTGTACCTGACCGGCTATGACGTGCAGACGATCAGCCTGCGCGACATCTTCGTCGACGGCAACGTCCCGGTCACGGCCTCGGCCGGCCAGGATCCGAAGGACACCATCAGCCCGCAGGGCCCGGTGTCCCAGGACATCAACTTCGCGACCTGCTCCTCGCTGCCCTACCCGCGTCCGTTCGTGAGCGCTCCGTTCCGCGCCCACCTGCAGGCCTGGCTCCAGGGCAACCAGTCCCCGGCCACCGGCAACTGCGCCGGCTCCAAGCAGAAGGACAACATCCTGCGCGGCTACGTCACGGTCGACACCGTGAACGCCTGCAACCTGTTCTTCCCCTCGGACTGGGCGTTCTACGCGCCGTTCGTGACCAACCAGAACGTGCTCTGGGGCGACGTGTTCTACGTCAACCCGGGCCAGAACTTCGCTCAGGGCGACACCGTCGTCCACATCGAGGCCTGCGACACCTGCTTCGTGCCGGGCGACCACACCTTCTACGGCCGTTACAACGGCGCCACCGCGGCGGATGACCGCGAAGCCCTCCCGACCACGATGGCTGCCCGCTACGTCAACGGCGGCGGCTTCGACGGCGGCACGGACTACCTGGTCTGGCGCGAGGCCAACGCCTCCGCCTCCGGCTACTCCTGCACCCTGCAGGGCCCGGCTTCCTGGTATCCGCTCGAGTCCACCCAGATCGTCTGCTTCGACGAGGAGGAGCAGCCGGTGACCTCCGAGGACTGCCCCTCGGGCGACCCGACCTGCACGCAGGTGGTGGTGATCCCGAACGAGGCGAACCGGGTCGACGTCGACGCCGATCTGCTGTGCCCGTTCAACTTCGGCTGGACGTACCTGAACCTGCAGCATCCGGACACGGCCTACCCGGATCCGTATGCCCAGATGTGGCTGACGGCGACGATGGACGCCGAGGGCCGGTTCAGCGTCGGCTTCGCGGGCATCCAGCTCGACAACGCCAACACCCCGATCACCACCGTCATCCCGGTCCCGTAAGCTTCACCCGGTCCGGAGATTCGGGGGCTGCCGTTTCGCGGCAGCCCCCGTTTCATTTCGGCGCTGGCCAATCCGCAGTTCAATGTATATATTCGCTTGCGACGTTTCGGGCTTCCGATCCGTATACGAGCACGAGAGCCCGAATCGAAACGCGATCCCCCGATGAGAACCGCAAGCCTGCCCGTCCTGTCCGAGTCTTCCGAGGCCCGCCCGTGGAGCTCTGTCGCGCTCCAGGTGAACCCCTTCCTGCACATGGGGCCGGACCGGCTCTACAACCCGCTGACCGACCGCACCATCCTGGCCGGGGAGCCGGGCCACTCCGAGCTGTGCGCCCGGATGGCGGATCCGGTCGCGGCGGTTCCTCCGGCCGTGCTCGCCCGCCTGGCCGAGGCCGGCTGGCTGGTGCCCGCCGACTCCGAGCCCGAGCGCCAGTTCCTGCTCAAGTACGTCTCGCTCGAAGCGCACACGGTCTGCAACCAGTCCTGCTACTTCTGCCCGGTCTCGGTCGCGCCCCGCGCGGACCACTTCATGCCGATGGAGCTCTACCAGCGCATCCTGGGCGAGCTCTCGGAGTGGCGCGAGACGATCGAGGCGGTGTTCATGATCAACTACAACGAGCCCACGGCCGACAAGCGGTTCGTTGACCAAGTGCGCGCCATCAAGACCGCGGGGCTCAAGCCGGCCGTGCTCACCAACGGCACCGGCCTCACGCCGGGCCGGGTCGACGAGATCGTGGCGATGGGCGGGCTGCGCTTCCTGTCGATCAACCTCTCGACCCTGGACCGCGAGCGCTACCGGCGCGACCGCGGCGGCGACCATCTCGGCGTGGTGCTCCGGAACCTCGACCATGCCCGCGATCTGCCGCTCGCCGAGCAGATGGACATGGTGGTCCTGGGCACCGGCAACGACGACCACAGGCGGGACTTCGAGGAGATCTCGCGCCGCTTCGCGGGCAGCCGGTTCGAGGTGAAGTACTTCGAGGTGATGGACCGCACCGGCCACGTCCAGATCGGCCACCGGCCGCTCGTGCCGAACCAGCGCCTCTGCGGCTGCGAGAACGTCGGCTCCCGGCCGCTCCAGCACATCCACATCACCCCGCGGGGTCAGTGCGTGCTCTGCTGCGAGGACTACGACGAGAAGTACGTGGTCGGAGACCTGAACCGGGAGAGCGTCCGCGAGGTGCTCACCGGGCCGAAGATGGCCCTGATGCGGCGCTGGGCCTACGGCGTGGAGGAGGCTCCGGAGGACTTCATCTGCCGCCACTGCACGTTCGCCCTGACCCGCCCGTCCTGAGCGCGCGCCGTGCGCCTGGCCCCGCGGCGATTCTTTTCGCTGTAAATCCGCATTTCAGCGTATATTAGATCGCGACGGGGTTCATTCAAGGAGGGAGAAGATCATGAGAAAGGTCTGCCTTTGCCTCGCAATCCTGGGGCTCCTGGCTACAGGTGGCCAGGCGTTCGCGGTGATCGGCACGATCGATGCCGTGCCGGCCGCGACCCTGCTGGTGCCGTACTTCGAGGTCGACATCGCGAACGCGAACGGGATCAACACCCTGTTCTCGATCAACAACGCTTCGGCAGCCGCCGTGCTGGCGCACGTCACAGTGTGGACCGACCAGTCGGTTGCGGCCCTCGACTTCGACGTGTACCTGACCGGCTATGACGTGCAGACGATCAGCCTGCGCGACATCTTCGTCAACGGCAACGTCCCGATCACGGCCTCGGCCGGCCAGGACCCGAAGGACACCATCAGCCCGCAGGGTCCGGTGTCCCAGGACATCAACTTCGCGAGCTGCACGTCGCTGCCCTATCCCAGCCTGTTCGTGAGCGCTCCGTTCCGCGCCCACCTGCAGGCCTGGTTCCAGGGCAACCCGTCGCCGGCCACCGGCAACTGCGCCGGTTCCAAGCAGAAGGACAACATCCTTCGTGGCTACATCACGGTCGACACCGTGAACGCCTGCAATCTGTTCTTCCCCGCGGAGTGGGCGTTCTACGATCCGTTCGTGACCGACCAGAACGTTCTCTGGGGCGACGTGTTCTACGTCAACCCGGCCCACAACTTCGCCCAGGGCGACACGCTGGTCCACATCGAGTCGTGCCCGACCTGCTTCGTGCCGGGCGACCATACCTTCTACGGCCGTTACAACGGCTTCACCACTGCCGACGCCCGCGAGCCCCTCCCGACTACGATGGCTGCCCGCTTCGTCAACGGCGGCACGTTCAACGGCGGAACGGACTACCTGGTCTGGCGCGAGGCTAACGCCACCTCCTCCGGCTATTCCTGCACCCTGAACGGCCCGCCTTCGTGGTACCCGCTGGAGTCGACGCAGATCGTCTGCTTCGACGAGGAGGAGCAGCCGGTGACCTCCGAGGAGTGCCCCTCGGGCGACCCGACCTGCACCCAGGTGGTGGTGATCCCGAACGAGGCCAACCGGGTCGACGTGGAGACCGATCTGCTGTGCCCGTTCGACTTCGGCTGGACGTACCTCAACCTGCAGCATCCGGACACGGCCTACGCCGATCCGTATGCCCAGATGTGGCTGACGGCGACCATGGACGCCGAGGGCCGGTTCAGCGTCGGCTTCTCGGGCATCCAGCTCGACAACGCCAACGCCCCGATCACGACTATCATCCCGGTCCCATAAGTCTCCAGGAGTCAGGGGGCTGCCGTCCGGCAGCCCCTCGACTCCTCCCCGCTGGTCAATTCCCCTGTCCAGTGTATATATTGGGCCACGACGGCCTTGGCGGCTGGTCCGTAAAAGACTCCAGCAACCCTCCGAGCCGAGAGCCCACTTCATGAGAACCGCAAGCCTGCCCGTCCTGAGCGCGCCGTGCGCCTGGCGGTGATCCTCGTCCACTACCATACGCCGCGCCTCGCCGTAGAGGCCGTGGCCGCTCTCCAGGCCGATCTGACCGGCCTTGAGGCGGAATGGATCCTGGTGGACAACGGCAGCGACGCCGACGGCCGCGTGCTCCTCGAAAGCCTGCCGGTGCGCCTCATCGACCCCGGCGCGAACCTCGGCTACGCCGGCGGCGTGAACCTCGGCGTGGCGTCCTCGACCGCCGAGGCCCTGATCGTGATGAATCCGGACGTCCTGGTCTTCCCCGGCTGCGTTCCGGCCCTGCTGGAGCGGCTGCGGGCGGGCGCGGCCGTGGCCGGGCCGGAGTTCTGGTGGGATCGCGGGCGCCGGCTGCTCCTGCCTCCCGCCGAGGAGCGCAGCCGGTCTGCGGAGCTGCTGGCGGTGCTCTCCGAGACCCTCGCCCGGCGGCGATGGCGCCGGCACGCCCGCAAGCATTGGGAGGCCCGCGGAGCGCTCACGAGCTGGTCGCTGAGCGGCAGCCTGCTCGCCATCCGGCGCGACGCCTGGGACCAGGTGGGGCCGTTCGACGAGGGCTACCGGCTGTTCTTCGAGGAGACCGACTGGCTGCTGCGGGCTCGGCGCCTCGGCCTGCGCTCCGAATACGTGCCGGCCGCGGAGGCGGTCCACCTCTACAACCAGAGCGCCGCGCAGGAGCCGCGGTCGCAGGGCTGGTTCGAGGAGTCGGCCCGCCGCTTCCGCCGGCTCCAATACGGCGCGCCGTTCGCGGCCGTCCTGGAAACGCTGTCCCGGCCGCGGCGGGCTCTGGATCTGCCGCGGGCGTCGGCGCTCGATCTCCCGCCGAACGCGGCGTGGGTCGAGGTCTCGCCAAACTCGTCCGGTTTTCCGGCCGCCGCGGAGCGGCTCGTTCCGGGGACGCGCGCCTGGCGCCTGCCGGAGGAGATCGCGGCGCGGATGCCGGGCGGGCGCTGGATCGTCCAGGTGACCGACCGCGCCGGCCGCGAGCTCCTGCGGTCCGAGCTGGAGGCGGCCTGACCGTGCGCATCGCCTACGTCCTGCCGTTCCCCGAGCTCAACGGCGGCAACAAGGTCATCTTCCAGCACGCGAACCTGCTCCGGGAGCGGGGCCACGAGCTGACCGTGCTGGCCGAGGGCCCGAAGCCGGACTGGATCCGGATCGACGCCGCCTACGTCGACATCACGGTTTCGCCGCCAGCCATGCCGTCCCAGGACCTGGTGATCGGCACCTACTGGACGAGCGTCGAAGCGGCGGCCCGTCTGGAGCTGGGTCCGTTGGCCCACTTCTGCCAGGGCTATGAGGGCGGCCTGGCCCATCTGGCGCCGTGGCTGCCGCGGATCGAGGCCGTGTACTCTCTGCCGCTGCCGACGCTGACCGTCTCGCCGCACCTGGCCGACCTGCTCCGGGAGCGCTTCGGCCGGGAGAGCTTCGTGGTGCCGCCGCCGCTCGATCCTCTGTTCCGCCCGGCCCTCCGTCTCCGGCCGCGCCGCCGGCCGTGGGTGGCCGTGCCGGGCATCTTCGCGGCCGAGGTCAAGGGGGTGCCGACCGCGCTCGAGGCCGTGCGCCGGCTGCGCGAGAGAGGATACGCTTGCCGGGTGATACGTCTCTCCGTGCTGCCGCTCGACGAGGAGGAGCGCCGGCTCCTGGAGCCGGACCGCTTCCTCTGCGGCGTGCCGCCGGCCGGGGTGGCGAAGGCGCTGCGGGAGTGCGATCTCCTCTTCCTGCCGTCCCGGGAGCAGGAGGGGTTCGGGCTGCCGCTCCTGGAAGCGATGGCTTCGAAGGTGCCGGCCGTGGCGTCGCGCATCCCGTCCACGGTCGGGATCGGCGGTAACGGAGGCGTGAGGCTGGTCCCGCCGGGCGACGCCCGGGCGTTCGCCGAGGCCGCCGAGGCGCTGCTCGCCGATCCGGCCGCCTGGCGCGAGGCGAGGCGCCGGGGCTGGCAGGCGGCGCAGCGCTTCCGACCGGAGGAGGTGGCGCCGCGGCTCGAAGAGGGGGTCCGCTGGGCCGCGCGAAGGAAGGAGACCGAATGAGATTCCGACTGAACGCCGATCCGAACGAGCTGCGGGAGCGCTACGTGAACGCCAGCCCGTTCCCGCACATCGTCCTCGACGGCCTCTTCCCGGACGAGATCCTGGAGGAGGTGCTGGCCGCCTTTCCGAGGCCGGACGAGATCGAGTGGCGCCGCTTCGAGAGCGAGACGGAGAAGAAGCTGGGCTACTGGCACGAGTCGCGGCTCCGGCCCGAGATCCAGCTCTTCCTCTACGAGATGAACTCGGCGCCGATGCTCCAGTTCCTCCAGGCCCTGACCGGCATCGAGGAGGGCCTGACCTCCGATCCCTACTACGGCGGCGCCGGCCCGCACCAGATCCTGCCGGGCGGCTTCCTCAAGGTCCACGTGGACTTCAACTGGCACCCCCTGCTCCGGCTCGACCGGCGGCTCAACATGCTGGTCTACCTGAACAAGGACTGGAAGGAGGAGTACGGCGGCCACCTGGAGCTGTGGAACCGGGACGTCTCCCGCTGCGAGGCGAAAATCCTGCCGGTCTTCAACCGGACGGTGGTGTTCAGCACGACCGACTTCTCCTACCACGGCCATCCCAATCCGCTGGCCTGTCCGGAGGGCCGGACCCGCAAGTCCGTCTCCTTCTATTACTACTCGAACGGCCGGCCCGACGAGGAGCGGTCGGCGCCGCACGACACGGTCTTCAAGAAGACCCACGACCACGACTGGTGAGGCGGGAGGAAGCGCGCTTGGAACCCAAGGCCCTGTACACGGTGCGCCGCGGACTGGCGACTCTCGGCCCCGCCCTGGTCGCTCTCAAGGCCGCGCTCGACCAGCGTTTCGCGGCCTGGGCGGACGAGGTCGGCGCCGTCTCCATGCTCTATCCGACGCTGATGCCGGTGGCCGAGCTGGAGCCGCTCGACTACTTCCGCAACTTTCCGCACCTGGCCGTGGCGGCGAGCGGCGTCCGGGCCGAGCGCCTGGAGGCCGGCTTCGGCCGGGACGAGATCGACGCGATGGAGGCGATCCCCGGCGCGGACCTGGCCGACGCGCGCTACGTGCTGCCATCGGCGGCCTGCTACAACGTCTATGTCCATCTGAAGGACGAGGTGCTCGAAGGTCCTCTCTACATCACCACGGTCGCCACCTGCTACCGGAACGAGACGCACTACGACGAGCTGCAGAGGCTGTGGAGCTTCACCATGCGGGAGGTCGTGTGCCTGGGCTCGGCCGAGGAGGTGCAGGAGCACCTGCGCGCCTTCAAGGCCCGCATCCTGGCGTTCGCCGGCAGGCTCGGCCTCGGCCTGACGGTCGCCGCGGCCACGGATCCCTTCTACCAGCCGGGCAGCCCGGTGGCCGTGATGCAGAAGCTCTTTCCGCAGAAGGAGGAGCTCCAGTACCGGGGGGAGCTGGCCATCGCCTCGGTCAACTTCCACCGCAACTTCTTCGGCGAGCGCTGTCGCATCCGCAACCCCGCCGGCGAGCCGGTGTTCACGGGTTGCGCGGCCTTCGGCATCGAGCGCTGGCTGCACGCTCTCCTGGACCGCTTCGAGGGGGACGCGGACGCCGCCCTGGCCGCCGTCGAGCGCGACCCGGAGGCATGAAGGCCTATCTGATCCTCTGGTCCGGCCAGGTGGTCTCCCTGCTCGGGTCGGGTCTCACCACCTTCGCGCTGGGCGTCTGGGTGTACCAGCGGACCGGCTCGGTGACGAAGTTCGCCCTGATCGCCTTCTTCGGCTCGCTGCCGGGCCTGGTGCTCTCGCCTGTCGCCGGCGCCCTGGCGGACCGCTGGGACCGCCGGCGCACCCTGATCCTTTCCGACTGCCTGGCCGCGATCCTGAGCGCCGTCCTGCTCCTCCTGCTCTGGGACGAATCGAAGGGCCTCCTCGAGATGTGGCACATCTACCTGCTCACCGCCGTCGCCTCGGTGGGCAACGCTCTGCAGTGGCCGGCGCTCACGGCCACGACCACGCTCCTCGTGCCCCGGCAACACTACGGCCGGGCGAGCGGCCTGTCGCAGATGGCCCAGGCGATCTCCCAGATCGCCGCGCCGTTCCTGGGCGCCCTCCTGCTCCAGGAGGTGCGGATGCGGGGGATCCTGATCCTCGACCTGGCGACGTTCGGGTTCGCCGTGGCGACCCTGCTCCTGGTGCGCCTCGACGGGCCCGGGCGGACGCCGGAGACGGGCGCGCGGCGCTCTCTCTGGCAGGACTCGACGGTGGGCTGGACCTATGTGCGCGAGCGCCCGGGCCTGTTCGGACTGCTGCTCCTCTTCGCGGCCACCAACTTCAACATCGGCATGCTGCAGGCGCTGCTGACGCCGCTCATCCTGAGCTTCGCTCCGGCCGAAGCGCTCGGCCGGGTGCTCTCGGTCGCGGGCCTGGGAATGCTGGCGGGCACGGTGGCGATGGGCGCCTGGGGTGGGCCGCGACGGCGGGTGAACGGCATCCTTGCTGGCCTGCTGGCGCAGGGGCTGATCCTCCTGGTGGGCGGCTGGCAGCCGAAGGTGTCCCTGATCGGCATGGCCGCGTTCGTCTTCCTCGCCGCGACGCCGATCATCAACGGTTGCAGCCAGGCGATCTGGCAGATCAAGGTGCCGCCGGGCCTGCAGGGGCGCGTCTTCGCCGTGCGCCGCACGGTGGCGCTGTCGGCCGCGCCGCTGGCCTATTTCCTGGCCGGCCCGATCGCCGACCGGGTGTTCGAGCCCCTGCTCGCGCCCGGCGGAGCGCTGGCCGGCAGCGTGGGGGCTCTCCTCGGAGTCGGCCACGGCCGCGGCATCGGCTTTCTCTTCGTGCTCCTCGGCCTCCTGGTGGTGGTCTGCGTCGCCGTCGCCGTGGGCTCTCCGCGGCTGCGCAACGTGGAGGACGAGCTGCCGGACGCCGTGAGCTGACGCCTCATCCAAGAAGACAACGCCCCATCCAAGCCGACAACGTCCCGTCCAAGAAGACAACGTCCCGTCCAAGCCGACAACGTCCCATCCAAGGAGACAACGCCTCATCCAAGCCGACAACGTCCCATCTAAGAAGACAACGCCCCATCTAAGCCGACAACGCCTCGTCCAAGAAGACAACGCCTCATCCAAGCCGACAACGCCCCATCTAAGAAGACAACGCCTCGTCCAAGAAGACAACGTCCCATCCAAGCCGACAACGCCTCATCCAAGAAGACGACGCCCCGT
>JBEQUE010000075.1:0-20833 GCA_040349255.1 Acidobacteriota bacterium | reverse complement strand
CAGGGGCTCGCAGACGAAGCGGCGTTCGATCAGCCGGTGGGTCGAGGCGCTCACCAGCACGTCGCCCGGGCCGCCGAGCCCCTGCACCACGCCGGCGAGGTTCGGCAGGTCGCCGAGCGCCAGCTCCTCGCGGTAGGCGCCGGCCGCCCGCGCCACCACCACCGTGCCGGTGTGGAGACCGGCCCGCACGCCCGGCGCGCCGGGGGGCATGGCCCGGGCCACCACCTCCAGCGCGGTGTGGACGGCGCGGCGGGCGTCGTCCTCGTGCGCCTGCGGGTAGCCGAAACAGGCGTGAAGCTCGCCGCCCAGCGCCGGCTCCAGGTGGCCCTCGAAGCGCTGCACCGTCTCCGACACGACCGCCTGGAGGCGGGGCAGCCACTCCAGCATCTCCTCCGGATCGAGCGATTCGCGATTCCGGCCGGCCAGGGCGAACCGGGCCACCGTGACCTGCCGGCGCTCGCCGCTCGCCCGCCGGGTGGCGACCGTGGTCGGCGGCCCGTCCACCGACGCCGTATAGGCCGACTGCATGGACGACGCTCCCCCGGTCGACGGGAGCAGCCCGGAGGGGAGATTGAAGCCGGCGCCGGAGGAGGAGGGCTGGTCCGGCGCGATGCCGCTGATCCGCTCCAGGGCCGAGAGCACGGCCTGGGCGTTCTGCGGCCGGAGAGCCGGATCCTTCTGGAGCAGGTGGTCGATCAACCCCGACAGCTCCTCCGGCAGCCGCGGGTTGGTCTCGCGGGCCGGCGGCTGGCGCAGCAGGCAGACGCGCTTGAGCGTCTCGATCACGCTCTTGTCGAAGAACGGCGACACCCCGGTGAAGGTCTCGTAGAGCAGCGTGCCGAACGAGAACAGGTCGGTGCGCGGGTCGATCAGCCGGCCCTCGATCTGCTCGGGCGCCATCGAGCGGCAGGTGCCCAGCACCATGCCGTCCACCGTGAGCGCGGCCTCCGCCGGCGTGGTCTCCGGCTCCACCCGCTTGGCGAGGCCGAAGTCGAGGATCTTGGCCCGGCCCAGGGCGGTGACGATCACGTTCTCCGACTTCAGATCGCGGTGGATGACCCCGTTGCGATGCGCCTCGACCATGGCGGAGGCGACCTCGCGGGCGAGCGCGAGCCCCGGCTTCAGGCCGAGCGGACCCTCGCGCAGGATCTGGGAGAGGGTGCGGCCCTCGACCAGCTCCATGACGATGCCGTCGCCCTCGTCCGTCTGCACCATGTCGTAGATCTGCACGATGGCGGGATGGCTCAGCCGGGCGCTCGCTCGCGCCTCCCGGCGCAGGCGCTCGCGGCCGACCGCGTCCTCGTGCTTGCCCGGCTGGATGAACTTCACCGCGACCCAGCGGTCGAGCCGCTCGTCGTAGGCGCGGTACACGACGCCCATTCCCCCGGCGCCGATCTGCTCCTCCAGACGGTAGGGTCCTATCCTGGTGAGTTGCACTCGCGGCGGGTCCTCGCTCTCGCTTCCGTTTGGTTCGGAGCGAATATAGTAAGCCCGCTCCGGCCGTTCGCCAAGCTTTCAGTCATCGATAAGAAGTTGTCCCGTTTCCGCCTGCCCGGAGCTTGTGCTAGCCTTACGCAGCTACCCGAATTCTGTTTTCTTGTCACCTGTACGCAGGAGGCGCTGCGCGAATGAACGGTCTCGACCGGCTGTTTCCCCAGAACGGCCATCTTCCCTGTCCCTTCATCCTTCGGCAGAACGGCAGCTCCAAGCAGGTCGGGAACGGCGAGCCGGCCTTCGAGCTGCACGTCCGCAACGAGAACGGAGCCCGGGCCCTGCGCAGCTTCAACGAGCTCGCCATCGCCGAGGCCTACGTGCGCGGCGACCTCGAGATCGAGGGCGACATCGTCCGCGCCATGTGGTTCCGCGGCCTGCTGTCGGACGACAACCTCTGGATCAAGTCCTGGCGCAAGCTCCAGCCGCTCCTGCTCGGGCGCCTCAAGCTCAACCCCGGCTGGATCGCCAAGCACTACGACTCGAAGAACATCCAGCTCTACGCGCTCGACCGCGACTACCGGGCCTACACCCCGGGGATCTACCACACCGGCGACGAGACCCTGGAGGAGAGCACGGCGGAGAAGTACCGCTTCGCCCTCGACTCCCTCCGCGTCGGGGAAGGGGAGCACGTGCTGGAGGTCGGCTGCGGCTGGGGCGGGTTCACGAACTACTGCTCGGACCGCGGCCTCCGGGTGACCGGCATCACGCTCTCCAGGGACCAGTTCGGCTACACCGGGCAGCTCATCAAGGACAGGGACCTCAACGCCGAGGTGCTCTACCAGGACTTCTTCACCTTCCGGCCCGGCGTGCGGTTCGACGGCATCTCCATGATGGGCGTGATCGAGGATCTCTCGGACTACCCCTGGGTCCTGCGGCGCCTCGCGGAGCTGGTCAAGCCGGGCGGCCGGGTCTACCTGGACTTCGCCGCGGGCAAGGTGCCGGTCGCGACCTCCAGCTTCATCACCAAGTACGTCTGGCCGGGCTCGTTCCGGATGGTCTACATGCCCGAGCTGATGGCCGCGGCGGACGAGGCGCGCGTCCACGTCGTGGGAGTCTGGGACGACCGCCGCAACTACCACCTGTGGGCGAAGAACGGCCACACCCGCTGGATGGAGAACCGGGAGCAGATCGTCCGCGAGTCGAGCGAGGAGACCTGGCGCCTGTTCAAGCTCCTCTTCGCGGGCACCTCGGGCGTGATGAACGACCCGTCGCACGAGGTGACCGCCTACCGGATGGTCCTGGAGCTGCCTCCGAAACGGTAAGATCCGCGGAGCATGACGGACAAGTCCGCTCCGCAACTGGTGCTCACCACCAAGCTGCACGCTCCGGCTCCGCGCGCCAACCGCGTGCACCGGCGGCGGCTGAAACCGTCCGCCGGGATCGAAGTACAATGCGGAGCTGGGCGCTCTCCAGTCCGGATACCGGAGACCGCGGGAGATAGATTGCATGCCGGAGTCAGCAGATGTCACGGAGCTGCTCCTGGCCTACGGCCGGGGCGACCGCGAGGCGTTCGACAACCTTCTGCCGCTGGTCTACGAGGACCTGCGGAAGGTGGCGCGGCGGCAGCTCAACCGGGTGGGCAACCCGGACAAGGTCCTGGACACCACGGGCCTGGTCCACGAGTCCTACCTCAAGATGGTCGACCAGACCCGCGTCAACTGGACGAGCCGCTCCCACTTCCTGGGCGTGGCGGCGCGCGCCATGCGCCAGGTCGTGATCGACTACGCCCGCCGGCGCGGCGCGGCGAAGCGCGGCGGCGGAGCCGTCCAGACCACGATCGAGGAGGGGCACATCGCGGTCGAGGACCAGGCGGACTGGCTGCTCTCGCTCGACCAGGCGCTCAGCCGGCTCGAAGCCCGCAACCCGCGCCTGGCCCGGATCGTCGAGTGCCGATTCTTCGCCGGTCTTTCCGAGGACGAGACCGCGGAGGCCCTGGGCATCTCGCTGCGCACCGTGCAGCGCGACTGGATGAAGGCCCGCGCCTGGCTTCAGGAGGACCTGCGGCCGGGAGCCTGACGATGGCGGACGAAAGGCGATCGGAGCCGCGGCCCCTGGTCGCGGAAGATCTCTGGCAGCGCGCCGACGAGCTCCTCGACGAGGCCCTCGATCTGCCGGCCGGCCAGCGCCCGCCCTTCCTGGACCGCGCCTGCGGCGACAACCGCCAGCTCCGCGGCCTGGTCGAGCGCCTGATCTCCGCCGCCGAGATCGAGGACCCTGAGTTCAAGTCCGGCGGCGCGCTCCAGGGGCCGCTCGGCGACCGCATCCGCACCGAGCTGGCCGAGGAGGAGTCGCTCGCCGGCGCCATGGTGGGGCGCTACCGGATCGTCCGCGAGCTGGGCCGGGGCGGCATGGCCGTGGTCTACCTGGCCGAGCGCGCCGACGGCCAGTTCCGCCAGGAGGTGGCGCTCAAGCTCCTCTCGGCCGGCCTCGTCGCCTCGCACGTCGGCCGGCGCTTCGACCGCGAGCGCCAGATCCTCGCCCACGCCCGGCACCCCGGCGTCGCCCGCCTGCTCGACGGCGGAGCCGGTCCCTCGGGCCGCCCCTACCTCGTCATGGAGTACGTGGACGGCCGGCCGATCGACCGCTACTGCGACGAGGAGAAGCTCGGCGTCGAGGCGCGGCTGGACCTCTTCCTCCAGGTCGCCCGGGTGGTGGAGGACGCGCACCGCAACCTGATCGTCCACCGCGACATCAAGCCCTCGAACATCCTGGTCACGGCCGAGGGCCACGCCAAGCTGCTGGACTTCGGCATCGCGAAGCTGCTCGACCCCGAGGCCACCTCCTCGGGCGACGCGCCGGTCTCGGGCTCGGCGATCCGGTTGATGACGCCGGCTTACGCCAGCCCGGAGCAGGTGCGGGGCAACCCGGTGACCACGGCGTCGGACATCTACCAGCTCGGCCTGCTGCTCTATATCCTGCTCACCGGCCGCTTCCCCTACGACCTCGGCGACGGCGATCCGGCCGAGCGCATGCGGGCCATCGTGCAGCGCGAGCCGGTGCGGCCGTCGACCGCCGCCGCCTCGCCGGAGGGCTGGTCGCCGCCGGGCCACGGCCCGCGCACGCCGGGCGAGATCGCCTACGACCGCGGCACCACCCCGGCCCGGCTGCGCCGCGCCCTTTCGGGCGACCTCGACGCGATCCTCTGCCGGGCCCTCGGCAAGGAGCCCGAGAGCCGCTACGCCTCGGTCTCCCAGCTCATCGAGGACCTCGAGCGCCACAAGATCGGCCGCGCGGTGCTGGCCCGGCCGGACACCTGGGCCTATCGCACGGGCAAGCTGATCCGCCGCCACGCCGCGGTGTTCGCCACGGCGGCGATCGCGGTGCTGCTGGTCGTGGCGCTCGGCCTGGTCTACACCGCCGGCCTGGCGCGCGAGCGCGACCACGCCCGCCAGGAAGCGGCGCGCGAGGCGCGGGTCTCCGAGTTCCTGCGCACCCTCTTCGTCGTGCCTCCCGGAGCGGGGCCGCTCACGCCGCGGCAGATCCTCGACCGGGCCGTGGCGCGGGTGGACCTGGAGCTCCGGGGCGAGCCGGAGGCCCAGTCCGACCTGCTGGCCCTGCTCGCGGGGATGTACCGGGACCTGGGGCTCACGGTCGAGGCGCGGGCGCTCCAGGCGAGGTCGGACGAGCTGGCGGTCGGTGATTCCGGCAACGCCAAAAATCGGGGCCGGCCCGGGCCGGTCCCGAAGGATACGTCGAAGGAATGAAACCGCAGAGAAACGCCACCTCCACGCCGACACCGCGGCGCCGGCTGCTTGGTGACCAGCTCGTGGAGCTTCGCACAGGCCGCGACGGATCGAGCTGAAACGTCCGCCGGGGAGCTCCATGTCAAGGAGCCGGGTGACCGGCTCAATCCAGGATACGCAGATGGCGGGGGAGACCCGCCATGGCGTTTATACTGGCTCCATGAGAGCTGCCATCCTCTTTGTTGCCCTCCTCCTCCTCCAGGTCCCCGCCCGCGCCGACAGGATCGACGACTTCGTCAAGGCGCAGATGCAGGAGCGCAACATCCCCGGCGTCTCGATCGCGGTCGTCCGCGACGGCCAGGTCGTCAAGGCGCAGGGCTACGGCCTGGCGAACGTCGAGCTCAACGCCGCCGCCACGCCCGAGACCATCTACCAGTCCGGGTCGGTCGGCAAGCAGTTCACCGCCGCGCTCGTGATGATGCTGGTCGAGGAGGGCAAGCTCAAGCTCGACGAGTCGATCCGCACCTACATGCCGGAGGCGCCGGCCACCTGGCAGGGGATCACGATCCGCCACCTGCTCACCCATACCGCGGGGGTCTCGAACGCGCTCTACAACGACCTCGACATGCGCCGGGACTTCACCGAGGAGGAGCTGTTCAAGCTCATCGCGGCGCTGCCGCTCGACTTCCAGCCCGGCGAGAGGTGGAGCTACTCGAACTGCGGCTACCTGACGCTCGGCTTCCTCGTCCACCGGGTCACCGGCCGGTTCTACGGCGACCTGCTGCGCGAGAAGATCTTCGAGCCGCTCGGCATGAAGACCGCGCGCATCATCAGCGAGGCCGACATCGTTCCCAACCGGGCCGACGGCTACCGGGAGGAGGACGGCAGGCTCCGGAACCAGGACTGGGTCTCGCCCTCGCTCAACACGACCGCGGACGGGGCCCTCTATCTCACCGTCCTCGACCTCGCGAAGTGGGACGCGGCGCTCTACACCGAGAAGCTGCTCAGGAAGCCGGCGCTCGACCTCCTGTGGACGCCGGTCAAGCTCAACAGCGGCAAGACCGCTCCGTACGGCTTCGGCTGGTTCGTCGGCAGCACCAACGGCCACCGGCTCATCCGGCACGGCGGGGCCTGGCAGGGCTTCACCGCGGACATCTCGCGCTACGTCGACGACAAGCTGACCGTCATCGTGCTCGCGAACCGCTCCGGCGCGAACCCGGACGCGATCTCGAACGGCGTCGCCGGCCTCTACGACCCCGCGCTGGCGCCCGTCGAGCGCGTCGCCGTCACGATCGATCCGAAGATCTTCGACGCCTACGCCGGCGAGTACGAGCTGGGGCCCGACTTCATCGTCCGTGTCTTCCGCGAGGGCGACCGGTTCTGGGTGCAGGCCACGAACCAGCAGCGCGCCGAGCTGTTCGCCGAGTCGGAGACGGCGTTCTTCCTCAAGATCGTGGACGGTCAAATCACCTTCGTGAAGGACGCGGGCGGAGCCGTGACGCACCTCCTGCTCGACCAGGCGGGCACGAGGCGCGAGGCCAGGAAGATCAAGTAGCCTCATTCCCCGACGTCGAGCCGGTACTCGGCCCGATGTCCGGCGCCCTCGATCCGGAGGCGGTAGCTTCCGGGCGTGAGCCCCTGGATGGCGACCAGGGTGCCGTCGTCGCCGGCCAGGGATTCGCCCCCCGGCAGGCGGCCGGACCAGAGCACCGTGCCGGCGCGGTCCGCCAGCTCGACGCGGACCTGGGGCGAGGCGGAGAAGCCTGTCAGGTCGAGCGCCGCGGAGACGCGCCCCGCCTCCGCCTGCAGGCGGTTCGCCGTACCTCCGGCGCGCAGGAAGTCGCCTTCGGGAGACTCCTGGCCGCGCAGCACGAAGCGGGGAGACAGGGAGACGGCGACCAGAGACCGGGCGGCCCGGCGCAGCGCTTCGACCTCGGAGGTCAGCTCGGCCACCCGGTCCGCGAGCCCGGTCTCGCGTCCGGCAGCCCGCTCTGTTTCGAGGCCGCGGATGCGCGCCTGCGCGGCGTCGAGCCGGCGCTGCGTCTCCTCCTGGGAAAGCCGAGCCGTGGCGAGGGCCTGCTCGCGCTCGTCGAGCCGCCGTTCGAGCCGGGAGACCGCGACGGACTGCCAGGTGAGGAGGCCGCAGGCCGCGAGCAGCAGGGCCGCCGCCGCGGTATAGGCGGCATGGACGAAGCGGAGCCGGGGCGCGCCGGTCCGGGCCGGCCGACCGGCGTCGGCGGGCCGCGCGGCCGGAGCTTTTGGCGGCAGGCGCCGGACGAGCGAAGCCCAGGCCTCCTCGCGGAGCGGATCCGGCCCTGTGGAGACCTCGGCGGCGGCGGCCTCGAACTCGCGCAACTCGCGCAGCAGCCCGGTGCAGCGGGAGCAGAGCGAGAGGTGCTCCTGCACGGCCTCGCGTTCCTCCTCCGGCAGCGTGCCCCGGTGGTAGGCGACGAGGCGCTTCGAGCCCACGTGCACGGCCTTCCGATCCGCGCGTTCCTCGTTCAACGTGCCCTCCTCATAGCTCCAACTCCGCGAAGGAGTCTCCCAGCTCCGTCTGCAGGCGCTTGCGGGCCTTGAAGAGCTGGACCTTGACCGTCGAAGGGGAGATCTGGAGGATCTCCGCGATCTCGTCGTAGTCCAGCTCCTGCAGCACGCGCAACCGCACGCATCGGCGCATCTGCGGGGGCAGGCCCTCGATGGCCCGGCCCAGGCGCTCCTGCATCTCCTTGCCGAGGAGCTCGCGCAGTGGCGCCGGGTTGCGGCCGGTCGCCGCCGGGAGCGAGTCCTCGACGTCCTTCCCCTCCAGTGGAACCGATGGCCCGGCCCGCTTCGCGGCGGAGCGGTGGCGCACCGCCTTGAGGGCCGTGTTCGCGGCGATCCGGAAGAGCCAGTGCTCCCATCGCGCCTCGCCGCGGAAAGCGTCGATGCCTAGATAGACCCGGAGAAACGTCTCCTGGATTAAATCCTGGCACTCTTCCGGCGAAAATCCCCGGTTCCCGAAGAAGCGGAACAGCGGCCGGTAGAAGCGGTCGAAGAGCGCGCGGAAGCCCTCCTCGCGCAGCGCCTCGTCCCGCAGCCGCTGGAGGAGCGGCTCGCCGGGCTGGCTCAATTGCGGCCTCCGGAGAGCTCGAAGGAGGCCCGGAAGGACGCGCACTGATGGAGAAGCTTCATTCCTGCAGCCTTCAACCCGTGAAAAGGAAGAAACGTTCCCCGGATTATAAGGCAGCCGCCCTGGTGTACTCTCGTCCGCGCCATGCCGAAGGAGACCTACACCGGGATCCCGCTCCCGGACCTCGTGCGCGAGGCCATGGACCTGGCGCGCGAGCTCGGCTTTCCCCTGGCGCCCGAAGGATGCCCGGGCGATTACCAGGGGCCTCCGACCGCCTGCATCCCGCAGGTCGGACGGCTGCTCCAGGTGCTCGCCTCGGCCAGGCCGGGCGGCCTCGTCGGCGAACAGGGGGCCGGCGCGGGCGTCGGTACCGCCTGGCTCGCGAGCGGTCTGCGCGCGGGCGCCCGCCTGGTCACGGCCGAGATCGACCCGGCGCTCGCCGCGGGCGTCGCGCGCCTGTTCGCCGGCCGCCCCGACGTGGACGTCCGGGCCGGCGACTGGCGCGAGGCCCTGGCCGGCGAAGGGCCGTTCGACCTCCTGTTCATGGACGCCATGCCGGCCGCCGACCTGGAGCCGGAGAACTGGGACCGCGCCACCGAGCTGGTCAGGATCGGCGGCCACATCGTCATGGACGACCTCACTCCGGTCGAGCTCTGGCCGGCGCACTGGCACGACTTCGTCGACCGCAAGCGGGACTTCGCCTTCGCCAATCCGCGTGTCGCCGGGACCGAAATCCGTACCACGCCGGTGACATCCGCGCTCCTGCTGACTCGTTTGCGGTAGTTGCGCGCACCTTGACAACTGAGGGGGGCCAAGCCACCCTAGAGACGGATTGCCATCAGCTCACCACCGTCAGGGGGAAGATCATGACGAGGAACAACGTCCGGATCGATCACATGCGGATCAGCGTGTCGTACCAGTGCAACCTGCGTTGCGAGCACTGCTACGTGCCCGAGGATTTCCGCACGAAGTACAAGGAGGTCCTCGGCGACAAGGAGATGTCGATGGACCAGATCACCGGCTTCGTCGACTACCTGATGGAGAACCACGGCCTCGAGAAGATCTCCGTGACCGGCGGCGAGACGCTGATCAAGTCCGTCTGGAGCCGCACGAAGGCGGTGCTGTCGCACGCCAACCTCCGCGGTCTGCGGGTGCAGCTCAACACCGGCGGCCTGGGCCAGATCCCGGTGCCCGAGATCGTCTCCCTGTTCGACGACCCGTCGCGCCTGATGGTGCAGATCAGTCTCGACGGCTCGAAGGCCGAGACCGTGGACAAGTTCCGCGGGCGCCGCGGCGTGTTCGACTCCGCCCTGCGCTACATGGCCGAGCTGACCGCGGCCGGCGCCAAGGTGCAGTCGCGCTACACCATCAACGAGACCAACTACGACGAGACCCTCGGCGCCTACGAGCTGGTCTCCGGAATCCCCATCCAGTCCTTCAAGGTCAAGCCCATGTTCGCGGCCGGCACGGCGATCGAGAACGCCGACAAGCTGATCCATGCGACCGAGCGCGTGGGCGCGCTCCAGCGCGCCCTGATCGAGGCGAGCGCCCGCTGCGCCACCTACCTCGAAGTGGCCACGCCCGTGTTCTTCGACGAGGCCGAGCTCGCCCACGCGGGCAGCAACTGGAAGATCGCCGACTGCTCGTGCGGCATGACCTCGGGCTACCTGTCCTCCAGCGGTGACATCTACGCCTGCTCCTACGGCGTGGGCGACGGCCACAGCGGCGACCTCGTGGTGGGCAACATCCAGACCGAAGGCTTCGACTTCGTGCGCGCCTGGAACGAGGCTTCGTGCCTCGAAACCTACCGCGACCGGCTGACGCCGCACAGTTGCCCGTCGTCGAGCCTGCTGCTGCGCAACATCCTCCCGGTCGCCTCCTCCTGCGATGCCGTGGAGGCGGCGGCCGAGTAGGGCATGGCCCGCTTCTTCTGGGGTGCCTACGACGCCGTCTCGGCGGCGGTGGTGGACGAGGCCGGCGGCGAGGGGATCTGGCTGAGCGGCCTCTGCTGCTCGGCCTCCTACGGCCTCCCGGATACCGAGCTGCTCGGCCTCGGCGACCTGCTGGCCTGCCTGCAGAACGTGCGGCGGGCCAGCAAGCTGCCGGTCTGGGTGGACTGCGGCACCGGCTTCGGCAACGCCGCCAACTTCGCCGTGGCCGCCGACGACCTGCGGCGCGGTGGTGCCGACGCGGTCTGCGTCGAGGACAAGGTCTTCCCGAAGCGCAACACCTTCTCCCAGGTCGCGCACGCCCTGGAGGACGTGGACCGCTTCAGCCGCAAGATCGCGCTGGCCCGGGAGCGGCTGGAGGGCACCGGCTGCCGGGTCATCGCGCGCACCGAGTCGCTCACCGTGGGCGAGCCGCTCCCTGACGCCCTGCGCCGCGCCTCGGCCTATGCGGACGCCGGCGCCGACGCCCTGTTCCTCAGCAATCCCGCGGACTCCCCCGACCGGGCCCTGGAGTTCCTGGCCGGCTGGCAGGGGAGGCTGCCGGTCGTCCTGCTGCCCACCTCCTACCGGCTCGACGCCGCCACCGACCTCGACGCCCTGGGCGTCTCCGTCGTGATCTACGCCAACCAGCTCCTCCGGGCGGCGGTGGCGGCCATGCGCCAGGTCGTCGAGCGGTTCCAGGGCGACCGCCTGTCGGTGACCGACCACGAGCCCATGATCAGCGTTCCGGAGCTGCTTCAGCTCACCGACCGGCACATCGTCTGACGTGCGCATCCCGTTCCAGGCCCTGGAAGACCGTATCCTGGAGATCCTGGAGCACCGCGGGGTCGCGCCCGAGGATGGCCGCGTCACCGCCCGCGTCCTGCTCGAAGCCGAGGCCCGCGGCTATCCGGCGCAGGGTGTGCGCCGCGTGGCCGAGATCTGCGCCTTCCTCGACCGCGGCAACCTCTCGCCCCGCGTCGCTTTCGAGCGCCTGGAGCCCGCTCCGGCCGTGCGCGTGTTCCGCAGCGAGGCCTCGCTCGGCCATCCGATCGCCGTCCAGGCCATGGACGCCGCCGGCGGCCTGGCCCGGACGTACGGCATCGGCTGCGTGGCGGTGCTCGGCGCGGGCCACATCGGCTATCTCACCCACTACGCCGAGCGCGCCGCGGAGACCGGCGTCCTCGCTTTCGTGACCACGACCTCGTCGCCGGCCGTGGCCTGGCCGGGCTCGGGCACGCCGCTCCTCGGCACCAACCCGATGGCCTACGCGTTCCCGCTCGGAGAGGGCGTCCTCTGCGCCGACTTCGCCACCGCGGAGGTGGCGCGCGGCGACGTCCTCGAACGCCTCCAGGCCGGCACCCGGTTCGACCGCGACGTCGGGAGCGCTCCCGGCGGCGAGCCCAGCCACGATCCCGCGGAGATCCTGCGCGGCGGCATCCTGCCGACCGGCGGCAACCGCAAGGGCGCCCTGCTCAGTCTCTTCCTGAGCACGCTCGCCGGGCCGCTCGCGGGCGGCGTGCCGAACCACGAGGTGCTGGGCACGCGCTGGCCCGACGCCCGGCCGAACAAGACCGACTTCTTCCTCGCCATCGACGTCGCGGCCTTCGGCGATCCCGAAACCTTTCAAACCCGGATGCGCAGCCTCCTCGACGCGCTGGCCGGAGCGAGCCCGGAGTTCCACGTGCCCGGCCGCCACAGTCGCGCCCGCTGGGAGGAGGCGCTGCGCGACGGCTTCGAGGAGACCGCGGACCTGCGCGACCTCCTGGCCCCGGCCCCGGTATGACGCCTCCGCACCTGCTCCTCGTCGGCGTCGGACCGCACGCCCACTACAAGCACCTGCCGGGCATTCTCAAGGCGGTCCGGTCCGGCCTCGCGTCGGGCTATTCGATCCTCGAGCTGGAGACCGCCCGGCCGCGCCTGGAGGAGCTGGTCCGCACGCTGGACATCAAGCCGGAGCGGATCGCCTGCATCCCCGACCGCCGCGACCGGGGCGAGTGGTACACCGATCACTCCGACGCCGCGCTGGAGGAGCTGTGTGAGGAGTTGCCCTCGGTCAAAGTGATGGTCTGCACCGAGCCCAAGGCCCACTTCCCCTACCTCCGGTGGTGCCTCTCCCATGGCCGCGACTGCCTAGTGGACAAACCGGTCACGATCCCGATGTCCGGAAACGTGATCGATCCGCGCCGCCTGACGTCCGAGCTGAAGGAGCTGATCGATCTCGCCCGCGAGAGGCCGGGCGGATACTCGGTGATGACTCCGCGGCGCTACCACCACGTCTACGAAACCGTGCGGCGCTATGTGGGCTGGCTCGTGCGGAAGCTCGGCGTGCCGGTCACCTACCTCTCGATCTATCACGGCGAGGGAGTCTGGAACACGCCGACCGAGTACCTGGAGCGCGAGGACCACCCGTACAAGTACGGCTACGGCAAGCTCCTGCACTCGGGCTATCACTACGTGGACATCCTGGCCCGCCTGCTGGAGCTGTCCGGAGACTCGGCTCTTGATATCGCCGATATCGCCTCGTTCGCCGCCCGTCCCGGAGACCAACAGGCGCAGATGGCGGCGGCCTACAAACGGATGGACGGCGCGGTCCCGGTCGAGCCCGCGGCGGGCCATCCTTTCGGAGAGACCGACTTCGTGGCCAGCTTCGCGGCCCGGCGGCCGGGCACGGGCGAGGTGGTGACGCTCGGCAACCTCGCGTTGCTCCAGACCACGACGAGCCTGCGGAGCTGGTGGCGTCTGCCCGACGACGTCTACAACAAGACCGGCCGCTTCGGAGTCGAGGACATCCGCCTCAACCTCGGCTTCCTGGCGAGCGTCTCGGTGCGCATCCTCAAGGTGCCGGTGGAGGTGGACGGCCGGTTCGCCACATTCAGGGACGAGCTCGACATCGCCGTCTGGCGCAACGGAAACCTTCTGGGAACGCCCTTCCTGGACCGCCGGTCCAACCGGTCGGCGGAGAGCTATCTGGAGGAGGGCCGCTGGCGTCTCTTCCGCAACTGGCTCCAGGGGAGGGAGAACCGGAGCCGGATCGAGCAGCACCTGCGGTCGGTGGAGATCCTGGAGGCGCTGCTGCTGTCGGTAGCCCGCACCGCCGCCTGATGGCGGCCGGCGGTGCGGGCTGTTCTCCGACAGGTTGGGCCGCTAGTTGCCGCCCTCGCCCGAGAAGCTGCCCTCGGCCTTGAACTCCTCCTTGAACTTGCCGCTGGAGAGGAGCGGCGGCGGGCCCACGAAGTCGCCGACCCGCACGTGGGTGAAGGTGAAGGCGAAACCCGAGCCCAGGCTGATGTAATCGTTGGGATAGGTCAGGTTGAGCACCGCCTCGAACGGACCGCCGTCCCCGAACACCACGTTGCCGTCGACGGACTGCGCGTCCTGGAGCGTCATCGTCTCACCCGCCTGGCCCGGGTTGGGAGAGATGCTGGTCAGCACGGCATGGTCGAACTTCGTTCCCAGCAGGAAGGGGCTGCCGAGACCGACGTCGTAGTGGTTGAAGCTGAAGCTGCCGCCCAGGTCCCAGATGTGGAGGAAGTTGCCGCCCCAGGGGATCACCTGGTAGTTGACGATCTCGCCTTCGAAGGTGAACCAGCTCGGGAAGATCACCACGCCGCCCTCGAAGTCACCCTGCTGGTCGAGCATCAGGTCGACCCGGGCCTTGGCCGTGATCTTGGCGCCATAGCCGGTGAAGGTCGGACCCTCGTGGTAGTCGTCCGAGGCGAAGCTGACGTAGAGCGGCGGCTTGGCCCAGGCGACCGTGCCGGCGAGGACGAGAACGGCGAACAGGGTGAAGATCTTACGTGCCATAAAACACTCCTTCCAGAGTAGGAGCGCGGTCGCCGAAGCGCCCGGCGACCTTGCGCGCTGGGTGAACGGCCGGGGAGCCGGAAGCGGCCTCCCGCGGCTTTCCTGCATTCTCCTACTTAAGATGGTGCGCGAAGTTCGATTTAGTGAGCCCTCGCGCGAGGACGAGGAGATTTCGAGCCTGCTGGCGTAGCATTACCCTGTTGCACGTATCGAAAGGAGAGAGACATGAAGAAAGTCCCGCTCGTCCTATCCCTGCTCCTGCTCTGTGCCGCGTCCGCTTTCGGAGACTGCAGTACGCTCACGAACATCACCGAGGTCGTGCCGTTGCTCCACGTCGGAGAGACCGTGCACTTCGACTTCGAGTTCATCGGCGGGACGGAGCCGTACCACTTCGCGCTCGTCGCCGGTGTGCTGCCGCCGGGCGTTCACCTCACCGGCTCAGGAGGTCTGCGCGGCAAGCCGACGCAGGCCGGCAGTTTCGACGCCTTCATCCAGGTGACCGACGCCGCCGGCTGCATGCTCACCGTCGCCTATGACATCCAGGTAGAATGACGTCCAGAAAAGGTCCTCGGCGTCGGCTACCTCTATTTTGACGGTGGCGGCGTCGGCCAACGAACGAAAAAGCCGTCGACCCAGGCGATGTCCTGCGCCTGCTCCTGGCCGGGGAAATCGCTGACCTCGTAGGTGTCTCCCGAGTACTCACCGTCCTGGCCGGCGCTGCGCAGGGCCATGACGCGGGGCGCGTTCGGGTCCTGGGTATTCAGCCGGAACTCGTAGGGCCTGCCCCAGCCGTCCGCCGTCGGAATGGCGTCGATGTACTTCGGCACGAGCAGCTTCGCGAGCTCTTCGTTGGAGATCACCGGGATGTCGGCGAGCGTCTGGGACTTGGATTCCGCCGCCTGTTCGGCACTGTCGTGCGCCTCCGGACTGCGCCGCGGCGCCATCTGGTCCTTGTACCAGTGGAACATCGCGGTGCCGACGTTGCGGATGTCGTGGATGGTCTGAACCTGCTCCGGAGTGCCCTGCGGCGCCGAGGCGCCCCGGGCGGGACCGGTCAGCGGAAGGACGAGGAGCAGGGCGAGAGGGACGAAACGGGCGATGCGGATCATGGGAATCTCCTTTCAGGGTTCGCTGTTGCATCAGTGTATCATATCTGTGATACACACAAGAGGTGCCGGGTGCGCCGGACGATCGTAGCCTGGCGGTAGCAATCGAACACCTGACACTCGATGGGGTAGTTGTGGACTTGGATGGAGCGTCATGGTCTTCCCTGGGATCGCCGGCGCCTCGCCAGCAAAAGACTCCTCTATACAGTTGCCACAGCAGCCCGTTTAGGAACGATGAGCACAAAGCTTAAAGCAGGGTGCTGAACAGACACTCTTTGTGCTGCTATCCAGCGCACTCTTCCGTAACCGACCTCCTATTATCTGAGGGGCTTGCAGCGATCATTGATGATGCAGATCTGCCGATACCTTACTGGGGTCCCACTGCCAAGGGTGAACGTTATGTTCAATTCTTGTTTGGTGATCGCTACGTTTTGGCGGCGCTTCTCTCTGGTCGCCAATTGGAAGTCTCTGGGAGAGTTTTGCATGTGTTTTACAATCTGGAGTATTATATGACGGAAGCTGGTATACCTAAGCTTCGAGAGCCGCTACCAACCAAGAGAGCAGATGCCGAACCAGAGCGCTTCACCCGACGATAAACGTGGCATGCGAACGGGTTTGAGAGGAGGATCGCTTCGCGCTGAACGATCCGGCATCGGAAACTGTCAAACTACCTCAAGCCCCACGGGGCAACACTGAAACGCGGGAGTTGAGTTATGAGAATTGAGCTAATCATTCTTGACAGCGACACGCCGGCGCGTGGAACTGTCGATTGGGAAGCGGTACCGCGACCCGGCGATAAGGTCGCAGTGCCGGCTTCGGTTAACTACGGCGATGGGATTCGTAGCGTTGAATCCACGCTCTGGCATGCAGACGGTAGCGTTCAGGTATTCTTGTCCGGTTGGATGGATGGAAACTGCTCCGATATACTTATTCATCAACATGGATGGAGCAAGTACAAGAATGCGAGCCCCCAGGAGTAACTCCAATGGCTTGCTCCTGTCGCCATCGGCGTGGGAGAGTGCGCTTTTCCGGAGCCTGGGGTACAATCGGGCAAGCGAAACTTCGGTGGAGGGCCGTATCGGATTAATCCATGAACGCAGATTTCACCGGCGGCCTCGCCTTGGTTCTGTCGCTGTCTCTCCTTCTGGCAGTGCTCCTTCTCAGGCAGCTCGGACGGCTTCCCCGAAATACAACCCTCGGTGACGCATCGGCGCGCCGAGACGAGCTCAAGGGTATTCCCCTGGCATCGTTCGGCCGCAGAGCGGCTGCCTGGCTCATGGATCTGGCTCTGATCACGGTCGCGGCACTGATCGTCGAGCTCGTCGAAGCTGTTGTTCAAGGTGACGACTCCATCCAGCTCCACTTCGAACCTGCGCACAGTGTTCAGGACGCGGTTCTCCTCGTCCTGTACTTCGGGCTGCTCACGTACTGGGGCCATGGGCGGACCCCCGGCAAGCGGTTTCTCAAGATCAGGGTCGTTTCGCTCACTCACTCGCATCTCTCCCTGTGGCATAGCGTGGAACGCGCCTTGGGCTACGCCGCCTCCGCGCTCGAGGCAGGCTTTGGGTTCTGGCAGTACTTCGTTCACTCGGATCGACAGACGGTTCATGACCGCATTGCGGAAACAATCGTGGTCGACGAGCGCCGCTGAATTTCCAGAACGCTACTGTTCGACGCGGTGCCGCTTCTTCCTCCGGCGGCTCGCGATTCATCGATTCCCGGAGATCGAGCCATGATGTCTCTGAAGAGGGTTGTCTTCATCGCCTTGGTGGGCCTCTCGGCAGTCACGTCGGTAGCGGCGCAGGTCACGGCTGTCCGGTTTGCCCGCCTCCTTCCCATGAAGGGCGAGCCGGTGACCGACGCCGTGGTGCTGGTCGAAGGAAAGACGATCAAGGCCGTGGGGCGGGGCGACGGCTTCATCCCTCCCGGCGCCCGGGTGATCGACCTCCGGCCCCTGGTGGGCCTTCCAGGCCTGATCGACGCCCACACCCACATGTCCTTCTACTGGGACCGCAAGCCGGGCACGAACCCTTGGGCCAGCCTGGATTCCGTCTCGACCCCGGTGCTGGTCTTCCTGGCACAGGAGAACGCTCGGCGGACACTGGAGGCGGGCGTCACGACGGTGAGGGATCTCGGATCGGTCGACTACGCCGACATCGCCATGCGGGACCTGATCCAGCGCGGCGCCATGCCGGGTCCGAGGATGTTCGTCGCCGGCGCGGGTCTGCACATCAGCAGCTATCGGATCCGCCCCGGCGTTTCCCAGCCCGATCCGGGGCGCGCCGACGGGGTGGACGGCGTCCTCTTCGCGGCTCGCCAGCAGCTCGCGGCCGGTGCCGACTGGATCAAGATGTACGGCTCGACGGGCAGTGATCAGGACGTCACTGGCTTCCAGACCTTCACTCTCGACGAGATGCGGGCGGCCGTGACCGTCGCGCACCAGGCCGGCAAGCGCATCGCCATCCATTCCTACGGCCCCGACGGCGCCCGCGACGCGGTCGCGGCGGGCGCGGACTCGGTGGAGCACGCCACGGATATGGACGACGCCACGATCGCGGCCATGGCGCGGGCCGGCGTGTTCTACGTGCCCACCGTCGATCACAACCGTTACTATGTCGATCACCGGGAGGAGTTCGGATACGGCGAGGACGTCGTCCGGCGCCTCGACGACTATCGCCGGCGCAACCTGGCCACCCTTCGAAAGGCCGCGAAGGCGGGCGTGAGGATCGCC
This sequence comes from Acidobacteriota bacterium, assembly GCA_040349255.1. GTDB lineage: Bacteria > Acidobacteriota > Thermoanaerobaculia > Multivoradales > UBA5704 > DATMER01. The sequence continues at coordinate 2,975 of JBEQUE010000075.1, read as the reverse complement.
ATGGGATCGGACGCCGTCTTCACCGGATTCGGAGAGAACGCCCGGGAGCTGGAGGCGTTCGTCGAGGCCGGCATGAGCCCCGAGGCGGCGCTGCGCTGCGCCACGGTGAACGGCGCGGCCCTGCTGGGCCTCGAATCCGAGCTGGGCGCCGTGGCGCCCGGCTTCGCCGCCGACCTGGTCGCGGTGGACGGAGATCCTCTGGAGGACATCCACGCTGTCACCCGCCGGGTCCAATGGGTCATGAAGGAGGGCGCGGTGGTCGTGGAACGGCGCAAGCCCTGAGGGATTCGGCGGCGAGAATCGTTCTCCTCTCCAAAGCGGACTGATGACCAGTCCGCGGCTCAGAGGAGGCTGCAATGGGTCACGTCAAGGTAGCGAACTTCCAGTTCCTTCACGGGGCGTTCACGCTTCCCGGCATCCGGACAACGCCCGGCAAAGCAACCCACATCCGGGGAGACGAGGTGATCTACTTCGACCTCCCGGACGATGTCACGGGTGACGGACTGCTCTCATTTATCTTCAACCCGGCGAAGGGCGCTGATGACGGGATCAGTGTGACATTCGAAGTCAGACTGGGTGGCTCCAAGTACGGGTGGTCATTTAATACCTGGCTTTTCGCCTGCCTCCAGCTTCCAGTGGGCGGCCTCAAGAAAGGTCAGAATTACCTCATCTTCGAGACGACCAAGGCCGGGCGGGTCACCGCGCCTGACCCCGACGAGTCCCTCGGCGGAAAGGGGGTTGTCCATTTCGATTCTGTGTCTCTGACCTACCATCGCAATGTGGCGATCTAGAGTGCCGCACTCAACAGAGGAGGTTACGATGCAAGTAACAGTTACCAGAAAGTCGCGACGGATGGAAGTTCTTGCTGCCTTCCTGGTTTTGTTGTTCCTGGCGATAGGATGCTCAGGTCCGCAGGTGCAGGGCCTCGCGGCCGTGAAAGCCGATGGCACCCTGTTGCGTGGGGTCAAGGTTGCATCGGTTGCCAAGCAACCACCTGGTTATCGCGTTGAATTCGATCCGAGCGTCGACGTGGCAAATGGTTACTACCTGGTTACACCAGGGCTTACCGGATCCTGCAACACGATGATCAACGCCGAGAAGACAACCGGGAATGCCGTCTACGTGAGCTTCGCCGATCGCGGACCGGGCATCAACTTCGTTGACTGTAATTTCTCCCTGGCAGTGTACTAACAGGCCGCTTCGAACAGCCCATAGTCCTTGGACACCCGGAGCCTCCCTCCGAGCCGGGCCATCTCGTCCGAGGCGAACCGGGCGAAGGTGGTCCTGCGCTCCGGGGAGAGCGACACCTTCGAGGCGACGTACTCGACCAGGGGCTCCACTTCGGTGATCTCCAGCGGAACCGGACATGGAAGTCGATCCGTGCCTGGAGGTTCCCGGACGTGCGGTACTGCTCGTGGCGCAGATAGGCCGGATCGTCGATACGCGGCATCAGTCTCCGATCACGCGGACGAGCGCGGTCGCAGGGTTGTCCTTGGCCGACTTCTGCAGCGAAATGATCTGGTTCAACAGGCGAAGCGCCTGCATGGACCGGCCCGACTCGCAGTCCGGAGCGGTCAGCTTGAGGCTCCCCGTCGTGCAGGGAGCCTTCGCGGTCGCCAGGCCTGTCGGCGGAATCGAGTACCTTTCCTTGCCCGTGTCGGCGTCGGCCAGGGTATCCGCGCAGGTCCCCGTCGGACGCGCGACGAAGAGAGGCTGATAGACGTTCTGGATGCAGACGTACGGCGCGAGGGGCGTCTCGGCGCGGTTCTCGAGCCGCACCAGCTCCCCGAGGTAATAGATCAAGGCCTCCGGGGACCGGAGCACGATCGTGATGGTCTTCGTGCCGGACTGGGAAACGGCCACTTTTCCGGACTGCCGGGCGACGCTCTCGTTGTACTCCTGCTTGGTGGCGGATGGATTGGTTTCCGGCGCGTCCGAGGCGAGACGGAACCGCAGATCCGCCTGCTGCTTCTGAAGCTGATAACCATCTCCGATCTTCGTGAGCAGCAGCCCCTCTTTGGCGACCGCGATGAGCTTGTTGAGATCGGCGATCTCGGCTTTCGGAAGCTCGGGGCCGATGTTGAACGGAACCGAGACCGTCTCCATCTGCGGGTCCTGGATCAGGAACTCGTTCGCGACCCAGTCGGAGAATTCCTGCAGCTCACGGACTTCCTCGTCCGCGCTGTCGGGATAGTTTCGCAGGACCCGCAGAGGCTGGTTCTCTTCATGGATCTCGACCCTCTGCACGAGGAGGTAGAGCAGGAGCTCGCGCGGCCAGCCCTGGTTCCAGTAGTAGCTCAGGGTCTCCTTCTGGATGGGGGCCAGGAAACCCCGCATGAACTCCTGTGTGTCGAGCACGGCGAGGGTGAATGTCGGATTCTTGGAGAAGGTGGCCCCGAGGGACGGCGTGTAGCTGCGGGTCAGCGTATCCGTCACGCCCGTCGGGGCTTTCGACCGGGAGTCCGTATAGGTGCTGCCAAGGCTGCCGGAAAGAGTGGTCTGGACGTTGCCGGTCAGACCGGAAATCCCGGAGAGATACATGGGGAGGCGATCCTTGGCGCGGATGACGTTGAGGAGGAGCATCTCGTTCTGCGACTTCTCCAGGGTCAGGTTGAAGCTGACCGCCTGCGTGGCGAGACGTTGCGCGGTGCATCCGGTCAGCGCCAGGCCGGTGAGGAAAAGAAGGAAAACGATACGTCGGTTCGAATCGCGCATGATTCTCCTTTCGTCGTCGAGCTCTCCGGTCTTGCCCGAATGCTAGCTCACCGGGGCGAGCCTTTGCGTTCCGACCGCTTCCGCCTCCTCGACCGCGGCCAGGGCCCGGTCGAGCCCGGCCGCGACGTCGGCCGCGAGGTCCTCGGCGGCCTCGATGCCCACGGACAGCCGCAGCAGGCCGTCGCCGATGCCGGCCCGGCGGCGCGCTTCGAGGTCCATGGAGGCGTGGGTCATGGTGGAGGGGTGCGCCACCAGGCTCT
>JBEQUE010000046.1:0-52622 GCA_040349255.1 Acidobacteriota bacterium | reverse complement strand
CAATCCGTGATGAAATCGGCAAACGAGCGGATGTTACGCATGGTACTTCTCCTTTCTCTGTAAACCGGCACCTTCATGGCGCCGAAGGACTCGCCATCAAAGCTGCCTCCCTGGGCAGCGAGGAGATGATGATGGAGTCCAGACCGGCCGTCAAGACCTTTTTGGAATTTTTCTCGGACCAAAAAGTGTGTTTCGCACACTTTTTCCCCTCTTGACTTTCCAGAACAACCCGCTAACGTCTCCAGCGCAGTCGTTTTGGCAGGCGGCGGCGCATGGGCTCGTGGTCCGTGCGCGGGTTTTCGGCCGCCGGTCGCAGGAGAGCGGCGCATGGGAGGTCGTGCGCGGCAGCGGAGAACAGGAGACCGGCGCGCGAGCACGGAGTTGCGGGCGCGGAGATCCTGATCCCGGCAGCCGCGCACGGGTTCCCACGGCGCGAGCCCGGGTTTTCGGCGCCCGCGCCCCTGTTCGCGGGGCATGGGAACGAGAGCCCGGCCACCGCGCTCCCGGGACCGGCGGAGGAAAACCGGTGCGCGGCAGCCGCGCCACCACGAGCGCGCCGCCCGAGTGTTCCTTGACAACTGAATCCTTCGAGCCGGCAGGGTCGTTCCCCTCCCCGCCCTGCCGAAGCTCTACCCTCACCCGTCCGCCGGCGGGCGGGGGCGCCCTCTCCCGCGCAGCGGGGGAGGGGACGGGGAGGGGGCTTTTTCTACCCTGATTGGGGGTTGCGCTCCGGAACGGCCTGTCCTACAATCCCACCTCCGCACGGCGGCCTGCGCCGCAGCGTCTCGTGCAGCCATAGCTCAACTGGATAGAGCGACAGACTACGGATCTGTAGGTTGGGGGTTCGACTCCTCCTGGCTGCACCACTTCTACTCCCACCAAAAAGCACTTAGCTCGATCCGCTCTTGCGGTGCGTAGACGCTCGTCTGAAGGCGGGGGCGCACCGGGGGCGCAACCGGAACACAGTCGCGCCCCCGGCGGATGGACCGCGAGCGCGCGGAGTCAACGACTCTGGGGAACCTCTTGCTTGGCGAGATCGAGGAGGAGGCGGAGAGCCCGGTTGACCGACGCCGAGTCCTTGAAGGCCTGGGCCACATCGGGATCGAGCAGGACCACATTCGTCCCCTCTTGGTAGCGCTGGTAGTACTTGCCGCGCACCGCTCCCGAGAAGTCGTACTCCGGTTCGAGATCGTCGTCTTCAGGTTCCTGACTCATAGCGCCTTCTTTCCTGTGTGGTTGCCGTCCTCGCGCTGATGATCCGGACGCTCTCCTCGGCGTCGGTGTGGGAGACGATCAGCAGCCGGCTCCCCGAGGACATCCCCATCGTGATGAAGCGGACCTCAAGCTCGGAATGCTCGGCATCCGGGATCGTCGCCGCCAACGCATCACCGAACACGGTGCTCGCCTCCTCGAACGAGACCCCGTGCTTCCGAAGGTTGCGGACCTCCTTCTCTGGGTCCCATTCGAACCTCACCCTCGGAGTATAGCGGGCAAACGAAAGACCGGCGCGTTGCGCCGAATAGGTGCTGGCACCTCTCCACCCCTTCCGACCTGAGACCCCTACTCCAAATATTTGGATCGATGCTCGGGGAAGCGCCAAGCCGCAAGTAGCCTTAAATGGTCGCCGTCAATACATTCCTCCGGGCCGAGGGATGATCACGGCATCGGTTACTCCACGGATCTGCTTTAGGCCACTACGCAGCCGGTCGTATTGCTCCGTCTTTCGTGCCTCGTCCCAGATAAAGACGACCATCTCGGTGTAACGCGAGTCCGGAGTCAAATATAGGCTCGCATCACTTGCGATCTCTTCAGTGATATCGCTAAAAGACTTTTCCGGACGCATGAACTTCACTTCGACAATGACTCGGAGCGCAGGGACCCCAATGTCTACCCTAGGCTGGCGATGTCCGACTGGCGGCGCGTACTCCTCTGCTCGAAGGTCTGGAAAGATGGGGGAGAGAAGAAACCAGAGGAGATTCTGGACTTGGTACTCGTTGTCCACATGCCACTGCCGAGCGGTACCGCCCCGCGTACGGGGAGTGCTCTCCCAGGTCCATCGAGCTAATCCTGCGGGCACACGCTGAAGGAGGGTCACGAGGTCGGATGCCGCGACCCTCCCGGGAACCACGATTGGTGATATTCTCCGAATCCAGTCAAGCGCTGCCAAGCGCAGGGCTGTCTGTGGCGCGTTATCAGGAGCCCCGCTGCGTACCGTCACGAGAGCCGCTGCTTCATCACGTTCCACAAGGGAGCTATTCTCGCTTTCGAGAAGCCCCTTAGCTCGAAGTGCAACCCTGATTTCTGCGACGCCGTCTCCTTCCGAGAGCGGAAGCGATGGTAATGCGCCAATTAGCTGCTGCACCAGAGCGACAATGGCGCGTTCCCAGCTTTCGGGTGCCATGAGGTTATAGGAACGCTCAATGAAAGTGCTTAACCAACTGCGCACTGCCTCGGCCACCGAACTCTCCTGCCTGCGAGCACCGAGAGAGATCCCCAAAAGCGCGATCGGGTCCTGCTCAAAGCCGGCAGGAGAGCCCTCGAAGAACGGTTGTCGCCCCGATACCCAGAGTAAGCCAGCCCGCAACGCTGCCTGTGTTTCAGCGCTTCCGTCTCCTTCCATAAGCGCAAAACCAAGAGTTGCAACGTCGCGGTAAGTTCGTTGCGCTCCCTCGCGTTGACGCGCTGCGCGAGCGACCTCTATGAGTGACAGATCCGGAATGGCATCGCCCACTAGCCAAGCTGCAAACGCCTCTTCAAGGGAGCAAGCGCCTGCCAAGGCCTTGATATTCCGTACTAATTCAGCACGGAAGTCACTGAGAACCAAGCGCGAAACGTCGATCACAGAAACCACCGCGTTCGGCCAATGCGACCAAGGACAGCGTTCGCAACACTGCTATCAACCGTAGCAAGCTGCGTGAGCAGTCTCGCGACAAGCTCCGAGTATAGGATTGTTACAGGCATCGGAGATGGAAAGAAACTTCTCCAGGAGTGACTTGCAAAGGCGAACACTTGGCGCGCCAGATAGGTTGTATCGGTAAATGTCGAGGCGCGGTGAAGCCGCAGAAGAATTGGACGTGGGAGTCCATGCGATGCCTGCTTGACATCTTTGGGGCCTGTAAGCGAGATAAGCACTTCGCTGTTCGAGAGACGAAAGAACTGTCCGCGGCTTGGTGCATATACGCCCTTCTGGGTACGACCTGTATAATCCCAAGTTCCCTTCTGTAGCTCGTCAAAGACAAGATAGGGATGGCTATCTGCAACATGGATAAAGGCGAACTCAATGTCGAAGTCTTTAAGCTTCGACATTACCGCCTTTACCGTATCAGCCTCCGTGTCTTTGAAATCTTTGAAGGCGTGGAAGACGAGACGAATATGGTCACCTGGTTGCCAATTAAAATCACTCCGGACCTTCTCGACAGTGTTGCTGAGCGACGTATATAGTGCTTCCCGATACTCTTCAAATGGCGTCGCCTGGGATAGGTTGGCTAGATGATACCTACCATCGCCAGTGAAGACAGTCGTTATGCCGACCATTCGCTGCCGCGCACCTAATCGACCAGTCCCCAATTGGGCGCTGCCAAGCCCAACTACAAGTTCATGAGCGATGGTAGGATTTGCCTGTATTAGCCAGGGTATTCCTCCAAGCTTGGCATAGCTAGCAAGTGCCATGTTATTCAGAACGTAGCCAAGCTGTTTTACCGGAACACCTGCCACCGTCTCAATCTCAAACTCTTGTACTGGAATCTGCTGAGCGAGGAAAGCCGCTTTAGTTACCAAGTAAGGATTGGAAGCCCCCTGAAGAGAATGAAACCGCTCCTCAATCTGCACAAATACGAGATCCCATTTGATATCACGCTCACCCTGAACTCGCAGAACCTCTCGCACAGAACGATCGTATGCCGTTACGCTGTCGTCTGACACAGGGAAGAATTCTGTCGTGCATTGCTCAAGACCATATTTGCGGACGAAACCTTGCGCAAATGGAGCATGCTCCTGCCCCCCCAAGGGAATGCCATTGAGGAACTTATGAAGCATCTCCTCCACTTGGCCCTTGTATCGCTTCTGGTAAAGCACGGCTAGCCTTGGACGCGAAGGCGTGAAGGTCCGAGACGTATATGGCCCGAATGTTTTAAGACCCCGATCGTGCCAGATGTCGGTGCGAGCATTTGTAGGATCGAATATGTATGTTGTCTTGGGCGCGTTTTGTATAGACGGGAAGTGCTTTCCTCCCTGAATGAGCATAGACCCAAGCCGGAAGGGTATGCCCGGCACCATCTCGAAGCTTTGTTGGGTCAAATGCTCAACTACCTTCTTCAATCGATCGAGTCGGGGAGGGCCTGTGTGAATGTCGGCTAATAGTGCACTCAAGCGGCCTTCTATCTCTGTAGCCCGATCGCCGAATGCATAATTGATACACCGGTCGATTGCATCTCTCCGTCCTTCGAGGCGCACCTCCGCAGAGGAGACCGAGCTTAACTCATCTCGGGCATCTTCAAGGAAAAGCTGATCTCCACGAACAGCACTTACTCGACCAAGCAACTCAAATTTCGAGGCTACCCTAGGGTCTTTTGATGCTAAATCCCGACCTACGTACAGGCCTTCAATGGCGAGACCCTCAGCAATTAGCACATCGCAGCTGGCCAGGATTCGCCGCGTAGAGTTTACATCAAGGGCCACCCCGATGAAAGGTGATTTATTGTCGAGATAAAAAACGCGGACTGCCGCCTCGTATCGAGGTGTAATTGAAAGCCACGGCGGAGCTGCGAGATCCACTGGCAAGGCCCTCCCGAGAAGGTTATCTGCCGGACCAGCAGCAAGGAAGACCAGCGGATCGTAACCAAGAACTGTTCGTCCAAGGCGATAGAAGTAGTTGAGTAGAGCGTTGCGGACTAGGGCTGCTGTGAGTTGGAGATTCTTCGATAAACACACAGTCTCGAAAGACTCACCGATGTCGTCAGCTAAGCCAGTAACGCTAACTACTTGAATACACTCGTCACGCCGACGGAAAACATGGGTGAGTTGATGGTCTGCGCGTAGCTGTTGGAGCTGTTCTCGCTCTCGATACGGAAGAAGTCCTAGACGTATCTCCGCTTTCTCGTCGAATTGAATAGGGCTGACGTTCAGGATGAGCCGGCTTGATAAGCTAGGCGAGGTCTGTTTCATAACGGTCATTCAATAAGAGCGAGGGCACCAATTTCCACGACGGAGGGGAACTCCACATCCTGCCCAATTCTTGGCTGATCCGGTACCTTAACAATCGCATCGCATTGTACAATCGGCCCGACGGAGGTGATAGACCCTGCCGGTGCTATAGCCGAGTACAGGAGTCACCCTATATACCCACATTCTACACCTTTGCCCGGTCCAGATCTCTCCGTCTATAACGGATCTACCCATCGTCGGGAGCGTCGGCTCCAGCCTTCGCGTCTATGGCGGCAGGGCTCTCACGAAGGGCAGGCCCTGCGGGAATGAGCCCACTGGGAATCTCGTGAAGCAATCTCCTTGCTTGAGTAGCTCCGTCGCATCCCGGAACGCAACCAGTCCATTCCGGATTGCCTTGCTCGCAGCATTGAATTGGGCGCTGGCGACTTTTTCATCTTGTTGGGTCGAGTGGGGGGTTCTAACACAGCACCGTCCGACACCCAAAGACCGATCCCCCTCTCTGCATGCGGCCACTCGCGCGTCGAGCTGCAACCTTCTCGATAAACTCTCCAAAGGTGACCAGAAGCTTGGGCAGGACACCTGCAGCCGCTTTCGATGACACCTCTCGGATCTGCTTGAGGTAAAATAGACTTGGAGTGACAAGCCATGATCCTGACTCTGAACCTGCCGCCAGATCTGGAAGACCGGCTTCGGCATGAGGCGGAACGGCGGGGCCTGACCGCGTCGGCCCTGGCAATGGAGCTGCTGGACCACCAGTTGGACCACCACCTTCTTCCTTCCAGGGTCCCAGCGCAGAAAGTCATCGATCTGCTCCAGTCCTGGCTGGACGAGGGAGAGGCTCAGGAGGAGCGGGAGACCTTCACCTTCCACGTTCAAGCCAGTTGGGATCCAGAGACCTCGGTTTGGGTGGCGACGAGCGAGGACGTGCCGGGTCTGTCAACAGAAGCCACGAGCCTTGAGGCTCTTACCGAGAAGCTCCGAGTCATGGGCCCCGAGCTTCTCAAGGCCAATCAACTCCTCTCCGATGACAGGGAGATCGCCCTTCGGTTGACCAGCATCAAGGCCGGGGAATGGCCGGAGTCCTTCTGGCGGGCCTTCGAAGGAATGCCTGAGGACTTCGAGAGGCCGCCTAAAGTGCGGTGACCAACAACTCTCGGCTGGAGTCCAATCCGATTGGTTCCGCCGACGGTTGATCCCATGGCCCTCGCGGCCTATTGATTCGACGGCCGGAACGCCAACCACTCTCACCAGCGGCTCGCGAGGGCCGGCCGGCGGGCATTGTAGGAGTGGGGGCGCCCCCTCGGATGCCGAGAACTACAGCCCAAATACATGTCTGGCACCTCCTCCGGCACCTCCTCCCCTCCTCCTCCCAGCGCATTCTACCCGGCCGGCTTGGCCGCCGTGATCTTCTGGACTTCCAGGGTCGTCCCCTGGTTGCAGAAGCTGATCTTGGCCACCTTGCCCACCACGGCCACACGGTCGCCAACCTGGAAGCCCTGCAGGTCGCGGGGCGTCAGCGTGTAGAGCTTGCCGTCGTCACTGCGCAGAGCGGGGCACTCGGCCCCTTCATCCGTCAGCACGCCGGTGACGCGGACCGACCGGTTCTCATCGCCCTGGCCTGGGTTGTCACTCTGCGCGGCGGCGGCTCCGGTGAGCGCGAGCGCCAGCAGGAGGATCAGAAGCAGCGTTTTCGTCGGATATCGCATCAGGTACTCCTTTCGTTCGGGGAAAGAGGACGGGGGGCGACTTCGCCCGCCCTTCAGAGACCAGCAAGATCATTGCCAGTCGGCTATTGGCTTAACGGCTCCAATTCCTCTCCGCCTCAGACGCCGAGCTCACGACTGGCCATCTCGGTCCCTTCCACCCGGGAGCGGATCTTGGCGAAGGCCGTGTCGCGGGCCGTCGACAGGTCGTCGCCGAACGGCGAGAACCCGCAGTCGTCCGTGCTGCCGAGGCGCTCCGGTCCGAGGATCTCGGCGGCCTCCAGGACGCGGTCGCGGACCTCCTCCGGCGTCTCCACCCGCGGATCGATCGGGTCGGTGACGCCGACGAAGATCACCTGGCCCGGCCGGGCGTGCTCGCGGATCAGGGTGAGGATCCGCCGGCGATCCGGCTCGCTCGCCAACTGGAGGTAGAAGTTTCCCGCCTCCAGCGCGAACAGCTCGGGGAGCAGCTCGGCGTAGTCGACGTCGGCGCTGTGGGTCGAGTCCTGGTCGCCGCCGGGGCAGGTGTGGACTCCGATCCGCCGCCGCTCCTCCGGCGTGAACCGGCCGAGCACCTGGTTGTTCAGGGCGACGAACTGCCGCAGCAGCCCCCGCGAAGGGTCGAGCTTCACGGCGAGACGCCCCTCGGTGAAGTCGATCTGCACCTTGGCCGCGCCGCGGTCCAGGCACTCCCGGATGTCCGCCTCGGCCTCGTCGACGAGGTCGGCGACGAACGAGTCCCGGGAGTAGCCGTCGATGCCGTCCGCGGGATAGAGCAGGCTGATCGCCGAGGCCGAGATCACCGCCTGCTTGAGCGGCGTCTTCGTCAGGCCCTGCGCCGCCGCGAGGTAGCTCGACGCGCGGGTCCGGTAGCGGAACGGCCCCGACACCAGGCGGGGCAGCTGCCGGGTGTGGCCGTCGGCGAAGGGGATGGTGACGCCGTCGGGTGCCAGGTTGTCGCTGCCGTGGATGGGGTAGGTCGCGAAGCTGGGCTTGGTCTGCTCGCCGTCGGTGATGACCGGCGAGCCGGTCGCCTCGAAGCGCTGGATCGTATCGACGAGGGCCTTCCGGTAGAGCTCGTCCAGACGCTCCGGGTCCAGCCGGCCCTGCTGCGCCTCGCGCGCGGCCTGGATCAGCTCGGGGGGACGGGGGATGCTGCCGATGGGTTCGGTGGGAATCGTCATGGATGCAAGACTATCGAATTCGGGGCGCCTCCGGAGAAATAAGTGGGGAGGACGACAACAACGAAGCCTTCGTGGCCAAGCTCGGTCCAGATGGCACCGGGCGGACTGGACGTCATGTCGGGCACGAGGCGGCGCAGGAGGCCGGCGAGGCTCTGCTGCTCGCCGGCCGTCCACTGCGCGAACACTTCTCTCAGATCGGCTACCAACAACGTCGATGAACGTTGATGGACGTCCAAGAGCGTTTATATCCCTTCAAATCATCCGGATTTCTCCTTTTTTCGGTGCTTTTTCCATGGCACCCCTCTTGCTCTCGTCCGAGCCGGACATCACGGCGATCCTTACAGAGCCGTCGGCGACCAGCCGGGTGGCCGCGCTGTGAACGACAAGGAAAAGGAGATCTCATGTCTTTCAATTTGAAAGGGCAGTTGACGGCACTCCTGCTCGCCTTCGCGTGTGTGGCGCTCGCGTCGAGCCGGCCGGCTCAGGCGGCCTATTCGCTGGGGTACGGAGAGCTGGTCCGGCAGGACTTCTCGGATTGCGGCAACAACAACGTCAGCGTTTCCGGCGATTACTCGAGGGTCGGCGGCGCGGTGACGATCGTTCAGACCTCGACCGGCGCGACGACGGTGATCGTCAAGATCACGAACGGCACGCCCAACACCGGCTATCACTTTTTCTGGAAGTGTATGTTCTGGCTCGGCCAGGTGCAGACCGATGCCAGCGGCACGGGGGCGGCGAGCTTCACGCTCCAGACCGCGGTCGGCCAGACGTTTACGTTCGATATGTATCCGGACGGCGCGCCGCTCGGAAACAAGTTCCAGAGCGTCCGGATCACGCCGACGATCGCGGCGAGGGTCGGGGGTGGATCGCTGATCCGCCAGGATCAATCGGATTGTGACAACTCAGACGTGACCGCGTCCAATCCGTCGACGATCGGCGGCAACGTGACCCTCGTGCAGAACGTCAGCGGCGTGACGGCGGCCCTGGTTCAGATCACCGGGGGCGTCCCGAGCGTCACCTATGACTTCTACTGGAAGTGCCGCCTCTGGGTCGGCAGGGTGCAGACCGATGCGACCGGCGCAGGGACGGCGGCTCTCATGTTCTACACGGTGGCCGGCCAGACGCTGGCTTTCGACACCTATCCGATGAACGGCAACGCTCCAGGGAACGTGCTCCAGAGCGTCCCCGTGACCCCCGCGGCCTATTGATTCGACGGGCCCGAGCGCCAACCAGCCGGACGACGGAGATCGGAGACGGTCCGGCTGGTTGGCGGGTCCGCCGCCATGCCGGCGTCCCGGCTATACTTCCAGTCCATTTCCATGGGAGGGACCTCCACGATGAAACGCCTGATCCTGGCATTCCCGCTTCTTCTGCTGGCGGCGGCCTGCCAGAGCGCCCCGACAGGAAAACCCCAGGCTTCCGTCGCCTCCGCCAGGCCCGCCGGCGCCTGTTCGACGAACGAGCAGTGCGGCGAGGGCGAGTTCTGCGCCAAGCTCTTCGGGAGCTGCGACGAGAGCGGCCTGTGCGAGCCGCGCCCCGAGAGTTGTGTCGAGCACGGCCATGTCATCGACAAGCCGGTCTGTGGCTGCGATGGCAAGACCTACGGCAACTACTGTCTGGCGGCGGCCTCGGGCGTCAACGTCCGGAGCGAAGGACCTTGTACCGCGCCATGAACCGGCGGTCGATCCGGTCCTTGAGGCGCCACGCCCAGCGGGCGTGAGCGACGAGGCCCTTGTAGCGCAGCAGGGCCTTGCCGTCCCCGGTGTTGAGGAGCGAGAGGAAGCTTCGCTGTGGCTCGTAGCGCGGCGGGGTCCCGCCCTCGAGCGCCATGACGAGGCTCTTCCAGAGCACCGGCGCCTCGCGGACGGCGTAGACGCCGGCCTTCGGCGTTTCAGGATGGCGCTCGGGCGTCACGCAGTCCCCGGCTCCGAAGACCCGCGGGTCGGCGACCGAGCGCAGCGAGTCGTCCACCAACAGGAAACCTTTTTTATCGACCGGCAGGCCCGACGCCTCGAACAGCGGCCAGGCGGCGGCTCCGGTCAGCCAGACCGTCAGATCGGATCCCAGCCTGCCGCCGCCCCGGAGCCGGACAGCGTCGGCCTCGACGGCCTCCACCCGGACGCCGGTCCGGACCTCGATGCCCTTCCCGGCCAGGACCGCCTCCGCGCGCCGCCGGAAGCGCTTCGAATAGTCCGCGAGGATCGCCTCGGAGCCTTCCAGGATCGTCACCCGGCCCTGAACGGAGGCAATCGCGCAGGCGATCTCGACGCCCGCCGCGCCTCCTCCGACGACGACCGCCTTCCCCTGCGCGAGCTCCGCGAGCCGGCGCCGGAGATCCACCGCCCGGTCGATCGGCTTGACCACGGCCGCGTGGCGCCGGACGGTCTCCTCCTCGTCGCCCGCCGATCGCGAGCCCACGTTGAAGGAGACGAGGTCGTAGCCCAGGACGCCACCGTCGTCCAGACGGACCTCCCGGGCTGAAGGATCGATCGTCGTGGCCCGCGCCCGAAGGAACCGGCCGCCGGCCGCCGCGGCGAGCGCCGGCAGGTCGAAGGTGATCTCGCGCTCCTCGTATTGCCCCTGCAGGAAGCCCGGCACCATGCCGGAGTAGTGATGGCGGTCCGCCGCCGAGACCAGCGTCAGGTCCACATCGGCCCGCGGATGGATCGCGAGCCGGCGCAGGATCTCCAGGTGGGCGTGGCCGGCACCCACCAGGAGCAGCCGCGTCGGCGATGCGGATCGCACCCGGTCTTTCTACAACAATCAGCGGCCGGATGCCGAGGCGGACGCGGAGGACACCCGCCAGATCGTGTTGCCGACGTCGTCCGCCACCAGCAGGGCGCCGCGCTTGTCGAGCGCCACGCCGACGGGCCGCCCCATCGCGTCGCCGTTGTCCTTGACGAAGCCGGTCAGCACATCGACCGGCTCGCCGGACGGCTTGCCGCCGGCGAAGGGCACGAAGATCACCTTGTAGCCGCTGCGCGGCTTGCGGTTCCAGGAGCCGTGCTGGCCCACGAACATGCCTTGCCGGAACGGCTCGGGCAGGGAGGTCCCTTCCGCGGAAACAAGGCCCAGCGAGGCCGTGTGCGGACCGAGGGCGTAGTCGGGCACGATCGCCCTGGCGACGAGGTCGGGCCGCGGCGGCTGCACCCGGCTGTCCACGTGCTGGCCGTAGTAGCTGTAGGGCCAGCCGTAGAAACCGCCGTCCTTCACGGACGTCATGTAGTCGGGCACCAGGTCGCTGCCGAGCTCGTCGCGCTCGTTGACCGCCGTCCACAGCGCGCCGTTCTTCCAGGCCATTCCGACCGGATTGCGCAGCCCGGTGGCGAAGAGGCGCTTGCCGCCGGTCGCGCGGTCCACCTCCCAGATCGCGGCGCGCCCCTCTTCCTCTTCCATTCCGTTCTCGGCCACGTTGCTGTTGGAGCCGACGGAGGCGTAGAGCTTCGATCCGTCGGGCGAGGCGATCACGTTCTTGGTCCAGTGATGATTGCGCGGACCCGCGGGGAGATCGGCGAGCTTCGTGCCGGCCGCCTTGATCTCGGTCGCGCCCGGCTCGTATGGAAACCTGACGATGGCGTCGCTGTTGGCAACATAAAGGTCCTTGCCCACGAGCGCCATGCCGAACGGCGAGCTCAGCCCGGTCAGGAACGCGGTGCGGGTCTCGGCCACGCCGTCGCCGTCCGCGTCCCGGAGCAGGGTGATCCGGTTGGCGCTCGGCACGGCGCCGCCGGCCTTGGCCTGGAACCTCTTGAAGAAGAAGCCCTTGATCCCCTTGCCCTCCTCCGGCCGCGGGGGAGCGTTGGTCTCGGCGACCAGCACGTCGCCGTTCGGCAGCACGTAGACCCACCGCGGGTGGTCCAGGCCCTGGGCGAACGCGGTCACGGCGGTCCCCTCGACGGCGTCGGGTTTCGCGCCCTGCGGCCAGCCCTTGGCCGTGACCACGTTGACGACCGGGATCAGGGATTTTTCCGGTGGCGGCAGGGTGGGGCTCGGTCCGGTGCCGGCGGTGACGGGGAGCTTCGCCGAGGAGCCGCAGCCGGCGCTGAGGATCAAGGCGAGGAGCAGACACGGCTGGAAGGCGGGCTTGAGCATGGAGAACCTCCTCGCTCAAGCCCGAAGAGCAAGAATCGAGCCGATTTCAGTCCAGCGCCCAGGCGGCGGTGAGGATCACCTCCGTGCCGCTGCCGACGCGCGCGCCGCGGACCCGGAGGCTGGTGTTGAACCGCAGGTTGAGCGGAATGAAGCCGCTGCTCGTGCCGGGCGGGTCCTGCGGGTTGATGCTGTAATCGTACGCCTGAACGTCGAAGACCAGGGCCGTGCCGCCGTCGATGGTCACCTCGACGTTGCAATAGGCCGAATAGCCGCTCCCTCCATAGGCGGGAAAGTAGATGTTGACGGCGTTGAGATAGCCCGAGCCCGAGGTGAGCGGGATCAGGTCGGAGTAGGACCCCGAGGCGCCGGCCGCGGTCAGCCGGCTGTACTTCGGCCGGGTCGGACCGAGCGTGATCCCGAGGTTGGCCCGCGCCTGGACGGCCGTGGTGGCGCCGGTGCCGCCCTTGGCGAGCGGCACCGTGCTCTCGATCGCCACCGTGCCCAGGCCCAGGTTGGTGCGCGCCGTCGCCGCATCCGTCCCGTTGGTGCCGCCGCGGGCGAGCGGCACCACGTTGTCGAGCGCCACGCTGCCGAGGCCGAGGTTGGTGCGCGCGTTGGCGGCGGTGGTGGCGCCGGTGCCGCCCTTGGCGAGCGGCACCGTGCTCTCGATCGCCACCGTGCCCAGGCCCAGGATGGTCCGCGCCGTCGTGACGTTGGTCAGCTCCGAGAGGTTGTTGGCGCCCTTCATGGCGCCGAGGTTGGTGAGCGCCGCGTCGGCCGTGCTGGCGCCGGTGCCGCCGTTCGCGATCGCCAGAGGGCTCGGGCTCGCCGTCACCTGCGCGAAGCCGCCGAGCGAGACCCACCAGCTCGCGAACGTCCCCGAGCCCTTGGCGCTCGACACCTGGACGGTCATCGCGCCGGTGACGTCGGTGTAGGCCGTGACGATGCCGTCCATGAACGTGTTGACCGGGTCGGAGGCCGAGGCGATGCGCACCGGCTGGCCGATGGCGAAGGGCCGGTTCGCCGCCACGGTGAGCGTCTTGGCGCCGGTGCCCACCGCGAGCGAGGTCGACGAGGCGCTGCGCCAGGCGTTGGCGACGTGCTCGACGATCTTCTCCAAGGCCTTCGGGAAGCCCGTCTGCTCGTTCGCGTAGGCGGTGCCCGCGAAGTTGGCGTCCGTGAACTGCTGGCCGGCGAGGACGTAGCTGAACGGCATGGCAAAACCCCTTTCTGGGACGATCCGGGGACGGGGCGCTAGAGCAGCTCCTCGACCTCGAAATTGGCATCGAACGATTCGTAGTACGGATTGGTCAGCGGCTCCAGGGAGCGCAGGCGGCCGTAGATCGCCTGGTTGTGGTACTGGTCGGGCCGGTCGGCGCGCGGGATGACCAGCACGTCGCCGGCGATCCCCTTGCGCCGGAACAGGTAGTCGAAAACGTTGCTGAAGGCCTCGGTCTCGTTCAGGTTCGAGAGCGTGAAGCGCAGCACCCGGTAGCGCTCCTGGACGTCGATCCAGGTCTGGCCGCCGCGGCTCTTCGAGACCACGCTCGGGTCCTCGAAGCCGATCGACCAGCCGTAGAGCATGTCGTGCGACGGCCGGTAGGCCGGCCCGGCCACCAGGCGCCCGGCCTGGAGGTAGCCGGCCGGGTTGGCCGCGTCGTTGATGTCGATGCGGACCCGCTGCGCCACGACCGGGTTCGGCAGCAGGTGGTAGGCGCTCAGGGTGATCTGCACCGCCACCTCCTGCGGCACCAGGCCGCCCCACTGGAAGACGCCCCAGGGCAGAGTCCCGAACTCTTCGATCTGCGGCCAGACGTTCACCCAGCCGCTGTCGTAGGCGACCACGGCGAACGTCGGGTCGTCGCCGACCCGGACCCGCCAGGTCGAGCCCTGGCTGAAGTTGTGCCGGATCAGGGCCACGGCGCCGACCACCTGCGGCTGCGTGAAGGCCGCCGCGACCCAGGTCGAGGCCGGAGTGGTGACCTGGGTGCGCCAGGGCTTGACGATCTGGCGGTCCTGAAGGTTCGTCACCGGCAGGTTCGCCGCCTGCGAGCCCGTCGTCAGCGTCGCTTCGTCGGCGCGGTTGGGCGCGCCCGCAAAGACCAGGTTCGACACGGTCTGCCTCCTATCCCCAGAGCTGCATGGTCACGCGGTTCACCTCGGCCCGCTCCTCCAGGCCGACCACCCGGAACAGGCGGGCGACGAGGCCGAAACGGGTGTAGTCGATCGACACCTGGTCGCCCAGCTCCAGCTTGTAGGGCTGGGTCTTGACGGTCACCCGGTACATCTCCCGGCGCTGGCCGTAGAGGACCAGAAGCCGGTTGGCCTCGCTCTGCGCCGCCGCCTGGTCCTGGAGCAGCGTCGGCCAGGGCTCGGGATCGAGGGCGAGCAGGAACTTCGTCTTGACGGTCTCGTCGGACGCCACCGCCAGGCGCACCTCCTCGGCGAGGAAGGTCTTGCGCAGCTCGGTGACCGAGCCGGCCAGGGTGTCGCCGGCCTGCACCGTCCAGTTGCGCTCGTAGCCCACGCGCTGGCGCCAGGCCGGCAGCTCGGTCGGCTGGGCCTCGATCTCCAGGATCTCGGCCGACCCGAAGGAAGCCGCCACCGGGGCCGACCCGCTCGGGGCGGTGAACAGCCCGGCCACGAAGAGGCCGGCGCGGTTGAACCCGTAGAAGGCGCCGATGCTGTTGACCAGCCCGTCGAGCACTTGGAGGATCGGGGTCTGCTCGGTCACGTAGAGGCCCGCGACCGCCGGGTTGGCGTTGTGCAGGTTGGTGAGGCTCGTCGTGTCGACCTCCGTGGCGGCGAGCGGCCCATAGGTGGTCACCACCCGCTGGACGATGGCGGAGATCGACGTTTGATACCCGTACGAGCCCAGGGTGTCGCCGCGCACGTCGGCCGTGATCACGCCGCCCTCGCCCGGCGCCTGGAGCAGGGTGAAGGTGCCGCGCAGCAGATCGACCGTGTACTGGGCGATCGCCAACGCCACGCCGCGGTTGTAGACCGCGTCGATCGCCTGGATCGGGCCGTCGTGGACCTGGTAGATCAGGAGCGACGGGTTGACCTGCACCGGCGACACGTTGAGGCACTTGCCGAAGCAGAGCGGCTTGGGCCGGCCTTCGAGGCTGGCGCCCGATTCGAGCTCGGAGCGCAGCCGGACCGCGACCTGGTTGCCGGCGTTGCTCGACACGTGCGTGGTCACGGCCGGCGCCGCGCTGCCGCTCATCCAGATCGACTTGCGCACCGTGCCCGCGCCGTTGGTGATCCGGATGTTGCGCAGGAACCCGCGCACGATCGTGGTGACGCCGGCGGCGGGGTCGTACTCGGTGGCCACGTCGTACTGCGTGATCGCCGAGCCCACCAGCGAGGCCGGGATCGGAATGGCCCGGGAGTACCACTTCCCCGTCGCCTTGGCCGAGAGGTCGGTGGCCGGGTGGGCCAGGAGCCCCGCCGCGTCGGCCGCGCTCGTCGCCCGCAGCGCGCTCGCGCCGGCCGTGAAGTCGAAGGCAAGGCGCTGCGGCACGGCGCGGCGCGCCGGCCAGTAGACGTCGTACTCCAGCACGTCGCCGGTCTGGATCGTGTAGGAGGTGACGCCGGAAAGCGCGGCGTAGTGATAGGAGTTGCCGCCGGCGCCTCCGACCATCGTGAAAGCCAGGTCGAGCGCGTCCTCGCCCGTGCCGGGCGGGTCATAGAGCTCGGGCTGGAGCGGCGCGTCGAGCTTGTACTGCAGGTCGCGCAACCGCACCGTGACCTGCTGCTCGTCGATCACCGCGCTGTGCGCCGTGCCGCGGAAGACGACGCCGAAGTCGGCATAGGCGAAGCCCTTGCCGCCCAGCCGCACCACCACGTCGCGGCCGTCGAACGCCAGGTTGCGAAAGAGAGTGTCGAGCCCGCCGTCGGCGTTGTTGAGGCGGATCTCGCCGAAGCTCGGCAGCGACGGGCCGCCGATCGCTCCCTCCCGGAACATGTTGCGCTGGAAGTTGAGTGCCTCGACCACCCGCGCCTCGAAATGCTGGCTCGCGGGATTGTCGGACGGTCCCGAAGTGAAGCCGTGGTCCGAGTAGTAAAGGTTGATCACAGCCCCGTTCCCGAGGTGGTACGGCGCCAGCTCGACCAGGTAGTAGCGCGCCGCGTAGGGATCGGACAGCAGAAGCTCGAACGGCGTGCTCACTGCGCGCGCCCTCCATACTGGGTGGTCGAGGTCAGGCGCCGCAGCAGGGCCCGGACCTCGCGCATCTCCTCGCCCTGCTCGTCCACCCGGCGCTGCAGCTCGACGGCGTCCACGTGCTCCTGCTGGCGCGACAGGCGGACCTCTTCGAGCAGGGCGCGGTTGGTGTCGCGCATGCCGGTGAGGTCGACCGCGAGCTGCGGCCCGCCCTCGGGGGTCGCTCCGATCCAGGACGGGGTCTCGCCGGGCTCGGCGCCGTAGACGTCGCCGGGGAACGCTCCGAACGGGATCCCGGCGGTCGTGAGCGCGTCGCGCCAGGCCCAGCCGGTGTCGGCGAGCATGGCCGTGATGTCGCCAGCCGTGGGTGGCGCGGGAAGAAGGCCAGGCGCCAGGGTGCCGAGGATCTGCTGGATCACGCTGCTGACCATCGCGAAGATGTCCTGGTAGCCCTGGCCGCTGGCGTAGAACGACTGCGCCTCCTGGAGATACTGCTGCGCCGCGGCCTGGAGCTGCTGGGCCGCTTCGAGGTCGCCGCCCATGGCGCGGGCGGCGAGGTCCTGGAAGCGCGCCTGCGCCTCTTCGAGCCGCTGCTGCGGGGTGAGCGTCGAGAGCTCGGAAAGCGACAGGCTCTCGAGGAAGTCGTTGAGCGGTCCGAGCAGGCGCTCCCAGAAGTCGGCGATCGCGAGCTGGTAGGCCGCCTCGACGCGGTCGAGCGACACCCCGAGGCGGGCGGCGTTCTCGCGCATCTCGTCGAACTGCTCGTTGAGCTTCTTGAGCTCGCGCTCGGCCGGCGAGAGCTGCAGGTCCTCGAACTGTTCGAGCTGGCGCAGCAGGGCGTCGAGGTCGCGCTGGCGCTGCTCGGCCTCGCGGTTGGCGTCGTCGCCGCCGCCGCGCTCGACCTGCCGGGTGACGTGCTGCTGGTTCTGCGCGGCCTCGTAGGCCAGGCCGATCTTCTTGAGCGTGTCGGCCAGCTCGGGCGGGATCTCGGTCAGGCCGAGCATCGCCTGGATGGCGTCGAAGGTGCCGCTCGCGAGCTGGTGCATCAGGTCGGGCAGTGAGATGTCGCCGCCGGAGAGCAGGATGTCGATCAGCGCGCCGAAGCCGTCGGTCGTGCCGAGGACGCCGTCGCGCAGCTCGTCGAGGAAGCCTTCGATATCGCCCGAGCCCAGCGCCTGGGTGAGCGCGAGGAGCGAGCCGTCGATGTCGATGCCCGACTGCTGGAGCAGCGACACCAGGTTGCCGAGCGCGCCCTGGAGCGCGCCGACGTCGTCGGTCATGCCCAGCCGGAGCTGCTCCAGGAGCAGCGCCACCTGGGTGGACGCGGCGTCGATCGCCTGGCGCTGCTCGGCCGGGACGTCCTGCATGCCGCGGCCCTCGTACAGCGGCCTGAGGAAGTCGAGCACCTCGGCCACCATCTCGCCCGGCGTGAGATCGGTGTCGTCCGGCAGAGGCCCGCCCGGCGGTGGCGGCGGAGTGGTGCCGTCCGGCTGCATGGCGAAACGCAGGTCGCGGAAGGCCTGCGCCAGCTCCTGGGAGGCCGTCTTGACGTCGCCGAAGGTCTGTTCGAGCGCCCGCGCGCCGGGGAACGGCTCGGGCTCCTCCTGGGTGCCCGGCTCGTAGGTGTAGAGCGCGAAGGCGTCGCGCAGGTAGCCCAGGAACTCGTCCTGGAGCGAGCGCTGCTGCTGCTCCTCGTCGGACAGCAGGTAGCGGTCGAGCTGGGCGTCGAGCTCGCCGCGCAGGCGCTCGATGGCCTGCTGCTCCAGGCGCGACAGCTCGTCCACCGACAGGCCGAGCAGCTCGGCGTCCTCGCGGAGCTGGGAGAAGCGGTCGCGCATCTCGCGCACGGCGATCTCGGTCGGCGTGAGGCCGGCGTCGCGCAAGTCCTGGAGCGAGGCCTTGAACTCGTCGATGAGCTGCTGGAACGCGGCCGCCCGGGCCTCGTCGAGGAGCTGCTCGTTGGGACCGCCGCCGTGGAAGCCCTGGGCCTCGTCGAGCGCCCGCGCGGCCTCGCGCTGCTCGTCGAAGAAGCGGGTCAGGTCGCGGTAGCGCACCGCGACGTCGGACAGGCCGCGGCCGTAGTCGAGATAGCTCTGGATGCCGTCCTGGAACTGCTTCTGGAGATTGGCCAGGGCCTGCTGATAAGCGGCGTCCACGCGGTCGGTGCTCAGGCCGAGCGCGATGGCGTTCTTGGTCAGCTCCTCGAACTTCTTCCGCAGCTCGTCGAGCTGGGCGACGAAAGGATTCTCGCCGCCGAAGGCCTTGAGCTCGTCCTCGAACTGCTGGCGGATCTGCTCGCGGGCCGCCTGCTCGGCGCGGTTGACGGTCTCCATGTCGATGCCGAGCTCCTTGGCGTTGGTGCGCATCTCCTCGAAGCGCTTGTCGAGCTCGCGGAGCTGGACCTGGAGCGGCGTCAGACCGTCGGCCAGGTCGAGGTAGGGCTGGAGCTGATCCATCACCTGCTTGCGCAGCGCCTTGACCGCCTCCTCGTAGGCCTTGTCCACCTCGCTCATCGAGACGCCGGCGGCATGGGCGTCGCGGCGCAGCTTCTCGAAGGTGTCGTTGAGCTGCAGGAGCTGCTGCTGCACCGGGGTGAGATTCGCGCGCAGGTAGGGATCGAGCGAGTCCCGCACGCGCTCGCGCAGGGCGCGCCGGGCTTCCTGCTCGGCGCGGTCGATCTCCGACATGTCGATCGGCGTCTGGTCGGCGTTCAGCCCCGTCAGCCGCGCGATCTCGTCGATCAGCTTCTTGATCTCCTCCTTGAGCGTCTCCGCCATGTTGCCCATGAGGCCCTGCGGCAGCTTGATGCCCATGTCGGCCAGGCTGTCGAGGACGTCCTGCGGGATCTGCGGCATCTGCTCGATCCGCTCGAGCATGGCCTGCTTGTCAGCGAGTTGCTTCTGCATGTCGGCGATCTGCTGGTTGCGCGCCTCCTGCTCGCGCGCCAGCTCCTCGTTGAACAGGCGGGCGTTCTCGCGCATCTCCGCGAAGGCCTCGGTGATGCGCTTCGCCTCGCGCTCGACGTCGGTCAGGCCGGCCTCCTGGAACGGCTTGAGGCCGCTCAGGATGTCGTCCTTGATGGCCTTGACCGCCTTGGTGAACGCGGAGTCGACCTTGTCGAGCGAGATGCCCAGGTCGCGCGCCCGCTCGCGCATCTCGTTGAAGCGGCGGATGACGTCGCGCAGGTCCTTGGTCACCGGCTCGAGATCGATGTCGCGGACCTCCTTGGCGAACTCGATGTCGGACGCGAGCTCCTCGACCGTGGTCGCCTTGGTGTTGTGCAGCGCCGCCTCCACCTCCGGCGACAGACCCGAGAAGCTGGCCCCCTTGAGCGCGAGCAGGATCGCGTAGTTGACCGCCGCCTCGTAATCCTTGCCGAAGCTCTTCACGAAACCGGACTGGTCGATCACCCGGTAGAACTTGTTGTTCTTGATCGAGATCTTGATGTCCGGCAGATCGAGCAGCGTGGCGTCGGTCAGCTTGGCCAGGTCGTTGATCCCCTTGACCACCCCTTCGGCGTATTGGCGGATCTGGTCCAGGCTGCCCTTGTTGCGCGAGAAGAAAGCATCGACCTGCGCGCGGCCGTCGGAGACCGAGAGCGTCGCCGAGGTGCTGGGCAGCCCCTTCTTGATCAGGCTGCCGATCAGGCCGCCCACGATCGAGCCGACCCAGGCGCCGATCTGCGGAGAGCCGAAGTAGGCGCCCACGATGGCGCCGACCACGCCGAGGATCTGCGAGCCGAGCTCGGCGTAGTTGTCCTCCTTGCCCAGGAACGAGCCGACCAGCGAGCCGACGCCAAGGCCCATGGCCGCGGTGCCGAACAGGCGGCCCCAGTCGTACTTGCCGGTGGCGGGGTCCTTGAAGGCGTCGAGGCCGACGTATTTGCCGCCGCCGCTGCCGGAACCGATCGACCCGCCCTCGCCGCCGAAGGTGACCGGGATCTTGAGAACCTTTTTCAGCGAGTCGGCGGCCATCTCGGCGATCATCTTCCTGAACATCTTCTTGATGCTGTCGATGAAGTCGCCGAAGTTGTGGACGTTGCCTTCGAGCACGTTGAGGAAGAGGTCGCCGAACGAATTGATGGCGTCGTTGACGAACTTGTCCCACGTCTTCGCCATGTCGCCGATCGAATCGTCGAACCCGTCGGTGCGCAGCTTGATGCCCCCGGCCTCCGCCTGCTTCTTGACCTCGCCGAGCTGCCCTTCGAGCTCGCCGAGGCGGGTCTTCGCGGCCTCGAACGCGTCGCTCCCGGGATCGAGCTTGCCCATCAGCTCCTTGAGCGAGGCGATCTCCGTCTTGATCTTGTCGACCGCCGCCAGGTAGGCGGTGATCTTCTCCACCTTGAGCGCCGCCGACTGCGCGCCGGCGTAGTCCTTGAGCGCCTTGAGCGCGTCGCGCGTGCCCTGGCTGACCTTGCCGACCACCTCGGCCTGCCGGGTCTCCAGCTCGGTGCGGGTGGCGAGCAGCTCCTGGAGCTTCTCCTGGATGCTCTTGTACTGGTCCGTTTCCTTGTTCAGACCGGCGAGCCTCGCCTCCTGGTCGGCGATCGCCTTGTCGAGCGCCGCCATGGCGCCGTCGACGTCCTGGGTCTTCTGGAGCACCTCCGACAGCGGCGCCGCGTCGAGCGCCGCGAGCGCCGCGGAGGCCTTGGTCTCCGCCGCCTCGATGGACGTGAACCCGTTCGCGATCTCGTTCAGGCTGTCCGCCGCCTTCGTCTGCTCGCCGATCGTCTGCAGGGCCTTGTCGAGAGCCTCGATCGCCGCGGTCACGCCCGGCTGCTGCGAGCCGAGGGCCTGCAGCGACTTCTTCTGGCGCTCGATCTCCTCGGTCGCCTTGCCCGCCGCCTCCTTGAACGCCTGGTACTTCGCCGTGATCTGGTCGACCGGCGCCTTGGCCAGCTCGTCGTAGGCCGCCCTCACGGCCGCGACGTTGCGGTTCGCCGCGTCCAGTGCCGACTGGGTGTCGAAGGGCGCGCTCCCGCCGGTCCCGGTCCCGCCGCGGCCCCGCCCGCCACCCGTCGGATCCGGCAGACCTCCGCCGCCGGCCGGACGCGCGGCGTGGATCTTCTTTGCCTCACCGGCGATGTCCCGCCCGAACTGGACGATGTCGTCCTTGACTCCCTGCGCCGTGAAACGCACGACGTCGGCGACCGTGGTCGCGAAGCTGCCGATGCGGTCGGCCACGCCGCCGAGCAGATCGCCGACGTAATCCTTGCCGAAGTTGTCCGAGGTCGCCTCCTTGATGCGCCGGAAGACGCCCGCGAAATCCCCCTGCTCGATCGCCGCGACCGCCGCGCCCACCGCCTCGGGCACCGCCGTGATGGCGCCGATCATCAGGTTGATCCCGGTCTTGATGCCGTCCACGAGCGCCCCGAACACCGCGCCGAGGATGCGGCCCAGGCCGCCCAGGATCTCGGCCGCGTTGGCCACGAAGCCGGCGAGGAACGCCTGGATCTTCTGGACACCCGCGGCGACGCCTTCCTTGATCACATCCCAGGCCTCCACCAGGAAGTCGCGCACCGCGGCCCAGGCGACCTTCAGCTTCTCCCACAGCGCGATCAGCCGGTCCTTGGTCACCTCCCAGGTGGCCTCCATCCACTCGCCGAGCGTGGCGGTGGTGTCGCCGACCGTGATCGATTCGTCCTTGAAGATGATCAAAGCCGCCACGACCGCCGCGATGGCCCCCGCGATCAGCCCGATGGGGTTCGCAAGGATGGCCTCGCCGAGAGCCACCACCGCCGTCTTGGCGGAGGACAGCGCGCCGGCGAAATCGCCGAGGCTCGGCGCGCTCGCGGCCACCGCGATGCCAGTCACCAGAGGGATCACGATCTCCGCATGGTCGGCGAGCACCTTGACCGCCTCGGCGGCGATCTTCATGGCTGCGCCGAGCCCCTTGCCGATCGCGTCGGCGATCGGCTGCGCGCGGTTGATGATCTTGGCGAAGCTGACATCCATGCTCTCCAGGCTCGGCAGGAGACCCTTCTCGCCGATCGCGTTGCGAAGATTCGCGAACGCCTCCTTCACGCTGTCGAAGCCGGTCGCGAAGGTGCTGGCCTGGCGCTCCATGCCGTCGGCGAACCGCGTCTCGCCGAGCTTCTCGAGATACCCGGCCACCTCGCGCGAGGAATTGCCGACCGTCGTGGTGATCCCCTGGAAGGAGATCTTCAACCGGTCGCCCTGCTCCTCCACCTTGAAGCCGAGCTCCTTGAGGCCGTCGAGATTGCCGAGATCGACGCCCGCGATGGCCGAGGTCACCGCGGTCACGTCCTTGTTGAACGCGCCGGCGACGTTGCCGAACGCCGTCAGGTTCTCGCTGGTCGGCTTGATGCCGGCCTTCCAGAGCTGCTCGAAAGCCGTCTTGGCGTCTTCCACCGAGGCCGGAGTGCGGGCGGCGAAATCCTGGATCATCCGGAACGCCTGCCCGGCGCTCTCGGTCGAGCCGAGCAGACCCTCGAGAGAGAGCTTGAGCTGATCGTACGAGCTCGCCGTCTCGACCACCTTGTCCCATTCGAACTCGCCCTTGAGCCTGGCGATCTGCTCCTGGAGATAACCGACCTTCGGAGCGGCCTCCTCGGCCTTCTTGCCGACCTCCTCGATCCCGGACTCGCCGCCGCCGCAGTCGCACTCGCCGGCCGCGGCCGCCACCTGCTGCGCGGCAGGGGCGGCCACGGCCGCTGCGGCCTTCTCCTCGGCCTTGGGCTTGCCGAACCCGAAGCCGGAGGCGGCCTCGGCGAACTTGCCCTTGACCCCCGCGAGCGCCACCGCCAGCTTGCCGGCGGCGTCCGCGACGGAGACGAACGTCATGGCCTTGTTGATGGCGGCCATGGCGTTCTCCACCGTGAACGCCTTGACCACGAGATCCTTGAATCCGCCCGCCGACCGGGCCAGCATCTCGCCGAGCTGGATCACGGCCGGACGGAGCTGGTTGAACAGGCGGACCAGCGCGGCGAGCGCCGGCCGGGCGAGCCTCGCGGCGGCGGCAACCTCGGCGATTTCGACAGCTTCGCCGGCGATCACGGCACCGGCAACGAGTGGAGCAGGCATTACTTTCCGCCCTTTCTCTTGTTCTTCTCGCCCGTCAGCTTCAGATACTCGTCGTCGATCGCGCGGAGGAGGTAGAGGAGATCCTCACGCTCCTCCGGCCCGATCTCGAACATCTCGCAATACGCCCGGATCTCGGTCAGCGGGATCGCCCCCGAGCCCCAGCCGACATTGCGGCTGGGACTCAACAGGACGAACGCCTCCCAGACCGGCACGAGGTCCGGGTACAGCTCCGGCCGGTTCTCCAGGGCCGGAGTGGGTTTCCCCTCGTCAAGCCGCCGCTGCAGGAGATCCAGGTGTGGACCCCATTGCAGCGACCATTGGAGGGTTTCAATCAGTTTCCCCGCGCCTCCTCCAGCTCTTCGGCCCGGAAGTTCTCCATCTCGTTGGCCGCGTCGCTCACGAAGTCGCGGAAGTCGGCCGACTCCTGGAGGAACGCGCGCGCGTTGTCGACGCTGTAGGGGAAGTCCTCACCGGCCTTGGTGAAACCCTTCCAATCGAGCAGGATCGTATTGGCGAGGGCATCCACCAGCAGCTTCTCCGCCAGCTCCTCGGCGAGCGTGCCGTTGCGGATCTGCCGCTTGTACGGCTTGGTGATCTTCTGGAAATATTTCTTGTAGCGCGCGTTGTTGATGCGCGCCACCTTGACCTTGGTGCCGTTGCCGTCGACGTCCACCCAGATGCCGTCCTCTTCGGCCGACTTGTTGGTCTGGAACTTGCTGATATCCATTTTTCTGATCTCTCCGATGTTTGTCGTGCCCGGGCTCAGACGGAGAAGCGGTCGATCTGCACGGTGTAGCCGAGCGTGGGATGGCGGAACGCGGTCCAGCTCATCTCCGCGATGATGTCCTGGTCCTTGCCGCCGGCGACCGGGTTGCCGTCGGTGAACTTGAGCGCCGGGAAGGTGAAGACGTACCCGTTGCCGTTGCCGTCCACGATGCGGAACGAGAACGACGAGGTCTCCCAGTTGAGATGCTTTTCGTAGAGCGTGCGCGAGGTGAAGTAGGCCGACACCGCGCCGGTCACGTTGAGCGTGCCGATGCCGATGCCCACGTTGCCCAGGCTGCCCTGCGCCTTCTGCGCGCGCAGCGTGTTGTCGATCGTGAAGTTGTGCGACGAGACGTCGAACGCCACGGCCTGGTTGCCGATGCGCAGACCCTGGATGTGATCGACGGTGTTGAAGACCTGCGAGCCGGGGGCCGCGGTCACCGGGCCGGTGCCCACGCTGCTGCCGCCCGCCTTGGCGATCTTGCCCTGGAAAGAGAAGGCGCCGGTGATCATGGCGCCGGTCTCGGCGGTGAGGTTGAGGCTCGCCACCCGCATGCCGGTGAAGGAGACGTACTCGCCGATGTCGGTGAACGCCTTCTCGATGGTGTAGCTCTTGGGCTCGACGCCGTTGCGCAGGTAGGAACCGCCGACGCCGACGGTCGCGCCCGCGGCCTCGGTCACCAGGGTGCCGCCGCTCAGCACGACCTTGTTCGCGGTGACGCTGGTCGCCTGGAAATAGCCGTTGTTGGCGGCGTTGGTGAAGCCGGCGACCTTGACCCACTGCCCCGGGATGATCCCGGAGAGGCCGCCGGAGGCGCTGTTGATCGAGTTGTCGGAGGCGTCGGCCGAGAGGTTCGTGCCGCTGACGGCGAGCGGCGACGACCAATTGGACAGGAGCGCGCCTTCGAGAAGATCGTCGAACGTCCCGAAGGACAGCTCGACGTTGACGTCGCCCTGGATGTCGACGCCGGTGCGCACGACGTCGGGAACCTGGCGGTCGGCGCGCACCTCGGCGCTCACTTCGGAGGTGGTGGTGAGGGCGAGGCTCTCGCCGGTCCACCTCAGCTCCTTCAACGGACCGCTCGGGGTGACACCCCAGTTCGTCTCTTCGGCATAGGACAGGGCAACCAGACTGGAGCTCGCGACGGGCATTTTACTTTCCTCCTTCGTTTTACTGTCGTCCTGCGCACACGAATTCCTTTCGAAACGGGTGCACGGGAACCGCTCACTTTTTCTCGTGGTCTCCGGATGCACCGGTCCCGCAGAACGGATGCACGTCGACCGCTCACGTTTATGAATCACGGCTCGATGACGCGGAGCCGGGACCTGCTTTTCGTACCTACGGGTCGAAATTCCCTGCCTTCAAACCTCCTCTGGCGTTTTCAAGGCGCACGAATTCCCACTTTTCCAACTCACTTCGTTCACGCTCTCGACAGATCGGATCTGTCCTTCAGCTTCTATTGATCACCGTGTCGAAAGCATTTCTGTGTCATCCCTTCTCCAGCCTCTCTAAACCCAGTATACGCGGCAGTGAAGCGTAATGTCTATCCCCTTCGTGAGCCAAAAAATAAAGGCGCGTTTGAAAATTCGATCTGTTCCGAGGTGATTTGAGATCGATGAATCCGATACCCGAAATCGGCCGGCGGGAAATCAGGGCGAGTCCAGGAAACCGGGAGGTGGACCTGAAGAACCTGATCTCGAAGCAAGCTCGCCATCGCCATCCAACACCCCCTTGTCTGTCTATGCGTCGGCAGCATGGAGATTCCGGTCACCCGCCTCACGCGACAGGAAAGTGACCAGGATGTGACAGCCCGACATGATTTGAGATGGGTTTTCAGGTGCCCGGAACGGATCCACGGCAAATCAGGACGGCTCCAGGAGACCCGGGGCGGCTTGGAGGAACCGAGGGCCGAACGCCTTAGAGCGTCTAACAAACCGGCCCGAAGGGCAGGGAGAATCCAGCCCAGGGGCTGAGGCCAAGGGCCGATGCCCTGGGGAGGGAGATCCGGAACACAAAAAGCGCGGCCTGAAAGGTCGCGAGACTTGAGAATGTCGATTCCAACGTGAGCTCTCACGGCCTGTCAGGCCGCATTGGGGTACCGCCTTCCAGCCCAGGGCATTGGCCTGCGGCCTCAGCCCTGGGCTGTGTTCTCCCGGCCCGTTGGGCCGTTTTGATAGGGGCTCTTATCCTGGAACGGCTCGGATCTCGCTCAGCGGCGGCCAGTCCGGTGGCGGAAGCTTCAGCAGCCATGCCCACATGTCCCGGGAGGGACCCAGGTAGTGGATCAGGTGTGGCCAGAGCGCGCGGATCTCCTCCGGATTGACGAACAACCAGACGTCCTGCGTGTTGGCTTCGCGGAGCAGCGCTCCCCTCCTACCACGGACGCCCGGCAGCCGGTTGCATCGCCCCATCGGGGCGTCAGGAACTTGGATGTAGCGTCGGAGACTCTGCTAAACTAGGGCCCTCAAGAAGGGGGCTCGCGATGCTGAGAAAGGCTGCCGGGGTTCTGTTCGTCGGTTTCTTGTTGGCGCTTGCCGGCACTCATCCATCCATTGCTTGGGTTGACGACCCCTGCGTCCAGTGCGGATTTGAATGCAAGGGGTACTTCAACGAGTTCTACCTTTGCGACCAGCCAGGAGCCGTAACGACAGCCTGCGTACGATGCACACCTCAGAATTGCGGTATCAGCCTTGACGATTCAGGATGCGGTGGAGGCGTGGGTGGCTTTTAGTGCTCCTCAAGTTTGCTTGAGGGGTCTTTCGTTTGTGCTCCTGACGGGAGCCTCCTTATGGGCGCCGTGGCAGACCGCCCGAACCTCTTCCTGCGGCTCCTCCATGCCGGCAGCCATATGGAAGAAGGAAATACCCGGTGGGAGCTCACGCGACGGGTGAAGGTCCGGGAAGCGGGAGCAGGACTACTGATGCCTGTAGGGCCGGCGATCGGTGCGCTTTGGGACGAAGAAGCTCAGCAGTATACGGCCATCAGCCGGCCCTTTGAAGTCCGCACCCGCCAGACTGTAGAGATCCCGCTCGAATATCCGAAAGGAATCGCACACCTGGTTGTTCAGCTTCAGCGTCCACATCTTGTCGTTGGTCTTGATGATGCCGAAGTGAAGATGGAGTTGATCCGCGAGTCGCGAAGGATGGAGCCAGATCTCAAGGTGAGACTGGCCGATCGAGCTTATGCTGTATGGTACGGGCTTGCAGCAGGCCCCGCAGAATTGCAGGCTGAGGCCCGAGATGCTCTTTTGAAGCCGCAGCAACTCAACCTCACAGAGGGCAAGGTCGAGCGCTTCTTCGCGAGGATGGTATCGCGTCCGGCTTGGGCTGCCGACTCACCAAGCAGGTAACGCCTGCTTCAGGAATTCCTGCAGCCTGGACGGTAAGTACCCTGCGCTCGTAAACTTGACTATGGTGGCTCCCGAAATGTGCAACCTGTTTCGCGACCTCGGCCTGATCCTCTGTGTTGTGGCTTTTCTCGGACCCTCTGCGTGGGCAGTGCCGCCAAACCGCTATCTACCCGAGGGGACCGGCGTCATCGACGGTCGCGCTGCCGTGGTTGTCCTCCCGCGCGGGTACGACACTGGGACCACCAGCTATCTTGACCCTTCCGGTCTCGAAGTTCACCTCACGCCTCTGGACGATCCGGACGAGGATTTCACGTACCCTGCCGGTTCGTGGTTCCAGCCACCACCCGGACGCTATCGGATCTGGCTTCAAGGCGGTTGGCGCATGACTCCGTTTTCGGCACTTCTCCAATACTCGGGCCAGGCGGCGGAAGAATACATTGCCTTTGGCCTGCCGACCGGAGAGGCCGGCCAGGTCACCCTGCCGGCGAGCCTGGAAGCGGCGCCCAATCTTGACCTCCACCTGCTCTCTGCCGTCAGCTACCTTGAAGAAGGGTTTGCACGATGGGAGATTTCTCCCCGCAGACCCACGACAGAGATTGGTTCAGGCGTGCTCTTACCTACCGGAAAAGCCGTCGGCCTCCTCTGGGATCGGAAGAGGCACGCCTATGTGGCTCTGAGCCGGCCCTTCGAAGTGCCGGCGGAGGCTACGGTCGAGGTGCCCCTCGCAACTCCAGGAGTTGGTGCGGACCTGGTTGTCGAGGTCAAGCGTCGCCTCATGGCGGACAAAGCCTTGGACCTCGAGATTGAACTGGTTCTCAGACAGGAATGCGCCGAGCGGCCGCCGGATCTCTCGGTTCTCACGGCAGACCGTGTCTATGCATTCTGGTATGGACTGGTTCCTGGCGAGGCAGAGCTGACTGGGGGCTCGGAGCAGGATTACCTTGAATCCCGGGATCTCCAACTCCTGGCGGGAAAGGTCGAGCATCTCACCGCGGAGTTGAAAGAACGGCCAGCCCTGGATGTTCAACTGGAGCTTCCCGCCACCCTGCGCCACGAAGCCCTGGGACTGGAGGTTCGGCGTTTGCCCACTGGGGAGGCCCTAGATCGGCGCTCTCTCAAGGTGCTCACTTCGCGGCAGCGCTTCGAACGGCTTCCCCCTGCCCTGCTGGAGGTGGAGTTGCAGACCGCCATCGGAGCCTTCTCCAGGCAGGTCGACCTCAGCTCAGGCAAGGATGGCTTTCTCCTGCTCAAGCCCGAGCTCATTACGGTGTCTGGAACGGTCTACCACGGCGACGAGGGGCGCCCGGCCATGCTGACTTTCTCTACGGCGGGCCGCACGATCCAGGCCCGCAGTGGAGAAGATGGCCTCTATGAAGCTGATTTTCTCGAACCGGTACAGACGGTATCGATCGCGCTCGACGGAGTGGATCGAACACCCTACTTCGATTTCTTTCGCCCGACTCTCTCTCGGTCCAAGGAACTGAATTTCCATCTGGCTGATGGAGACTTTCGCGTCAGCGTCGTGGACGCCGACACAGGAAAGGGCATCCCCGGCGCGGCCGTGAATCTCCGCAACACGTTCTTCCAGGATCGAGGCCGGGACGAGGACGAAGCTCCGCAAGGGACTTCCACCGGCAAGAACGAGAGGGCGGTTTTTCAGACTGCGACAGCCAACGACACGGGCGTGGTCCTGTTGCCTCCGCTGCGGGAGGGGACCCTGGAAATCCGGGCTTCGGCGAAGGGTTACGCCGAGCAGCGCGACCCGCTCAAGGTGCAGATCCTGGACGATGGGGCGGAGCAGACCTTCAGCGTTCGGCTCGACCCGGTTCATGACAAGGTAGAGATTCAACTGCGGCTCCCCACCGGAGCGCCTGCCGTTGGCGCCGAGTTGATGCTCCTGGATTCACTTCAAGCGGGAAAAAGCCTCTTTTCAGCCCGAGCGGACGCGCAAGGGCTTGTCACCCTTCCACGCCAACAGCCCGGGTTCCTTTTGATCAAGCATCCTGCGGCGGCGTTTCTCGTGAGGACCTGGCGGCCCGAGGATGAGGAGTTGGAGTTGATGCTTCCTTCCTCGGCCGACCGGCCTCTCCGAGTCTGGGTCAGGAACGAGTCCGGGGAAGGAGTGGCTGCGAATGCCGAGTTGGTTCTCTGGGTGGATGGACACCGCATCTCGGGTGCCGTGCTCGCATGGCTGGCAGGATCAAGTCCAATGGCGGACTCCAACGGTGTCTGGATTGGCAGGAATCTCCCCCGTACCGCTCTGAAGGTCCTCGCGAGAAGTCCTCGGCGATCCGGTGCGGAGGGACCTGATTCCGAGGGGGTGGCCGTCGAGTATCCCTGGAAGGATGTGGTCGAGGTTCGCGCCGCCGACTGACCGACCACGAGCCGCCCGGCAGCCGGTTGCAACGCCTCATCCAGGTTCCCGACGCCTCATCGGGAACTTGGACGGGGCGTTGTCGGCTTGGATGGAGCGTTGTGGACTTAGATGAAGCGTCGTGACGGACGTGTAACCGTCCTCCCGCTCAGGCAGTCGGCCGGATCGTCGCGAAGAACCGCTCTCCCCATACCAAGGCGCCCAGGCCCACCAGCGCGTTGGCCGCGCAGGCTCCCGCGAAGATGCCGGGCAGGCCCCAGAGCCAGGAGCCCAGGTAGGCCAGCGGTACGTAGAGGACGAACATGCGCAGGAGGGTGATCGCGGTCGAGTAGAGCGCCCGGTTCACTGCGTTGAAGGCCGAGCTGACCAGCGTGGACATGCCCTGCAGGCCGAGGCTCCAGCAGACGATCCGCAGGTAGCTCACGGTCGGCGCCACCACGCCCGGGTCCTTGGCGAAAATCCTTGCGATCCACGGCGCTCCGAAGAAGAGGCCGAGGCTCACGGCGAGACCCCAGACGAAGGAGAAGCGCAGGCTTGCCCGGAGGCCCTGGAGCGATCGCTCCGGTTTGCCCGCTCCCCAGTTCTGGCCGACGAACGGGACCAGCGAAGCCGACAAGGCCACCACCACGATCATTACCAGGGTCTCAATGCGGCCCGCCACCGCCAGCGCTCCGACCGATTTCGAGCC
Organism: Acidobacteriota bacterium; assembly: GCA_040349255.1. Taxonomy (GTDB): domain Bacteria; phylum Acidobacteriota; class Thermoanaerobaculia; order Multivoradales; family UBA5704; genus DATMER01. The sequence continues at coordinate 22,095 of JBEQUE010000046.1, read as the reverse complement.
GTAGGTCGCCACGAGGCCGGTGATCAGCAGCATGGAGACCGGAAAGACGATCCTCGTCATGGCCGCAGGGACCGCCACCGAGCCGATCCGGCGGGCGGATTCCACCAGCTCCGCGAGCTTCGGACGGACCATCTCCAGCATCCCATCCCGCCATCTCAGGACGGCCAGCAGCGCGAGGAGCGTCAACCCCTGAGACAGCACCGAGGCCCAGGCCGCTCCGGCCAGGCCCAGCTTCGGCACTGCGCCCCAGCCGAAGATCAGCAGCGGATCGAACAGCGCGTTCAGGCCCGCCGCGGTCAGCAGGACCAGGGACGGGGTCCGCGTGTCGCCGGTCGCGCGGACCGCGTTGTTGCCGATCATCGGCAGCAGGAGGAGCGGCAGGCCGGCGTACCAGACCGTCATGTACTGGCGGACCAGGGGCAGGATGTCCGGCGCGGCGCCGAGCAGTCGGAAGAGCGGTCCGAGGCTCAGGAGGCCGAGGCCGGCGAGGCCGAGCGCCACCGCGAGACCCATCCAGAGCGCGTGGGTCGTGGCCTGCCGCACCCGCTCCGGCCTGCCTTCGCCGATGGTGCGCGCCACGACTGACGCCGTGCCGATTCCGAGACCCATGATCAGGCTGTTCAGCACCAGGCTCACGGGGAACGAGAAGCCGTACGCGCCGAGCTCGCGGCTGCCGAGACGGCCGATGAAATAGGCGTCGATCGCGCCCGAGAAGGAGGACGAGGCGATGCCGAGGATCATCGGCAGAGTCAGCTTCGCCAGCACCGGACCTACCGGTCCGTCGAGGATCTCCTCTCGCGGCACCCTCCTCGTTGGACGGCTCGGCTCAGCGATCGCCATCGAGCACCGAAAACACGCGGTCGATCAGCTCGCGGGAGGCCGGCTCGCGCACCCGGGACTCCAGGCTCGACCGCATCCGCCCCAGGTCGCCGCCGCGGTCGATCACGTGCACGGTGAGCCAGTTGAGCAGCCGGATCCCCATGCCTTGCACGTCGCGGTCGAGACGGTCATCGAGGTACTTCAGCGTCTCCGGCGCCGGCTCGTAGCCGCGCGCCAGGAACTGGAGGATGCGGAACGACATGCGGTAGCTGCCCGCGAGCACCGCGGGGTCGGCGATCAGCCGCAGGGTCCGCGATCGCAGGTCGTCCAAGCCGCAGTCGAGAGGGTCGAGCAGCTCGCCGGACCCGAAGTCGTAGTAGAAGGCGTTGATCGAGAAGTCGCGCATCCGGGCGTCCGCGGCGAGGTCGGTCCGCGGCACGAACGCGGTGCCGAACATGTCCCCGCCCTGGATGTCCTCGGGGCTGCGCAGGATGTTCAGGTCGAGCTCGCCGAGCGCCGGGTCTCCCCAGCGCAGGAGGCCGAAGCGCTCCAGGTGGAAGCCCACGGGTTCCATGTGGAACGTGTCGCGCAGCAGCTCCTGGACGGAGGCGAGGTCGCGGTCGAGCGAGAGGTCGACGTCCTCCGGCACCTTGCCGAGGAGCCAGTCGCGCGGCGTGCCTCCGGCGGCGCAGACCCGGATGCCCGCGTTGCGCAGCGCACCGATCACATCGCGGACCTGGATCGACTCGACGACCGGGCGCTCCAGCGTGGCCTCCACGAGGCCTGGATCCACAGGATGAACGGTCATGAGGGACGCCCCGCCGCGATCCAGGCGGCAGCTTTCTCGTTGACCTCGCCGATCAGCGAGAGCTTGCCGACGCTGTAGCCCAGGAAGTCCTGGCCCTGCTCGGCCGCGAGCCGCTGCTTGGCCTCCGCGTAGCGCGTGCGCTCCTCGGGATGCGCCCGCAGATAGTCACGGAAGCTCACCACCGTCGCCATCCACGGCCGGCCGGGCCGGCAGACGTGCGCGACGTAGATGCAATGACCACCAGTGTTCCAGAACCAGACCGCCTCGGGATCGACCGGGCTGTTGCCATAGCTTTCGTAGCCGAGTGATGTAAAGGCCTCCACCGGAGGCTCCTCCATCGCGATCGAAAAATCGATCATGTCCTTGGACGGCAACGGCGGGATCGAGGTGCTGCCGAAGTGCTGGATGTCCTCCGGCGCCAAGCCCAGGGCCGTCGAGAGGCGCTCTTTCTCCGCGGCGAAGAGCGCGGCCCATTCCGGATCGTGATCGCGGACGGCGAGCTTCAGATCGGGGAGCCGGAGGCCGCGGAGCCGTTTGAAGTGCTCCTCGACGGTCTCCGAGCCCCAGCTCTCGAAGCGGCGGCGGAGCTGTTTGACCGCCTTCATCGTCTCCATCAGGCGATCGATCCGGTCCGGCCCGACCTGCATCAGGCGCTCCAGTGTGAGAGATCGCGGCCGAGCACCTCGCCGAGCCGCGCCACCTCGGGCCGGAAGGTCTCGCGCAGCCGCGCCCGGATCTCCGCCGGCATGGGATCGCGCTCGCCGCCCGCATGCTGCTTCGGAGCCTGGCGGTTCATCCGGCTCCGCACTCTCGGATCGGTGCGGCGGAGCTGCGGGATGGCGATCTCGCGGATGCGGTCCGCGGCGCGCGCCGGATCGAGCTCGGGCACGAACTCCGGATCGAGGTCGAGAAATTCGAGCACTTCGCGGTAGACCTTCAGGTTGTCGCGGCGGAAGTCCTCATAGAGGACGACCCGCACGCGCTCGCGGCCGAGCTCCGTAAAAAACCTTTCGAGCTTGTCCGCGGCGAGCGCCGCCTCGACGTAGCGCAGGCCTTCCGGAAAGTAGGCTTTCTCCGGGATGCGGCGGCCTTCGCGGCGCTCGTCCTCGGCCGCGAGCGCCTCGGCGAAGGTCGGCAGGTCCTCGTTGCCGGTGCGCCGGTAGAGGCCGTAGAGCGAGTAGGCCATCTTGTCCGGCTCGCGCAGGATGACGAGGATGCGGGCCTCCGGCGAGCGCTCGCGGATCTCCCTTGCGGCGAGCTTCGAGGTGAGATACCAGACCGAGCCCTCGCCCACGCAGCGCCGGTCGCCGGCGTCCGCGAACAGGCCGAGATAGAGGTCATTCTCGCGGATCGTGTGCGGCTGAATGGTCAGATCGGTGCCGAAGAAGTGCGGCTCCTTGAGGATCGCGAGATGGACGTCCGGATGCTGCTTGAGCAGGCTGTAGAACGCGGTGGTGCCGCTCCTCGGCGCCCCGACCAGGAAGAAGTTCGGGTAGCGCGGCTCTACCACGGAAACTCTTCCTGGTCCCGGAAGAACTTGCCCGTCGGGCCGTCCTCCAGGTTCGCCAGCCAGACGGTGCCCGCCGCGCCCTCCTCGACCGATCGCGGCGCGTTGATGCCGCCGAGGTGCGTCCGCACCCAGCCCGGCGTCACCGCGTTGACGCGGATGTTCGCGTCCTTCAGGTCCGAAGCCAGGACGACGGTGAACGCGTTGAGCGCGGTCTTCGAAACGCGGTAGGCCGGGTAGTCGGGGCCGAGCTTGGTGAACGAGCCCTTGCCACTCGACACATTGAGGATCTGCCCGCCGCCGGCCTTCGTCATCAGCGGGACGAAGGCGAGCGCGAGCATCCACGGCCCGAACAGGTTCGCGTCCATCACGGCGCGCACCGTGGGCATGTCCACCTGGGTGGCGGTCTTGCCGTGCTCGGGCGAGCTCGCGGCGTTGTTGATCAATACGTCGAGGCGACCGATCTCCGTCTCGATGAACTGGCGGATGCGCTCCACGTCCTCGGGGTCCGACACGTCGAGGCGCTGAAACGTCAGGTCCGCGGTCTCTCCCAGGTCGGCGCGCAGCCGTTCGAACGCGGCCCGGCCTTTCTCTTCGCTGCGCGCCGTCTGGATCACCTTCCACCCCTGCGCGGCGAGCTGGCGGCAGATCTCGAGACCGATCCCGCGGTTCGCGCCCGTGACCAGAGCCACCTTCTTGTCAGACATGCGCTTCCTCCCAGACGGCGTCGAACTGCGGGAACAGCTCGAAGAGCAGCCGTTCCCGGGTGCGGACTTCATCCCGGATCTCCGGCGTGTAGTAGTCCTGCCAGCGGTCGTCCAGCTCCCGGCCGCCTTCCTTCGGAAAGATTTTCTCCGACGACCGCACGAAGGCGATCTCTTCCGGCGGGTGCCCGAATTCGAGCAGCAGCTCGTGGAGTGCGTCGTTGAGCCGTTCGACCGGCAGGAAGTGGACGTCGTACATCCCCTGCCGGAACGAGCCGTCGTCGAACGATTTCTCGTCGAGCCTGGCGAAGGCCTCGCGCGGCTCGCGGAAGTAGAACCGCACGAACTGCTCCGTGTGCCAGCCCGGCCCGCGGCCCGGCGGGAACCGGGTGTTCACGAATTCCGTGGGCCGGCCCATATGGCAGTTCACGAACAGGGTGTTCGCGAGGTCGATGAACTCGGCGAAGGTGAGATCCGGGTAGTGGGGATACATCTCCCGCATCCGCTCCTCGCCGCAGTATTGGTCCGGATGCAGCTTCCACCAGGCGAAGCGATACTGCGACACGTAGCGGTCGTAGGGGTTGCGGATCGCCGAAACGATCGGCTTTCCCCGGTGCTCTTCCGGGATGTCGCTGCACGTGCCGTGCTTCGGCGCGACGTCGACGCCCCGCTCGCCGTACAGGCGGGAGAGCACGTGCGTGACGAACGTGCCCCCCGTCTTCGGGTGGTGGACGTAGACGAAGTCTGGCGTCAGGATCATCTATCTATTTCTTCCCGATCTGGAACCGGGACTCCAGCGGATCGCGGTCCGAGGCCCGGATCGTCGTGCCCGTATCCCACTTCATGCCGTCGGGGTAGCGCGTGTTGAAGTGCAGGAAGTCGGCTCCGACGAACGTCTTGAGCAGGGCGGGGCTCACCAGGGTGTGCGACACCACGGTGCCCTGGCCCTGGAAAATATAGTCGTAGCGGTTGGCCTCGTCCACCCGGTTCGCCACGTTGGTCATCGGCACCTTGCCCTTCATCCCTTCGAGGACCGCCAGGGGATAGTCGGCGCCCTCGCCGGGCTCGGCGAAATCGAAGTCGCCAAGGTCGCCGGTGATCGCGATCAGGGCGTTCGGGTCTTTTTCGAGGAGCGAGTCCACGAACTGCCGGATCGAGTACGCCTGCTTCTTGCGCTGCAGCTCGGTGAAGCGGAACGGCGGCTCGGCGTTGAACGGCGACTCCTCGGCGCGCTTGGTCTTGAGCTTGTTGCCGATCACCGTGACCGGCGGCAGCCCCGGCCCGACCTCGAAGACGCCGACCAGCGGCTGACGGTTGCCCACCGGGGACTTGTCGCCGAAGACCGTGTCCGTGTTCCCGCCCTTGAACTGATAGAGGTCCTTGAGCTTGACCCGCGCCGAGTCGTAGATGTACGCGGTCGTCAGGTTGCGCCAGTCGCTGGTCGGCAGCGAGGCCGATTCGTAGTGATGACCGCTGCCCGCGAGCTCGTTGACGCGCTTGACGACCGGGTCGAGGTTCGCACCCTCCAGCTCCTGGACGTGGAGGATGTGCGGCAGGCGCAGCTCGGTCACGATCGACTGCGCGATCTTCTCGATGCGCTTCGCCAGCTCGTCGGGCTTGAGGACGTATCTCGCATTCTTTCCCTGCGGCTTGTCGGTGAAGAAATCCCATAGGTTGTAGGTGGTGATGACGAGGTTCCCCTCCGGGCCGGTGCGGGTGCTGACCGGCGGCTTCGGGATCTCTTTCTTCACCACCTGCAGGCTCTCCGGCTGGATCTTGGGGTAGCCGAAGGAGTAGTCCACCACGCCCACGAGCGCGGTCACCCTGTCGCCGGTGCTGACCTCCTCGACCTTCTCGACGGTGTCGTCGTCGATCATGATCCGCTCGGGGTCGTAGTCCACCTGGTCGCCGCGACTCCCTCCACCCCCTCCAATACTGCGCATGACCAGGACGCCGCTCTCCGGATGGAAGCCGGCGCCGGCCACGGCGTTGCCCGGAGCCACGATGTCGAACTGGCGGAAGCGGGAGGTGGGCGAGACCACCGGCGCGTTGTCCACGCGGACCCGCATCCCCTCGATCGACTCCCAGAACGCGATCCCTTCCGCGAGCGAGGCGTCGGGGAGCTTCGTGAGCTGGACCGGCTCCGGCAGCGGGTTGCCCTGGGAGACCACCTCGGGGCTCTGCACCGTGACCAGCCGCGTCCGCGGCAGCTCGTTGCCCTTCTGCTCCTCCTCGACGCGGCCGAGAATCCTGATCGAATCGCCCACGGACGGCATCACCAGGCTCGGGAACCCGAAGACGAACAGGCCGTCGGACGTGGCCGGATCGCCGTCGCCTTTCGGATCCTGCATCCAGAAGCCGTCCTTGTTCGCGGTGATCAGGGTCACGATGCCGGAAGTCTCGACATAGTGTCCCTTCAGGGGCGAGAACTGGCCTTTCCCCTGGATCTGCATGATCGAAACCGTCTGCAGCGTCTGAGATGTCATTTCTCCCGCTTGCGATGTCAGCGGCAGAAGGGAAAGCAGGAAAAAAGATGCCGGGACAAATCTCATACGTCCCCCAAGGCCAAGGCCTTATGAGCGGTTGAAGCGGCGACCCCCTGTCTGGAGCGACCGTCTATCTAGCTTATGTGCGCTGCGCGTCACTTTCGTGTCATACGATTTGAAATCGGCTGCAGATGACTGAAAGCCACGGCTTGCGCGTCCCGCGCGCTGGAGAGAAGCATGATCCGAAGAAGGTGCACGAGGGCCGGCGTGATCCTCCTCCTCCTTCCGTTCCTGGTCCTCGGCAGCGCCTGCCGGTCCGCTTCCAGGGCCGGGACGAAGGCCGCCGCAGCTCCCGCCGCGTCGCCCGGGGCATGCCCGACGGCCGCGCCGCCACCCTATCGGCCAACCGCGGAAGAGGCGGAGAGGGACGACATCCTCTCGCTGCTCGCCTACGCGGTGGTGCACAGGACCTGGCAGCCCACGTGCTCTCCGGCGGGCGACGCCTGTCCCACCACCTGCCGGAGCGGCCGCGGCTACAACATCGGCGCCGTGCTCGCGAAGCTCGAACAGGGCAAGCCGCAGATCCTCTGCTGGGGCCTGAACTCCGTCTACCGCACCCGGAACTGGACCCAGCACGGCGAGGTGCGCCTGATCACCAACTATCTCGAGGGCAGAGGCGCCTTCGGCAAGGTCGACGCCTTCGTCTACACCACGCTTGAGCCTTGCGCGATGTGCTCGGGCATGATGACGCTGACCAACGTGCGGACGACGATCTACGGCCAGGCGGACCCCGCGTACGGCGCGGCCCTTGAACGGCTGGAGCTGGACTCCGCCGCGCTCCCTCACGGCTTCTGCCCCTATCCGCGCGGCGTGGCCAGCGCCCGCGCTCCGGGGAGGATCTCCAGCGCGCTCGCCGGCCGGCTGGAGGCCGGATTCGAGGCCTATCGGCAGCGGTGCCGCGACTCCATCGTCGACTGGCTGAGCACCCCTGAAGCGGAAGCCCTCTTCGCGGAGGCCCCTCGCGAGCTCCTCCGCTACGAGGTGCAATTCCCGGCCAACGCCGACCTGCTCGCGGCGGCCCGCCGGTTTCTCGAAGGGGTGCCGGCGAGCGATGGCGGCTACCTGCCCATTCCCTACCAGAGCAACTGCCCGCCGGGCTAGGCGGATCTCAAGGGTGCCCGGGAGGGGTGCCGGCCGGGGCCTCGCGGTTGACCACCTGCGAGGCCTCGGGCTCCACCCGGTAGCTGCCGGACGTGTCATCCACCACCCCCACGAGCTTCGCCGCCGCCGCGTCGTCGACGCGGACGCGCATCCCTTCGAGCGCCTCCCACGCGGCCGGTCCCCCGGGGCTCGCAGTATCGGAGACATTGGCGGCATCGGGCAGATGGGAGAGCACGACGGGCTCCGGCAGAGGGTGGCCTTTGGCGAGCACCTCGATCCGGGAAACGTCGCGCAGGCGGGTGCGCGCCAGGTCGTCCTTCTTGCTCCCCTCGTCCGCCTCTCCGGTGACGCGGACGGTGTCCTTCACCTCCGGGAACACCGCGTCCGCCGACAGGCCCGCGGCGGAGATGTAGAGGCCGTCCGAGGTCTTGGGATCGCCGTCGCCGGCGGGGTCCTGGATCCAGAAGCCGGCGCGCTTGGCGGCCACCTGGGTGACGACCCCCGTGGTCCTCACCAGCCGGCCCTTCCACGGCGAGGTCTCTCCGGAACCCTGGATCTTCATGATGGCGACGACGGGCGGCTCCTCCGTCGCCGTCCGTTGCGGGGCCAGGGCGACCGCCACGGGCGCGGAGTAGATCCAGGCCGTGTTGTGCGACAGGTTCATGTTGGGGTTGTATCCCGCGAAGTACAGCGTCCGGTCGTCGAAGGGAGAGACCTTGATCTCCCTCGTCGCCACCAGCCGCGGCTTGGACTCGTCGAGGATCTGCCGCAGCTCGTACCGACCGTCCGCGTGCCGGACCAGGTACCAGCCGTCGCGCTCCCATCCCTCCTTGGGGTATTCCTCCGTGGACATGGCGGCGGAGAAATTGGCTGCCAGCCCCATCAGGTGGACGGTCTCTCCGGTCCGCGGGTCGGTCACCGGGGTCATGCCGTTGTAGGCGGGCACGGCGGCGCTCGGCCGCCGCCCCCACTGGCGCGTCAGGAGCTCCAGGACGTCCAGATCTTCGGTGGCCTTGTGGCCGAGCGCGGGATCGATGCGGAGGATCTTCGCCGGGTTTCCGTCGAGCGCGATCAGCAGGATCTCGCCCGGACCCTGCGGGTTGGGGATGGCGGCCAGGCCGCGCATTCCCACGCCCGGCTTGAGGACCGTCTGCTCGAAGCTGTAGACCTTTTCCCAACGCGGGCTTTCGCCGTCCACCCGCCGGTAGAGGTCCTTGGCCGACACGTAGACGGAGCCGTTGCACTCGGCGAAGCCCATCGGCCGGTCGTAACCGGTGAGCTCAGGCGCCTGCTCCCAGCGGATCCGGGTGGGAGCCGCGGGGTCGTAGACGCCGCTGAACACGCCGTACGGATGGGTCGCCACCAGGATGCGCTCCACCCCCGTGACCCGGTCGCGGTGCACGATCGCGCTGCGGGCGCTCACGATCTTGGCGCCCGTGGCCAGCGGCTCCGCCGTCCAGACCCCGCGCTCCTCGTCGAGGACGTGCATGACGAGCTTGCCGTCCGGCCTGGTGGGCACCGCCACCAGCATGGAGACCGGGTGCGCGAGCTTTTCGCCCTTGCCGTCCGTGGTGAAGGTGACGGCGTCGAGGCTGGTCCGCCACTCTCCGGCGTCGAACTGGTGGCTCACGCGCCACGTGCCGCCGGGCCGGTCCAGGACCAGCACCTGGGCTCCGGGCGAAGGGTCCTTGCCGGGCAGGTCCCAGTAATAGCCTGTCGCGGCCCAGAGCTTGCCGGCGTGGCTCGCCAGCGTGTACATCTCGGTGCCGCCCATGAACTGGCCGTTGGGGTCCCGCGTCCCCGCCTCATAGGCCCGCTGGAAGCCCGGAGAGGATTCCGCCCGGGCCGAAAGCGGCAGAAGGGAGAGCAGGAAGAAAGATACCAGGACAACTCTCATACAGCCTCCAAGGCCAAAAGCCAACCGTCCATCTAGCTTATGTGCGCTTCGCGTCACATTCGTGTCACACGATTGATGGTGCTCGCCGGAAGCGAAACGGGACGAGTCCGACCAAAACCAAAGCTCCCCTTGCAAAATCTTTCAGACTGTGTTTAGCCTGAAAAAGGAAGCAGCAATCCAAGCAGTTATTTGCAATGAACTGTATAACAGAATGGAGGAGATGACGATGAGCATGCCATTGCATCGGATTCGACGTGTCGCCGCGCTGGGCCTTCTGACCGCCTGCCTCGGAGCCTGGGGTGCGGCGGGCGCCGCGGCCCAGCCGCTCCGGGTCGTGGACGATCACGGCCACGACGTGGAGGACAACCTGGCGCTGCGCGAGCGCGCCGGCCGGCGCGTGGAGTGGCGCGCGCAGGCGTCGTCCTCGGGCCACCTGTTGCCGGTGAAGCTCCTGGCGATCAACGATTTCCACGGACAGATCACGGCCGGCCGCACGGTCGGCGGCCGGCCCGTGGGCAGCGCCCCAGTGCTGGTGTCCTATCTCCGGGACGCGGCGTCGGAGGTGCCGGACGGCCAGTCGTTCATCGTCCACGCCGGCGATCACGTGGGGGTCTCCCCGCCGGCCTCGGCGCTGCTCGCCGACGAGCCCTCGATCTCGTTCATGAATGTCCTCGCGAATCATCACTGCCGCTTCCACGAGACGCAGGACCCGCACTGCAACATGGTCGGAGCGCTCGGGAACCATGAATTCGACAAGGGCCGCGCCGAGCTGCTCCGCCTGATCCAGGGCGGAAATCATCCGGACGGACCTTTCCTCGAAGATCCCTACGCAGGAGCGCGCTTTCCGTATGTCGCGGCCAACGTGGTCGATTCCACGACCGGCAAAACGATCCTGCCACCCTATGTGATCGGGCAGGTCAACGGCGTGCGCATCGCATTCATCGGCGTCGTGCTCAAGGACACGCCGACGATCGTCACCCCGGCCGCGGTGGCCGGCCTGCGCTTCCTGGACGAGGCGGAGTCGATCAACCGCTACGTCGGCGAGCTCAAGCAGAAGAACGTCCACGCCTTCGTCGCCCTGATCCACCAGGGCGGCAACCAGGCCACGGTTCCGGGCCCGACGCCGTCCGGCGCCGTGGTGACCGGCCCGATCGCGGGCATCGTCTCACTCCTGGACGACGAGGTGGACGTGGTGGTCTCCGGCCACACGCACGCGTTCACCAACGCGCTGCTGCCCGGCCGCACCGGCAAGCCGATCCTGGTCGTGCAGGCCTTCGCCTCCGGCACCTCGTACGCCGACATCGACCTGTCGCTCGACCCGTCGAGCAAGGACGTGGTCGCCAAGTCCGCGGCGATCGTCTCGACCTTCGCCGACGCCGGCCCGGGCCTCACGCCGGACCCGGAGACGGCGGACCTGGTGCGGCGCGCCGAGGCCGTCGTGGGTCCCCTGGTCAACCGGGTGATCGGCCAGGCCGCGTTCAACATGAACCGGGTCGCGAGCCGGGCCGGCGAGAGCGCCATCGGCAACCTGGTGGCCGACGCCCAGCGAGTGGTCGGCGACTCCGACATCGGTTTCACCAACCAGGGCGGCCTGCGCGGCGACCTCCCGGCCGGCCCGGTCACCTGGGCCCAGGCGTTCGCCGTGCAGCCGTTCACCAACACGCTGGTCACCATGACGCTCACCGGCCAGCAGCTCTATGACGCGCTCAACCAGCAGTGGATCAACCAGCCGTTCCCGAGGATCCTGCAGATCTCGGGTCTGACCTACACCTGGGACGGCACGCGACCGGTCGGCGACCGCATCCTGGAGGCCTTCCACGACGGCGCGCCGATCGATCGCTTCGCGAGCTACTCGGTCACCGTCAACTCGTTCCTGGCCTCCGGAGGAGACAACATGTCGATCTTCCGTCTGGGCACAGACCGGGTGGTCGGGCCGACCGACCTCGAGGCCCTGATCCTCTACATCCAGAGCCTGCCGCAGCCTTTCGGGGTCGCGGTCGAGGGCCGCATCCAGCGGCTGGACTAGCGTCATTTGGACGGCCGGGTTCCTGGCGGGCATGCCCGCCAGGAACGCCAGCACCAGTCCAAGAGCGATTTCGAAGGGTTTGTTCCGTCCCCTGGGGAAAGCACCTTCTCTGAAGCATTCCCTGAATATTGAAAGTGTCTCGCACCGCATAAAGGGGGAGAGGCCTTTTGTTTGTATACGGCTCACTTTTCCAGACTGCCTGCACCTACTCCATTAAGACCGAGGTGACAGGCGAGTGACAAACGCGTGACAACCAAATCGGCCGCCTGCACGTATAAGAGCTTTGGAGAACGTGTTTTTGATGAATCGGGCGTTGCATCTCACGGTGGTGAAGGTCGGAGGCAGTCTCCTCGGCGGCGAGGCCGACCTGCGCCGGGCCGCCTCCGCTCTCGCGGAGAGACGCCGTGACGGCGGTCCGCTCCTGGTGGTGGCGTCGGCCCTCCAGGGGGTGACCGATCTGCTGGACCTCGCGGCGCAGCAGGCCGGCCGCCGCGAAGAGCTCGGTCGGACTCTCGCCATCCTGCGCCGCCGGCATCTCGGCCTGGCGCGCGGGTCCGCCGCGGGCGAGGTGGAGGAGGTCCTGGGCGAGCTCGAGGAGCTGGCCGGCTCCGCCGCGGGCGAGCTGCCGGACGCGACCTACGCCCGGCTGCTGTCCTTCGGCGAGCGCCTGAGCGTCCTGCTGCTCGCGGCCGCCATCCGGGAGGCCGGAGCGGACGCGCTGGCGGTGGCCTCCGAGGAGGCCGGCCTGCGCGCCGACGGCCCCCCGCGCAACGGCTCGTGCGACATCCCGGCGAGCGCGGAGGGTCTGGAGCGCCTGCGCCGGCGGCTGGACGAACAGGTGCTGGTGCTGACCGGCTTCTACGGCGTGGACGCCGACGGAGGCATGGTGCTCTTCGGCCGCGGCGGCAGCGACAACACGGCCTGCGCCGTGGCCGCGGGGCTCGGCGCGGATCAACTGGAGCTGTGGAAGGACGTGCCCGGCTTCATGTCGGCCGACCCGCGCGAGGTGCGCGCCGCGCGCCTGGTCGACGAGATCTCGTTCGACGAGGTGGCGCAGATGGGCGCCTGGGGCTCCAAGATCGTGAACCACGGCTGTCTCGATCCGCTGCGCGGGCGCGCCACGCGGATCGTCATCTCCTCGGTCCCGGAGGCCGGTCCTACGATCGGTACGCGGCTGGTGGAGAACCTCGAACGCGACGCCCCCCGGGTCGTGGCCCTGGCGTCGCGGCGCAACAACGGTTCGCCGGCCCTGCTCGGGGCGGTCGGCGAGGGGGTCGCCGGCGACCCGGCGATCCGCGAGCGGATGCTCGACTGCCTGTCGGAGTCGGGGATCCGTTGCGACCTGGCGGCCCGGCCGTCCGGCCGCTCCGGTCTGAGCTGCCTGGTGCACCCCGACGACCTGTCGGCGGCGCTGGGCGGCCTGCACGACCACTTTTTCGCGCCCTGAGACGAAGCGGAGATCGCGATGATGCAGCTAGCCAGGCCTTCGGCCCCCGCCACGCAACTGATCAGCTACTGGAACGAGTCCCGCCTCGACGCCGACCAAGCGAAGTCCGCCTCGGTCCGGCCGGCCCCGGGCATCGTGCCCTGGCGCACCGCCGTCGAGGACGTCCTCAAGGTGGGCTACGGCCTGCAGAGCCAGTCCCGGTTCGTAGCCGGCGCGTGGGAGCGGGTCCGCTGGCGCACGTCGCCCTCGGCCGGAGCGCTCTACCCGTTCGAGGTGATCGCCTGCGTGGTCGGCGAAGGCACCTATCTCTGGGATATCGAGAAGGGCCGCCTCGTGCCGAGCAGCCTGGCCTCGCTGGGCCGCGAGGACCTGGCGAGCGCCGGGCTCACCACGGCGCCGGGCCACCACCTGGACGCCCTGCTCGTGCTCGTCGCCCGGCCCTGGCTCAGCATGAAGAAATACCACCTCCGCGGCTATGGCTACTGCCATCTCGACGTCGGCCACGTGGCCGCGAACCTGGCGACCTACACGGCCGCGCTCGGCCTGAGCCCCACTCTCCACCTGCGCTTCTCGCGCCGGTTCCTGGCCGAGCGCCTGCGGCTCGACGGTCTCTGCCGCGAGCCTCTGGCGGTGCTCTCCTTCGCCAGCTCGCGGCCCGGCCTCGCCACCGGCCCGGAGGCCGAGACCGGGGTCAAGCCCGCCGGTCTCGAGCGCCCCGACGCGAACGAGGCCGAGAGCTGGGAGACGCTCCAGGGCGTGCTCTCGTTCGACTCGGCCCTCGAACCGCCGTCGCCGCCCGCCGGCGCGCCGCTCGTCGTGGAGCCCGAGGCGGACAGCGCCACCCTGGTGCCGCTCCCCGAGGGACGCTGCCAACCGTCGAACGCCAAGGAATGGCGCTCGGCGATCCTCGCCCGGCGCTCGGCCAAGGGCTTCCGCCGCGAGCCGCTCAACGCGGCCCAGGTCGGCGAGCTGCTCGGCGCGCTGCGGGCCGACAGCCTGCCCGAGGACTGCCTGGCGGATGGCGCGCTGGGGCTCGGCGTGCGGCTGGTGGCGAGGAACGTCGAGGGGCTCGCCGGGGTCTACGCCTACGACCCGACGAGCCACGGCCTGCGGCGCGTGGCCTCGCAGTCGGAGGACCCGCGGCCGGCCTGCATGCAACAGGAGCTGGCCGGCAACGCCGCGGCGCTGGTGATCTTCCACGCCCCGGTCTTCCGGCTGCTCGACCGGTTCGGCTACTCGGCCTTCACCGAGCTGCACTTCCACGCCGCGCAGCTCGGCCAGCGCCTCCACCTCGCCGCGGCGCGGCTCGACAACGTAGGCATCACCTGCATCGGCGGCTTCGACGGCCTGCGCTGCGCCGACCTCGCGCGCCTCGACCCCGACGGGGAGACGGTCTACGTGGTCCTCCTCGGCGTCCCGGACGAGGCGGCCTTCAAGCACGACCGGCTGGGCATCGCGTTCAGCCACGGCCACACCACGACCCTGGACCAGAGATGAAGGCGGCCCTTCTCGACCATCCCGCGTTCGCCGCGCGCTTCACCCCGGAGCACCGGGAGCTGCGCGAGCGCGCCCGCGCCTACTTCCAGGCGGACCGCCTGCCCGGCTGGCTCGGGCCCGGCGGCCACCTGACGAAGGCGCAGTGGGAGGAGCTCGGCCGCCAGGGCTTCCTCGGCATCTCCCTGCCGCGCGAGGCGGGCGGCCAGGGGCTCGGCCTGCTCGGCGCGCTCATCCTGAGCGAGGCCGTGGCGCAGCTCGGCGACCTCGGGATTTCTCTTGGAATGCACTGCCAGACCGAGATCACCGCGCAGTGGCTCGCCACCGCGCACGAGCCCGAGGTGCGCGACCGCTACCTGCCCGGCATGAACGCCGGCCGGCTGATCGGCTGCGCGGCCGACACCGAGCCCGGCCGCGAAATGGAATCGACCGCGGTGCGCGACGGCGGCGAGCTGGTGGTCCAGGCGCGCAAGATCTACGTGGTCAACGGCGCGAACGCCGATCTCTGCTTCGTCACCCTGAAGCTCGACGGCGAGATGTCCACCGTGCTGGTGGAGAAGGACCGCCAGGGCGTCCGCGTCGCCAAGGTCTTCGACAAGCTCGGCACGCGCTCGATCGACTCCGCGCTGATCGAATTCGACAACGTGCGGGTGCCGGCCGCGAACCTCGCGACCAAGCGCGGCGTGCGCCAGCTCATGCACTGGAACAAGGTCATGACCGCGGCCCGCTTCCTCATGTGCGCCGACGCCTGCCTGATCCACGGCCGGCTGCTCGACCGCATGCTGGAGCACGGCAAGAGCCGGATGATCGACGGCCGGCCGCTCGCGAGCTGGCCGGTCAACCGCCACGCGCTCGCCCGCGCCGCCGCCGACCGGGAGCTGATGGTCGCCGGACTGATCGACCGCTTCGACAAGCTGGAGGCGGGCGGCAACGTGGTGGCCGAGGTCGCGGCGCTCAAGTGGTTCTGCGTCGATCGCGCCTCGCGCTTCGCGGCCCTGGGCTCGGAGATGCAGGGCGGCGCGGGCTACATGTGGGACAGCGAATTCCTCGCCGGCCTCGCGCAGGTCCTCGGCCTCAAGCAGGCCGGCGGCAGCCTCACGACCATGAAAGCGATCGCCGGCCAGGCGCTCGTCTACCGCGACGAGCTGGAAGCGGTGTCATGACCCAGCCGTTGGCCTCCGGGCCCATTCAGGACGCGATGCGCGGCTGTCTCGAACGGCATTCCGAAAGGATTGCCGTGGTCGGCGCCGAGCCGATGACGTACGACGGGCTGCGCGTCCGGATCGAGGACGCCGTCCGCGCGCTGCGCGAAGTATTTCCGGAAGGCCGGCGCCACATCGGGTTCTGCCTCGGCAACCGTCCGGGCTACGTGGTCCTCTACTTCGCGACCCTTTACGCCGGCTGGCTGCCGCTGCTCCTCGACGCCAATTTCAACACCGGCGAGATCGAGGCCATCCGCGCCGACTGCGGCCTCGACGCGCTGGTCGTCGATCCGGCCAAGTCTCCCGATGGAATCGCATTCGGCGACGACGTCGCCGTCCTGCCTCTCACCTTCCAGGAACCGGCGTTCCGGCCGCGGCCGGACACCCAGGTCTGCCGCTTCACCTCGGGCACCACGGGCCGGCCGAAGTGCCTGGAGTTCAGCGGCGACGCCGTGGTCTCGGCGGCGCGCAACTGGGTGGCCGGCACCGGCATGACCTCGGACGACCGGACGCTCGCGCTCGCCGCGCTCTCGAACGGCCTCGCGTTCAACACCTCGCTGCTCTCGACCTTCCTGGCCGGCGGAGAGATCCACTTCTTGAAGGGGATGCCGCTCACGCGGCCCGTGGCGCGCCGGATCGCCGAGTCCGGCATCACCCGGCTCGTCGCCTTCCCGACGCTCTACCGCAACTTCGTGGCGCCCGGCGGCCCCGAGGCCTCGGAGATGGCGAGCCTCAAACACGCCATCTCGGCCGGCGCGCCGCTGTGGCCCGACGTGCGCGAGGAGTTCCGCAACCGGTACGGCCTCGACATCTCCGACTACTACGGGATCGCCGAGACCGGACCCGTGACCTTCGAGCGCGACCCGGACCACCACGTCGGCCTCGGCCAGCCGCTGCCGGGCGTGGACATCCGGATCGCCTCGAATGACGAAGAAGCCGGCGAGGTCCTGGTGCGCACCGCGTCCATGGCGAGCGGCTATCTCAACCATCCCGGCCTGTTCGAGGGACGCGTGGACGCCGAGGGCTTCTACCACTCGGGAGACCGCGGCCGGATCGTGGACGGCCGGCTGCACCTCGTGGGCCGCACCCAGGACCACATCAACGTCGCGGGCCGCAAGATCGATCCCACCGAGATCGTCGCCGTGGTGACCGCCCTGGACGGAGTGGAGGACGCGGTCGCCTTCCCGGACGAGGACCTCAATCGCGAAACGCTCGTGCACCTGGTAATCGTGGCGCCTGGAAACGGTCTGGCGAAAACCGACATTACGGAAGCGTGCCGCGCGCAACTCGCGCCCTGGAAGGTCCCCGGCCGCGTCAGCTTCGTGGACGCGATCCCGCGCACCGGCATCGGCAAACCGCGCATCGCCCTGCTCCGCGAGGAGCTGCTGCAGAGAAAGGAACCGGTTTCATGAACGACGAGTCCCTCGCCACGAAGAAGCGCGTCCAGCGCCTGATCTACCTCGCCGCGGGCGGCAAGATCAGCGAGGAGGAGCTGTCCAACCATACCGTCGATCTGCGCACGATCGGCCTCGATTCGCTCGGCTATCTGAACCTGCTGGAAGGCCTGGAGCGGACCTTCGGGGTCGCCATCGATCTCGACGAGGAGCCGGATCACACCTTCCTGCACACGATCGACAACATCGCCCGCTACCTGGGCGAGCGACGGGGCGCGGCGGCGTGATCGAAACCCTGGACCTGCCGGCGCTGCCGCTCCTCGCGACCTTCGTCGCCGTCGAGGATGCCTACGGCGTGCGCCCGCTCGTCGAAACCTTTTTCGAGGGCCTCGACGTCGGAAGGGGTACGCTCGGCCTGTTCACGCCCACGCCGGACATGACGCTCGAAGCCGTGGCCGTGGCAGGCGAAGTCTCCGGCGGCGACCTGCTCCTGCGTGGCGAGGTCCGCGTCCCGAACCCGCGCGCCGACGGCGCGGTCGTGCTCGTCCGCCTGGATTCCGGATATCGGCTGGCCTGGGTCGAGCCCGTGGCGAGCGACGGCCGCCTGCGGTTGGATGGCCTGCCCACCCGCCACGTCTCCAGGCCGGTGACGATCCCGGAGCTGCTGCGCAGCCTCGAAGCCTACGCCGGAGTCTGGGCGATCTCCGCGTCGATCGTGGCCAGCAACGAGGTGCGCGCGCTGCGCCGCGCCGCCCGCCTCACCCGTCACGGGAACAAGGCCTTCAGCACCTCGCAGTGGGTGAGCCTGGAGATCACCGGCGTCGAGATCGAAGCCGGCCTCGCGGCTCTCCTCTGCCACGATGGCGAAGGTGGCTTCGCCGCCGCGTCCGCCGCCGCCCGCGTCCTCCACGAGATCGCCGCGAAGCAGGTCGAGCTGCGCGACCAGGCGGGCCTGGAGATCGAGGGCAACCCCCTGGAGACCGCCCGCGCCCTGACCGCGTTCCTCGGCGGACCGCTGCGCATCGAGACCGACCTCGCCCGCACGCTCGGCATCGAGGTGGCGATATGACCCCGCTCAAGATCGCCCTGGTCGGCTACGGCAACATGGGCCGCGTCGTGGACGAGGTCGCGGCGGCCCGCTGCGTGGAGGTCGTGGAGCGCTTCACGCGCGAACGGCCTCTCCGTCCCAATACCGATCTGGCCGGGGTCACCCTGATCGACTTCTCCGTGCCCGAAGCCGTGCCGGAGACCGCCCGCGCCGCCGCGGCCCTGTCGCTGCCGCTCGTCATCGGCACCACCGGCTGGCACGACCGGATGGACGAGGTCCGCGGCACGATCGAAGGGTCGGGCGCCGGCGCCGTGCAGGCCTCCAACTTCTCGCTCGGCGTCAACGTCTTCTACCGCCTCGCCGAGCAGGCGGCGAAGATGCTCGCCGGGTTCGAATACGATCCGTTCATCCTCGACTGGCACCACCGGTTCAAGAAGGACAGCCCGTCGGGCACCGCGCTGGAGACCCGCCGCCGCATGTCTCGGCACTACGGCGACCGCGAGATCCCGATCGCCTGCCAGCGCGCCGGCTACGTGCCGTCCGAGCACTCAGTCGGGTTCGACTCGCAGGCCGACACCCTCCACATCCAGCACCGGGCGCGCAACCGCCGGGGCTTCGCCGAGGGCGCCCTGCTCGCGGCCGGCTGGCTCGCCGGGCGCAGCGGCTTCCACCACTTCCAGGAGGTACTCGATGATTCTGTCTTCGCCTCCGGCTGAGCAGATCGTGGTGCCGTTCGACGCCGACCGCTGGAAGATCAACGCGGTCGAGAGCCGGGTGGAGGACCACCTCGGGCGCAGGAGCCTCTACCTGAAGAACGGCAACGCCTTCGTCGCGGATGCGCGCTTCGCGGACGGATCGCTCGAGTTCGACGTCGCGTTCACCCGCTCGCGCGGCTTCGTCGGCGGGATCTGGCGCGTCCAGGACGCGAAGAACGTCGAGGAGTTCTACCTCCGGCCGCACCAGTCGGGCAACCCGGACGCCACCCAGTACACCCCTGTGTTCAACGGCGTCTCCGGTTGGCAGCTCTACCACGGCGAGCGCTACACCGTGGCGATCGAGCACCGGTTCGACGAGTGGACCCACATGAAGATCCTGTTCGCCGGGACCACCGCCGAGATTTACGTCGGCGACATGGCGAAGCCCGTGCTCGTGGTGGACGACCTGAAGCGCAGTATCGAGCGAGTTGAAGCCGGCAGCGTCGGCGTGAGCTCCGGCGTCGGCGCGCCCGCGTGGTTCTCGAACTTCTCGTTCAGCCCGGAAGCGCCCCGCCTCCAGGCCCGGGCGCCCGCCGCGCGCACCCCGCCGGACACGACTCCGGAGGGGACCATCCCCTCCTGGCAGGTCTCGGACGTGTTCGCCGAGCGCGACCTGGACGGCAGGACCGCGCTCGGCCCGGAAGAGCTGACCGGCCGGCGCTGGACCCGCCTGGAGACCGAAAGCTCGGGGCTCGCCAACCTCGCCCGGCTGAACGGGATCAACCCGGTCCGCAACACCGTCCTCGCCCGGAAGACGATCGTCTCGGAGCGCGAACAGATCGTGCGGCTCGACTTCGGGTTCAGCGACCGGGTGCGCGTGTACCTGAACGGCCGGCTGCTCTTCCGCGGCGCCGACGCCTACCAGTCCAGGGACTACCGGTTCCTGGGCAGCATCGGATATTTCGATTCCCTCTGGCTCCCGCTCGCGAAAGGCGGGAACGAGCTCCTGATGGCCGTCTCCGAGGACCTGGGCGGCTGGGGCATTCAGGCGAAGCTCGAGGACCTGGCGGGAATCACCCTCAAGGATTAGAAAGGAAAGGCCATGATCGACACGACCAACGATCAACCCCAACCGAACCGCCAGGACTCGAAGCCGGACCTTTCGAGAAAAGGGTTCATCATCACCTACCCGATGTTCCGCTACTGGCAGAAGGACGCGGTCGACACCGGCCTGAAGCCGGAGCCGCTGAACGTCTACATCCACATGCCGTACTGCATCCAGCGCTGCTCCTACTGCTGGTTCAAGACGACGACGCTCAAGGAGAACCGCCTCAAGGAGATCGACCGCTACGTGAGCGCCGTCTGCCGGGAGCTGGAGCTCGGGGCGCAGCACTTCGAGCTCGGGAAGAGGCCGGTCGAAACGATCTACTTCGGCGGCGGCACCCCGTCGCTCATGACCGAGGAGAACATCGACAAGCTGTTCTCGACCGTGCGCGCGAACTTCAACGTCACCGATCCGCAGATCACCTTCGAGGGCGAGCCGGTGACGCTCACCGACCGCAAGGCCGCCTGCCTGGCGCGGAACAAGGTCAACCGCATCAGCCTCGGCATCCAGTCGTTCAAGGAGGAGATCGTCTTTCAGACCGGCCGCCAGGACACCGAGGAGGACGCCTTCCGCGCCATCGAGCTCGCCAAGAGCACCGGCGCCGATGTCAACATCGACCTGATCAGCGGCCTGGCCGGCGAGACCATGGAGACCTGGGCCTACTCGGTCAAGCGCGCCATCGAGGCCGACGTCCACAACATCACGATCTACAAGCTGGAGCTCTACGCCAACACGCCGTACTACACCGCCGAGCGCAGCCAGCAGATCACCCTGCCGACCGACGAGCAGGAGCTCGAGCTCATCAAGTACGCCATCGCCGAGCTCAAGCAGCACAACTACCTGCCGAGCAACTCGTTCACCTTCACCAAGGGCGGCGGCTACGCCCAGAAGCACACCCGCAGCAAGTGGCTCGGCAACGACAACTTCGCCACCGGCGTCTCGGCCTTCGGCTCGATCGGCCGCTTCAACTACCAGAACATGAACGACATCCACGGCTACATCGACACCGTCGAGCGCGGCGAGCTGCCGGCCTTCCGGGGCTACAACTGCACCAGCTTCGATCTCATGGTGCGCGACGTGGTCATGGGCGTGAAGCTCGTCCACCTCGACCACGTGGACTACCGCTCGAAGCACGGCATCGACCTCCTCAAGATCTGCGACGACGGCCTCACCGAGCTGCAGGAGGACGGCTTCGTCACGGTCGACGACCGCAACATCTCGCTGACCGAGCTGGGCGTGCTCTACGCCGACTACGTCGGCCGCGTGCTCGAAGGCAACATGAAGACGTTCATCGGCGAGAGCGCCGTCAGCCGCACGCGCGTGCTCTTCTAGGACGGGATGGAAAGGAAAGGTTATGCAGCCGGATCAAGTGCTCGAACAGGTGAAGCGTCTGGTCCTGGAGGACCTGGACGTGAACCTGAAGTATGAAGACCTCGACGAGACGGTGCCGCTCTTCGAGGAAGGGCTGGCGCTCGACTCGGTCCTGCTGGTCGAGATGATCAGCTTCATCGAGAAGCGGTTCAACATCGAGCTGCGGGACGAGGCGCTCAACCGGGAGACGTTCCGGAACCTGCGCTCGGTCGCGCAGGTGATCAGCGCCCAGCTTGCGGAGCAGCGGGCGTCGTAGACGCGAAGCGCGACCGGTCCACGACGAGGCGCTGATGACTGCCGCTGCCGACCACGCCCGACGCCGCCTCCATCTCCACCTCGAAGGTGAGGAGGCGGCGCTGGGTGATCTTCTCCAGGCGGATGCGCACCGTCACCTCCTCGCCGGCCCGCGCCATGCCGACGTGGCTGATCTCGACCCGCGTGCCCACGGTGGTCTGGCCCTCCTCCAGGAAGGGCTGGACCGCCGCCAGGCAGGTGTCCTCCATGAGCGCGATCATGCGCGAGGTGGCGAGGATGCCCTCGATGTGCGGCGGCCGCATGTCGGGCGTGACGAGATAGGTCGCGGTGTGAGCCAGGCCGGCGCTGAGTGATTGGGGAGGCACGATGGTGAGTCTATCGCAGCCGTTGACGGCCCCGTCCGGGCCCGACCTCGTCCGCCGGCTCGCGGCGTGCGACCGGGTCCTGACCGACGGCCGCCACACGCTGACCTACGCGGAGGCCGTCGGCCTCCTGGACCGGCTCGACGAGCGTTTCGCCCACCCGCGGCATCCGCGCCACCCAATCGCCGTGGAGTGCTCGCAGAGCCTGGCCGGAGCCCTGGCGCTCCTCCACCTGCTGAGCCGGGCCTACAGCGTCGTGCTCCTGCCCGAGCTCGGCGAGACCTCGAAGGAGGCCGGCACGCCGCGCTTCATCC
>JBEQUE010000027.1:0-21275 GCA_040349255.1 Acidobacteriota bacterium | reverse complement strand
TCCGGATCCCCTTCCACCCGCCCGCCGACCAGCTCGGCCAGCTCCGCCAGCCGATGTGCCACTACTTGCCCTGGGCGGCGGGAGCGGCGGCGTCGAGCCGCTGGATGACGGAGCCCGTGATGTCCACGGCCTCGTCGGCGTAGATCAGGCCGCTCTCGAACTTGCGGAAGATGAGGGTGTAGCCCATCTCCTTGCCGATCTGGTTGATCACCGGCATCACCCGCTGATCGATCTGGGCCAGGACCTGGTCCCTCTTCTTGCCGAGCTCGGCGTTGGCGTCCTCCTGGAAGCGGCGCAGTTGGAGGACCTTGTCCTCGAGCTGCTTCTCCATCTCGGCCAGCTTGTCCTGCGACAGCGAGAGCCGGCCGTCGGTGATCTTGGCCTGCAGGTCCTTGATCTCCTGCTGCTTGGTGCGGCCCTCGGTCTCCTTGGCCTCCTGCAGCTTCTTGAGGTCGGCCAGGGCCTTCTTGCCGGTGTTCGAGCCGAGCAGGATCTTCTCGGTGTCGATCACCGCGACCTTGAGCGCGCCGCCCGGCGCCGGAGCGGCGGCCTGGGCCTGCGCCGAAAAGGGGGCGGCCGCGAGGGCCAGCCCCAGGATGAGCGGGGTGAAACGGCTGGACATGGGTCTTTCTCTCCTTGTGTTAGAAGCTCGTACCGATACTGAACTGGAAGTCCTCGAAGCTGTCCTTCGGCTTCTCGTCCAGGTTGACGGCGTAGATGAAGCGCAGCGGCGCTCCGAACACCGGCAAGAGGACGCGCAGCTCGGCTCCCGCCGTGTAGCGCAGGTTCGACAGGTCGATCGACTGCCCCTCGCCGAACACGTTGCCGCCGTCCCCGAACAGGATCATGCGGAACGGGCCGCCGAGCAGGAAGTGGTACTCCAGGTTGAACTGGAGGTACTTGTCGCCGCCCAGGATGACGCCGTTCGCGTCCGTCATGGGGTCGCCGTTCGCCTTGCGCAGGAAGATCGAACGGAAGCGGTGGCCGCGGATGCTGTTCTCGCCGCCGAGGTAGAAGCGCTCCAGCGACGACAGAGGATACTTCTTTTCGTCGAAGGCGTTGACCAGGCCGCCCTCGACGTTGAAGGCCGCCACCGTGCGCGTCGGGTAGTTGCTCACCGGCACGAACGCGCTGTAGGACACCTCGGGCCGCACGAAGTAGTTGTCGCCGCCCAGGAAGCCGCCGGCGTACTCGACCGAGAGCGACAGCCGCTGGCCCTGGGTGGGCTCGAACGGGTTGTCCCGGCTGTCCAAGACGTAGAGCGGACGCAGCGACGAGTTGTCGATCGTGTACTTGTTGGTGATCGTGTCGCCCGGCTGCGGCTGGCCTACTGGCGGCGGGGTCTCGCCCGGCAGCAGGGCCGGGATCGTGATCTGCTCCTCGTCCTCGTACTTCGACCGGTTGTAGCTCATGCTGACCGACTGGAACAGCCGGTAGTTGCGGCCGTAGGTCAGCACGGCGCCCTGGCTGTTGCGCAGCAGGCGCTGGGCGTCGGAGTAGAGCGTGTAGTTCACGTTCTGGTCGAAGACGCGCAGGCCGATGCTCTGCGGCCGGTCGAGCCACCAGGGGACGTAGTAGGACAGGTCGAAGAAGTCGCGGTAGCGGCCGCTCTGGAAGGAGACGCCGACCTGCTCGCCGCGGCCGAGGAAGTTCTTGGTGTTGACCGCGAACTGGCCGAAGAAGCCGTCGAGCTCGCTCCAGCCGCCGCCGAACTGCAGCTCGGTGCGGTCGGCCTCCTTGCCCTTGAAGACCAGGTCGACCTTCTTGGTCTCGGTGTCGGGCTCGATCTGGACCGGGTCCTCCTGGTCGAGCTCGAAGTAGCCGAGCTGCTTGATCTTGAGCACGCTGTTGCGCACCGCGCCGACGTTGACCACGCCGCCTTCGAACAGGCGCAGCTCGCGGCGCAGCACCTTGTCCTGGGTGCGCTCGTTGCCCTGGAACTCGATCCGGCCGACCTTGAACTGCTCGCCCTCGCGGATGTGCACCACCACGTCGGCCACCCGGCCCGGCTTCTCCACCAGCTCGGGCTCGACCTGGGCGTAGATGTAGCCCGTGTTGTGGTAGTGGTCGGTGATCGACTTGACCCCCTCGTCGATCATCTTGGAGCGCAGCCAGGAGTCCGGCCGCCCCTTGAAGACCCGCAGGAGGTTCTGGTCGCTGTAGACCTTGTTGCCTTCCAGGGTGACCTCGCCGAGCTTCCAGCGCTCGCCCTCTTCGATCGGCACGGTGATGAACATGCGGCGCTTCTGGTCCTTGGCCTGGACGGCGTTCGGCTTGAGCGCGCGCACCTCGATCTGCGGCTCGCCCACCACGGCGTTCTTGTAGCCGGCGGCGCGGTAGACGTCGCGCACCTTGTCGAGGTCTTCCTGGAGCTTGGCCGGGTCGTAGATGTCCTTCTTCATCATCCGGGTGATGAGCCCGCTCTCCTTGACCTTCTTCATGGCGAGCTGGAGCCGGATGTCGGAGAAGACCTGGTTGCCCTCGAACTGGATGTCGGCGATGCGGACGCGGTTGCCCTCGTCCACGGTGAAGGTGACCTTCTTCTCGTTCGGGCCGACGTCGTCGACGGTGAAGCGGGCCTGCGCGAAGCGGTAGCCCTTCTCGGAGTACATGTCCTCGATGAGCGCCTTGACCCGGTGCAGCTCGCCCAGGCTCATGGGCTCGCCTTCCCGGACGCGGATGCGCTGGCTGGAGAGCTTGTCCTGGATGTCGGTCTTCGAGATGCGCTTCAGGCCCTGGTACTCGATCGAGCGCAGGACGGGGCGCTCCTTGACGGTGATGGTCAGCTTGACGCCGGCTGGGGTCGGCTCCGCGTCGACCTGGATGTCGTCCACCAGGCTGCGGTCCCAGAGCTCCTTCAGGTTGCGGTTGAGGCCGGCCTGGTCGAGCGCCTGGCCGGGCTCGAGGCCGAGGTAGTAGAGCAGGGTCTCCTCGGTCAGGGCCTGCAGACCGCGGAACTCGATGGACTCGATGGTGCGTCCCTGGAGGTCGGAGCCCGCGGTGTCCACATCGGCAGGGGGCGCCGCAGGCGGCGTGGCGTCCTGGGCTCCGGCAGGGATTCCTCCCGTCAACATCAGGGGCAGCAGGAACAGGGCCATGAGCCGGGTGTGCAACGGCTTCATCTCGTCGTGTCCTCGCTCTCGGCGGGCGTACCGCCGGAAAGGCCCGCCCGGGGCGGGCGGGCCGTTGCGGACAATATCTCAGTGCGGGGCAAGGATCTCCGGGGTTTCGGGGGCGAAATGATGGAAGGCCAGGGCGCCGTCTTCGAGATCCACCTCGATCCGCCCGATGGACTCCCCGTGCTGGTGGATCAGGATCTCGGACACCGGGTCCTGGATGTAGCGCTGGATCGTCCGGCGCAGGGGCCGGGCGCCCGTGGACGGCTCGACGCCGGCCTTGTGGAGCAGCCACTCCTTGGCGTCGGTCGAGACCTCCACCCGCAGGCCGCGCTCGCCGAGCGTCACGTTGACGTCGTAGAGCAGGATGTCGACGATCGACCGCAGCTCGGTCTCGCCGAGCGGGTTGAACACGATGACCTCGTCGATGCGGTTGATGAACTCGGGGCTGAAGGTGCGCCGCAGCTCGCCGAGGATCTCCTCCTCCAGCTTGACGAAGCTGTCCTGCGAGTTGCCCTCGCCGAAGCCCATCCGGCCGCCGCGCAGCACCAGCTTCGAGCCGATGTTCGAGGTCATCAGCACCAGGGTGTTGCGGAAGTCGACCAGGTTGCCGTAGGCGTCGGTGAGCTGGCCGTCCTCCAGGATCTGGAGGAGCAGGTTGGCGACGTCCGGGTGCGCCTTCTCGATCTCGTCGAACAGGATGAGCGAGTAGGGCTGGCGGCGGATGCGCTCGGTGAGCTGGCCGCCCTCCTCGTGACCGACGTAGCCCGGCGGGGAGCCGATGAGCTTCGAGACCGCGTGCTTCTCCATGTACTCGGACATGTCGAAGCGCACCATGGCGCGCTGGCTGCCGAACAGGAACTCGGAGAGCTGGCGCGCCACTTCGGTCTTGCCGACGCCCGAGGGGCCGAGGAAGATGAACGAGCCCACCGGCCGCTGCGGGTTGGCGACGCCGAGGCGCGACCGCCGGATGGCCCGGCTGATGGCGCTGATGGCGCGGTCCTGGCCCACGACGCGGCGCCTCAAGGTGTCCTCCATGCGCAGCAGGCGCTCGGCCTCCTCGCTCTGGAGCGCGGCCACCGGGATGCCGGTCCACGAGGAGATGACCTCCTCGATGTCGTGCCGGGTGACCTCCAGGACGCCGGTCTCGTCGGTCGCCACGCTCATCCTCTCCAGGTCCTCGCGCAGCTCGATCTCCCGCTCCCGGAGGTAGACCGCGCGCTCGAAGTCCTTGTCGGAGATCGCGACCTTCATCTCCTTGACCACCTGGCGGATCTCCTGCTCCAGCCGGCGCAGGTTCTGGGTGTCGCGCACCCGGCGCAGCTTGACCCGCGCGCCGGCCTCGTCGATCACGTCGATCGCCTTGTCGGGCAGGTGGCGGTCGGTGATGTAGCGGCTCGACTGGTAGATCGCCGTGCGCAGAGCCTCCGGGCGGTAGCGCACCTTGTGGAAGGACTCGTAGCGGTCCTTGACCCCCTCCAGGATCTCCTGCGTCTGCTCCGGCGTCGGAGGGTTGACCTGGATGGCCTGGAAGCGGCGCAGGAGGGACCGGTCCTTCTCGATGTACTTGCGGTACTCCTTCAAGGTGGTCGCGCCGATGCAGGAGATCTCGCCGCGCGACAGCGCCGGCTTCAGGATGTTGGCCGCGTCGAGCGAGCCCTCGGCCGAGCCCGCGCCGATGAGGGAGTGGATCTCGTCGATGAAGACGATGAGCTCCTTGCTCTCCTTGAGCTCCTTGAGGATGCCCTTGAGGCGCTCTTCGAACTGGCCGCGGTATTTGGTACCGGCGACGATCAGCGAAAGGTCCAGCGCCACGATGCGCTTGTTGGCGAGGAAGATCGGGACCTTGCCCTCGATGATGCGCTGGGCGAGACCCTCGACGATGGCGGTCTTGCCGACGCCGGGCTCGCCCAGGAGGATCGGGTTGTTCTTGGTGCGGCGCGAGAGGATCTGGACGATGCGGTCGACCTCCTCCTCGCGGCCGATCAGGGGGTCGAAGGACCCTTCGGCGGCGAGCGAGGTCAGGTCGCGGCCGTACTCGGAGAGGAAGGGCAGCTCCTTCTTCTGCTGCGAGGCCTCGCGCTCCTTGGCGATCGAGAGCACCTCCTCGCGCACCGTGTACACGTCGAAGCCGTGCTGGGCGAGGATGCGCATCGCGGTACAGCCCTCGACGCGGAGGATGCCGATGAGCAGGTGCTCGGAGCCGACGGTGGCGTGGAGCATGCTCTCGGCCTCGTGGGAGGCGTAGGCGAGGATCTTCTTGGACTCTTCGGAGAGGGGGAGCTCGGCGGTGGACGAGATCCTCTCGACGAAGACCCGTTCGCCCTCGATCTCGCGGCGGATGTCCTCGGGCTTCACCTGGAAGCGCCGGAAGATCTCCGTGACCGTCTCCTCGCCCTCGCGCAGGATGCCCAGCAGGATGTGCTCGGACTCGATGACCCGGCTGCCGAGCTTGCTGGCTTCGTAGCGGGCGAAGAAGAGGGCTCTTCGGGCTTTTTCGTTGTACTTCTCAAACATGCAGTCTGCCTCTCGATCCCGGGAGCTGCGCTGCGCCAAATCCCGAGGGTAGCGGGGTTGGTAACGCCCTGGCGCACTGTGTTTCCAAGCTGCAGGATTCTACCATACACCCGCGCCCCTGACCGGCGGCGGTCCGTCCACAGCCGACAGGATGCCCTACCTCGGTTAAAGGGGGGTCGGAGAGGAGATATTCCCGGGCGTCAGCAGGCCGTTCTCCAGGAGGATCGTCCTCGTGCAGCGCTCGGCGATCCCGGGGTTGTGGGTGACCAGGATGGCGGTCGTCCGGTGCCGCTTCTGAAGCTCCAGGAAGAGCTGAAAGACGTGCTCTCCGCTGGCCGGATCGAGGTTGCCCGTGGGCTCGTCGGCGAGCAGCAGCGGCGGCTCCAGGACCAGGGCGCGGCAAAGGGCCACCCGCTGGCGCTCGCCGCCGGAGAGCTGGTTCGGGAAGTGGTCGAGCCGCTCCTCCAGGCCCACCTCCGTCAGGAGCTGGCGCGCGTTGTCGTGCACCTGCCGCGGCTCCAGCCCCGCGATGCGGCCCGGCAGCATGACGTTTTCGAGCGCCGTGAAGTCCGGCAGGAGCTGGTGGAACTGGAACACGAAGCCGATCGTGCGGTTGCGGAACGACGCCAGCCTGGCACCGGAGAGCCCCCGCAGGGACTGGCCGCCGATCTCGACCGTGCCCGAGTCCGGCCGGTCCAGGGCTCCGAGCAGGTGAAGAAGCGTGGACTTGCCCGAGCCCGACGGTCCGACCACGGCGACGATCTCGCCCGGCTCCACCGCCAGGTCCGCCCCGCTCAGCACCTTCACGCGGCGCACGCCGTCCTGGTAGGTCTTGTGGAGGCCCAGGGCCCGGACCGCGACGCTCATCTCTGGATGGCCTCGATGGGATCGAGCGACGCCGCGCGCTGGGCCGCGTACCAGGCGGAGGCCAGCGTCAGCAGGAAGGTGAGCAGGAGGACCAGCGCCAGGTCCATGGGCTCGACCCGGAACGGCACGTAGTCGAGGAAGTAGACCCGGCCGGGCACCCGCACCAGCTTGTAGTGGTCCGCCACCCAGGCGCCGCCGACGCCCAGCACGGTTCCGACCAGCATGCCGATGCCGGCGATCATGCCGCCGAGCAGCACGAAGGCGCGGCGCAGCGCGGCCGGCGTGGCGCCGATCGTGCCCAGGATGCCGATCTCCGACTGCTTGCTGGAGATGATCAGCGCGAGGTCCGCCACCAGCGCCAGGGCCGCGACCAGCACGACCAGCGACACGGCCACGAACATGAGCGCCTTTTCGAGGCGCAGCGCGAAGAGGAGCGGCCGGTTCAAGTCCTTCCAGGTGCGCACGACGCTGCCTTTCGGCAGGACGGGAGACAGGCTGGAAGCGACCTTCAGGGCGGCGTCCACGTCGGAGGCGGAGGCCTCGACGCGCCGGTCCTGGCCGCCGAGGAGCGTCTCGGCCACCGAGCGCGGCAGGGCCACGCGCTCGCGCTCCTCCTGGGTGCGGCCGCTCTGGTAGGTGCCGTCGAGCGTCAGGCTGCGCACCCGGGGCTGCGGGCCGAACGGGGTCAGGGTCGGCCGCGGCGAGACCACCTGGAGCGTCTGGCCGGGCGTCAGTGCCCAGCGCGACGCGAGCGAGCTCGGTACGTAGAGTCCGCCCTCGGGCCTGCCGGCCGCGCCGGGAAACGACTGCGGCACCTCGCGCTCGAAGCCGACCAGCTCGACGGCCTGGACCTTGCCCTCGTCCACCAGCCAGCCGCCGCCGCGCACCTGGAGCTGCGCCGCGAGCACCCCGGGCACGCGGCGGACCGCGTCGCGCGCCGCGGCCGCGGCATCCATGTCGAGCCCGGCCGGCAGCTCCACCTCGATCTGGGGCGTGCGGCCGAGCAGCTCCGAGCGCAGCGCGTTCTGGAAGCCGGAGATCACCGCCAGCACGACGACCAGCGCGAACACGCCGATCGCCAGAGCGCAGGCGGCGACCACCGACAAAAAGGTTGCGAACGCGTCCCGCCGGGTGCTGCGCAGGTAGCGGAGCGCTAGCACCCAGGGAAAAGAAAGGTTACGGAGAAGGAGGCTCATGAAAACCCATCTCTTCCATCAAGCGGTTTTTTTCCGCTGGGACCGCCGGCTTCCAGCCGGCCCGTCGGAGCCTCGGATGGCGCAGCGCTCGAATGCCCGCGCAAAGTCTTCCTCCATTCGAGGCTCCGGCTTTGCCGGCTGGAAGCCGGCGGTCCCAGCGGAAAAGAAGACAAGCACCCTCAGTCTCCTTCCGGCCGCATCAGCGGGAAGAGGATGACGTCCCGGATCGACTGCCGGTCGGTGAGCAGCATGGTCAGCCGGTCGATGCCGATGCCGTTGCCCGCGGCCGGCGGCATGGCGTGCTCCAGGGCGCGGATGTAATCGTGATCGAAGAGATGCGCCTCGGCGTCGCCCTTCTCCCGCGCCGCCACCTGCTGGTTGAAGCGCTCGGCCTGGACGTCGGGGTCGTTGAGCTCGCTGAAGGCGTTCGCGACCTCCATGCCGGCGATGTAAAGCTCGAACCGTTCGGTGAACCGCGGGTCGTCCGGCCTCTGCTTGGAGAGCGGCGAGACGTCCACCGGGTGATCGGTGACGAAGGTCGGCCGCACCAGGTGCTTCTCCGCCGTCTCCTCGAAGAGCGCCATCAGGAGGTGGCCGTAGGTGCCCGCCGGCGGCACGGGCAGGCCGCGCTCCGTGAGCTCCCGGCGCACGTCCTCCACCGTCTCCAGCCTTTCAGGCGGAATGCCGGCGTGGCGCGTGACCGCCTCGCGCATGGAGAGGCGCTCCCAGGGGCGCGCGAGGTCGATCGGCTGCCCCTGCCAGGTGAGGACCTCCCGGCCCTGCGCCCGCCGCGCGGCCTCGGCGACCTCCGAGAGCATCTCCTCGGTGAAGTCCATCATGTCGCGGTAGTCGGCGTAGGCCCAGTAGAACTCCAGCATGGTGAACTCGGGGTTGTGCCGGGTGGAGATCCCCTCGTTGCGGAAGTTCCGGTTGATCTCGTAGACCCGCGGGATGCCGCCGACGAGCAGCCGCTTCAGGAACAGCTCGGGCGCGATGCGCAGGAAGAGCTCCAGGTCGAGCGTGTTGTGGTGCGTCCTGAACGGCCGCGCCGTGGCTCCGCCCGGGATGAGGTGCATCATGGGCGTCTCGACCTCCAGGAAGCCGTGGCGGTCGAGGAACGAGCGCAGGGTCTTGACGATGGCCGCGCGCGCCTCGAAGACCATCCGGGATTCCTCGTTCGAGGCGAGGTCGAGGTAGCGCTGGCGGTAGCGCATCTCGACGTCGGCCACGCCGTGCCACTTCTCCGGCGCCGGCCGCAGGGCCTTCGAGAGCATGGCGAGGTCGTCGACCATCAGCGAGATCTCGCCGGTGCGGGTGCGGATGAGCTGGCCTTCGGCGCCGACCACGTCGCCGAGGTCGAGGTTGTCCAGGACCAGGGCGGCCTTTTCGGACAGGCGGTCCTTGCGGATGAAGAGCTGCAGCTTCTCCCGGCCGTCGTGGACGTCGGCGAACACCAGCTTGCCCTGCTTGCGGACCGATCTCACCCGGCCGGGCACGCGGAGGCGGAGGTTCGCGGCCTCCAGCTCCTCGGCCGTCTTTTCGCCGTGCTCCGCCTTGACGCCGGCAGGCTCCAGGTCCCACTCGAAGCGATGCGGGTAGGCGGGGATGCCGGCCTCTTCGAGGCGCTGGCGCTTCTCACGGCGGTTGCGGATCTGCTCGTCGAGCTCGGACATAGGGCGATAGCCTATCCGAGGAGAGGAGGTGAAGGAAGGCCGCCGCGAGAGGCGGCCCCCTTCGCGGGCTTCTAGAAGCAGTAGATGTCGGGCAGGCAGAAGCAGGTGTCGGTGCAATCCTTCGAGTTGCAGCCGAACGTGGTGCAGCCCGGGGTGCAGCCGGGCAGGTCCTGGCTCTCGCAGGCCGCCTTTTCCGCGGCGGTGCACCAGTCGGGCCCGCAGTGGTTGGGCTTTGCCATCTCCTCCCAGGGGAGCGGAGCGGGTACGGCCGCAGGGGGCTGAACCGGCTTCGCCAGGGAGGCGAGGAACTGCTGGTCCATGACGCTCGTCGCCGGGGAGGCCGAAGCCATGCCGGCCGACGCGAGCCCCAGAACGATCGCGCAGACGCTGTAGAGGATCTGCTTCTTCATCTCGATCTCTCCTTTCCAGCAAAGGGCGCGCTAGGATAGCGGCCCATGAACGACGACGAGATTCCGATCGACGAGCCCGGCGAGGAAGGCCGGCTGGCCACCCAGCTCAAACACGCGGTCGACGCCTGGGACCAGTTGGGCTGGCCCCGTCCCAAGGTGGCGGTCGTGTCCGGCTCCGGCCTCGCCGTGGACCTGGGAGTGACCGTGCGCGGACCGCTCGCGCTGGAGTACTTCCTCCCCTTCTCCTGCCACCCGGTCGAAGGACACCCCCATGAATTCGTGGTGCTCGAACCGCTTCCGGCGCGCCCGGTCCTCTATCAAAAAGGCCGTCTCCACTCGTACCAGGGCTACAGCGCGTTCGAGACGGTCTTCCCGGTGCGGCTGGCGGCTCTCCTCGGCGTGAAGGTCCTCATCCTGAGCAATGCCACCGGCGGGCTCCGGCCCGAGCAGAAGCCTGGAGACCTGGTGCTGATCCAGGACCACATCAACCTGACCGGCCTGAACCCGCTCCGCGGCCAGCTCCCGTCGGACTGGGGTCCGCGCTTCCCGGACATGTCGAACGCCTACGACCCGGCGCTCCGGGAGCTGGCGAAGCGCACCGCAGGCCAGCTCGGGATCCAGCTCTCCGAGGGCGTCTACATCGGCCTGCCCGGGCCGAGCTACGAGACGCCGGCGGAGGTGAGGATGCTGCAGAACCTCGGCGGCGACGTGGTCGGCATGTCCACGGTCCTGGAGGTCATCGCCGCGCGCCACATGGGTCTGCGCTGCCTGGCCTTCTCCATGGTGAGCAACCCGGCGGCCGGCATGACCGACGCGGTCATCGACCACAACGACGTGCTGGTCGCGGCCCGGGTGGCGGCGACGAATCTCAGAAAGCTGCTCGACGAGCTGCTGCTGAGCCCGGAGCTGGTTTAGGAGCCTGCGCGGCAGGAACCGGCTGCGGGAGGGAGGTGGCGCCCTCTCCCGCGAAGCGGGGGAGGGACGGGGAGGGGGTCTTCGAACCTCCTCATCCGTCCTGATCAGGCACCCACTCTTGAAAAGGCGAGGCCCGACGAGCTCGCTGCGAGGCTCGACGAGGTCTCCGGACGATCCGACGAGGTCTTCGGACGGCCCGGGAAGGCCGTCGGGCCTTCCGGGAAGGTCGACGGACAGTCCGACGAGCTCGTCGAGAGGCCCGAAGGGGTCGTCGGACGGTTCGGCACGCTCGCGCTCGGCCCAACGGAGCTCCCGGACGGTCCGGGAAGGTCGTCGACCGGTCCGACGAGGTCGTCGGACGGTCCGAGGAGCTTCACGGACGAAGCGAGGAGCTCCTCAGATGGTCCGATGAGCTTCACGGACGGCGCGACGAGGCCGTCGAGAGGTCCGACGGCGGCGTTGAACGGCCCGAAGAGGTTGCTGCCCCCCCCACCCACCGCCCACCCACCCCTCGGCGCCGCGTCTTGTCGCGCTGCGCGCGAGCCGCCCTGACGGGCGTCTCGTGCTCGTCCCGCGCCAGCCGCGGCGCTTCCCACCCGCCCGGTCTCGTCCAACTCAACTGTCCGGCTGCTTTCAGGGCACCTTCCACCACCGCACCTTCCCGGCTGGCTGTGCTAGAGGGGCGGCGGTGGTGGCCACTGGCACCCGCAAAGGCGAAGGCCGTCAGCAGAACAGTTGCCGTAGAGCTCGCAGCTTCCAACTTTGCCCGGGCCAGCAACGCAAGGGTAGCCAACGCTACGGCCGAGGCACTGAGAATTGCCGCAAGCTGAGCTACAAACTACCTGCGAGGTGTCCGCGAAAATCGGGCTCGATGCAAAGCCTGGAGCTGCCGCGGCGTTCGGCTGGCCGAGGCTATTGGTCGTTTGCTGACCCAGGTTACAGAGGAACTCCGCAGAAACTGCTTGCTCTGCTGTCCTTACCGGCGGTGTAGAGCCGATTGTCGCTGTTCCCGCCGTAGCGGGAGAGCTGCCCAGAAGGGCCATCGCGAGTAAGAAAAAGGCGAGGATCGTCTTCAATCTTCCCTCTCTTTCCGAGCCTAATCGATCATGCTACAGCTCTGCAAGAAGAAGGTGCCACTTGCCGAGTAAGCGTGACAAGTGGCTCCCTCACCGCCTTCACTGGCGCGAGCCGCCTGACGGCGTCTCGTGCTCGTCCGCGCCAGCCGCGGCGCCCCCCGCCTAACTCCAGGTGAAGGTTTAGCCCGTTAGGTGGAACCAATCTGAGCGACTTGGCCATCCAACATCGATTCAATCGAGGCTCAGCGATTCACCGAAACCGCGCCTGACTCGGGGGTAAGGGGGCTAAAAATGAGCAAGAGAAGATCCGAACGGCTGATGGAGGAATTCTTCGTTGGCGGCGGGGCAAGAAGCTCGCACATAGGCTTCCCTATACACGGCTCGTAGGTGTACTCCCCACAGGTCAAGATTGGTAAGCCTGGCCCCTCGCTGCAACGCGTACTACAGGGGACATCACAGAAACAGCGCGCACCGCAAGTGCCTTGAGCATAGGCCTGGACCGCTCCAGAGACGATAAGGGCAATAAGGGCCAGAGTGGGGAGCCAAATGCGACTGGACTTCATGGACAATCTCCTTTGCTTGTACACGACGGACGTTCCGCCGCACCCCAGGCATTGTACAGCAATATCTAAATACTATAAAACAGAAGCGTATATGCCTCGCCCGTTGCCTCCGGCCGGCACCAAACTGTTTCAAGCTCTAACTGGCTCACCGCCGATCCCCATCAGGCTTCTCCTAAACCTCCAATCCGTGACTGCTTTTCCGCGCGGGTTCAGACCACCCGGACGCCCCCGTTGGCATTGACCAAACGCCGCCCCGGCGGGCCTTTGCTCACCCTGAAAAAACGAAACTGGTTTCGTTTTGCGCCAGTCTGGCGCCGGAGAGAGCGAGAAAACGACGGTTGCCAACACGCAAACCCGTGCCGAAACAAGGACTTCCAGCACGCCGATCGGCCGAAAAGAAAAGTCATCAGAATAATGCTTTTGGTCACTCCGGCCGAAGCACACCCCGAAGCTCGTCCAGGAGTTGCGCCATCGCCGGCCGGGACGAAGCCCCCTCCCCTTCCCTCCCCCGCTGACGCGGGAGAGGGCGCCACCTCCCACCACCGGGCCCTTAGTCAGCGCCCATTGGAGGAGAAGGGACGGATCGATCTACACGCACCGGTTCTCGCAGAAGCAGGACCCGCTGAGGCAGTAGCAGAGCGTGCACGTGCCGTAGCGCTGGAAGCACTGCTGCCAGATGTTGGCCGGGCAGGCGGCGCTGGCGGTCGGACCGCCGAGGTCCGGCCTGGAAGCCGTCAGGGCCGGAGCCGCGCACAGCGGCGCCGCCTGGACGCTGTCCAGGAACGGGGCCGTGGGGGCGGGAGCGGGCTCGGCGAAGAGCGCCGCGCCGGTGAGCAGCAGGACCAGGAAGCAACAGAGACTGAGGATCGTTCTCGCGCGCATCGGAGTCTCCTTTCAGGACGCGTACCGCATCTGCTGAGAAGGGTGCACCAGACCCATCGGCGCGAGCCGGACTCCCGGCAACGCAGGCGGTTTGCCTACGTCCCTCCGGGACTGGGCGGGGGCTCCCTCTCCATCGATACGGGGGAGAGGGGGGACGGGATCAACCCGCCGCCGCGATCTCTTCGAGCGCCTGCTGGATCCTCTCCCTCTCCCCCGGATCGGTCTCGAGGGTGAGGGCGCGGCGGAAGCAGCGCTCGGCGTCGGCCTTGTCGCCGAGCTCGTAGAAGTACATGGCGCCGGCCGTCTTCCACAGGTCGCCGCGGCCGGGCTGCAGGCGCAGCAGGGTCTCGTAGAGCTGGACCGACTCGCGCTGCCGGCCGAGGCGGTAGGCGGCGCGGGCCGCGTTCTCCAGCGGCACGGGGTTCGCCGGGTCGCGCCGCGCGGCCTCGCGGAAGTCGCGCAGCGCCTCCTCGAAGCGGTTCATCCCGGCCAGGATCAGGCCGCGCTCCAGGTGGACCTCCGCCGAGTAGCTGCCGGCGGCGACGGAGGCGTCGAGCACCTTGATCGCCTCGGCCCGTTCGCCGCGGGCGGCCAGGAGCTCGGCCAGGTTGGTCGCCGCCGGGCCCTGGCTCGGATCGAGCGCCAGCGCCCGACGGTACTCTTTCTCCGCCTCCGCGCGCCGGCCGAGCTGCTTCAGGCAGCCGGCGATGTTCGTGACCGGCACGGCGGACAGCTCGTTCTCCTTCGCCGCGCGCTGGAACAGGGCGAGCGCCGAGTCGAGCCGGCCGTCGACCTCCAGGCAGTTGCCGGCGAGCGAGAGGGCCGGGAAGTTGTGCGGGTCCTTCTTGACGATCTCCTGCAGCCGCGGCAGGGCCTCCTTGCACTTGCCCTGCTGCACGGCCTCCGCGGCGTCGTGGAGCGCGTCGGCGATCTCGGCCATGTCGCGCGGGTCCGGCAGGGCCGCGCTCACCGCGCCGCCGCCTCCCCCTCCGGTGTATCCGAGGCTCGCGAGCTGCCGGCGCTGCTCCTCGGAGAGCACGTTCTCCTGGCGCATCTCGGCGTCGAGCGTCTCGCCCGCGGTCTTGAGCAGCTGGTCGCGGAGCCGCTTCTCCCAGAGCTTCAGGGCCGCCGGCTGCTCGGGTCCGAGGTCGGTCTTCTCGTCCGGGTCGGACGGGATCTGGTAGAGGCTGCTCTTCGGCGCGTGGAGATAGAAGAAACGGTCGGTCGAGAGCGCGCGCAGCGGATACCACTTGTAGGCGAAGAACGGCAGGAAGCTCTCGCTGTAGCTCGTCCGGTCGCAGGACTTTCCGGAGAGGGACAGGAGGGACTCACCGTCGAGACCTTTCGGGACCGGCACGCCGGCGAGCTGCAGCAGGGTCGGCGCGACGTCGGCCGTGCGCACCAGGCACTCCTGGGTTCTGCCGGCGGGCACGCCGGGGCCGGCCAGGATCAGCGGCACCCGGCGGGCGGCGCGGTAGAGCAGCAGGCCGTGATGCAGCTCGCCGTGCTCCCCCATCATCTCGCCGTGGTCGCCGACCACCACCACGTCCACGTCCTTCGGCAGCTTCGAGAGCAGCACGCCGATCTGCTCGTCCACGGCCGCGATCTCGGCGTCGTAGAGCCGGGTGGGACCGCCCAGGGCGTTGGCGAGGCGGGTCGGAGGCCGGTACTCCTCGTGCGGATCGTAGTAGTGGACCCAGAGGAAGAACGGCGGCTTGAGCTTCGCAGCGATGGCCAGGGCGGAGGCCGTGGTGGGCTCGGCCTGGCGCTCGGCGACCTCCGTGCCGGCGGCGTAGCCGGAGCCGAGGTCGTCGTCGTAGACGCGGAACCCCTGGTCGAGCCCGTGGCGGCGCGCCAGGACAATCGCGGATACGGCCGCGGCGGTGTCGTAGCCCTGGGCCGCGAGGCGCTCGGCCACCGTCTCCACCTTGCCGTCGAGCACGAAGGTGCCGTTGTCCCGCACCCCGGTGCGCGGCGGGAAGAGGCCGGTGAGGATCGTGGCGTGGCTCGGGAGCGTGACCGGGGCGGCGGTGTCGCAGCGCACGAACCGGGTGCCGCGCGCGGCGAGGGCGTCGAGGTTCGGCGTCCGCGCCGGCTTCCAGCCGTAGGAGCCGAGATGGTCGGCGCGGGTGGTGTCGAGCGTGATCAGGACGATGCTGCGTCGTTTCGCAGAGGCTGCGGAATTCTCGGGAGCGGCGGTCGCGGCGGTCGCGAACCGGCTGGCGACGACTCCGCCGACCAGGGCGAGATAAAGAATTGCTAAAGCCCAGGCCGGGGTGGCTCGCTTCAGAGGGTGGCGTGCACTCATACTTTTTGTGCGGTTCCAGATCCAACCAGCAATGACCCGGCGGCAAGAGCATCTGCGGTCGGAAGCAGGGCGCGGAGTATAGCAGCTCCCGGGGACGCGGCTGTCCGCGCGCCTCCTGGTGTCCTTTGTAGCATTCATCTATGTGTAGATGAATTTTTACCAACGGAGTCTTTCTAGGAGGAGACTGATCTCATGAATCGCGCATCCCGTTTCGTCTTGACGCTCCTGCTGCTGGTCGGCCTGGTCGCCGTCCTGCCCGGAGTGGCAACGGCCCAGGTGGCCAAGGAAGGTCGTTCCACGCTGGACGGTCTCGTGTACGCGAGCCCGCGCCTCCACCCGGTCGAAAGCCTCGAGATGGTCAACGACGTGCAGGGCGTCGTGGCCGGCTCCGTGGCCAACAACTGGGCCGCCTTCAGCAACAGCAACGGCCAGTGGTCGGCCATGGTCGACGCGCGCAGCGGCAAGGTCGCCATCGCCGAGGGTGAGGGCATTCCCTTCATCGCGGGCCGCGGCAACAAGCTCGTGACCAATGCCGCCCACAAGGTCACGATGGCCGAGATGGAATCCATCACGCGCAAGTTCCTTCCGCGCGTGGCCGACATGCTCGGCGTCGATCCGAAGTCGCTGGTCCTCAACCAGGGCCGCTCGGGCAACCCGGCCGACTACCTCTGGTTCGTCGACTTCGACGTGACCGACGCCAGCGGCACCATCATCGAGAACGCCCGCGTCGTCTTCCGCATCAATCATGGCAACCTGATCCAGTTCGGCTCCGAGTTCCTTCCCGATCGCAACGCCATCGCTCCGCGCGCCAAGGTGAAGAGGGAGCAGGCTCTGAAGACCATCGCCGACTACATCGGCGGCTTCAGCGCGGCCGACCGCTTCATCGACGGCGGCTCGCGTCACCTGATCACGGTGGCCGAGGTCAACAACAACTTCGCCGACGGGTTCGCCTACGGCAAGGGCCGCGGCATCACCCCCACCTGGCAGTTCACCTTCCATCGCGAAGGTGTGATGGGCACCTGGCGCGCCGTCGTCGACGCGGCCTCCGGCGAGCTCCTCGAGCTGGCCGACATCAACGACTACGCGCAGGCCACCGGCGGCACCTACATGAGCTCCCCCGCGGTCGGCGCGGAGGTCGTCCGTCCGCTGCCCTTCGCCAACCTCACGACGGGCTTCACCAACTCGGCGGGCGTCTACAACTTCACCGGCGCCGCGCAGACCACGACGCTCTCCGGCCAGTACGTGCGGATCGTCGACACCTGCGGCGCGATCTCCAAGACCTCCGACGCCAGCGGCAACATCGCGCTCGGCACCTCGTCCGGCACGGACTGCACCATCCCGTCCACCGGCGGCGGCGCGGGCAACACCCACTCCTCCCGCACCCAGTTCTACCAGGTCAACCGCATCAAGGAGGTCGGCCGCGCCTGGCTGCCGTCCAACACCTGGCTGACCCAGCAGCTGCGGGTCAACGTCAACCTGAACCAGACCTGCAACGCCTACTGGAACGGCTCGACCCTGAACTTCTTCAAGTCGGGCGGCGGCTGCGCCAACACCGGTGAGATCGCCGCCGTCTCGCTGCACGAGTACGGCCACGGCCTCGACAGCAACGACGGCAACGGCGCCGCCACCGAGGGTGGCACGGGCGAGGCGTACGGCGACATCACGGCCGCCATAGCGCTGCACAGCTCCTGCATCGGACCCGGCTTCCTGACCTCGAACTGCTCGGGTTACGGCAACGCCTGCACCTCCTGCACGGGCGTCCGCGACATCGACTCCGCCAAGCACGCCAACACCGCGGCCGCCACGGTGGCCAATCACACGCAGGTCCGCTGCAGCGCCGGCTCCGGCCCATGCGGCAAGGAAGTGCACTGCGAGTCGTACGTGCCCTCCGAGGCGGTCTGGGACTTCGCCAACCGCGACCTGCCCAACCCGGGCAGCGGCACGGCGTGGACCATCCTCGACCGGCTGTGGTACCTCTCCCGCTCGACCTCGACCCGCTCCTTCACCTGCACCACCGGCGGCACCTTCACCAGCAACGGCTGCACCGCCGGCAACTGGTGGAAGACCATGCGCGCCGTGGACGATGATGACGGCAACCTGGCCAACGGCACCCCGCACGGCGGCGCTCTCTTCGCGGCGTTCAACCGCCACGGCATCGCTTGCACCACCGACGCCGGCGCCAGCACCACCTTCGCCGGCTGCACGCCGCCGGCCACCCCGACGGTCACCCTCACCCCGGGCAACAACTCGGTCGGCCTGAGCTGGTCGGGTTCCTCCGGCGTCTACGACGTCTACCGCAACGAGGTGGGCTGCAACGCCGGCTTCACCAAGATCGGCAATGATCTGTCCACCGCGTCGCTCACCGACACGGGCGTGGCCAACGGCCTCACCTACTACTACCAGGTCGTCGCCCACCCCTCCGGCACCGAGGCCTGCGGCGGCACGCCGAGCACCTGCGCGTCGGTCGTCCCGGCCGGCACGGTCACCCCGGACTTCACGATCGCGGCCGCTCCGACGTCGGTCTCCGTGGTCCAGGGCAACTCGGGCACCTCGACGATCTCCACCGCGGCGATCAACGGCTTCAACAGCGCCATCTCCCTGACGGCCTCCGGCGCTCCCGCCGGCGTGACCCTCGGCCTCAGCCCGACCTCGATCGCGGCGCCCGGCACGGGCTCCTCGACCCTGACCATGACGGTCGCTTCGTCCACCGCGGTCGGCAGCTACACCATCACCGTGACCGGCACCGGCGGCTCTCTCAACCACAGCACGACGGTCACCCTGAACGTAACCACCACCAACCCGCCGCAGCAGCTCCTCGGCAACCCGGGCTTCGAGACCGGTACGGCCTCCCCCTGGGTCGCCACCTCCGGCGTCATCGACAGCACGGCTTCGCAGCCGGCCCACGGCGGGACCTGGAAGGCCTGGCTCGACGGCTACGGCACGACCCACACCGACACCCTCTACCAGCAGGTGACCATCCCGTCGACCGCGACGTCGGCCACCCTCACCTTCTGGCTCCACATCGACTCCGCCGAGACCACCACCACCACGGCGTTCGATACCCTCAAGCCGCAGATCCGCAACTCCGCCAACACGGTGCTCGCGACTCTGGCGACCTACTCCAACCTCAACAAGGCGGCGGGTTACTCGCAGAAGACCTTCAACCTGAACGCCTACATCGGCCAGACGATCCGGATCTACTTCCTCGGCGTGGAGGACTCCTCGCTGCAGACGTCGTTCGTGATCGACGACACCGCCCTGAACGTGCAGTAACGCTCCCGGCGGTCTGAAACGGAAAAGCCCCTTCTCCCACGGGAGAGGGGGCTTTTTTCATTCTGATATCGTGCCCTCCTCCGCCATGGCCGACCGCATCCAGGACCGCGCGCGCTTCGACCTCGTCCGCTACGCGAACGTCTGGGAGGACGCCTGGATCCTGCGCGAGGCCCTGAAGCCGGAGCCCGGACGGCGGATGCTCTCGATCGCCTCGGCCGGCGACAACGCGTTCGCGCTGCTCGCCGCCGGCGCCGAGGTGGTCGCCGCCGACCTCTCCCCCGCCCAGATCGCCCTGGTCGACCTGAAGCGCGCCGCCATCCGCCGCCTCAACCA
Organism: Acidobacteriota bacterium; assembly: GCA_040349255.1. Classification (GTDB taxonomy): domain Bacteria; phylum Acidobacteriota; class Thermoanaerobaculia; order Multivoradales; family UBA5704; genus DATMER01. Next base: position 2,146 of record JBEQUE010000027.1, on the reverse strand, counting down.
TGGCGACTGCCTCGCGTTCCTGGGGTTCCGCCGCTCGGAGCAGGACCGCCGGGCGGTCTACGAGACGCTGGAGCGCGACCTCTCCACGCGCTCCCGCGAGATCTGGCGCGAGCGCCTCGACGAGATCGCGGACGGCGCCTGCCAACATGGGAAGTTCGAGCGCTACTTCAAGCTGTTCCGGGAGCTCGTCCTGCCGCTCGTCCACCGCCGGAGCACGGTCCTCGGCCTGCTCGAAGCTCGCCAGCCCGCCGAGCGCGAGGCCTACTACGAGGACACCTGGAACAACCTGCGCTGGCGGCTCCTGTTCCGGATCTTCTTCAGCCGCTTCCTGATGGGCCGCCTCGGGCGCGACCCCGAGTTCTTCCGCTACGTCGAGGGCTCGGTGGCCGACCGCATTCTGGGCCGCGCGCGCTACGCCCTGACCGCGCTGCCCACCCATGAGAACCCGTATCTCGAATACATCCTCACCGGTGCCTTCAGCCGCACGCTGCCGCTCTACCTGCGGCCGTACGCCTTCCCGGAGGTCAAGCGCAACCTGGACAGGCTCGCCCTCTACGAAGGGCCCATCGACGAGGCGGCAAAGCAGTATCGGGGAGAGGGCTTCGACGGGTTCAACCTGTCAGATATTTTCGAGTACCTGGACGAGCCGGCGAGCGCCGCCGTCTATGGAGCGCTCCTCGACACCGCCCGGCCCGGAGCGCGTTTCGCCTACTGGAACATGCTCGTGCCGCGCCGGCTGTCCACGGCCTTTCCGGGCCGGGTGCGCTATCTGGAAGAAGAGTCCCGGGAGCTGTTCGCGAAAGACCTGGCCTTCTTCTACAGCGCTTTCGTCGTCGAGGAGGTCTCGTGATTCCCGCGGGAGATTTGCGCGGCGTGGTCATCCTCTCCTCGATCTTCCTCGGGCTCCTGGTCGTCGCGGAGCTCTGGAAGCGCCTCGGAAACCCGAAGCCCGAATGGACGCGCAAGCTCGTCCACACCGGCGGCGGCATCGCCTGCCTGTTCTTCCCGTTCCTGGTCACGTCTCCCTGGACGGTCCTCGCCATGGCGCTGCCGTTGACCATCCTCTTCGTGCTGGGAGGCAAGCTCGGGTTCCTCCAGAGCCTGCATGGCGTGCAGCGCAAGAGCAGGGGAGCCGAGTACTACCCGGCCGCCGTCTTCCTGACCTTCGTGCTCACCCAGGGCCGCCCGTGGCTCTACCTGCCCGCCGTGCTGGTGCTGGCCGTGGCCGATGCCTTCGCCGCCCTGATCGGCAGCCGCTACGGCGTGGTGCGCTATGAGGTCGAAGACGAGCACAAGAGCCTGGAGGGATCGCTCGTCTTCCTGGTGCTGGCGTTCCTGGCGATCCACCTGCCGATCCTCCTCCTGACCGACCTGCCGCGGCCGGTCTGCGTGCTGGCGGCCGTGCTCGTCGCGGCGCTCGTGACCGGCTTCGAGGCGATCTCGCTCCAGGGCGCGGACAACCTTTTCGTGCCGCTCGCGGTGGTGGTCATCCTCGGCAAGATCACGACCAAGCCGCTCTCCGAGGTCGCCTTCCAGAACGTCTCGCTCCTGGTGATGTGCGTGGCCGTCGCGATCGCGGTCTGGAAGCTCAAGTCGTTCAACGTCGGCGGCGCGATCACGTTTCTGCTCTTCGCCTACGGCACCTGGTCGCTCGGCAGCTGGGTCTGGACACTGCCGGTGTTCACGGGCTTCGCCGGATATCTGCTGCTGCGCCAGATCTTCACACCGCCCGGGCATCTGCAGGGAATCAAAGTGAAGACGATGATGCGGGCGCTGCTGCCTCCCTTCACCATGCTCGTCCTGGCCAACAGCCTGCACAATGGCGAGCCGTACTTCCCCGCCTACCTCGCCGCGCTTGCCGCGGTGCTCGCCTTCAGCCTGGACGAGGGAGTCTTCCGGCTGGAGCGCTACGGCGCTTTGCTGCGGGCGCTCGCCGCGCTGGCTTTGGGGATCGTGGCCTGGGCCCTCATCGTTGGACCGCTCTGGATCGTCGGGAAGAACCTGCCTCCCAGCTCTTGCCTGGCGATCCTGGCCGTGACCATGGCGGTCTCCTGCCTCAACGTGATCCTGGAGCTGCGCGGCGAGGTGCCGGTCCGTCCTCGAGAGTGGAGCCCCCTGCGCTTCCTGCTGCCCTACGCGGCGGGCG
>JBEQUE010000010.1:0-136137 GCA_040349255.1 Acidobacteriota bacterium | reverse complement strand
CGGCAAGGGGCCGGACGTCTTCATCTTCGCCCAGGACCGCCTCGGCGGCTGGGTGGCGGCCGGCAACACGATCGAGCCGCTCGACTTCTTCCTCACTCCCCAGATCAAGGGCCGGTATCTGAAGACCACTCTCGACGCGATGACCTATCAGGGCAACGTCTACGGACTGCCGCTGAACTTCAAGGTCATCACCATGATCTACAACAAGAAGCTGGTGCCGACGCCGCCCAAAACCACGGCCGAGCTGGCGGCGACCGCCAAGAAGCTCACCAACGCCGCGTCCGGCCGCTTCGGCCTCGCCTACTGGCATTCGGATTTCTATTACCACGCCGCCCTGATGAACGGCTTCGGCGGCGGCGTGTTCGGGCCGAACCGCAAGCCCACGGTCAATTCGCCGCAGAACATCGCCTCGCTCGACCAGCTCCTCAAGTGGACGGCGCAGGGCTTCATGCCCGAGGAGCCGTCCACCGCGCTGCTCACCGCGCTGTTCAACCAGGGCAAGGCGGCCATGGTTTTCTCCGGCCCCTGGTTCCTGGGCGAGATCTCGAAGGATATCGATTGGGGCCTCGCGCCGCTGCCGGCGATCAGCGAGGCCGGCGGCAAGCCGATGCGGCCGTGGATCACGGTCGAGGGCGTCTACGTCGCGGCCCCGTCGAAGAACAAGGACGCGGCGTTCGAATTCGTCAAATATCTGACCGATGTCCCGGCCGGCAAGGTCATGGCGCTCGAGGGCCGCCAGACCCCGGCCAACAAGGGCGTCTACGCCGACGCGGCGGTGGCCAAGGATCCCATCCTGGCCGCCTTCCGCAAGCAGGTGGACGTGGCCGTGCCCATGCCGAACTATCCCGAGATGACCATGGTCTGGTCGCCGGTGACGACCGCCATGAACACGATCGTCAAGAAGACCGCGACCCCGAAGCAGGCCATGGACATCGCGCAGAAGGAAGTGGTGGAGCGCATCGCCAGCCTGCGGAAATAGATCGATGACAACCCCGCACCGCCGCCGGTTCCTGATCGGTCTGGCCGTCGCCGCTCTCCTCGGCGTCGGCCTCGGCGCGTTCTTCCTCGCCGCGGCCAGAGAGGCGCAGTCCCGGGACCGAGCCGAGCGCCGCTCGGTCGTCACCCTCCTGGCCCTGGCCCAGGTGCTCGACCGCGTCGGCGGCGGAGAGGCTGCTGCCGAAGAGCCTTCCTATGGGCTCGGCGACGAGCTGGCGACGCTCGACGCAGGCACGCCGGCCGAGGCGCCGGATCCCGGCGAGGCCGTGCGCGGCGCGGTCGCGGCGTTCGCGAAGTCGCACCCCGAGGCCAAGGCGGTCCGCGTGGTCGCCTTCGACGGCATCCTCCTCGAAGCCTCGACCGATCCCAGGGACGCAGGAGACAAGGCCGCGCCGCGCCGGTTGGAGCGCGAGGAGAAGCCGCTCTACGACCTCGGCCAGTCGCTGCGGGCGAACGTGGCCGGCAACCGTGAGGAGAGCTCGGTCCGCCAGGAAGAGATCGCGGTCGAGCGCCTGGCCGACGGCCTGCTGCGCCTCTCGGCTCCGGTCGAGCGCGGTGATCGCGGCGGTGAGGTGGTCGGCATGGTCCAGATGGACGCCGACCCGGAGCGCAGTGCGAGCGCCTTCCCGTGGCTGGCCGCCCTGCTCGCGTGGCTCGCGCCGGTCGCGCTCTTCGGCCTGCTGTCGATGATCCTCGGCGGGCGCCGGGAGCTGCTCGCGGTGGGCGCGGCAGTCCTTCTCGTGGCCGCCCTCGTGGGGTTTGCCTCGTATTCGAAGAAGATTTTGGCGGCCGACCGCCGGGCCACGGCCGACTCGGTGGCCGCGGCCGTCAAGCAGGAAGGAGAGCGCACCGGCGCGCTGATCTCCGAGTTGAATCTGCCAGCCGACCCGCCGCTCGCGCCCGAGCTCTGGGACGCGAACCGCTACCGCGAGCCGCTCGGGGTCGTCCAGGCCGGCGGAGCGATCGACGAGGGCCGGCTCGGCGAGGAGGCCGGAGCGGACGCGGGCCGCCTGACCCGGTCGGTGATCACCCTGGCGCTGCTTTCGCTCGTCGCGCTGATCTTCGTGGGCTGGGGCTACGCGGCGCGCACCGGCGCCGCGCTGGTCGAGCACCGCTACGCCTATTCGTACACGCTGCCATCGCTCGCGGCCATGCTCCTGCTGGTGTTCTTCCCGTTCCTCTACGGCGCGGCGCTCTCGTTCACCAACGCCAACATCTACAACACCAACCGATCGGTTTTCGACCTCTGGATCGGGCTCGACAACTACGTCGAGATCCTGCGCGACATCCACGTGGCCCACCGCACGGCCGAAGGCCTGGTCTGGAACTATCAGAATTTCTACTGGACCCTGGGCTTCAACATCCTGTGGACGATCACCAACGTCGCCATCGGCGTGACCCTCGGGCTCCTCCTGGCGCTCGCGCTGAACGTGAAAGGGCTCGCCTTCCGCGCGGGCTACCGCGTGCTGCTGGTCCTGCCCTGGGCCGTGCCCACCTACATCACGGCGCTGGTCTGGCGGGGCATGTTCCACAAGCAGTTCGGCGTGGTCAACCAGATCTTCCAGATGTTCGGCTTCGCGTCGGTCGCCTGGTTCGACCGGCCGTTCACCTCCTATCTCGCGGTGCTCACCACGAACGGCTGGCTCTCGTTCTCGTTCATGATGGTCGTCTCCCTGGGCGCGCTCCAGTCCATCCCGGCCGACCTTTACGAAGCGGCGCGCGTGGACGGCGCCACGCGCTGGCAGCAGTTCAAGGCGATCACCCTGCCGTCGCTGCGGCCGGCGCTGGTGCCGGCGGTCATCCTGTCCGTGATCTGGACCTTCAACCAGTTCATCGTGATCTTCCTGGTCTCGGCCGGCGAGCCCGGGCACGCCACCGAGATCCTGATGACCCAGGCGTACCGCATCGCCTTCGAGCAGTACCGGTACGGCTACGCGGCCGCCTACTCCGTGGTCATCTTCCTCATCCTGCTGGCCTACGGCACCTGGCAGAACCGGGTGACGCGCGCCACGGAGGCGATCGGCGAATGAAACCCGACGAAGTCCGCCACTGGCCCCTGCACCTGTTCCTGATCGCGATGGTCATCGTGGCCCTCTACCCGATCCTCTTCGTGGTCACCATCGCCTTTTCCGGCGGCCAGACGCTCAGCATCGTGGACCTGCCGCCGGATCCGGGCGCGCTGGACCGGCTGCGCGCCATCACGCCGTGGCCGCAGACCCTTTCGATGGAGAACTTCCGTTCGCTGTTCGCGGACCAGCCGTTCACCCGCTGGCTGTTCAACAGCGTGGTCGTGGCCCTGCTCACGACCGTGGTCGGCGTGATGCTCGCGAGCACCTCGGCCTACGCCTTCTCGCGCTTCCGCTTCCCGGGCCGGCGGGCCGGGTTGATGATGTTCCTGGTCGCCCAGATGTTTCCCGGCACGCTCATGATGATCCCGCTCTACATCATCATCGTGCAGTGGCTCGGCCTGGGATCGCGCTACTTGGCGCTCGTGCTGATGTATTCTGTGACCGCGATCCCCTTCTGCGTCTGGATGATGAAAGGGTATTTCGACACCATCCCGAAGGAGCTGGAGGAATCGGCGCTGATCGACGGCGCGTCCCAGGCCATGATCTTCTTCCGCATCGTGCTGCCGCTCGCGAAGCCCGCCGTGGCGGTGACCGCGCTGTTTTCCTTCATGACGGCGTGGAACGAGTTCATCCAGGCCGCGACCTTCATGAACGACGAGGCGATGTATACGGTTCCCGTGGGCCTGCGCTTCTTCGTCAGCGGCTTCTCGGAAAAGTGGGGGTACTTCGCCGCGGGCTCGATCGTCGCCGCGGTGCCCATCGCCGCCCTGTTCCTGTTCCTGCAGAAGTATCTGGTGTCCGGCCTCACGGCCGGCGCCGTGAAAGGTTAAGCTCAAACAGCAAGGAGGTTCACTCATGAGGCAGAAGCTCTGGAAGACCGGCGCCATGGCGCTGATGCTGGCATCCATGGCGATCCCGGCGATGGCCCAGAAGGTCTCGTTCAAGGACCCGACCGGCGACGACAACGGACCGGGCAGCTACACCTACCCGACCGACGCCGTCTACAAGCGCGGCTCGTTCGACCTGACCGGGTTCGACGTCGAGGGCAAGGGCAAGAAGGTCGACTTCGACGTCACCTTGAACTCGCCGCTCGAAGACCCGTGGCGCATGGGCGGCGGCTTCTCGGTGCAGATGATCTTCATCTTCATCGACACCAAGGAGGGCGGCTTCACCGAGGGCGTGCCCGGCACGAACGTCACCTTCGCGGCCGGCAACGAATGGGATTACCTGGTGATCCTCTCGCCGCAGGCGCCGGGCACGGTGAAGAACGAGGTGGACGCCAAGATGCCGGGCGCCACCAAGAACAACGTGATCGTGCCCGCCCGCGTCAAGGGCGCCGGCCGCACGATCTCGGCCACGGTCGACCTCGACCAGCTCGGCGGCGGCGACCCGTCGCAGTGGGGTTACCAGGTCCTCATCCAGTCCAACGAGGGCTTCCCGGACAAGACCGACCTGCTCACCCGCAAGGTCAACGAATACGAAGGCCAGCACCGTTTCGGCGGCGGCACCGATTCCGACTGCGATCCGCACGTGATGGATCTGCTGGCGGGCGCGGGCGCCGGCGGCGCCGACGAGGCCGAGGCCCAGCACGCGATGCTCAAGTACGAGTGCAACCCGGACGGCAGCGCCAAGCAGGTGGCCACCCTGACCATGGTGCGCAAGAAGTAGCCGACATCCCTTTCCCAAGAGGAGACTTTTGATATGCGATTCAACAGGGGGTTCGCGATTGCGCTCTTGGCTGTCGCATCGGTGTTGACCGCTCTGCCGGTCTTCGCCGCCGACGGCCAGACGCTGCTGATCACCGGAGAGGACTACACCAAGTGGTTGTGGGGCAACCAGCGCACCGACGGCAGCCTCTACAACTTCACCTCGATTCCCGGCGAGGGCTACGGCGACAACGGCCAGGGCACGGAGATCAACTTCCTGCTCGCCTCGAAGCCGTCCAAGTACGTCGAGGTCACCGGCCGCATCCAGTCGCGCTTCAGCCAGAACCAGTGGACCAACTTCGGAGGCTTCGGCGGCAGGAACCCGGCCTTCGAGGATCCTCCGGGCGGACCGTGCGTCGGCGGCGACTGCGGCGAGTTCGACCCGCGCTCGAACGAATACATCAAGCAGCGCGGCCTGACCGTGCGCATCACCCCGGGCTACCGCTTCGTGGACTCGGCGACCATCGGCTCGACCGACCTCGGCATGTTCGACGCCTGGACGATCGGCAAGGTGCGCTACATCGACCGCGACAACGCCAAGGCCGTCCTGCTCCAGGGCGCCGTGGCCGGCCGCAAGCTCGGTTACGACCTCATCCGCGTCTCCCTGCCGCGGCTCTGGGCCGGCCCGAGCTTCAACACCGGCGACTACACCGCCGCCGACGGCGCCTACGGCCTCCAGCTCCGGCTCAACCCGAACCAGTACTTCGACCTGGTCGGCATCGTCGAGCGGGTGACCGATCAGGAGGTGGACGTCACCGACCGCGATTTCGACGACGGCCGCGACGTGGATTTCCGCTTCAAGAACAACGTCTACGGCGTCAAGCTCGGCGTCCATCCGAGCGGCATGATCGACCTGCGCGGCACGGCCTACTTCTCGGAGGCCGAGTCCAACCCGACCTTCGGCACGCCCACGGGCTTCGGCACCTCGGGCTTCTCGCCGGTGGTGGCCGGCAAGCAGGACGACGAGGCCTACAAGGCCAATATCGATCTGAACGATCCGTTCGGCGTCGGCCTCAACTTCAACATCGAGTACTTCGACATCGGCGCGGCCTACACCTCGATCCTGGCCGCCCGCCGCGAGGTGGACGTCCTGCTGACCGAGGGCAGCGACGGCGCCTTTGCGTGGCCCGGCCCGGACAACTCCGCCTTCGGCGTATTCCCGGGCAACCCGACGCGCATCGGCTACGGCGGCTGGCAGGGTCCGGCCCAGCAGGTCGCGACGCTCAACGTCGACAACGAGTTCACCGACTTCGAGGAGTCGATGGCCGAGTCGGTCATCGGCTGGAAGGGCATCACCATCGCGCCGACCTGGACGATCGGCGACCTCGACCTGTCGGCTGAATACTCGATGATCGACTACAACACCAACTGGCAGGCCTGGGGCCAGGCGGACCGGCCGCTCGACCAGTCGCCCTATCCGAACCACGAGTCGGACGCCGGCGTGAACTCCTACCGCAACGCCTACGCGCCGTTCCAGGACAAGGAGACCAAGATCGCCGTCCTGCGCGGCAAGTACCTGCTCGACGTCGGCAAGGGCGTGGAGATCTTCGGCAAGATCAAGATGATCGACGAGCAGGACGACCGCATGACCGACGCGCGGTTCCTGCCCTACAACGCCGACGGCAGCGTCCGCTTCTACTCGCCGGGCAACAGCTCGTCGTCGATCTACTTCGCCCCGCCGACGATCACGGTCAACGGCGTGACCGGTTTCCAGTGGAAGCCGTTCGACAGCCTGTCCGACGACGACCGCGACATGGATTACAAGCTCTACCAGCTCGGCGCCGGCTACCAGGTCACCGACAACGTCTACGGCTCGATCACCTATGAGAAGTACGACGTGGATCTTCAGGACGGCAACACGGCGTTCCAGGCCTACCAGCTCCACAACATGGCGTCGGGCCAGCACGACAAGAACAAGCTGATGCTCCACGCGCGCTACGTGATCGGCGGCGCCGAGTTCGGCGCGAACTACGAGTACAACTGGGGCGAGTTCGATCCGGACTTCGGCGGCGGCTTCGTGACCCAGTTCGCGGACGCCGACACCGCGAAGAACTTCGGCGTGCCCGTGGGCTCGCCGGGTTTCCGCGGCCGTTTCGGCGGCTGGAACAGCCTGATCACCCGCGACTTCAAGCAGCAGCGGATGAAGGTGTTCATGAAGGTTCGGTTCTAGACGTTCTCCAGGAGCCCGACCGGAGGTCGGGCTCCTGTCTGATCAACCTGGAGATGTTCATGCGCAAGGTTTTCCCACTGGCTCTGGTCCTTCTCGTCGCCGCGATCCCCGCCTTCGCGGGCAAGACGCTTTTCAAGCTGACCGATCCGCGTGGCGACGACCATGGGGACGGCAATCTGATCTATCCGTTGAACGAGGAGCTGGATCCGGGCGATCTGGACCTGCTCTCCCTCACGGCCGAGGCGGACGGGGACGGGACGCTCTTCGAGGCCACCTTCGCGAGGCCGGTGCGCGTGCCGGGCCAGGAGGTGATCGACGACCTGGGCACCCGGCTCGACACGGTCGCGCGCTTCGGTTTCTACACGATCAATCTGGACATCTACATCGATACCGACCGGACCCCCGGCTCGGGCACGGTCTCTATGCTCCCCGGACGCCTCGCGACGATCGATCCGTCGAGCGCCTGGGAAAAAGCGATCATTCTGACGCCGCGCCCGCACGAAGCCAGAGGCGAGCTCAAACGGATGATGGAGCTGGCGATCAAGGATGAGATGCGGAAGGACGACAGCTCGCTCGAAGAGGATCAGGCCGCGGCGATGCGCGCGCAGATCCCAACCAACGTGGACGAGCGCATCTTCTTTCCGAGCAAGATCCGGGTGCGCGGCAACAAGATCAGCTTCTTCGTGCCCGGCTCGTTCCTGAACGGTCCGGCGAAGGATACCTGGAGCTACGTGGTGGCGGTCTCGGGAGCCAACGTTCTGCAGAGCTTCGACCTGGCCCGGGCGCTCGGCCGCGGCGACAAGGACGAAGCCCTGATGATCCTCCCGATCTCACCCGGAAGCTGGACCGACCGTTTCGGAGGAGGCCGCGAGAACGCCGCCATCCAGCCGCCGCTCGTGGACGTCGTCGTCCCCGAAGGCCGCAAGCAGGAGACCCTCCTGACCGAGTTCAACCAGCGCCGCAAGGAGCCGGTGATTCTCTTCGGGGTGGTTCCGAAGGGTTGAAAAGCCGCCCCACGATCGATGCTGTAGAGACGCCCCAGTCCGTCCTCCGAGACCTTACCAGGTCCCGAAACGCCGGGGCGTCTCCCTCTCCGTCACCACAAACCTGCCATCCCTGCCATGAACCGGTCCGGCCAGGTGCTTTTCATTTTCCGTGTAGCGACCACATCGGTACCTTGGAAGTTGGAGACGCCCCGGCGTTTGGGAACCCGGTAAAGCCTAGGACGACGGACTGGGGCGTCTCTACGGAACGGGCTTACCTCCGTGCGACCTCTTCTTGGCTTTGGATTTTCCAGCGTCGTCCGGGCCCGGAACCTCACGATCCTGCGGGGGCTTTAAAAAGGTCCGCCCGAGGTCGCCGAGAGCGCGAGCGATCCCGGCTACATCGTCAGGTGCTTCAACGAGCCACGCATCGAGGTAGGCCGCCATCTCTTCCGGAGTGCGGAGTTGCTCGGCAATATCATAGGGAACGGTCTTGGCAGTTTTCCGCACGACAGGACTCCTAGCTAGAGTTTATTCGACCATCTCCAGGAGGAAGCCGTGAGTCAGGCTGGCCGGAACCAGGAAGCGGTTCCGGCCCTTGTACTTGAATTTCGACAGGCCCAGGCCGGTGTTGCCGTTCACCAAGTTGAGCGCCGTCGTGAGGCTGCCGACCTGGATGCTCGCGCCCAGAATGCCTTCTCCCCGGTCCGCGGCGAAGTCGGCGACGATGCCGGGACCATCCGGTTCCAGGAGGATCAGGTTGCTGTTGTGGTACCGCACCTCCGCGCCGCGTCCGCCGAGGTAGTGGATCTTCTGGTGCTTGGAGCCGACCTTGAGTCCGAGACCCTCGTAGAAGTCGATGGCCGCGTCCAGGTCCGAGACGACCAGCCAGAGAGCGTCGATCCTCTGCGCCGTGTTCGGATGCGGCTGCGGCGCCAGGACCGGGAAGTCCGCGAACATCTGCTGCACCTGGGCCTCGTCGTAGTCCAGGAGGAAGTTCGAGTTGTCGGGCGCCAGCCGGCTGGTGAGGATGATCGAACGCCAGAGCGGGCTGAGCCCGACCACGTCACCGGTCGATTCGATGACGAGCGGGGCCGCCGGAATCGGACCGACGTTCGGATAGCCGGCATCATTCAGGAAGGAGATCGCCTGGGCGGCGTCGACCACCTCGGTGCCATAGTACTTGCTGCCTTCGTGCTCTGCCAGAAAAGCCAGGAACGGCGCTGTGAAGTCGTTCAGCTCCGTGAAGGCCAGGACCTCCAGGTAGGACAGGTCGTCGAACCAGATGAGGCGGTTCTTGGCGCCCAGGGGAGACAGCAGGGCCGGCGTCGCCGAGAATCCGAGCTGATCGGTCCAGACGTCGGCCGCGGCGTCGAAGTTCTCCAGGCGAACGAGCGCCCCGACGTGATCGATTCCCCTGCCGTCGCCCAGCTCCTGCGCCATGGCCTGGCTGCCGAGCAACAGCAACCCGCACATCGCGATCGATCGCAACCACCTTGCGTTCATGTCTCGTCTCCTCTGAAAGTTATCGGATTCTCCACACCGCGCTCGCGCCTGCCGGCAGCTTGACCGTCAATCCTGCCTCGGCCTGAACCGGCGCGGCAATCCCGCCGGTCGTGAAGACCGGTTCGAAACCGTTGCCTTCGATGTCATAGGGCCCCGCCTCGGCCTCGGCCGTGCCGAGGTTGTGGACCACCAGCACCCGCTCGTTTCCGGCTTGGCGTACGAAGGCCAGGACGGGATCGCTCTTCACCAGCGAGGTCAAGATTTTCAGATCGCCTTTCTGAAGGGCCGGTGAGGTTTTACGCGCCCGGATCAGGTTGCGATAGCGGGACAGGAGAGAGCCAGGGTCGGACGTCTGGGCGGCCACGTTGGAGGTCTCTTTGCCCGGCGCGAAGGCGTACCAGGGCCTGCTCGTGGTGAAGCCGCCTGTTTCGGAGGAGTCCCAGGGCATAGGGGTGCGCTTGTGCTCATCCTGGCTGCCAGGACCGTTCTGAAGTCCGACCTCTTCTCCGTAGTAGAGGAAGGGCGCTCCGGGCAAGGTCAGGAGGACCGCGGCGGCGCTGCGCAGCTTCGCCGGATCGTTGCCGAGCCCGGTGGCGAAGCGCTTCATGTCGTGATTCGTGAGGAACGGCGCGTCGATCGCTCCCGGTGGATAGAGCTCCAGGATCTCGTCGAGCTTGTTGGCGATTCCAGCGGCCTCGCCGGTTTCCACTCCCGACAGGATCTCCTCGGAGAGCGGGAAGTCGAAGCTCATCGGGAGCGCCTGGTAGTAGCGCGCGATGATCGGCGTCTCGGTCCAGTTCTCTCCGACCAGCACGGCGCTCGGACTGGCCTGGCGGACGCTCGCCGCGAACTCCTTGAGAAAATCGAAGGTCTCGGGCTGATCGTTCTGGAGATCGCCCGGCCCGTTCGCGAAGAGGTGGCGGGTGGCGTCGAGCCGGAAGCCGTCGACCCCGCGCGAGATCCAGAGAGCGGCGAGGCGCTCCATCTCCCGGCGCACCGCGGGCGTGGAGAAGTTGAGATCCGGCATGCCGCCCCAGAACACTCCGTAGTAGAAGGCGCCGTTGCGTTCGTGCCACGTGTGATTGGAGCCGCCCCAGGGCGGGGTCCACCCCGGATCGTCCGCGCGCCAGACGTACCAGTCGCGTTTCGGGGAGATGGGCGACGAGGCCGACTCCACGAACCACGGGTGCTTGTCGGAGGAGTGATTCATGACGAAGTCCACGATGATCCGGATACCGCGCCGATGGGCCTCGTCGAGCAGGCGCTGGAAGTCCTCGGCCGTGCCGTACTCGTCGTCGATCCGCTCGTAGTCCACCGTGTCGTAGCCGTGGTAGCTCGGCGACTGGAACACCGGCATGAGCCAGAGCGCGTCCACGCCGAGATCGGTGGTCGTGGCCGGATCGCCGTCGTTGAGATAGTCGAGCTTCGCGGTCAATCCTCGGAGATCGCCGACGCCGTCGCCGTTCGAATCCGCGAAGCTGCGCACGAAAACCTCATAGAAGACGGCGCCGCGCAGCCAGTCCTGGTCCGATGCCGCCGGCGCGGGAGCCGGCACGGCGGATGGCGCAGGAGGGGCGCCGGCGCAGGCGCCGAGCAGGACGGCCAGGACGAGGGCCGGCAGCGGAGTGGTTCTCATGACGCCATTCTAAAGGCCTTTTGCCGAGACCTTTCGGCGCCTTGCCGAAGACTCTCGGCGTCTCCCGCGACCTTTCGGCGCCTTGCCGAGGAGTTTCGGCGGTTTGCCGAAAGCCCTTGGCGTTTCCCGAGACCTTGCGGCGCGCCGCCGAGACCTCTCGGCGGTCTCTGAGACCTTTCGGCGTCTCGTCGAGAGCTCTCGGCGCTTCCCGAGGACTCTCGGTCCTTTGCCGAGGACCCGCGGCGCTTTGCCGAGGACTCTCGGCGCCCCGCCGAGGGTTCTCGGGAGACGGCGAGACCTCTCGGCAACTCGCCGAGACCTTTCGGCAGTTTGCCGAGAGTCTTCGGGAAAGAACTCCGTCGTGCCAAAGAGGCATTACGGCACGCGCGGGAGTGCCGCGCACTGCCGTCAGCCTTGAGAGGACGAGCGGAGAAAGTCCAGGAAACGAGCGACCTGCTGAGGGTAGATCGACTTCAGCTCCAAGGTTTTTTGCAAGACCAACTGAAGGCGTTGGGCGTCGAGGCGGACGCCGTAGCCCGTACGGAACAGGTGGCGGAAGCGGAGGAGCTCGTCGAGCTTCTCGTAGGCCTCCTCATCCACGACGGCCGGACGGATTGGGCTGAGGTCGAGCCTCATCCGCTGCAGGACCTGCCGGTGCCAGGAGGATGAATCGAGGTGGTTTTCAAAGGCCTTGGCGATGTTGCGGAAGATGTTCTCGAAGGCGGAGTACAGGCCGTGCAGCCGGTAGGCCACGATGATCAGACCCTCCTGGTTCAGGGCATCCAGGCGCGGGTCGCCCAGCTCTTCATAGAGGCGCTCGATGGTTTCGAGGTCGTCCTGAATGCTGCGCTCCAGGATCAGGAACCTATCGTCCATAGACCTTCTCTCCGTAGGCCTCGACGGCCCGGGCCACCGCGCCTTCGCGGGGACGCACATCGACGTTCCGCTGCAACTCGTCCTCCAGAGCCCGCCAGAACGGAGTTTCGACTCCGATGTCGTCGCAGTCGATGGCGATGTCGACGTCCGAGCCCTCGTGAAATTGGCCCGGCTGGAGGATCGAACCAAAGAGATAGGCAGCCCGGATCGCGGGAAACGCCGGAGCCTGCCGGAGAATTGCGGCCTTGGCGCGGTCCAGGATGTCGAGGCGCAAGTTTTCCCTTTCCTCCAGGCGGGCCCGCTCCCGTCTGGCATGAAAAGCTCGGAAGGTATCGGCCTGCGCGTCCATCCGGAGCAGTCTATCGCTGTCCGCCTCCGGCGTGCAGAGATCGCCATGCCGCGATCGTGTAGGATCGATCCATGGACAACCGCGTCGCCCGTGTCGCCGTCGTCACCGGCGCTTCCCGGGGCCTGGGGGCGGTCTTCGCCCGGGTCCTCTCCGAAGAAGGCTTCGCGGTCGTTCTCGGTGCGCGGGATGTCCAGGCGGTCGAGCGGCTCGCGGCCGAGCTGCCCGGCCCGGCTTTGGGTCTGGCCCTCGATGTGACCGATCCGGGCAGCATCGAGGCGTTTCGCCGGGCTGCGATCGAGCGTTTCGGACGGCTCGACGTCCTGGTCAACAACGCCGGGATCGGCATCTTCCGGCGCCTGGAGGAGACGTCGCGGGAGGACTTCGAGTCCACCTTCCGCGTGAACGTCTTCGGCGCCTGGGCCGCGACGGTCGCATTCCTTCCCTGGCTCAGGGAGAGCCGCGGGATCGTCCTCATGGTCTCCTCGGATGTCTCCACCCGGACGTTTCCGACCGGCGGCTCTTATACCGCTTCGAAGTTCGCCCTGCGGGCGCTCGCGCGAACGTTTCAGCAGGAGAACCCGGAGCTGCGGGTGCTGGAGCTGCGGCCCGGCGCCGTGGACACCTCGTTCGCCGGCTCCACGCCGGGCGCGCCGGGCAAGGAGTGGTTCCTCCAGCCCGGCGTGGTCGCCGAGGCTGTCCGCTTCGCCCTGCGGCTGCCGGCCGGAGCGCGGGTGGAGGAGATAGTGCTCCGCAGCTCGCAGCAGGCTCCCGAGTACTGACCATGCGCCGGATCGCGGTCCTCTTCCTGTCCCTCCTCGCCGTTCCCGGATGGGCGCAGGAGCGCAAGGAGATCGCGGTCTGGCACTCGTACCAGGGCGCCGCCCGCATGGCGTTCGAAAGATTGGTCGACGGGTTCCGTACGAAGGAGGGCTGGACCGCCGCGCCCGTGGCCGTGCCCGCGGACCTGCTGCCATCGCGTGTTGCCGCGCTGGTGCCGAAAGGGGAGGGGCCGGACGTCTTCCTCTCCACCCAGGAGCGCCTGGGAGGCTGGGTGCAGGCGGGCCGCATCCTGGAGCCGCTGCTGCCGGATGAACGCATCCGCGCTCGCTTCCTCCCGGGTACGCTGGAGGCGCTCACGTTCCAGCGCAAGCTCTATGGATTGCCCCTGGAGCTCCGGGTGGTCACGCTGATCTACAACCGCAACCTCCTGGGAGACGCGCCTCTCTCTGCGCGCGAGATGGTGGCGCAGGCCCGGCGCCTGACCAGTCCCGAGCTGGGCAAGTTCGGGCTCGCCACCTGGTATACGGACCCTTACTATCACGCCCCGCTGCTGAACGCCTTCGGCGGCAGCCTGTTCGCGCCGGACGGCCGGCCGACGATCAACTCGGCACCCAACGTCCAGTCCGCGCAGCTCCTCAAGGTCTGGCTGCGCCAGGGCTTCCTGCCGTCGCCGTCGACGACGCTCATCACGTCGCTGTTCAACGAGGGGAAGCTGGCCATGGTGATCGCCGGGCCGTCTTTCGTGGAGAGGATCGCGCCGTCGATCCCGTTCGCGTTCGCGCCCCTGCCTTCGGTCGAGGAGGCCGGCGGCCGGCCAATGCGCCCGTGGATCACGGTCCAGGCGATCCATATCGCGGCCACCTCTCAGCACAAGGACGTGGCCGCGAAGCTCGTCCGCTATCTGACCGACCTGCCGGCCGCCCGGACGCTGGCGACGGAGGCCCGGCTCCTGCCGGCGCACGCGGCCTCCTGGCGCGATCCGCAGCTCTCCGGTGACCCGGTGCTCCAGGGGTTCCGCCGGCAGCTCGACACCGCGGTGCCGATGCCGAACGTCCCGGGCATGAACCGGATCTGGGGACCGCTCGCCCGCGCCCTGGAGGCCGTGGTGGAGCGCCGGCTCTCACCGCAGGAGGCGCTGGATCAGGCGCAGCGGGAGATGACGCCCTGAAAGGACCAAGAGGACATCAGGGACCCAAAGTCTTTTGTCCTTGAAGTCCTTGGCGTCCTTTATGTCCCTGCAATCCTCTTCGCCAGCGCTTCGATCGACAGTGGCGCGGAGCCCTCGCCGTTGTTGTTCACCGTGCAGACGAACGGCCGGCCGGCGGCGATGGCGTTGTGCGCGAGCCGGGCGAGGCCGTTGCGGGCGTTCTCGTCCGGGGCCACGAGCTTGTTGAACGGCGAGTAGAGGCGGCCGGCCTCCTCGTAGGTCATGCCGGGACCGAGCAGCCAGCGGGCGATCGTGATCGGCGTCCTGGGCCGGTCGGTGCCGGCGAGACGGGCCTGGGTGAGCACGTCCGGCATGCGCGGGTGGACGTTGTGGCAGTGGCAGGCCCGGGCTTCGGCGAGAGCGTCGGCGTAGGCCGGCGTGAGGATCTCGCGGTTGCGGACCTCGACCGCGGAGACCGGCCCGCGCGGAAGAGCACAGAGGAAGGCCCGGAGCTCCTCCGCGAAGCGCTCGGGCACGCCGAGATCCTGCGGCGAGAACTGGAAGAGTAGGGCGCCGGCCTTGACCTCGAGCCCCTCCACGAAGGGCGCCACGACCTGATCGGCCGTGTAGGCGGCGTCCAGGAACAGCGGGTTCACCTGTCCGCGCTGCGCGCCGTAGCGCGGCCGGTCCGGCCAGCGCGAGACCGTGCAGGCCTCGTGCGCCTTGACCACGAAGCGGAAGTCGTCCGGCACCTGGGCGGCGTAGTCGGCGTAGTCCTCGGCGGGCAGCGGCGCGTAGTAGGTCCGGTCCACTCCGACGCACCGGAAGAGCGGGTGCTGCGCGTAGGCCGCAAGCCCCTCGTGCGCCAGCTTCGACTCGGTGAGCTTGCCTTCGTAGACCAGGCCGCGCCAGCCCGGGAACGACCACGTCGAGCCGCCCAGATAGATGTCCTCGGGCAGGGCCCGGCCGAGCTCGTGGAGATCCTCGGAGAGCTCCGCCGGGATGACTCCCCTGGGCTCGGCCTCGGAAGCCATGCCGGGGAAGAGCTGGAGCTGATCTTTTCGGGTCATGCGGGAAGTTTATCCGGGAAGACGCCACCAGCGCAATGGTCCGTGGTCGAAAGGCGGAAGCCCGGCACGAGGACGCCGCCGACCTCTCCGGAGGCCGATCGGCTCCCCGGCGCCGCTTCGCGCAGCTTTCCGAACGGGTTTCCAAGTTTCCGGATGCGGCCGAAACATCCGTTCCGCCTGGATTTCCCGGATCTTTCCCCCGTCCGATATTCAGTTTCCTGAATGCCGGGATAGTCATCCAAAGCGGACGCCGGCGGGAAAACCGTTGTAGAACGGGCGTTTCGCGCCGCGGCACAACCCTTGCTATCGGCGGCTTTCGCAACGTTTTTCACGCGGGAGGTGATGCCGGCGGCCTCGACAGCGAAGAACCGTCCTCGAACGAAACCAGAAACGATTCGGGTTTGAAGGAGGTTGATCTGCGATGAACGGAAAACTTTTGAGAAAGCTTGCGCTCCTGGCAGCCTTCACGGGGCTGCTGGCGCTTCCGGCGATGGCCCAGCTCCAGGCCGGAAACCTTTATGGCACCGTGGTCGACGACAACGGCCAGGAGCTTCCCGGCGTCACCGTGACCCTCACGGGCGAGGGTACCGAGCAGGTCCAGACCACGGACGCCAAGGGCGACTTCCATTTTCTCGGCCTGTCGCCGGCCAAGTACACGGTCAAGGCCGAGCTCGATCGCTTCGCGCCCGTCGAGTGGAAGGACGTCGTGGTCAGTCTCGGCCGCAACACCGAGATCGAAATGTCGCTCGCGTCCTCCGATTTCACGGAGGTCGTCAACGTCAAGGGCGACCAGGCGCCGCTCCTCGATCCTCACCGCATCAGCATCGAGCGCAACGTGCCGCGGGTGGAGATGGACAAGGTGCCGACGGCCCGCGACCCCTGGGCCATCCTGCGCACCGCGCCCGGCGTCCTGCTCGACCGCATCAACAACGGCGGCAACGAGAGCGGCCAGCAGTCCGCCCTCGTGGGGCCGGGCTCGCCCGGCGCCCAGGCCATGTGGTCGCTCGACGGCATGGTGATCACCGACATGTCGGCGATCGGCTCCTCGCCGGGCTATTTCGACTTCGATTCGTTCCAGGAGATGCAGATCACGACCGGCGGCAGCGACGCCTCGGTGGCGACCGGCGGCGTGGTGGTGAACATGGTCACCCGCCGCGGAACGGATCAGTGGCGCGGTTCGGCCCGCTATGTGGCCGGCGACGACAGCACGCAGTCGGATCTCGATCTCGACCGTTCCGAGCTCGGCCAGGCCGGACCCTGGAACCGCGGCACCGCCCAGGCCGATCTCGAGCAGGGCAACCGCATCGTCGAGGTCTCGGACTACGGCGCCGAGATCGGCGGACCCCTGATCCCGAAGAAGCTCTGGGTCTGGGGCTCGTACGGCGAGCAGCAGGTCGATCTCCTGACCGTCAACGACTTCCGCGACGACACGTCGATCAAGGACTGGAACGTCAAGCTCAACGGCCAGATCACGCCGTCGAACTCGGCGACCGGCTTCGTCTGGCAGGACGAGAAGGTCAAGCTCGGCCGCAACGCGAGCCCGCTGCGCCCGCAGGAGACGACCTGGGACCAGAGCGGCTTCGGCCCGAGCCCGACCGCCTGGAAGGTCGAGGACACGCAGATCTTCGGCTCCAGCTTCTACCTCACCGGCATGGCCGCGGTCGTCAACGGCGGCCTCGAGCTCGCGCCGGAAGGCGGCGACAAGCTCCCGTTCGTGGACGGGGACGGCGTCTGGCACAACAGTTTCCTGCACATCCAGTCGAAGCGCCCGCAGAAGCAGGCCCGGCTCGACGCCTCCAGCTTCTTCGGCACGCGCGGCCTCTCCCACGAGCTCAAGTATGGCGCGGGCTACCGCACGGTGGACCAGACCACCGTGAACCGCTGGCCGGGCGGCGGCCTGGAGTGCTGCGGCGGGGTGCTGATCCTCGCCCGCGAAGGCGTGGCCAACGTCCGCGCCGACTATGGAAACCTTTTCGTGCAGGACACGGTCTCGGCCGGCCGGCTCACGGCGAGCGTCGGGCTGCGCTACGACCGCCAGGGCGGCGAGCTGCTCGACACCCGCGTCGAGGCCAACCCGGTGTTCCCCGAGCTGCTGCCGGCCGCGGCGTTCGAAGGGCGCGACAGCGGTTTCGAATGGAACACGCTCTCGCCGCGCGTCGGCCTGACCTGGTCGCTCGACGAGCGGGGCCAGACCCTGCTGCGCGCCAGCTACTCGAGGTTCGCGGACCAGCTCGCCACCGCGTTCGCCGGCTGGCTCCATCCGCTGGGCGCGCCCCAGTACCGCTACTTCTACACCACCAACAACGGCGGCCCCGTGCTGGAGCCCGGCGAGCTCGGACCGGAAGCCGGACAGCCGAGCGGCAACTTGAATCCGTTCACGCTCGGAGCGCTGCAGTCGAACGCCGTGGACCCGAACCTCGACGCGCCGCTCACCGACGAGCTGATCCTCGGCGTGGAGCGCGCCCTGCGGCCCGACCTGGTGGTGGGCCTCAACGCCACCTACCGGCGCCTCAGCGGTCTGCTGGAAGCCGAGCTGCTGGTCTTCGACGGCGATCCTTTCGCACCCCAGAACCTGGGCAGCGTCGGCCGCGTGCACCGGCGCGACGACTACGTGCCGGCGGCGCCGCTGACCGGCGTGCTGCCGAACGGCCAGCCCTACACCGTCAACTACTGGGTCCTGCGCGACGGCGTCGGCACCCGCAACGGTTTCCTGCTGCGCAACGGCGACCGCGAGCAGGTGTTCCGAGGCGCCTCGCTGACCTTCCAGAAGCGCCTTTCGAACCGCTGGATGGCCACCGGCAGCGCCTCCTGGCAGGACTGGACCTGGGACATTCCGGACTCGGAGAACCAGGATCCGACCGATACCATCGCCGGCGGCATCGTGGACGGCACGGACGTGCTGCAGGGCTCCGGCACGGCCTCGGGCGCCAAGGACAACGTGTATATCAACAGCGGCTGGTCGTACAGCCTGAGCGGCCTCTACCAGATCGCGCCCGACAAGCCCTGGAGCTTCAACGTCGGCGCCGCCCTGAACGGCCGCCAGGGCTATCCGGTCCGCTACGCCCGCAGGGTCAGCCGGACGCCGATCGCGGACACGCCGAGCGTCGGTCTCGACGTGCCGATCGTCAGCGACGCGGACGCCTTCCGGAGCCCGGACGTCCACCTTCTCGACCTGCGGCTGGAGAAGGAGATGCACTTCAGCGGGATGGGCGTGACGATCGGGGCCGATCTCTTCAACGCCCTCAACGAGTCCTACGTGCTGCAGCGCCAGTCGGTGCTCGGACAGAGCAATTCGGACCACGTCCTCGAGGTCGTGAGCCCGCGCATGCTTCGTCTCGGCGCCCGGCTGAGCTGGCGGTAGGACCTCTTCCCATAGGGGCCGCCGGGGCCTTGCCTCGGCGGCCCTCCCTCCTCTTCCTCCTCGGGCCTCACTCCAGCCGCTCGACGCGCACGTCGGCGTCGCCGTCGCGGTCCCGGGTGACCGTGACCTGCCACGGGTTGCAGCACACCTCGCAGTCCTGGACCAGCGTGCCCCAGGTATCGGGCTCGACCGCGATCTCCACCCGCTCGAAGCACCACGGGCACTGGACCTCGATGAAATCGTTCCAGTAGCCGTCCGATTTCATGTCTTCGCTCCCTTGCGGCCGAGCCGGCGGACGATCTCGAACTCCGGCTTCGTCACCGGCTGGACCGACAGGCGCGATCCCTTCTGATTGACCACCATCTTCTCCAGGCCGCGGGTCTCCTTGAGCGCGGCGAGAGGGATGATCTCCGGAAATCGTTCCACGAAGCGGATGTCCACCATGTACCAGGTGGGGTTGTCCGGATCGCTCTTCGGATCGAAATACTTGTGGCCTTCCTGGAAGGCGTAGGGGTCGGGATGGCCGGCGCGGGAGATCTCGGCCAGGCCGGAGACGCCGGAGGGCTCGGCGTTCGAGGCGTAGAAGAGCACGCCGTCGCCCACCTTCATGTCGTCGCGCATGGAGTTGCGGGCCTGGAAGTTGCGCACCCCTTCCCAGGTCGTGGTGCCGTCGCGCTCCAGGTCCTCGATGGTGTAGGCCTCGGGCTCGCACTTCATCAGCCAATACCGTTTCGCTCTCGCCATGGCAGGAGAGTCTAACCGACGGGAAGGTCCATGGCCCGCAGTGGACCGGCCAGGTCCGGCGGCACCGGTGCGATGATCCGCAGGTCCCGGCCCTCCGGATGCGGGAAGCCCAGCTCCAGCGCGTGAAGGGCGAGACGGTGGAGGCCGAAGCGCTCGCGGAACAGGCGGTTGTGCTCGCCCTTGCCGTACTTGACGTCGCCGACGATCGGATGGCTGATGTGCTTGAGGTGCCGGCGGATCTGGTGCAGCCGTCCGGTGAGGGGGAGGACCTCCAGGAGGGCGTAGCGTTCGAAGGTGCCGAGCCGCCGGAACCGGGTGACCGCGCTCACGCGCGGGCCGCCGGGCGACCGCGGCACGGGGCTGTCGATCACCCCCTCCTCCGGCGGGATGCCGCGCACCAGGGCCAGGTAGCGCTTGCGGACCTCGCCGGCCTCGAAGCGCTGCTGGAGATGGCGGGCCGTGACCGGGTCGAGCGCCAGGACCAGGGCGCCGCTGGTGCCGCGGTCGAGCCGGTGGACCGGGTAGAGATGGCGGCCGATCTGGTCGCGCAGGACCGTGAGCACCACGTGCCGCTCCTGCGACCAGCCGCGGTGGACCGCCATGCCCGAAGGCTTGTTCACGGCCACGAGGGAGTCGTCCTGGTGCAGGACCGTCAGGATCACCCCCGGGAGCCTAGCAAAAACACAAAGAGGAGAGCCTTTCGGCTCCCCTCTCCAGCGGCCCAGCCCAGCCGCGCCTTGTACTGCAACCTGCTTCTCCCTCCGAACCTCTTTCATCGCCCTCAGGAACCCCCGAGGAGCCTCCCCCGCCCGACCGTTGAAGAGAGATTAACCTCTCCGATGCGGTCTGGCTAGCGCATGGTCATGCGTGATTTTCAGGCCCGCTGGACCAGGACCGCCGCCTTGCTATCTGTCCAGGAGAGCGGCCTCCGGGAGTCGGCAGGCGCTTCGAGGTTGTATGGCGGTTCTGCACAGACAGCGGCATCCGTGGCCCGAAGACGAGGCGGGGACGCGGCAGACTGCCCCCAGGGAAACCCGCTCGAAGGGGCCGAACCCAGCCGGCGGTGCCGGTGCGGATCGACCGCTTCGCGATCGAGGACGGCCGGCTTGGCCTGGTCAGCCTGGCGAAGGGCCGGCGCTTCCGCGTCTTCGTGGACAACGCCGACTTCACGCTGACCAACCTCTCCAGCGGATTCCGCCGGGGGCCGGTCAAGGCGAGCCTCGCCGGGCGTTTCATGGGAAGCGGCTCGGTGCGCGGCAACGCCACCTTCCGCGACGACAGCAAGGGTCCGGACTTCGACCTGCTGGTCCGGGTCGAAGGCGCGAGCCTGCCGTCGATCAACGAGCTGCTGCGCGCCTACGGCAAGTTCGACGTCGCCTCGGGCACCTTCTCGGTCTACACCGAGATGAAGGTCCACGACGGCCGGATCGACGGCTATGTCAAGCCGCTGTTCAAGGACGTCAAGGTCTACAGTCCGCAGCAGGACAAGCGGAAGCCGGTACTCAAGAAGCTCTACGAGAAGGTGGTCGGCGGGCTCTCCCACCTGTTGAAGAACCGGCCGCGGGAGCAGGTCGCCACCGTGGCCGACATCTCGGGCACGCTCGACGACCCGAACACCAGCACCTGGCAGATCCTCGTCCGCCTGGTCTCCAACGCCTTCGTCAAGGCCATCCTGCCCGGGTTCGAGCGCGAGTACGAGGCCATTTCGAAGCGGCGCTGACGTGCGCCCCTGCCGGCCGGCCTGCAAGCGGACTACAATGTGCGCAAAGGAAATTCATGTCCACCGACGCGGAAACACGCATCGGCCACTACCGGCTTCTGTCCCGGCTGGGTTCCGGAGGGATGGGCGAGGTCTTTCTGGCCCACGACGAGCAGCTCGACCGCAAGGTTGCGATCAAGCGCATCCGGCAGGACGCCTCCCGGCCGCAGCAGAAGGAACGCTTCCGCAGGGAGGCCCGGCTCGCGGCCCGCCTGAACCACCCCAACATCGTCCACGTCTACGACCTCCTCTCCGGCCAGGATGTGGACCACCTGGTGCTCGAATATGTGGAAGGAACGACGCTCCGGGCTCTGCTCCGCGGCGGTCCCCTGCCGGTTCCCCGGGTGATCGACCTCGCAATCCAGATCGCCAAGGGCCTGCAGGAGGCGCACCGCCAGGGGATCGTCCACCGGGACCTGAAGACGGAGAACGTCCTGGTCACCGACGCCGGCCAGGCGAAGATCTCCGACTTCGGGATCGCCAAACGGATGACCGACGAGGGCACCTCCGACGACGGCCTGACCGGGACCGGAGCGGTCCTGGGCACCTATCGCGCCATGTCGCCCGAGCAGGCGCGGGGAGAGCCGGTCGATCACCGTTCTGACCTCTTCTCGCTCGGAGTCCTGCTCTACGAGCTGCTCGCCGGGCGCTCGCCGTTCAAGGCGGACAACGGCCTGGCCATGCTCGACCGGATCGCCAACCACCGCCAGCCGCCGGTCCGCGAGCTGAACCCGGCCGTGCCCGATCCGCTCTCCAGGCTGGTCGACCGCCTCCTCGAAAAGGACCCCTTCCTCCGGCCGCGGAGCGCCGAGGAGATCGTATGGACCCTGGAGGAAATGGAGGACGAAGCACCCTCGGAAACCGCCACCATCCAGGATGGAGCCGAGACGACCGCCCGAAGGCTGCCGCGGCGACCACCGTCCCGGCTGGCTCTGGCCGGCGCCCTGCTCCTCCTTGTCCTGGCGCTCGCGGGTGGCGTCTACCTGCTGAGAAGGCCGGCGGAGCCGGTGTCCGTGGCCGTGCTGGAGCCTGAGGCTCAGCTCGGCCCGTCGCGGGGCGATCTCGAGCTTCTGCCTCCCGTCGTCTACGCAGCGATCCTGCGCGGCCTGCTCGGGCTGGAAGGGATCACGCCCAGGACTGCGGACGAGGTCGATGCCGTCTCCGGCGATCCTGAGCAGGTCGCCCGTGCCGTGGATGCGGACGAAGTGGTGGCCTCGCGCCTGGAATGCCGGTCGGAGTCCTGTCGCATCATCCTCCATCGTATTCGCGGAGCGGATGGATCGGTCCTCTGGGTCGAGAGCTTCGAGGTGCCGACCGACAATTTTTTCCTGGTGGCGAGTGCCGTGGCCGGGCAGATCCAGCGGGGCTATGAGCAGCACCGCGTTCGCGAGGGCCATCCGGAGCTGGACGTCGACAGCGACGACTTGAAGAGGTTCACCCAGATCCGGCAGAGATTCGATGCGCGGAAAGATTCCGATACCGGCCCCCTGCTGGACGAGCTGGCGGAGATCCGCGCGCGGCGGCCGACCTTTCTCGATGCGATCCTGCTCGAAGCGGACATCGCGCGCCTTCGCTTCCGGCAGACGCGGAGCCCGGACGACCTCGCCCGCGCGTTTTCCAGGGTGGAGGAGGCGCGCCGGCTCGTGCCCGACGATCCCCAGCCCCTGTTCAACCTGTTCGACGTCGCGCTCGAAGCGCGCGAGCTGGACCGGGCCGAAGAGGCCCTCGAAGAGCTGCGGGAACGGGTGCCCGGAGACGTCCGGGTCGTGGACCGAGAGGCGCGCCTTCTCCGGGCCCGGGGCCGGCTCGAAGAGGCCATCGATCTTCTGATCACGGCCGTCCGGCGCCATCCGTCCTGGAAGCGGCTGTCCATCCTGGCACGCATGGAGATTCTGAATGGCCGGATCGCCGACGCCCGCGGCCATCTCGAGACGCTGCTGTCCAGATCTCCGGGCAACGTCGAGGGGCTTTCGCTGTTGGCGCAGCTCGAGCTCGAGAACGGGTCTCCCGCCAGGGCCGTGGCGCTCTACCAGGAGACGCTGCGCCGTTCTCCGGGATTGACGGAGCTTTCGAATCTTTCCGTCGCCTACTTCCTGCTCGAGCGCTACGCGGAGGCCGCGGAGACCCTGGAGCGCGTGGTCGAGAAGGAGCCGCGCCATCCCGGCTTCGCGCTCAACCTGGCCGATGCGTACGCGCTCCTCGGCAAGCCGGAACGGGCGAAACCGGAGTACCGCCGGGTGGTGGAGCTGGTCGAGGGCGATCCCACGGGCGGTGACCCGGAGCTCCTGTCCTGGAAGGCACAGGCCCTCGCCCATCTCGGCGAGGGGCCGCGGGCGGTCGCCGCGGTCCAGGAGGCCTCGAGGCTGGCCCCGGACAATGCCGGGATCGCCTATGAGGCCTCGCTGGTCTATGCGGTCCTGGGAGAGACCTCCTCAGCCCTGGTCAGCGCCGAGAGGGCCTTGAAGCTCGGGTACCAGCCACGCTGGTTCTCCTTCCCCTGGTTCGACCGTCTGCGTCCGCTCCCCGAGTTCCAGCGCCTGCTGGTTAGAAAAGCCGGATAGGATTCGGCTCTCCATTGTTGATGATCGTCGGATCCCAGGTCCCTGCGTCCGTCGCGAGCTCGAAACGGGTTTGTGCGAGGGAGGTTCCCGAATCCATGATCTCGACCGTACCGGTCGCCGGGACATGGGGCGTGAAGGTCGTGGATGATGTGCTGATGGTGTCCACGAGTATGACAGGCTGGCTGGCATAGTTCAGATTTTCGGTGGCGATATGGAACAGGAAGTTGCACTCGGCAGGGGGAGGTGTGAAATATTGAATATCGTTTCCGCGCAATTGGGCGTTCGATGCGATGGCCCTCACAGCGAAGAAACCATCGGTGGGGCCGACGTCGAGACTGCTTTGACCACCGTCGGATGGTGGCGAAGAGGTGTTGATCCTCTGGATGGTGAAGGTGCCGGTTATTAAGTCGGACTGCTGGGTATACGTGACCGTTATCGTAGCAGTGTCTCCCGGTGCGAGGCTGCTCTGAGCCGTCACGGTGCGCGAGGAATTGCTCACCGAGATCCCAGAGCTGGTGGAGGTAATGGTTATCGATCCCTCGCTGGTAAGGTTATCGACGAGGAAGCTGAAATCCGTCGTCCCGGTCACCTCGGGGATCAGAAACAGCGTGTCCTTGAGAAGTACTCCGGCGTTTTCAGGGATGGATGTGATCGAAGGATTGAATCCTTTGAAGGTAACTCCTGTACCGACCGAAGTCACCTTCATCAAGCCGATGGCATTCACCTCAAGGCTGGACGCCACGCCGTTCTGAGTGGAGCTCGACAAGAACACGGTGAAGAACGCATCGGCGTCGTTGGACAGGTCCAGCTCCAGTCTCGAGCCGGAGTCGGTGAACGTCGGCAAAATGGTCAGCGTCTGTGTACTCGAATTCCAACTCATCCCATTGGGTAGACTGTCGATGCTGACACTCACGCCGATGGGCGAGCTGATACTGATAGTATGGCTGGTGTTGGACGCGGCCTGTGGAAGAGTGAAGGCCAGGCATTTGACAAAGGCCCCGGTCTCTGTCGTTCCGAATAAGCCTGTTTCAAAAGTCGCCGTCATCGCTGTCTCCTTGTTCCGTTCGGTCGTCTAGGCCCTCAGGGGTTCATATCTCCGTTGTTGATGATCGTCGGATCCCAGGTCCCGGCGTCTGTCGCGAGTGTGAAACCGGTTTGAGCTCCCGCGGTCCCCGAATCCGTGATCTCGACGGAACCGGGCGCGGAAGAGTTGGATCCAAAGGTCGTGGATGATGGGCTGATGGTATTCTCGAACGAGACGGGCGGGCTGGCGTAGCTCAAATTGTCGGTGGCAATGGTGAATATGAAATCGGCTGCGCCAATGGTGTTGAACTGAACGTTGTTTCCGCGCAGGGATGCGTCCGCGGCGAGGCTGGCTACGACGAAGCTGCCATTCGGTTGGAGCACGAGGACGCTTTGACCTCCGGAGGGGATGGTGGTGTCGCTGAGCCTTTGAACGGTGAAGGTGCCGATTATCGTCTCGATCGAGCTGGTGATCGTCACGATTGCTCCCCGCCCCAGCGTTTCCAGGATGGTGACAAAATTTACGGAGTCTTCGATCAAGATCGCTACAGCATCCGGATCGCTGACCGTGACGTCGCCCGCGACCATGAAGCTGAAGTCGGCTCCGGTTACGTTCGGAATGAGGAACACCGGATCCTGAAGGTTTACGTATCCGTTTTCAGGAATCGATTGGATCAAGGGCGTGAACCCTTTGAAGGAGACGCCTTGACCGGTCGATGTCACCATCATCCAGCCGCTGCTGTTCACCTCGAGGCTGGACATTATTCCATCCTGGGGGGAGCCCGCCAGGAAGACCGAGAAGGTCGCCGTGGCGCCGTTGGACAGGGTGAGCGACACCGTCGAGTTGGGAGCAGTGAAAGTCGATGGGATCGTCAACGTCGTCATATTCGAATCCCAATTCATTCCACCGGGGATGTCGATCGATTGAAGGGGCACTCCACCAGGAAGGCTGATGCTGATTGCACTGCTGGTGTTTGTCATGGAGGGTGGAATGGTGAAGGCCAGGCATGTCAACCAGGTGCCCGGCGTGGTCGTGCCGAACAAGTTTGTTTGGAAGCTGGGCGTCATCGCCGTCTCCTTTCTATCCGGTCGTCGATAGGTCGGTCACCCCACCCCGCCCGCCTGCAGGAACGCCAGGACCGCGAAACCGGTGCCGACGAGCCCCAGGACGACCATGGCCGTGAAGAACGACCGGCCGAGCTTCGCGTCCTGGAGGATCAGGCTCATCGCGCCCATCACCAGGCAGACCTGGAGGAAGAACGTCGAGTAGTCGAAGACGTCGCCGGCGTCGCCCAGGGCGCTGGCCTTCGCCTGCCACTCCTGGGCCCCGATCACCTTGCCCATCTCGCCGCCCACGTCCTGGGCCCAGTTCTCCTGCCCCACCGCCTTCGAGCCCAGCAGGATCTCCTTCTTCTCCTTGCCGTAGCGCGCGGCGTCCGCATCCAGCGACGCAACCATCTTCTCGATGGCCGGGAGCTGCTCGGGCTTGATCGAGCCGGCCTCGATCAGCGCCTTCAGGGTGTCGCGCTGGCCTTCGACCAGGGTCTCCTTGATCCCCTTCGACTGATACCAGAGATAGGCCCCGCCCTTCTCGTTGTGGGCGATCAGCTCGTCGTCGCCGTACTTCCCGGCGCCCAGGTCGGTGATCGCGAGCACCGCCGCGAACACCGCGATCACCAGGCCGCACCACGTCTCGAAGCTCCTCTTCCCTTCGGTCTCCTCGGCCATGCAAGCTTCCCCCTGGACCCCGAAGGGTCCCGCTCCGTCAATAGGTATGTGAGAGTCGGAGGGATTTTACTTCACAGAGGCTCGTCGTCCAGCGGACGGCTCTCCATGTCGAGCAGCCAGCGCTTCCGGTCCGCGCCGCCGATGTAGCTGCCGACGCCCTTGGCGGGCACGACGCGATGGCAGGGGACGAGGATCGGGATCGGGTTCTCGAGCAGGGCGGAGAGGACCAGCCGGTAGTCGTCGGGACGGCCGAGCGCCTCCGCGATCGCCTGATGGGTGCGGGTGCGGCCGTAGGGGATCTTGGCCGCCTCCTTGAGCACCCGCTTCGCCAGGCCGCTCACGCCGCAGGGCCCGAGGTCGTACTCGACGTCCAGCTTCCGGCGGGCGCCGGCGAAGTATTCGGAGAGGTGGCCGAAGATCTCGTCCAGGGCGTCCGAGCCGCCGACCTTGTGGAAGGGCGTGAAGGCGGAGCGCTCCTCCTTCGGAGGGTCGATCCGGAGGCGGACCACCGCGGTTCCGAGCAGCTCCACGCCGAGCGGCCCGATGGGCGAGGGCAGCAGCACCCGCAAGGGTTGCGGCGCGGAATCCAGCGCCGGGCCGGCGCTTCCCTCCTGGATCGCGGGCATGAAAAAAGAGGTTAGCGCAAGGGCAAGGGGATGGGCAAACCTCGAACCGCCGTTCGAGGCCCATGGAATGCCACCTCTGACCCGACTTCGGAAACTTTGACGCGAAACAGTGCCGGCCTCCCGCCACCCGGTCACGGGCTGCGAAAACAACTCACCGGAGAAGGCAACATGAATGAATGGCGTAAGCGGCTCCAGAGAAAGGACTTACGCTTGATAAACGCGGCGCCTGGGGATAGATTCCGGCCGTGGATCACTTCGAGTACGTGGGCGAGACTCTCCGCCGCATCCGGAAGGAGAAAGGCAAGACGCTGGAGAAGCTCGGGCGCGAGGCCGGTCTCGGCCGCGGCCAGCTCTCCCGCATCGAGAACAGCCATCAGGCCGCAACCCTCGGCACGCTCGACAAGATCCTGACCTCGCAGGGACTGACCCGGCGCGAGTTCTTCCGGCGCTACGAGCAGGTCGAGGCGGAGATGCTGGCCAACCGGCGCGCCGGATCGCAGGACACGGCCGGGCGATGGCCGGAGGAGATCCAGGCGGTCTTCGAGAAGGTGGAGTCGTTCGTGCACGGGAACCTCCTCCAGCCGCGGCCGGTCGCCCAGGGAGCGTTCGAGATGGGCGAGTGGGTGATCCTCTTCCGCGTGGTGCCGAAAAGCGCTCCGGAGGCCCAGCCCGACGAGCCGGCTTCGCAGGAGCTTCCGCCGAAGGCTCCCGCGAAGCGCAGAAGAAAGAAGAGCTGAGGGGCCGGGTATTCTCTTCCGGGAACTCTTCGGGCCGGAAGGCACCGGACCGGCGGAACCGGTTTTCCCTGGGCGTTGCAACTTTTCTCGGGATAGCCGAATCCGGTATGGTAGTCCGGTGTCCCGAGAGCCAGCCCCCGTATCCCCGTATTCACCAACCGCCAGAAGTGGACCTTTCGTCTCCGGAGCTTGCGCCGTAAGTATCATGGAAAGAAGAACTTAGGCTTGCGCGACCGTCCGCCAGCCCGATACATTTCCCGCATGGGAATGTTTGTGAATCTGGGGAGGACCCTCGGTCTCCTGCGCGAGCTGAGGGGGAAGAGCCAGGCTCAGGTGGCGCGCGAGGCGGGGATCGGCAAGAGCCAGCTCTCGAAGTATGAGAACGGCAAGGAGCTGCCCAAGCTCGACTCCCTGGAGAAGGTCCTGGGGGTCCTGGAGGTCGGGCAGTTCGAGTTCTTCTACACGCTCTACCTGGTCGACCGGCGCGCCGCCGACCTCTCCCGGGACCCGGCGAAGGAGGGGCTGAGACCCGGGGAGTTCCTCGGCCTCGGGCTGCCGGAGGAGCCGCTGCTCATCCCGCCGCTCTTCCTCGGCAACTCCCTGCTCACCGAGCCGACCGACCAGGCGTTCACCCGGATCTTTGCCGACCTGCTGCTGCTCTACCGGCGGGTGTTCGAGCAGATCGTCATGACGATCGACCAGGACAAGCTGAAGGTGCCTGGCTAGAGGGGCGCCACCCTCACCGGCAGCTCCTCCCAGCGCGCGCCGGCGAGCTCGCCGCCGAGGTCCGCGTCGCCGCGATACGCCAGGCGGGGGATGCGGCGGCACGGGATGCGGAACGCGGTGGACCCGGCGAGCGGGAACGGGTCGAGGTGGAGCGTGCCGTCGAGGATTTGAGCCTGGAAGCCGTACCGCCCGAACGGCTCGCGCCAGCGGTTGCAGATGCCGAGCGAGAGGAGGTCCGCGAGGTCGAGCCAGCGGTAGTCCTCTTCCTCGTCAGGCGTCCCGGCCTCCTCGGCCAGGCCGCGGTGCAGCTCGTCCAGGTAGTCCAGGAACGGCTGCCAGCCGTCCTGGCCGCGCCGGCCCTGGTGGAGCTGGATCGCGTGGCGGGTGATGAGGAGCGCGGCGTACGGGTGCTCGGCTGAGTATCGGGCCGTCCCGCGCTGCCAGAGCTCGATCCGGTCCTCGCGCGGCAGGGTCAGGAAGTCGTGCGGCCTGCCGGTCTCGGGATTCCAGCGCGGCGCGGCGTCGGTCTCGCGCCAGCCGTTGTCGTGCTCGCGGACCGCGAACAGCAGCTCGGTCCGGAGCGGATGCCCGGGCAGGCCGCCGGTGCGGAACAGCGAGATCAGCTCCGCCGAGAAGTGTGCGTGGTCGGGCTGGGTGATCAGGAGGAGCCGGTCCCCGCCGTCCGGGTCGTCCGCGACGATCATGGCCGCATCCTATGGCATGGCATAAGATCGCGCCCATCATGCCGATGAAGAAGATCAGCCGCGAAGCCGCCCTCGAGTATCACGAGAAGGGACGCAAGGGAAAGATCCAGGTCGTCCCCACCAAGCAGACGATCACCCAGCTCGACCTGTCGCTCGCCTACAGCCCGGGCGTGGCCTGGCCCTGCAAGGAGATCGAGAAGGACCCGCTGCTCGCCTACCAGTACACGGCCAAGGGCAACCTGGTGGCCGTGATCAGCAACGGCACGGCCGTGCTCGGCCTCGGCAACATCGGCGCCCTGGCCGGCAAGCCGGTGATGGAGGGCAAGGGCGTCCTGTTCAAGCGCTTCGCGGACATCGACGTGTTCGACATCGAGATCGCCACGGAGGACCCCGAGGAGCTGATCCGCACGGTCAAGCTGCTGGAGCCGACCTTCGGCGGCATCAACCTCGAGGACATCCGGGCGCCCGACTGCTTCGAGATCGAGCGCCGCCTGAAGGCCGAGATGAGCATCCCGGTCTTCCACGACGACCAGCATGGCACCGCCATCATCTCGGGAGCGGCGCTGCTCAACGCCCTGCAGGTCACCGGCAAGCGGATCGAGGAGGTGAGGATCGTCTTTTCCGGCGCCGGCGCCGCGGCGCTCTCCTGCGCCAAGCTCTACGAGAAGCTCGGCGCCCGGCGGCAGAACATGATCGTCTGCGACAGCAAGGGGGTGGTCTTCGAGGGGCGGACCGAGAGCATGGACCCCTACAAGGCCGAGTTCGCGGTCGATACGGACAAGCGCACCCTGGCGGAGGCGATCGTCGGCGCCGACGTCTTCATCGGCCTCTCCGTGGGCGGCGTGATGACCGCCGACATGGTGCGTTCCATGGCGCGCGACCCGATCGTCTTCGCCATGGCGAACCCCGACCCCGAGATCCCCTACGAAGAGGCCCGCGCCGCGCGGCCCGACGTGATCGTGGCCACCGGCCGGAGCGACTATCCGAACCAGGTCAACAACGTCCTCGGCTTCCCGTTCCTCTTCCGCGGTGCGCTCGACGTGCGGGCCACCGATATCAACGACGCCATGGAGCTGGCCGCGGTCCAGGCCCTCGCCGAGCTGGCCCGCGAGGACGTGCCGGACGCCGTGCT
This sequence comes from Acidobacteriota bacterium, assembly GCA_040349255.1. Classification (GTDB taxonomy): domain Bacteria; phylum Acidobacteriota; class Thermoanaerobaculia; order Multivoradales; family UBA5704; genus DATMER01. The sequence goes on along the minus strand of JBEQUE010000010.1, from coordinate 105,748 downwards.
CAAGGCCTACGGTCTCGACTCGCTGCGCTTCGGCCGCGAGTACCTGATCCCGAAGCCGTTCGACTACCGGGTGCTCCTGCGCGTGCCGCCGGCCGTGGCCCGGGCCGCCATGGAGAGCGGGGTGGCGCGCGTGCCGATCGCGGACTTCGAGGCCTACCGCCGCCGCCTGGAGACCCTGATCTCGCGCCGGCTGGAGCTCATGCGCGGCCTGATCGACCGCGCCAAGCGCGATCCGAAGCGGGTCGTCTTCCCGGAAGGCGAGCACGACAAGATCCTGCGCGCCGCCAAGATCCTGGTCGACGAGGGGATCGCCCATCCGATCCTGCTCGCCCGGCGGGAGATGATCGCCGACAAGCTGCGCGACCTCGACCTGCCGGAGTCGAAGGTCACCATCATCCACAACGAGAGCTGCGAGAAGTTCGACGACTACGCGATCCGGTTCCACGAAATCCGGCGGCGCGACGGCGTGACCCTGGAGGACGCGCGCAAGCGCATGCGCCTGCGTAACTACTTCGGCACCATGATGGTCGAGACCGGCGACGCCGACGGCCTGATCTCCGGCCTGACCCAGTCCTACCCGGAGACGATCCGGCCGGCGCTCCAGATCATCCACACCCGCCCCGGCGTGGAGCGGGTCTCGGGGGCCTACATCCTGATCCTCCAGGATCGCCTGTTCTTCCTGGCGGACACCACGGTGAACATCGACCCCGGGCCGGACGAGCTGGCGGAGATCGCGCTGCTGACCGTCGAGTTTGCGCGCCGCTTCGGGGTGGTGCCGCGGGTGGCGATGCTCTCCTTCTCGAACTTCGGCTCGAACAGCCACCCGTCGGCGCGCAAGGTGAGGAAGGCGGTGGAGATCGTGCGCGGGCTCGACCCGGAGCTGGAGGTGGACGGCGAGATGCAGGCCGACACCGCCGTGTTCGAGGCGATCCTGAAGGAGAGCTACCCCTGGAGCCGCCTGCAGGGATCGGCGAACGTCCTGATCTTCCCGGAGCTGCAGAGCGCGAACATCGCCTACAAGCTGATCTGGCGGCTGGCGAACGCGGAAGCGATCGGGCCGATCCTGCTCGGGATGGCGAAGCCGGTCCACGTGCTCCAGAGCGGCCTGGAGGTGAGCGACATCGTGAACATGGCGGCGCTCTGCGTGGTGGACGCCCAGGAGGCCGGGCGGGCGGGAGCCTGGAAGCGGAGCGCGCCTTCGAGGTAGAATGGTGGACTGATTTTGACTGAACCGGTTGTAAGGAGAAGAAAACCATGAAGCGGATCGTGTCTCTCGCCCTTTGCGCCTGCCTGCTCTGCGTCCTCGCGGTCACCATGACGGCCGCCGCGGCGGACAAGTCGACCAAGCCCCGCATCGCGGTGCTGGAGTTCAAGAACAAGGCCGACAACCAGTGGTGGTGGCACGGCGGCGCCGAGGCCGCCCAGGACGTGTTCGTGACCGAGCTGGTGAAGAGCGGCAAGTTCCGCGTGGTGGAGCGCGAGCAGCTCCAGGCCCTGATGCAGGAGAAGAACCTCAGCCTGTCCGGCGACGTGGATCCGGCCACCGCGGTGAAGGTCGGCAAGCTGCTGGGCGTGAACTACCTGCTGACCGGCGCTGTCACCGAGTACGGCATCACGGACAAGGGTGCGCACGGCTCGGGCATCGGCCGTCTGCCGGGCTTCTCGGCCGGCAAGCGCAACTTCGTGGCGGCGCTCAACGCCCGCCTGATCGACACCTCGACGGGAGAGGTGGTCTGGGCGGACGAGGCCTCGGCCGAGGAGAGCAGCGTGAAGGTCAGCGTCGGCGGCTTCGGCGGCGGTGTGGACGACGACCGCATGTTCGACAAGGTCATGAAGCCCTGCATCCAGCAGCTCACCGCCAGCCTCAAGGCCGCCGACCTGTAAGCGGCCCCGACCCGCCTCCAGCTCCCGAACCGCCGGGGCTGGAGGCGCCCCCTTCTTCAGAGAGCAGCGCTGGACCGGTTCTGGGTCAGAACCACCCATCCACGCACATGGGCATGCTGGAGGATCTCGGCGTCGTCGCGGCTGTCAAGCGCCTCGTCCCAGACCGTCCTGACCTGCTTTCCGCTTTCGAGGAGATCCTGAACGATCTCCGCCTGAATGTTCTCGTCCGTCAGCAGAGGAAAGTCCAGAGCCTTCATGCGGAGATCTGGAAGTCCCAGACCACCTCATTTTTCATCGATTCCGCGGCGTACTGAATGGCTGCGGCGAGCCCTTCGGCCGGAACATGCGGGTAGGCACGAAGGATGTCCTCCCGAGATGCGCCGCTCGCCAGGAGCTCCAGGACAAGCTCCACACTGATGCGGGTCCCGCGAATGCAGGGCTTTCCTCCCAAGACTCCAGGCTTCGTGACGATCCAAGGCTCTCCCATGCGGCTATTCTAGCCCTTGGCAGCCCATCGCTGAAACAGGTCCCGAGGCGCGGGCGAACGGGGCTGTGCCGCCACGCCGCGTGGCGCGGCGCCACGGTCGGGGAGCGGGTCATCCCCGGCTGTGGCGCGGCGGCCCCGCGCGTGGCACGGCGCCACGGTCGGGGAGCGAGTCATCCCCGCGTGTGGCGCGGCGCCACGGTCGGGGAGAAGGTCATCCCCGGCTGTGGCGCGGCGGCCCCGCGCGTGGCACGGTGCCACGGTCGGGGAGCGGGTCATCCCCTTCGCGGCGCCGTCAGTCCCTGTTCCTGGCGAGCATGTTCTCGTCTCCCGACCGGATCTCGAGGAGAGAGACGAGAGTCGCGCGTTCCGCGGCGCTGAGCGGCCGGCGGCGGTAGAGGTTGAGCCGCCCCTGATCCGGGAATCTCTCGAGGTCGTCCTCGCCTCCCAGCCAGTCGGGGCCGATCGTGACTCCCAGCAGGACGTGCACCGGGCTCAGGAACATGAAGTCGTACTCGTACTCGGGCAGGCGCGGGTTGACCCACTTGGCGTAGAGGTTGGTCTCGATGCGGTACTCGTCCGGGTTGTGGTTGTCGAGGTGGTCCAGGATGGCCGCGATCCGGGCGCGGTCCCGGAGCTCGTACCTCCAGACCACCTTCGAGTCTTGATTCCTGGAAATGTAGACGGTTTCCACGTCCTCCAGCTTCGGCACGTCGAGCGGCACCGACGACCGGGTGCAGGCCGCCGCCAGCCCGAGGAGGATGAGTCCTGCCGTTCGCCAGGGTTTCGCCGTCAGCATGGGAGGCTCCTTTCAGGCTCCATCATATCTCCTCGCCCCCCCGGGCACCTTGCAGCGGCCTGCCGATCGTCTTTGATCCCAGCCGTCCCGAAGAGGTGAAACAAACCCGGGCCTCAGTCCACTGAGTCATCAAACCCGAGTTGCACTGACTACGAGGCTTGGACAGCCCGTTCAAGGTCTCTGTCATCTCTCGCCTCACCCGCTGAGTGCACTCAAGAGGAGGGATAAATGTCAGCTCAGGCCCATTCGCAGATGGTGAACAATGGCGACCGGATTGAGTTCACGGTGGACCCCGCAGTCACGGGCGTCACTGCTTCGGGCACTTCCCTGATCTTTGAACCGGGTCCTCATCTGGTGAAGATCAACCTGCCTAGCGAATTCACGGGAGATGCAAGCATTCAATGGGTGGATTCGAGCGGGCAAAACAGCGTGCCGCAGCCGAGTGTCATCACGGGCGTGCAGACGGGAGAGACCTGGGTCGAGCTCGGTCTGCAGAACGATCCTTCCAGCGAAATCCGCACGTTCTTTTTCGAGCTGAGCGCCCTGAGGGCAACGCAGGACGGCACTTATTTTTACCCGGTCGTTCGGAGCGAGCCGCCGCCGTCCCTGGTGCTGGAGTCCTCCTAGTCACGACGCATCGGAGAATCCTGTCGAAGCATTGCCTGGAACTCGGGCCTGTGCTCCAGCCCGTTGAACCAGGAAAAGGTGAACCAGCGCGGCTGGTAACCCAGTTTCCGAGCCTTCTCGATGCTGACCAGGGCTGAGCTCTCTTCGCCGAGGGTCGCATAGACGACCGCCCCGGCATAGGCTACGCCGACGTCGTCCGGCGCCAGCCGCTCGACTTCGCGAATGACGGTCACGGCCTCCTGGCCGCGTCCGAGGTGGGCCAGGGCCTGAGCCGTGGCGCTCGCGAGCTCCGGTTCGTCGCCGGGCCTGGGCCCGTTCAGCTCGATCACGCGCTGGTAGTGACGTCGAGCCTCCTCCCTCCTGCCAAGGAGGAGGCAGGCGTCCGCAAGATTCAGGACGAAGACGGAGTTCGTGGGGGCGCTCTCCACAACCTCCTGGAAGATCCCGGCCGCGCGCCGGTAGTCGTGCAGGAGCAGATGGGCGAGCCCGAGGTTGGAAAGCCGGTTTGGCGAGCTGGAGCGGCGGACCAACTCGCCATAGCGCCGGACCGCTTCGTTCAGGTCGCCGTTCGTCAGCTCGATCTCGCCCAGCAGAGAGAGCCCGTAAATGTTTCCCGGCGCGATGTCGAGGAGCCGGGCGAGATTCTGCCGCGCCTCGGGGACGCTGCCGTGCCGGTATTCGAGGAAGGCAAGATTGTAGAGCCGCTTCCAGTCCGGCCGTAGGCGGACCGAGCGCTCGAGCAACTCGACGGCTTCCGCGGTCCGGCCCCGGGCGGTGAGGATCCGGGCCTTCCGGTCCAGGATCCGGGCATCTCCCGGGACGATCGTTTCGAGCTCGGCCAGGGCCGTTTCGGCTTTCTTGACATCGTTGTCGATCAAGGCGAGATCGATCAGGATGAACAGCGGTTGTGGATTTCCCGAGTCGATCCTGCGGGCCTGCCGAATGAGGACAACCGCGTGATCCCGGTCCTTGGGATCGAGCGCCAAGTGGTACCGGAAGTAGGAGACCTCCGCTTCCAGCAGGTAAGCGTCGAGGAAGCGAGGCGAGCGCTTCCGGATCTCGGCGAGTTGCGCGAGGATCTGGTCGGTGGAAGGCTCGCTCCGGGCGTCGAACCGGCGCCGGAGCTCCAGGAACTCTCGGACATCGGCGCCGCTCGCCTCGATATCGGGGCTGCCTTCGCGGACCTCGTAGTCGGAGAAGATCCGCCGGATCTGGCCGGCGAGGATGTTGGACATCACGGCCACGTCGTCGACCGGGACCTCGAAGCTCTCCACCTGGACGACGCTGCCGTCGGTTCCCCGCAGCCGGCTCAAGGTGGCCTGGCAGAGCTCGCGCCGGCAGTCGAGCCGGCTGGCGAGGATCTCGTCGGCCGAGACCGCTCGCGCGACCGCGGTCGGAGAGCCCTCGATGTCGTCGACCTCCTTGCTCCCCATGGGCGAGATGCCCTTGAGCGACACCAGGCCGCGCAGGGCGGCGGTCCGGACCCCCGATGCCAGGATTTCAATCTGGCTGGCGTCGATCTCCGGAGCCACGATCTCGGGCCGGATCACCGCCACGTAGAGCGGCGCGGCGGGCAGCCGCAGCGCGAGATAGAGCCCGATCGCCGCGAGGGTGATCGCCAGGGAGGCGCTCCACGCGATGCCGGGAGCCCGGAAGCGACGCGCAGACGGTGTGCCCGAGGGCCGCTCCATCCCGGCAGGCTGGGAGAGGAGGGTGGTGGCCGCGAACCAGCTCGGCTCCTCCCGGGGCACTCCCCGGGCCATCTCCTCGAGGTCCTTCAGGACGTCCAGGGCGCTGGCCGGCCGGCGGTCCGGCTCCTTCCGCATCAGGCGCTCGACGAGCGCCGAAAGCTCCGTCGGGAGGTCGGAAGCGGCCTCCGAGAGCGGCGGCGGATCGAAGGAGGTGATGCGCTGCAGGGTGGCGAGCCCGTTTTCCGCCTGGAACGGCGACCGGCCGCTCAGCATCTCGTAGAGCAGGACGCCGAAGGAGAAGAGGTCGGAGCGATAGCTCGCGGGCTCGCCCCGGGCCTGCTCCGGAGACATGGTCCGGTAGGTGCCGAGGACGGCGTTGCTGGCGGTCAGCCGATCGTCGCCGTCGAGCCTTCGGGCGAGGCCGAAGTCCGCGATCTTGGCATGGCCCATGGGTGTGATGAGGACGTTCTCGGCTTTCAGGTCGCGATGGATCACGCCCATCCGGTGCGCTTCGGCGAGCCCGGCGGCGATCTCGCAGGCCAGGGGCAGGGCTCGGCCCGGAGACATCGGGCCGGACCTGAGGAGTCTCCTCAGGCTCGGCCCGTCCACATACTCCATGACGATGTGGTCGGTCCCGCCCTCGGCGACGAAGTCGTGGACCTGGACGATGGCGGGATGGCTGAGCTGGGCAGCCATCTGCGCCTCGCGCTGGAGCCGCTGGCGCCGGTTCGCGGAGAGGTCGCCGCCGCGGACCCGCTTGACGGCGACCTTCCGGTCCAGGCGCTCGTCGTAGGCCAGGAACACCTCGCCCATGCCGCCCTCGCCGAGCAGTCCGAGGATGTTGTAGGGCCCGACCTGCCGAGGTATCTCAGGCACGCAAGACTCCTGTGGCGGAACGGCTCTGCAGGGGCCTGGAAGAAAAACCGCCCGGCGCGAGGCCGGGCGGTTTTCCTGCGCGAGCGTCGCGACCCGTCTACCGGCCGGGCTGGAACGCCACCCGGATCGTGGCCCACATCTTGACCCGCACGCCGTCCTTGGTGGCCGGCGTGAAGATGGCGCGGCGGGCGGCATCGAGGGCGGCCTCGTCGAAGCCGAAGCCGGCCTTGGCGCCGGACCTCTGGGCGTCCGTCACGCGGCCGTTCTCGTCCACCAGCACCTTGATGTCGATCTGGGCGGCCTTGTTGAGCCGCTGTGCGGCGGATGGGTAGCGCGGGTCGAGGCGCGAGGTCAGGCGCGGCTGGGTAACGCCCGGTCCGGGGCTGACGAGGTCGCCGAACTGGACCTTGCGGACGGGCGCCTGCACGGGTGCGGGCGCCTGCTGCACCGGCTCCGTCACCCGCTGCGGCTCGGGCGTCGGCTGGGGCGCCGACACGGCGGGCGCCGCGGCGGGAGGCTCCGGCTTCGGCGTCGGCTTGGCCTCGACCGGGGCCGGCGGAGGATCGGCGGGTATCGTCTTCTCGGGCTGGCGCGCGGGCATCTGCGCCAGCCGCTCCTGCTCGGCGGCGGCCCGGCGGCTTTCCTCGAGCTGCTGCTGCAGCTTCTTGAGCTGGTCGTCGTACTGGTCCTTGAGCTTGTTCTCGACGTCCTTGCTCTGGGCCGCGATCATGGCCTGGATCTGCGCCTGGAGCTCCTCGGGGGTCGGGCCGGCGGGCATCGGCGTGGGCTGCATGCCGCCCGGCATCGCGGCGGGCTGGACGGCAGGAGCCGGGGTGGGCGTCGGCTGGGCGCCGGCGCTCCCCGGCATGCCGCCCGACATCATGAGATAGCCGCCGACGCCGGCGGCCACCAGCACGGCGGCGGCGAGGCCGATCCAGAGCCCGGTCTTCGACTTCGGCGCCGCGGCCTGCGACCGCGTGCCGGAGAGGGTGGTGTCGTTGCGGACCGCCGCGGCCTCCCGCGTCTCGGCCGCCGCCGGGACCGGGGCCGCGACGGGCGCCGGCTTCGGCTTCGGCAGCTCGAGCTTCTTCTCGGCCTGGATCTCCTGGTTCTCCCGCTCGATCTCGTCGCGGAAGAGGTTGTGCATGAAGAAGGCGAGGTTGAAGGTCGTGGCGCTGTAGTGGCCGTCGATCATCAGCTTGGACAGCGTCTTGTGCCAGGTGGCGACGTCCGCGATGCGCTGGTCGCGGCCCACGAGGCTCTTCTTGAGCAGGCCGGCGACGGGCGCCGGCAGCGGCGTGCCCTCGTTCGGCAGGCTGGCGGTGTCGACCGCCGTCGCCCAGGTCTCGGGCGTGCCCGCGGGCAGGCGCTCGCCGGTCAGCAGCTCGAAGAGGATCGCGCCGAGGGAGAAGACGTCGTCGGCCTTGGACGGCGGCGCGCCGTCGAAGGTCTCCGGCGACAGGTACGGCCGGAGCGCCGCGTCCTGCCAGCCGGCGGCGGCGAGCGAGCGCAGGCCGGGGCCGGCCTCGAAGCCGAGGAGACGGGTCTCGCCCTCGTTCGAGATCATGACGAGCTGCGGGACCACGAAGCCGTGCGTGAGCCGCTCGTCCTGGACCCGGGTCTCGTGGGCCGCGGCCAGGGCGAGGGCGATGCGCTCGGCGATCAGCAGCGCGTGGTCGGCCGGGATGGGCGAGAGCTGCTTGTTCGCCTGCGCCATCAGCGCCGACAGGTTCTTGCCCGAGATGTAGTCGTAGGCTGCGTAGGGGAAGCTGCGCACCCGGCCCAGGTCGACGCCGCTGCCGATGTTCGGGCTCTTCAGGGCCTGCTGGACCGCGGCCCGCCCCGACGCCTTCTGCCAGAGCTTCTCGCCGTCGACCCCCTTGCCGTTGAAGACGCGGAGCAGGACGACCTGCTCCATCCCTTCCTTGCCGACTCTACCGGCCCGGAATGTCTCTCCGAGTGGATCTTCAGTCAGTTTCTTGAGAAGCAGGTACTTCCCAAACTCTTCCGGGATGTTCATCCAGCCTCCTCTCGGGACCTGCGCACTACGGGTACGCCAATACGTCGCTGCACCAGGATCGCTGACACGGGTTGCTGAGGGCTTGATACACCCAGGACAGGCCGACTGTCAAATCTAGCGGCCGGCGGAGCGCTCCGCGGCGCGCCGCTCCCGCCAGTAGCGGCGCTGCCACTGCTCGACGTTCCGGTTGTGCTCGGCGAGGGTCTCGGCGAAGACGTGAGTGCCGTTGTTCCGGCTGACGAAGTAGAGGTAGGGCACGTCGGCAGGCCGGGCGGCGGCGACCAGGCTGGCGAGGCCGGGCGAGCAGATCGGGCCGGGCGGCAGGCCCGCGTAGCGGTAGGTGTTGTAGGGCGAGTCCATGCGCAGGTCGTCCCGCCGGATGTTGCCGTTCCACCGGCCGGCGCGCTTCAGGGCGTAGATGACGGTCGGGTCGGCCCCGAGGCCGATGCCGCGGTCGAGCCGGTTGCGGTAGACCGCGGCGATGAGCGGGCGCTCGGAGGCCACCTGGGCCTCCTTTTCCACGATGCTGGCCAGGGTGAGGACCTGGCGCACGCTGCGGCCGGGGTTTTCATCCAGGATCGGCCGGACGTCTCTCTCGAAGCGGGCGCGGAAGGTCTTGACCAGGGTCTGGACGATGGTGCGCTCGTTCACGTCCTTGGCGAACGAGTAGGTCTCCGGGAAGAGGAAGCCTTCGAGGTCGTGCGCGTCGGGGTCGAGGTCGGCGACCAGCTCGGGGCTGCGCATGAGGTCGAGGAAGGCCTGTTTCCGGCCGTACCCCGCCCGCGCGAGCTGGTCCGCGGTCTCTTCGAGGGTGAGGCCCTCGACCAGGGTGACGGAGTGGGTGAGGACGTCGCCGCGCGCCAGCATCCGGAGGACCTGCGGCGTGGTGAGCGGGCCGCGGAAGCGGTACTCGCCGGCCTGGATCTTGGGGTCGTCCATGAAGTAGATCAGGTAGGAGCGGGCGAGCTTGGCGTCGGGCAGGACCCCCTTGTCCTGGAGGAGCGTGAGGATCTGGCTGGCGCCCAGGCCGGGCTCGATCTGGACGATGGTCTCGCCGCCGGGGTAGCCCTTGTAGGGCCGCTGGAGCTTGAGCCACGACCAGCCGAGCATGCCGAGCGGGATCAGGAGGAGGCCCACGAGCACCATGAGGCCGAGGAGCACCCGTTTCCAGGTCCCCTTCTGGCGCTTCGAGCTGCGCGGCTTCCCCTTGGCCAAACCGTTTCTCCTTGTCGCAGGTTACGCAGATTATCGCGGGTTATCGCTGATCCGTGTCCAGCGCCTCCTGGAGGAGGATCTGGGCGGCCACGGCGTCGATCCGGGCCGGGTCCTTGCGGGGGTCGAGGCCGGCTTCCCGCATGCGCTCCTGGGCCTCGACCGTGGTCAGCGACTCGTTGACGAACCTTACCGGCAGACCGCTGGCCTCGGCCAGCCGCTCGCCGAACCGCCGCACCCGGTCGGCGTTCGGCCCCCGCTCGCCGCCCAGGCTGAGCGGCTCGCCGAGGACCAGGCGCTCGACGCTCTCCTGACGGGCGATCTCGGCGATGGCCCGCACCGCCGAGCGATCGTTGCGCCGCTCCAGGGTGGTGAGGGGCACGGCGAAGCGCCCATCCGGGTCCGAGATGGCCAGCCCGATCCGCGCTTCGCCGAAGTCGATTCCCAGGAACCTGGCCATAGAGGGGGCATTGTAGAGGGCGACAGGCCATGGACGCCACCTGTGCTAGCATGCCGGCCCGTCCACCAGCCGGGACGGCTGCCTTCGGCATTCCATCTCCAGGAGATTTCATGGACGACGTCGTCATCCTCAGCGCGGCCCGCACGCCCATCGGAGCCTTCCAGGGCGCTCTGGCCGGCTTTCCCGCGCACGCCCTCGGGGCGCGCGCCATCGCTTCGGCCGTCGAGCGGGCGGGCCTCGCGCCCGAGGACGTCCAGCAGGTCAACATGGGCTGCGTCCTGACCGCCGGCCAGGGCCAGGCCCCGGCCCGCCAGGCCGCGCTCGCCGCCGGCTGCCCGCCCTCGACCGGCGCCATCACGCTCAACAAGGTCTGCGGCTCCGCCATGCGGGCGGTCATGATCGCGGCCAACGACCTGCGCTGCGGCGATTTCCAGATCGTCACCGCCGGCGGCATGGAGAGCATGAGCCAGGCTCCCTACCTCGCCGCCGGGGTGCGCGACGGCCTCCGCCTCGGCCACGGCCGGCTGGTCGACTCCATGATCCACGACGGTCTCTGGGACCCCTACAACGACCTCCACATGGGCAACTGCGCCGAGCTCTGCGCGTCGGAGTACAAGATCGGGCGCGAGGAGCAGGACGCCTTCTCCGTGGAGAGCTACCGCCGCGCCCGCGAGGCCGCCGAGTCCGGCGCCACCAAGGACGAGATCGTGGCCGTGCCCGTGCCGCAGCGGAAGGGCGACCCGGTGATGGTGGACAAGGACGAGGAGCCGTTCAAGTCCGACCTGGCGAAGATGCCGGGCTTGAAGCCCGCCTTCCAGAAGGACGGCACGGTGACGGCGGCCAACGCCTCGAAGATCAACGACGGCGCCGCCGCGCTGGTCCTGACCACCGCCGCGCACGCCGCGAAGCTTGGGAAGAAGCCGCTCGCCCGCATCGTCGCGCACTCCTCGATGGCCCAGAAGCCGGAATGGTTCACGACCGCGCCGGTCGGCGCCGCGAAGTCGGTGCTGGAGCGCGCCGGCCTCAAGGCCGCCGACATCGATCTCTGGGAGGTCAACGAGGCCTTCGCGGTCGTGGCGCTCGCCTTCCTCCGCGACCTCGGGCTCGCCCCGGACCGGGTCAACGTCCGCGGCGGCGCCGTGGCGCTCGGGCACCCGATCGGCTGCTCCGGCGCCCGGATCCTGGTCACCCTGTTGTCCGCCATGAAGGAGCGCGGCGCCCGCCTCGGTTGCGCCGCGATCTGCATCGGCGGCGGAGAGGCTACCGCGATGGTGGTGGAGCGCATAGACTAACGCCCCAGGTCATGCGCTCACGCCATCTGATTCTTCCGCTGCTGGCCCTCTCCCTGGCCGCCCTGCCTCCGTCCCCGGCGTCGGGACAGGAGCCGCAGGCGACTCCCCCATCCGAGACCCCGGCCCCGGAGGCGACACCGACTCCGACGCCAACTCCCGAGGCGACCCCGGCTCCCGCTTCTACCCCGGCACCGGCCCAGGCGCCGCCGTCGCCAAACGCACCTGCGGCGACGCCGGCTCCGGTCGTGGACAAGATCGAGTTCCAGCTCAGGTTCCCGGCCGACCAGGGCGGCGGCAGCGCCTCGGGCAGCGCCGGCAACCTGGAGTACAAGCGCGACACCTACGCGGTGCTCACCGGCGACGTGAAGATCAAGTACCAGGACGTCGACCTCCAGGCCGACCAGGCCGAGATCGACCTCCTGACCAAGATCGTCACCGCGACCGGCAACGTCATCGTGGACCAGGGGCCGCGCCGCATGGCCGGCGACACCCTGACCTACGACCTCGACACCAAGACCGGCACGCTGACCAACGCGACCGCGCACGTCACGCCCGACTACTACTTCAGTGGCACCGAGCTGGCCAAGATCAGCGAGAACGAGTACACGGTCCGGAACGGCATCTTCACCTCGTGCAGCCAGGAGGTGCCGGACTGGAGCTTCCACGTGGCGCAGGCGCGGGTCGAGGTCGAGGGCTACGCCCACGTCAAGCACGCCTCCATGCGGGCCAAGAAGCTACCGGTCTTCTATGCGCCGTACATCCTGTGGCCGGTCAAGAGCGAGCGCACCTCCGGCTTCCTGGTGCCGAACATCGGCTACTCGGACCGCCGCGGCGCCTCGGTCGGCCTGGCCTGGTTCCAGACCCTCGGCCAGAGCTACGACACGACGTTCCACCTCGACCTGTTCACCCAGAGCTTCCTGGGCATCGGCAACGACTTCCGTTACCGGCCGTCCGAAGGGACCCGCGGCCAGCTCCTCGGCTACGCGGTGCGCGACCCCGAGTCGACCACCGACGAGGAGTGGCGCTGGAAGGTCGAGTGGAACCACGAGACCACCGACCTGCCGTTCAACATGCGCGGCGTGGTCAACTACCAGGACTTCTCGGATTTCAACTTCTTCCGCGACTTCGAGCGCGATTTCGATCGGAATACCCTGCGCTTCATCGACAGCCGCGCGTTCGTGACCGGCAACTGGGGTCCGCACCTGCTCAACATCCTGCTCCAGGACCGCGAGACCTTCGTCGGCACGAACGTCAACGACGACACGGTCCAGCAGGTCAAGCTGCCGGAGGTCGAGTACCGCCTGCGCAACACGCGCATCGGCCGGCTGCCGCTCTACGCGCAGTTCCAGGGCTCCGCGTCGTACCTCGACCTGACCCGGCCCGGCGCCTACGCGGGCCAGTACGGCCGCCTCGACGCCTTCCCGCAGCTCACGCTGCCGATCCGCTCGGTGCCCTGGCTCTCTCTTTCGGTCAGCGGCGGCGAGCGCTTCACCTGGTACAGCGACAGCCTGAACAGCACGCGCAAGGAGTTCACCGGCGAGACCGAGAGCCGCATCCTGCCCTACGGCAACGCCGAGATCGTGGGCCCGTCCTTCTCGCGCATCTTCAACGGCGGCTTCGGCTTCAGCAAGCTCAAGCACGTCGTGGAGCCGCGCTTCACCTGGACCTACCTGGGCGACGTGGACGACGACCTGGCCCTCCCCCTGTTCGACGAGGTGGACAACCTGCAGTCGACCAACCAGGGCCGGGTGGCGCTGGTCAACCGCGTCCTCGCCAAGCCGCAGGAGCAGGGGAGCGCGCGCGAGATCTTCCTCTTCGAGCTCGCCCGGCGCGTCAGCTTCGACGACACGCAGCCGCTCCAGACTTCGCAGAACGGCCTGGTCCAGTCCACGGAAGGGCCGCTCGAGGCCCTGATGCGGCTCAGCCCGACGGACCGGACGAGCGTCAAGCTGGAGGCGGACTACAGCACGCTGTTCAGCGGCCTCCAGTCGACCGAGCTGTCCGGCGAGCTGGGCGTGGGCAAGGGCAACAACCTGGCCCTCTCCTGGTTCACCCGCTTCCGGCCCGAGACCTCGGAGACGCTGAGCAACCAGATCCGTTTCGGCGGCTCGATCGGGCTGTTCAGGAACATCCGGGTGGACGGGCAGATCAACTACGACGTGGAGCTGAAGCTCCTCCAGCAGCAGCGCTACATCATCAATTTCAACCAGCAGTGCTACGGACTCCGTCTGGAGCTGCGGGACTTCAAGGCCGGCGTCGGCCCTCGCACGCGCGACAAGGACATCCGCTTCTCGCTGAGCCTCAAGAACGTCGGTACCTTCCTGGACCTGACCGGACGGAGCTCCACGGCCCAGCCGTAAGCGTTCCCCGATGGGAGGAGACATGAAGGGCTTGATCCTCTCGGGCGGCAAGGGCACTCGCCTGCGCCCGCTCACCTATACGTCCGCCAAGCAGCTCGTGCCGGTGGCGAACAAGCCGGTGCTGTTCTACGCGATCGAGGCGATCGTGGCGGCCGGCATTGCGGAGATCGGCATCGTGGTGGGCGAGACCCGCGAGGAGATCCGGGCCGCGGTCGGCGACGGCTCGCGCTTCGGCGCCCGCGTCACCTACCTGGAGCAGGACGCGCCGCGCGGCCTCGCCCATGCGGTCATGATCGCCGAGGAGTTCATGGCAGGCTCGCCGTTCGTCATGTACCTGGGCGACAACCTGATCGCCGGCGGCATCACGGGCCTGGTGGACGAGTTCCGCGCCCTCCACGGCCGCGGCGCCTGCAGCTCCGAGATCCTGCTCGCCGAGGTGCCGCACCCCGAGCAGTTCGGCGTGGCCGAGCTGACTCCCGAAGGCAAGGTCCATCGCCTGGTCGAGAAGCCGAAGGAGCCGAAGAGCAACCTGGCGCTGGTCGGCGTCTACATGTTCGACAAGACGATCTTCGAGTCGGTCCACCGCATCAAGCCCTCGGCCCGCGGCGAGCTGGAGATCACGGACGCCATCCAGGACCTGATCGACCGGGGTCTCCAGGTCCATCCGCACATCGTCCGCGGCTGGTGGAAGGACACCGGCAAGCTGGAGGACATGCTGGAGGCCAACCGCATCGTGCTCGAAGGGCTCGACGCGGGGCTGCCGGGAACGGTCGGCAAGGGGAGCCGGATCGAAGGCCGGGTGGAGCTGGGAGAGGGGGTCGAGCTGATCGATTCGCTGGTGCGCGGTCCGGTCGTGATCGGCGCCGGCACGCGCCTGGAGAACACCTTCGTCGGCCCCTACACCTCGATCGGCCCGCGCTGCACGCTGGTCTGCTGCGAGGTGGAGAACTCGATCATCCTGCAGGACTCGGAGATCCGGGACGTGCCGCTGCGGATCGACGGCTCGCTCATCGGCCGGAACGTCCGGATCACCAAGACCGACTTCAAGCCCAAGGCGTATCGCTTCATGCTCGGCGACAACTCGGAGGTCGGGATCACGTAGCCGCTGCGTGACGCCTTTCGGCGTCGCCCTCTTCCCTTCGTCTCCTCTCCGCGATATCTTTGACGGGTCTCGGGCGACTGTCTATACTCGGGGTCATGGCTGAACCTGTCCGCAAGCCGATCGAATCCGATCTCCTCGACGAGGAGCCGGGGATGACCCTGGAGCGCTGGGTCGAACGTCCCGGTGGCCGGATGGAGCTGGTCGAGATGCCGCTGACGCCCGAGCTGTTCCTGAACCCCCGGTTCGGCGACCACATGACCCAGGGAAAGCGCCACGGCGAGACCGTGTACGAGATCTACGGCGCTCTGGTTCGTTTCTTTGGCCCCATCCCTGACGTTGTGGTCACCTATGATGTCCAGCACCGCTTCGGTCCGGGCCTGTCGCAGCCTTCTCCCGATGTGTCGGTGATCCGCGGCGTGCGCGACAAGAAGGCCGACCGGAAGAGCTTCGACATCGCCGCCGAGGGCGTCCGCCCCTGCCTGGTCGTCGAAGTCGTCTCGCCCCTGTCCTCCCGTATCCGCAAGACCGACATGGAGGACAAAGTCGCGCTCTATCGGCGCGTCGGAATCCAGGAGTACCTGATCGTCGACTGCCAGCGCCACGATCGCCACTACCGCCTCCTCGGCTATCGACTGGGCTCCTCCGGGTATCAAAGGGTCGAGCTGGACGAGCAGGAGCGCTTCCTCTCCGAGACGACCGGCCTCTGGTTCCAGGTCACTCCCGACGGCGATCACGTACGGACGTTCGAGCACCCATCCGGCCGGCTTCTCCTGACCCATGACGAAGAGGCGGACCTGCGCAGCGCGGCCGAAGAGAAAGCGCGGGTTGCCGAGGATGAGGTCGCCCGGCTCCGGGCGGAGCTCGATCGCCTCCGCGGCCCGCGATAGGTGCCTGGCGGGTTACGGCGAAGGCTTGTGGGAAGGCTGACAAGCTTATCTGCGGCGAGACAACCTTGATTTGCCGCGGATAACATTATCCGGGCTGCTCATAACGTTATCCGGGCGCCGACAACCTTGTCCTGGAAGCCGACAAGGTTGTTTGGTCGCCGACAAGGTTGTCGGCGGCGAGCCAACGTTGCTTTCCGGTCCCTAAAGCTTATCTACGGCGAGACAACCTTGTTTGCCGGCCAGCAACCTTGACTTGCCGCGGATAACGTTGTGCTGGCTCCTGCTAACGTTTTCTTGCCGCCGACAACCCTGTCTTGGAGGCTGACAAGCTTGTCTTGCCTCCGACAAGCTTGTCGGGTCCCCGATAACGTTAGCGAGCGGTGGATAAGCTTATCGCGCCATGGATAAGCTTGTCGCGCGGCGAAATAAGTCGAGCCTCTCTCCCGTCAACCTTGTTTGCGACAGACAAGCCTGTCTGCCGCCTGCCAGACTTTGTACGGCGCCAGACAAGATTGTCGCGTCCCCGGTAACCTTACCGGCCCGCGGAGAAGTCGACAACCGCCTTCGATAAGCTGGACGGACTGTCCGCCGAGCCTGCTTGCGCGGCAGATAGGCGAGCTTTCAGCCGTCGATTGGCCTCGGCGGACCTGGGTTTCGCCGGGAATCCGGCAGGCAGGCTCTCGGAGAACGTTCTATGGCTCAGACGACGCCACGGAGGAGAGCTTCGTCCTGAGTCTGCCGCCATTGTTGGCAATGCTGATATGCTGTGTGTCAATTCCCGGGGATTGGTCCCGGCCACATATATCAGAGGCATTCTTGAACCACGAGGAGGATGCCCGCGGCCGTGGCGTTGATCGCGAACTGCGCACGCTGTGGCGGTACGTTGCGGGCATGGACACCCGCTCCATGAGCGGTGCTTTCGCGGTTCCTGAGTATGGCGATAACCAAGAGCGGCTGCTCAAAGTATGGGTCCAGCGTAGAGTTGGAGATAACGGTCTGGAGCAAGGTCTTTGCCGTATCGGATTGCTTGTAAGGCCAGCCCTTTGTTTCACAGATGAGTTTGAGGGCACTCTCGAAGGCGCTGCCACACTTTACGAGGCAGTCGTCGTAGTCGCGTTTCCGGAAGTCCTCCAAGGCTTCAAGAAACTCGCGGTTGGCCGAGGCGAACCTCTTGTCCGCAAGCAGCTGCAACGCCGGTGCGACTGCTTGAGCATGTGTCACTTGGCTGTCGCGGCGAATTACCCGAGGAAATTCTGTTAGATATGACGCAGTGGTAGGAGTACCTCGGTAGTCCTCGATTCGTTCCTCGCGGACGAAGGAGGTTAGCGCATAGGGAAGTGCGTCGAGTTCAAAGAAGTGATTGATGTCGTCTACCAACGAGTTCTCGTCTCTTACGGCACGCCAGTAGAACTCCAGCTTAAAAATGAGCTCGATGAAATCGAGAAAGTGGTCGTCAGAACAGTTAGTGAGGAAGGCAATGGCATCGTCTGGCGGGGAGTTGGGGCGCGCTTCTGGAGCCAGGACGGAAACGCCGTGGAGGTACTGGAGTCTCTTGTGAATGGCCAGCCAGAAGTCACCGCGATAGTCGCTGCCGCCGAATGGATTGTCCTCTCCACTGAAGCGGTCCATGACGCGCATCACGACTCGCGTTCGGAACGCCTGGGTAAGTGGCCGCGCAGGCGCCGAAGTCGGCACTGGCGGTTGCCGCCAGGAGAAGACTCTAAAGAGATCACGTAGATTCAAGAATCCGTCTCTGACCGCCAAACGATCCGGGCCTAGGCGGGGCCGTCAGGCGCTTGAGGCCTTGTGTTAGGCGACTGGCCTCCAAACCTCGCCATCGTATGCTAGCGCGAAACTAACGATCGCAGTGATTATTATCATGCTCTCATAGGGGGCATCTATTCTGGGACTCCGCGAGGTGGGGATTGCGTAGGCTGGTGACGTCTTTCCGCGTCGCCCCCTTCCCTTCGTCTCCTTTCCGCGATATCTTTGACGGGTCTCGGGCGACTGTCTATACTCGGGGTCATGGCTGAACCTGTCCGCAAGCCGATCGAACACGAGCTCCTCGACGAGGAGCCGGGGATCACCTTGGAGCGTTGGGTGGAACGTCCCGGTGGCCGGATGGAGCTGGTCGTGATGCCCCTGACTCCCGAGCTGTTCCTGAACCCCCAGGTCGGCGACCACATGTCCCAGGGAAAACGTCACGGCGACACCGCACGCCAGATCGCCGATCTGCTGGACGACTTCTTCCAGCCGGTCCCGGACGTGCTGGTCACGTTCGATCTCAAGTTCCTGTTCGGTCCAGGGCTGGACCAGCCGTCCCCCGACGTCTCGGTGATCCGCGGCGTGCGCGACAAGGAGGCCGACCGAGAGAGCTTCGACGTCGCCGCGCAAGGCGTCCGTCCCTGTCTCGTGATCGAGGTGGTTTCGCCCTTGTCCTCCCGCATCCGCAAGACCGACCTGGAAGACAAGGTCGCCCTCTATCGGCGGGTCGGGATCCCCGAGTACCTGATCGCCGACTGCCAGCGCCGGGATCGCCGCTACCGGCTTCTCGGCTACCGGCTGGGCCCCTCGGGATACCAGCCGATCGAGCCGGATGAGGAGGGGCGCCTGCTCTCCGAGACGACCGGCCTCTGGTTCCAGGTCACTCCGGATGGCAACCGCGTTCGGATGTCCGAGCACCCTTCGGGCAAGCCTCTCCTGACCCGGCAGGAAGAGAAGGACCTTGCGCGGGCAGCGGTCGAAGCCCGCAAGGCGGTCGAGGCCGAAAACGCAAGCCTGCAGGCCGAGCTCGACCGCCTCCGCGGACGCGGCTGAACCGCAACCCGGAGACCGGGTGTCGCCAAACCGGGTCTCTCCGCATACAATGCGGGCCGCTGAAGGACCGTCTGGACCGGTTTCAACCCTGATGAGATCAATCCCATGAGAACGCTCGTCCTCGGCGGGACGGGCATGCTGGGCCGAGCCATGGTGGCCGAGGCCCGCTCCCGCTCCATGCCCGTGCTCGGCCTTTCCCATGCGCAGGCCGACATCCGCGACCGCGACCGGCTGCTCTACTGGGCGGACGCGTTCCGACCGGAGCTGGTCGTCAACTGCGCGGCCTACACCAAGGTGGACGCCTGCGAAGGAGAAGGCCGCGAGCCGGCCTTCGCGATCAACGGCGAGGCCGTGGACAACGTGATCGCGGCGGCGCGGTCGGTGGGCGCGCGGATCGTCCACGTCTCCACGGACTACGTATTCGACGGGCAGGGAGATGTGCCGTATCGCGAGGACGATCCGACCGGTCCGCTGTCGGTCTACGGCCAGAGCAAGCTCGACGGCGAGCGCCGCGTCCTGGCCCACGACCGCTCGACCGTCGTGCGCACGAGCTGGCTGTTCGGCCCGGGCGGCCCGAACTTCGTGGCCACCATCGTTCGCCTGATCGAGGAGGGCAAGCCGCTGCGGGTCGTCCGCGACCAGCAGGGTGCGCCCACCTATACGCTGTTCCTGGCGCGCGCCGTCCTCGACCTGGCCGCCGAGGACGTCCGCGGCATCGTCCACTACCGCAACCGCGAGCCCGTCTCCTGGTACGAGTTCGCGTCCGAGATCGCCGGCCTGTGGTCCGGCACCCGGCGCATCCCCGAGGTCGTGCCGGTCACCACGAACGAATTCCCGCGCCCCGCCCCGCGTCCGGCCTTCTCGGTCCTGGACGTCGCGCGCTTCGAGGAGGCCATCGGCCGCCGCGTCGAGCCCTGGGGCTGGGGCCTGGTCGATTATCTTGCACTTCTGCGGTCATCGCGCAAGGAGAGAAAGGAAGTCAGATGAGGGCCCTGATCACCGGAATCACGGGTTTCGCCGGGTCGCACCTGGCGGAGTACCTGCTGAACGAGCACCCCGACGTGGAGGTGTTCGGAACCTACCGCTGGCGCAGCCGCATGGACAACGTCGAGCACCTGCGCTCGCGCATCCGGCTCCTGGAGGCCGACCTGCGGGACTACACCTCCATGCACGCCGCGCTCGACAAGTCGCGGCCGGATGTCATCTTCCACCTCGCGGCCCAGAGCTTCGTGCCGTCGAGCTGGACGGCGCCGAACGAGACGCTGACCACGAACGTGGCCGGCCAGACCAACCTGTTCGAGGCCATCCGCGCCCTGCGCATCGACCCGGTCGTGCAGATCGCCTGCTCCAGCGAGGAGTACGGCCTCGTCCTGCCCGACGAGACGCCGATCAAGGAGACCAACCCGCTGCGCCCGCTGTCGCCGTACGCGGTCTCCAAGGTGGCGCAGGACTACCTCGGCTACCAGTACTTCCAGAGCTACGGCCTCAAGGTGGTCCGCACCCGCGGCTTCAACCACACCGGTCCGCGCCGCGGTCAGGTGTTCGTGACCTCGAACTTCTGCAGCCAGGTGGCGGCGATCGGTCTCGGCCTCCAGGACCCGGTGATCCGGGTGGGCAACATCGAGGCCATCCGCGACTTCACGGACGTGCGCGACATGGTCCGCGCCTACTGGCTCGCGGTCACCAAGGCCAAACCCGGCGAGGTTTACAACATCGCCACGGGCAACGGCATCCGCATCAGCGAGATGCTCAGCCGGCTAATCGAGATCTCCGGCCTGGACGTGAAGATCGAGGTCGATCCGGAGCGCCTGCGGCCGTCCGACGTCGAGATCCTGATCGGCGACGCCTCGAAGTTCAAGGCCGACACCGGCTGGGAGCCGCGCATCCCGTTCGAGCAGACGCTCAACGACCTGCTCGACTACTGGCGGCAGACCCTGGCCCGCCGCCAGGCGAGCTGATTCCCGGCGCCATGCACGTCCTCATCACCGGTATAGGGGGCTTCGTCGGCCCGCGGCTCGCCCGGCACCTGCTCGAAACCGGGCACCGGGTGAGCGGCACGTGGCTCGAAAGCACGCCGCGGCCGAATCTGGAGGAAGGCGTCGACCTGTACCACGCGGACCTGCTCGATCCGGCCTCGCTGGAGAAGGCGGTCCGCCTGTCCTCGCCCGACGCGATCGTCAACCTCGCCGGCCTTTCCCACGTGGGCGAGTCCTGGAAGAGGCCCGGCGAATACTTCCAGGTCAACGTGATCGGCACCGAGAACCTCCTCGACGCCGCGGGCGGGCGGCCGGTCGTGGTCGCGTCGAGCGCCGAGGTCTACGGTCCGGTGCCCGAGGACGAGCAGCCGATCTCCGAGGAGAGGCCGGTCGATCCGCGCAGCCCCTACGCCCTCACGAAAGCCGCGGCCGAGCGGCTCGCGCTCCAGCGCGGCGCGGTCGTGGCCCGGTCTTTCAACCTGATCGGACCGGGGCAGACGCCGACGTTTGCCATGCCGTCCTTCGCCGCTCAGCTCGCCAGTATCGCCAGTATTGCCGGCGATAATTCGGGAACAACCGAGCCGGTCCTCCGGGTCGGCAACCTCTCGGCGCGGCGCGACTTCGTCCACGTGGACGACGGCGCCGAGGCCTTCCGCGTCCTGGCCGAACGGGGCCATCCCGGCCACGTCTACAACATCGCGGGCGGCCGGGCCTCCTCGATCGCCGAGGCGCTGGAGCGGCTCATGGCCGTCTCCGGCGTGCGCGCCGAGGTGCGCCAGGAGGCCGAGCGGATGCGGCCGGTGGACCTCCCTCTCCTGCTCGGCGACTCCCACCGTCTGCGCCGCCTGGGCTGGGAGCCGCGGCGGACGCTCGACGAGGCGCTCCTCGACCTCTGGAGAGACCTTCAGGCCCAAGCGCAGGCCCGGGCCTGCTAAACTCCGCAGTCCATCATGAAGGTCCTCGTCACCGGCGGCACCGGATTCCTCGGGCGGCGTATCGTCTCCGAGCTCGCGCAGAAGCACGAGGTGCGCCTCCTCGTCCGGCCCACGGCATCCCGCGAGCGCTTCCCGGCCCCCCCGGCGATCATCGACTTCGCGCAGGGCGACGTCACCGACCGCGCCAGCCTGGACCGGGCCGCGGCCGGCTGCGACGCCGTCGTCCACGCCGCAGCATTGGTCAAGATCCTGGCGCCGCCGGCCGACTTCGACCGCATCAACCTGGGCGGCCTCGAGAACGTCCTGCGCGCCGCCGAGGAGTCCGGCTCGGTCTCCAAGGTGGTCTACGTCTCCAGCTTCATCGCGCTCGGCCCGACGGAGAAAGGCCCGGGCGGCCTGCTCGACGAGACGGCCGACATTCAGGATCGGAACTGGATCAACGACTACGAGCGCACCAAGGCGCTCGCCGACCGCCGCGCCCGCCGGGCGATCGCGGAAGGCGCGCCGCTCAACGTGGTCTACCCGGGCGTCATCTACGGTCCGGGCGAGATGACCGAGGGCAACATCGTCGTCCATCACATCCTCGACCTCATCCGCCGGAAGCTGCCGGGCCTGATCGGCTCGCCGGACCGGCGCTGGAACTACGCCTTCGTCGGCGACGTGGCACGCGGCGTGGCGCTCGCGCTCGAAAAGGCTCCGGCCGGCGGGCGCTACGTGCTCGGCGGCGAGAACGTGCGGCTCGGCGACTTCTACGCCCTGGTCGAGAAGCAGACCGGCGTGCCCGTGCCGAAGCGGCGCATCCCGGACGGGGTCGCGAAGACGGCCGGCGCGCTGCAGAAGGGCTGGGCGCGTCTCACCGGCGGCACGCCGAAGCTCACCCCGGACCTGGTGGAGATCTACCGGCACGACTGGGCCTATTGCTCGGACCGCGCCGAGCGGGAGCTGGGCTACGCCCCGCGGCCGTTCGCGCAGGGGCTCGCCGAGACGCTGGCCTGGCTCAAGGAGAGCGGCCAATGGCGCTGACCGGCAACGAGCTGCTGCGCAAGGTGACCCACATGAGCATGGGGCTGTTCGCCTTCGCGGTCGGCTGGCTCGGTCCGCTGTGGTCCGCGGTGCTGGCGGCCTCGGCGCTGGCCTTCAACCTGTTCCTGTTTCCGCGCATCGGCGGCCGGCGCCTCTATCGCGACCACGAGCACGCCGCCGGCTCCTCGCTCGGCATCGTGCTCTACCCGCTCGCCGTGCTCATCCTCATCCTGGTCTTCTTCAAGAAGCTGGAGGTGGCCGCGGCCACCTGGGGCATCCTGGCGTTCGGCGACGGCATGGCCTCGGTCGCGGGCATGACGCTCGGCCGCCGCAAGCTGCCGTGGAACCCGAGGAAGAGCTGGATGGGCAGCCTCGCCTATGTCTTCTTCGGAGGCTTCGCAGCGGCGGCGCTCCTGGTGTGGACCGCTCGCTGGACGCCTGGCGAATACTCATGGCCCTTTGCCTTCGCCGTCGCGTTCGCCGCGGCGCTGGTGGCGGCGGCGCTCGAATCGCTGCCGCAGGGGCTCGACGACAACATCGGCGTGCCGCTCGTCTCGGGCCTCTTCCTGCTCGGCCTGGTGCTGACCCAGGGTCACTGGGGCCCGTTCCTGGCGACCGACGGTCTCGCCTTCCGGCTGCTGATGGCCGTGGTCGTCAACGCGGCGCTGGCCGGCGCGGCCTTCAAGGCGAGGACGGTCGACACGTCCGGCGTGGTGGTGGGCTTCCTGGTCGGGTTCACGATCTACGCCTTCCTGGACTGGCGCGGCTACCTGCTGCTCCTCTCCTTCTTCGTGATCGGCAGCGCCTGCACCAAGTTCGGCTACAAGAGCAAGGCCGCGGCGAAGATCGCGCAGGAGGGGGGCGGCCGGCGCGGGGCCCGCCACGCGCTCGCCAATGCCGGCGTGGCCACGGCCTGCGCGGTGTTCGCCGCTCTGACCGATCACCCGGTCCTCTTCGGCATGGCCTTCGCCGGCGCCTTCGCCACAGCCGCGGCGGACACCTCGTCGAGCGAGATCGGCCAGGTGCTCGGCCGGCGCACGTTCCTCCTGACCAACTTCAAGCCGGTGCCGCGCGGCACCGAGGGCGCGGTGTCGGTCGAGGGGACGCTGGCCGGCGTGATCGCCTCTGCCGTGATCGCCGGGCTCGGCGCGCTGGTCGGGCTCTATCCGTGGATCGGCGTGCTGCCGATCGTGGTGGCGGCCTTCGTGGGCACCACCTTCGAGAGCCTCGTGGGCGCGGCGCTCGAAAAGCGCCAGCTCCTCGACAACGAGGCGCTGAACTTCCTCAACACCCTGGTCGGCGCGCTCGTCGCGGTGATCTTCACCCCCTGGATCGTATGACCACCCGATCAAAAACCAGCCTCTACCTGCAGCTCGTCCGGCCGTTCACCCTGCTGCCGCCGCTGCTCGGCATCGTCTCGGGCGCGATCTGCGCCTTCGGCTCGGTCCACAACCCGGACCCGAACCGGCAGATCACGCTCTCCGTCATCCTCACGGTCATCCTGGGCTCGCTCTGCGCCAGCTTCATGAACGCGGCGTCGAACGCGATCAACCAGATCTACGACCTGGAGATCGACCGGGTGAACAAGCCGACCCGGCCGCTGGTGACCGGCGAGCTGTCGGTGCGCGAGGTCTGGGTGCTGAGCTGGATCCTCTACGCGCTGGCGCTCATCCCGACCTGGCTCGTGGTGCCGCACCCGTACGACACCCTGGGGCAGAAGCTGACCGCGCCGGTGTCGGAGCACGCGACCTTCTTCATCTACCTGGCCGGGATGATCGCGACCTTCGTCTACTCGGCGCCGGAGCTGGGCCGGACGAAGATCCGCGGGATGCTGGCGAACTTCACGATCGCGGTGCCGCGCGGCGTGCTGCTCAAGGTGGCGGGCTGGGCCATGGTGGCGGGGATCGGCTACACCGAGCCGTGGTTCATCGGCTCGATCTTCGGCCTTTATCTCCTCGGCGCGGCGTCCACGAAGGACTTCGCGGACATGGAGGGCGACCGGGCCGGCGGCTGCAAGACGCTGCCGATCCTCTACGGAGTGAAGAAATCGGCGCTGATGATCAGTCCGTTCTTCGTGTTCCCGTGGCTGCTGATGCCGCTGGGGGCCTTTGTGAAGGACCCGCAGAACCCGGAACATGCCATTCTGACCGGCAACCCGTGGCTCCTGGTGGCGCTCGGCGTGCTGTTCACGGTCTGGGGTCTCTACACCGTCTATCTTCTGCTGCGCGACCCGAACTCGCTGACGGAGACGGAGAACCACCCTTCGTGGAAGCACATGTACCTGATCATGATGGCGGGTCAGGTGGGGTTCGCCCTGGCGTATATTCTCTAGTGGCACGCGGCTTGAACGGATTTTGAACGGGATACCGCGTGAAGGGAGAACCATGGCCGACGAGACCACCAAAGAGCCCCTGAGCCGCCCGCTGTCGGACGAGCTGTCCACGGCGGTGGCGGAAGACCTGGAGAATTTCGACTCGGCGCGCGCCGAGCGCGACTCCGAATATGCCTTCGCGAGCGACGAGGAGCTGCCGAGCAAGGGCCTCCTGTCGTTCTACGACCGGTTGCGCGAGCGGATCATCCACGCGGTGGAGAAGCGGGGCGGCAAGCTGGGCGACGGCGCGGTCCGCGCGCTGCTGCTGGTGCCGGACGTCTTCATCCTGCTGGTCCGGCTGGCCCTGGACAAGAACGTCCCCGGGGGCACCCGGGCGATGATCGGCGGAGCGCTGGCCTACTTCGTCCTGCCGGCCGACCTGCTGCCCGAGATGATCCTGGGCGGCGCGGGCTTCCTGGACGACCTGGTCCTGGCCGTGGCCGTGCTGTCGCAGGCCTTCGGCGGAGACCTGGAGCCCTACGCCCGCAAGCACTGGAGCGGCGCCGAGGACCTGCGCGTGGTCCTGAAGGACATCTCGGAGACCGCGCAGTCGCTCCTCGGGCAGAACCTCTACGACCGTCTCAAGAGGGTGATGGGCCGGCGGGGGATCGAGGTGGACGAGTAGGGCTGGCGAAGCTGGAAGGCTCTTGAGTCAGCGGTAGACTTCACGGCGGTGGCCGATTCGAACCACCAGAACCGTGACCGTCTCGTGAACCACCTCGTAGACGACTCGGTAGACTCCGACCCGGAGGCGCCGCAGTCCGGAGAACTCGCCCTTGAGGACGCCTCCGGCAAGAGGCTCCTCGCTGAGCCGGTCGATCGCCTCGACCAGACGCTGCCGGTCCGGTTTGGGAATCCGGCTCAGCGATTTCGCGGCACTCGCCTTAATGCTGACCGAGTAGCTCGCGCCTGACATCAGCCCAGTCCAGAATGGGATCCGACGGGTCCTGGAGCCGCTCCAGTCCAAGCTGAAGGTCTTCGAAGTCGTCGAGGAAGTATTCGACCGCCTGGCGAATCAACTCCGCCCGGGTACGCTGGAGTCTGCCGGCGGCCCGATCCATTTCCTCGACGAGCTCTTCTGGAAGCCGGGCACTCACCTGGGGCACTTGACGCCTCCTGACTGTCAATGACCCTCATCTTAGCAGAACGGATGAACACGTTTGGCCTCAGGGCTCCGGGTGCAGCGCGTTGGCGTTGTGCCGGCGCCGCAGCTCCTCGAAGAGCTCGCGGACGGGCGCGAAGCCGGACTCGGAGAGGTCCGGGAAGTTGTCCGGGTTGTCCCAGAACTCGGCGAGCGCTCCGGTGCCCCAGCGCTCGTAGACCGCGACCTTGAGCATGAGCTGGAGCTTGTCGCAGGCCTTGACGAGTCGGGCTTCGGGGCTGGCGCCGTCCTGGTACTCGCGGTAGCGGTCGAGGGCGTTCTCGGGAAGCGGGGCCAGGACGTCGCTCATGGCCGCGAGCTCGGCCGACTTCTTGGCGCCTTCGGGAAAGTAGTGCGAGGCGGTGCGCGGCAGGTCTCCGACCCGGAGCTCCGCGATGTCATGAACGAGAGCGATCTCGACGGCGCGGGCGAGGTCGATACCCTCGATGCGGCTGCCCAGGGCCCAGACCAGGAAGAGGACGTGCCAACTGTGCTCCGTCACGCTCTCGGGATCGTGGACACCGCGCAGGACATAGCCGCTTCTGGGCACCCGGTCGAGGATCTGGAGCTCGAGGAAGAGGTCGAGAAGATTCTGGTTGCGACGCATGGCCGGCGAAGAGTAACATGCCGCGACCGGCTTGACGACATGTCCGGCGGATTCTCCGGCTCGTCGGAAAGGCACGGGATCGCCGCAAGGCAGGACGGAAGGCCGCGCTGGAGGCGGAGCGAGCTTATCCGCGGCGACGCAGCGTTATTTATTGCAGCTCCGGCTGATCCGTTGCGGCTTCGCCGTATCTGTTGCGAAGTCGGCTTATCCGTCGAGAAGTCGGCTTATCCGTCGAGAAGTCGGCTTATCGACGCCGGAACAGGCTTATCCGTCGCGGATCGGGCTTATCGACGGCGAAGTCCGCTTATCCAGCCCGGAACAGGCTTATCCGCCGGAAAACAACGTCATCCGGCGCGGAACGGGCTTATCGGGATGACGCGGAAGCCGGTTTCAGGCTGACACAGTCAGAACAGTCCGGGCGCGTTCTGACAGTCCCGGACAGAGCATGGCCGGCACGGCTCTTTTACGCCTCTAACCAGTTGTCATTCCAGCTACTTATCGACACTCTCGGGCATGGCCCGTCGTTTGCTCCTGGCGGGGCCATTCAGAAAACAGGCCTCGCATGACGCGAGCTGCCCGAATAAGGAGAAGCGGCCATGAACCTCAACCCCCGATTCCGCCAGGCTGCGATCACTCTTGCCGTCGTGGGCGCTCTGCTCTGCGCCAACGGCTTGCAGGCGGAGAATGAGCACTCGGCCTCCGATGTCGAGCAGATCCGCGGCGAGTTGATCGAGACGGTCGATGCCTATCAGGATCTCGCCGAGATGACGCCTCTTGGAAGCTCGAACCGTGCGTTGATCGAGAACGCCCGCAAGCGGATCGAAAGCGCCTCGCCGGAAGATCTCATGGCCCTTGACCGGGAGATCTCGGATTTGTCGATGATGAAGGCGAGCGCTCAAGAGCTCCGGTTGCGCGTCGCACGGCAGTCGCAGGGCGGTATCTCGAACAGGACCGCGTCCGTGCTGGCGGGCGGCGAGGAGCTCCCTTCCGCGGCCTATTCGTTCTGCGGCAGCACCCGCCAGGACTCGGCCGTCATGGCAGCTTCCGAGGCGGCCCTGTTCGTCGCGGAGACCGTTCGCGAGGAGGCCAGCCGCGCTTGTGACGAGACCGTCGTGGTTCTGGGAGAAGGGGGGAACGGCTCGCTGGTCTGCCTTGTCACCGACGCCGTCTACATCGTGGCCAAGGCCGCCAACCAGGCTCTCGCGTTCTGCGACGGAGATATCGACTCCGCCGAGATCGAGGGCAGCTACGACCGGCTGGCTCACATCCACTCCAACCTGGAGACCAGCATCGCGAACGACAATTCCAACACGGCGGCGATCAACAGCAACGTCGACGCGGCCGAGGCAGCGATCATCGCCAATGACAACGCCAACAGGAACCTGATCAACGCCAATACCGATACCAGGGCCGCAGAGATCAACGCCAACACCAACTCCAGAGCCGCCCAGATCATCGCCAACGACAATGCGAACCGGGATGCGATCATCGCCAACGCAAATGCCAACAAGAACGAGTTGAGAGACCTCATCCTGCGGACGCAGATCGAGGCCGATCTGGCCACGGCCGACAACGCGGTTCCTCTGGCGCTGTATCTGACGCCGGGCTCGGTCTGCTCGGGAGGCCAGTGCGGGCGTCTCGACCTCGTGCGCGAGGTCGTGGCCAGGACCCTGGCCAACATCCAGGCCTCTGGAGAGAGCATCGGAGGAGCCCAGAAGGTCCTCGAACAGGGGGATGCGCTGATGGCGTCAGGCCAGTTCAAGGCCGCCTATCAGGCGTTCCGGAAGGCCTACAAGACGGCTGTGAAGTAGAACGATTCCCGACCGCCGAACCCGCCCGTGCCCGGCCCTCCCGGGCACGGGCGGGTGAGTGCCGCGAGGATGCCATCTCAGGTGCTGACTCGCAGCCGGCAGCGCCGGGCAGCCCTGGCGATCCGGGGCCAGACCTCCGGGTCGCTCACGTCTCGGTCCTGGAGCCTGTTCAGCGACGTCATGTCCGCTCTGTCGTTCAGCGCGAAACAGATGGATCCCGCCTGGCGCCCCCTCCAACGAAGGCCGCATACCTCCGGATAAGACTCGTAGAAGGCTCGTGCCCACTCCTGGCATTGCGGATAGTCACGGTTGGTGGCAATCCGCTGGTCCAGCCCAAAGACACGCGGCGCGATTCCGGCCAGGTTCAGGGTCTGAATCGACTTGGAAATCCGCATGACGCAGACGCGTCGCCCGGAGCCTCGATCGACGATCCCAAGATCTCCAAACGCCTCGGCCACAGCCCCCAGGAGAGACGTGGCCGCGTACCAGACCGCGCGATCGGCAGAACTGCCTGGAGGCGGAACGTGGTGATCGAAACGGAGTCGAGGAAGGGGACCGTAGGTTCGCCGTGTACTCCAGCCTCCGTGGACCGGGTTGTAGAAGCGCACGAGCAGATCTCCCGGATTCAACCGGAAGAGTCGTGGACGGACGGTCAGAATTCCAGGCGGCGATGACAGAGTCAAGGAAGGAGGCTCATCTGATGGGCCAACTCGATGACGGACTCGGGTCGGTGGCGACGAAGCCATTCGATCGGCGGATGGCCGCCAAGCCCCTCCGAAGGCTGGAGAAGCCAGAAGGCCGCTGCCGTAGGAGAGAGGGAGAGCTCGCGTAGCACGCCGTCTATCCCGGGCACGATTCCTCCCGGAGCATCGGGATCGAACTGCCACCGGGGATAGCGCCACCGTGGACCGACTCGCAGAGCCAGCAGCCTGCCGTCCCGGCGGAGCCGCTCGAGAGCCTGCCGGGAACGGCTTGTCAGTCTACCGGCCTCCGCGGCATCGATGCAGTCTTTCAGGATCGCCTCACGGAGCGCCTGCGACTCCATCTCTGCCAAGGCGACATTTTCAGCAGCGCCGGCAGCGTCGAGCGAGTCATCCACCATGGCAAGCGGATCTTCGGGGACACTCACGGGAGTGGCATCGAGAGCCTTGGCCAGACCCTTGGACAGGGCGGCTCTCCGCTCCTGCGAAACTCCCGCGTCAATCCAGACCAGCAGTTTTTCGAGAAACTGGATTTCCGCATCGCCTAGGGTCCGCGCAGCACGGACAGCGATATCCAATCTCTCCAGAGAGACTCCCATCTCCGCAGCTTCCCGGAGTAGAACGGCGGACTGGCGTTTTGGGGTCAACCCTTTCATGGAGTCAGCTTAGCGCCTTGACTCACCAGATGCAACTTAT
Source organism: Acidobacteriota bacterium (assembly GCA_040349255.1). Lineage (GTDB taxonomy): Bacteria > Acidobacteriota > Thermoanaerobaculia > Multivoradales > UBA5704 > DATMER01. Next base: position 75,976 of record JBEQUE010000010.1, on the reverse strand, counting down.
GCTCACCTCAAGAGGGATGGGCTCCGCCCTCTCCCGGCCGCTCAACAAGTTGGCCTACCTTGAAAATTGGGAGCGCCGCTCCCAGATTTCAAGGTAGACTCTGCTGCGTGATCGAGCGTCCCGGGCACCTCAATCGGCTTCAGACCCTCTTGGCCCAGTTCCCGGTCGTTGGCCTGATCGGCTCGCGGCAAGTAGGGAAGACCACGTTGGCGATGTCCTATGCCGATTCAGCCCCGGGCGAAGTCACTCGGTTCGACCTGGAGAATCCGCGACACCTTTCGAGGCTCGACGATCCGATGTTCGCCCTGGAAGGGCTGCGCGGCCTCGTGGTGCTCGACGAGATCCAACTCCGCCCTGAGCTCTTCCCGGTCCTGAGAGTGCTGGCGGACCGGCCGGAGGCGCCGGCCCGGTTCCTGGTGCTGGGAAGCGCGTCTCCGGAGCTGCTGCGGCAGAGCTCGGAATCGCTCGCCGGCCGCATCGCCTACCACGAGCTCGAAGGCTTCAGCCTGGACGAGGTGGGCTCGGAGAGTCTGGAGACGCTCTGGTTCCGCGGCGGCTACCCGCGCTCGTTCATCGCGTCGTCGGAGGCCGCCAGCGGCCTCTGGCGACAGCAATTCATCCGGACCTATCTCGAACGTGACCTCTCCGAGCTGGGCATCCAGCTCTCCTCCACGACAATGAGGCGGTTCTGGACCATGCTGGCCCACTACCACGGGGAGATCTGGAACGCCTCGGAGCTGGCCCGGGCCTTCGGCGTGTCCAACAAGACCGTGCTCAACTACCTGGAAACCCTGTGCTCCACCTTCATGGCGAAGCGTCTGGAGCCCTGGTACGAGAACGTTGCCAAACGGCAGGTGAAGGCGCCCAAGATCTATCTGGCCGACAGCGGCATCCTTCATGCCTTGCTAGGACTGGAAACCCGGGACGACCTGTTGAGCCACCCCAAGGTGGGAGCGTCCTGGGAGGGCTTCGCGATCGGCGAGGTCGTCTCGCATCTGGGAGCCCGGCCGGAGGAGTGCTTCTTCTGGAAGCTCCACAGCGGCGCCGAACTGGATCTCCTGGTTCGCCGCGGCAACATCCGTCGTGGCTTCGAGCTCAAGCTCACCAGCAGTCCGCGCGTCACCCCCTCTATGCGGTCGTCCCTGGAAGCCCTGGATTTGGAGGAACTGGTGGTGGTTCATGCCGGCGAGGAGTCCTATCCGCTGGCTCCCCGCATTCGAGCGGTGGCACTGATGGCACTCCGGGAGAAGGTTGCACCGCTCAACTGAAGAAAGACGATGCCTCCGCCGGAGCGGAGGCATCATCGAAGGGACCTCGTGGAAAGTCGAGGTCAGCGGGAGGCGCGCAGGGTGGCGGCGCCCGCGAGGGCGAACAGGCCGATCAGGCCGATCAGCGGCATCTCGCTGCCGGTGGCCGGCAGGTTGCCCTGGTCGGCAGCCGTACCGGTGGTGGTGGTGTCAGCCGTGCCGGTCCCGGTGGCCGTGCTGCCCGTCGTGGTGTCCATCGCATGATTGTCCATCGGGTGGTCGTTGCCCTGGGCTGCCGTGTCGGCGTCCGTGTTGCGGGTCACGTCCACGTCCATGACGCCATCCTCGGCGTTCTTGCCGACGTCGACGTCCACGTCCGGACCGGTGCCGGTCTCGGGCTTGCCCGACTGATCGACCTGCTGGCTCGGCGGAAGTTGTGTGGTTCCAGTGGTCTGGGCGACGAGGGCCGTGCCCGCGACGAGCACGAGCGCCAACGTCAGGAGCATGAGCATCTGCCTTTTCATGGCCCCTCCTGTCTGGTGTCGTTTCAGGAAGCTGCTCAGCAGGGAACATCCCCACCGTCCCTCAGGAAAGCTGCAACCATGGTGCCAGCTACGGACGTTGCCGGGCCGCCGGATCGAGCCGGACCTGGGCCTCTTCCTTTCTGCCGTCGCGCAGGAAGGCGACCCTCACGACATCTCCGGCCTTCTTCTGCTCCAGCACCTGGAACATGTCGGCCAGCGACTGGATCGGCTTGCCGTCGATCGTCTGGATGACGTCGCCCAACTGCACGCGCCGGCCGCGGGTGCGCTCCGTGCCGCGCAGGCCGGCCCGGTCCGCGCCGCTGCCGGGCGTCACGTTCATGATCACCGCCCCCTGCTCGACGCCGAGCTGCCGGTTCCACGAATCCGGCACCAGCTCCACGCCCAGGGTCGGACGATTGACGTAGCCGTAGCGGATCAGGTCCGGCACCACCCAGGCGACCGAGTGCACCGGGATCGCGAAGCCGATGCCCGCGTAGGCCCCCGACGGGCTGTAGATCGCCGTGTTGATGCCGATCAGTCGGCCCGCGCTGTCGAGCAGCGGCCCGCCCGAGTTGCCCGGGTTGATCGCGGCGTCGGTCTGGATCACGTCGCGGATCGGCACGCCCGCGACCGACTGAATCTCGCGGCCCAGCGCGCTCACGATGCCCGTGGTCAGCGTCTGGTCGAGCCCGAACGGATTGCCGATCGCGAACACCGACTGGCCGACCTGGAGGTCATCCGACTCGCCGATCGGCAGCGGCTGGAGCTTGCTCGCCGGCGCCTTGATCCGGAGGACGGCCAAGTCTTTCTCCGGCGCCGTGCCGACCAGCTCGGCGTCCCAGGTCGACTGGTCCGACAGAGTGACCTGCGCGCCGCTCGCGCTCTCGATCACGTGGAAGTTGGTCACGACGTGGCCCTGGCGGTCCCAGAGGAAGCCGGAGCCCGAGCCCTGCGGCACCTCCTGCGCCCGCATGCTGAAGAAGTCGCGCTGCACGGCGAGCGACGTGATGTAGACCACCGACGGCGACGCCCGCTGGAAGAGGCCGATCGTCGCCCGCTCCTCCTCGGCCAGCTCCGGCCGCCGCACGGGCGCCGGACGGCCTCCCTGAGCCGCCGGCTGCACCTGGGCGAGCGTCGAGGGAATCACCGCTCCTTCCATCACCCGCCGCGGCCATGCCAGCCCGGCCAGGAATCCAAGGCCCGCCAGCACCAGGGCCAGCAACATCCTTCTCATGCTCGTCTCCCCTCCGATCCTCTGCGGACGGCCTCGGTCGGACCGTCTGAATCCAAAGTTTACAGAGGTCGGGTAATTCCGGCGCCGGTCTCTACGCGACCATCTGGGGCTGGAGGGAGCCGGCGGCAGGCCAGGGCTCGATTCCGACTGTCTGCGCGCGGATCTGCTCGACCTTCCGGCGCGCCTTCTCGGACTCGTCCCGGGCCGCCTGGAGGTCTCCGTAGAGCCAGAGCAGGAAGGCGTAGCGGAACGAGGACAGGGCCTGCATCCACAGCCTCTCGAGCTCCGACCGGCCCTCGAAAGCGCTGAGGGGAATGGCGTTGATCGCCAGGAGGAGCTCGTCGCAGCGGGACTTGCTGACCTTGCGGCGCTTCATGTCCTGCGTGGCGTCGAGCAGGGGCTGTACCAGGGTGAGGGCTTTCGACGCGTCCATGGTCACCACCTACAGCAAGGGACGTGCCGGGGGCTCCCTCTCCCTCGCCGCGCGAGGAGAGGGCCGGGGAGAAGGAGGATGGGATCAACTCCAGGGCACCCGTCTTGCACGAAGACGCCCGTTTGGATAGGATGCGTTCGCTTGTGACGACTTTCACAAAGTCCCTTCGCATGGAGCTGGGAGGTTAGGGGGGCCATCCGGATGCAGATCTTCCACCGCAGCACGAACACGATCGCCAAGGTCAGCATCTTCGGGGCGGTGTTCTTCATCGCCTTCTTCGCCTGGATCTTCTCGACCCTGCTCCGGTCGTCCTATGCCACGGGCCAGGGCATCGTGCGCAACCAGCCGATCCCGTTCAGCCACGTCCACCACGTCGCCGGCATGGGCATCGACTGCCGGTACTGCCACTCCTCGGTCGAGACCTCCAGCTTCGCCGGCATGCCGCCGACCGAGACCTGCATGAACTGCCACCGGCAGATCTGGACGAACGCGGACATGCTGGAGCCCGTGCGGTCGAGCTTCGCCACCGGCGTGCCGATCCAGTGGCAGAGAGTCCACGACCTGCCGGACTTCGTCTACTTCAACCACAGCGTCCACGTGGCGAAGGGGATCGGCTGCGCGAGCTGCCACGGCCAGGTGGACCGCATGCCGCTCCTGTATCAGGAGGCGTCGCTCCAGATGGAGTGGTGCCTGAGCTGCCACCGCGACCCCGGCAGGTTCGTGCGGCCGAAGGAAGAGGTCTTCAACCTCAACTGGCAGCCGCCTGCGGACCCGCAGGAGGCGCAGGCGCTGCGCGCGAAGCTGGTCAAGGACTACAAAATCCAGTCACTCACGAGCTGCTCGACGTGTCACCGATGATTTTTCGGGATCAATCGAGCGGGAGCGAGCCAAATCGGATGGATATCCTGAATCCAAGCAAAGGGAAGTGCGGCGCCGAGGCGGCCGCGCAGCCGGAGCCGGCGCGCCTGGATCTCGAAACGGTCCGCGAGCGCCTGCGCGAGAAGCGCGGCAACGAGCTCTGGCGCAGCCTCGACGATCTCGCCGGGACGCCCGAGTTCCAGGACTTCCTGCATCGGGAGTTCCCGCGCTTCGCCTCGGAGGCGCCCGAGGAGATGACGAAGACCGACGGAGTCTCCCGCCGGCGCTTCCTCCAGCTCACCAGCGCGTCGCTCGCGCTCGCCGGGCTGACCGGCTGCACGAAGCAGCCCAACGAGGCGATCATCCCGTACGTCAAGCAGCCCGAGTACATCGTGCCGGGCCGGCCGCTGTTCTTCGCCACGACGCTCACGCACGGCGGCTACGCGCGCGGCGTCCTGGCCGAGAGCCACATGGGCCGGCCGACGAAGATCGAGGGCAATCCGGACCACCCGGCGAGCCTCGGCGCCACGGACGTCTTCGACCAGGCCGCGGTCCTGACGCTCTACGACCCGGAGCGCTCGCAGTCGATCGTCCACAACGGCCGCATCGGCACCTGGGGCGCGTTCGTCGGCGAGGCGGGAGCGCGCCTGCGGGCCCTGGAGGCGCTCGGCGGAGAGGGCGTGCGGATCCTCACCGGCACGATCACGTCGCCGACGATGGCGGCGCAGCTCCAGGATCTCCTGGCCCGCTTCCCGAACGCGCGCTGGCACCAGTGGGAGCCCGCCGGCAGCCATCACGGCCGCGCCGCGGCGCAGGCCGCGTTCGGCCAGCCGCTCGAGACCCGGTACGACTTCGGCGCCGCCCGCGTCGTCCTGGCGCTCGACTCGGACGTCCTCACCCGGGGCCCGGGCAACGTGCGCTACCAGCGCGACTTCGCCCGCACCCGCCGGGTGCGCAAGGACAACCTTCAGATGAGCCGGCTCTACGCGGTCGAGAGCGTGCCGACGAACACCGGCACGCTCGCCGACCACCGCCTGCCGCTGCCGGCGCCCGAGGTCGAGGTCTTCGCGCTGGCGCTCGCCCAGGCGCTCGGCGTGGTGTCCGGCGGGGGCGCAGGAGCCGGCGACGTCCTCGCCGACGCGCGCGCGAAGCGCTGGCTGCCGGTGATCGCCGCGGACCTCAAGGCCAACGCGGGCGCCGCGCTCGTGGTGGCCGACGAATACGCCTCGCCGGCCACGCAGGTGCTGGTCCACGCGATCAACCAGGCGCTGGGCAACACGGGACGGACGGTGTTCCACACCGCGCCCGTCGAGGTGATACCCGCCAACGGCGCCGATCAGGTCGAGTCGATGCGCCAGCTCGTGGCCGACATGAACGCCGGCCGCGTCGAGCTGCTCCTGATGCTCGGCGGCGTCAACCCGCTCTACACCGCGCCGGCCGACCTCGGGTTCACCCAGGCGCTCCAGAAGGTCGACCTGCGGGTCCATCACGGCCTCTACGAGGACGAGACGTCGGAGTACTGCCACTGGCACATCCCCGCGGCCCACGAGTTGGAGAGCTGGGGCGACGCGCGCTCGTTCGACGGCACGGTGAGCCTGATGCAGCCGCTCATCGACCCGCTCTACAGCGGCCGGACGGCGATCGAGATCCTCGCCGTCCTGTTCGCCAACCGGGCGGACGCCACCAGCTACGAGGTGGTCCGCGACCACTGGAAGACGCTTTTGGTCGGAGACTTCGAGGCCGCCTGGAAGAAGGCGCTGCACGACGGGCTCATCGCCGATATTCCGGCCACGCAGCTCCCTCCGGCCGGCGCGTCGATGGCTGGCGGCGCGGCGCAGGCGGCGGCCTCGGCGATGGTGCGCAGCCTCCAGCAGGTGCGGCAGCACCCGGGCATGGTCACGCTGCGCCTGCGGCCCGACCCGATGGTCGGCGACGGCAGCCTGGCGCCGAACCCGTGGCTCCAGGAGCTGCCGAAGCCGATGACCAAGCTGACCTGGGACAACGCGCTCACGGTCGGCCCGGCCATGGCGGAGCGCCTCAAGCTCGTGCACGAGGACATGGCCGAGGTGACCTGGAACGGCCGCAAGGTGAAGGCCGCGGTCTGGGTGCTCCCGGGCCAGGCCGAAGGGACCGCGGAGCTGACGCTCGGTTACGGCCGGCGTCGCGCCGGCCGGGCGACCGGCCTCGGCTTCGACGCCTATCCGCTGCGCACCACGCAGGCGCTCTGGAACCTGCCGGGCGCGGAGATCCGGCCGCTCGGCGAGCGCTACTCGTTCGCCAGCACGCAGAACCATCACGCGCTCGAAAGCGGCGCCGAGGAGATCCCGCTCGCCGGCAACGAGGCGGAGCGCCGCGAGCTGATCCGCACCGGCACGCTCGAGGAGCTGCGCCGCCACCCGGACTTCATCCAGGAGGAGCGCGAGAAGCCGGCGCCGGACGAGACGCTCTACCCGCCCGTCGAGTACAAGGGCCACGCCTGGGGCATGGCGATCGATCTGAACGTCTGCACCGGCTGCAGCTCCTGCATGATCGCCTGCCAGGCCGAGAACAACATCCCGGTGGTCGGCAAGGAGCAGGTGCTGCGCGGGCGCGAGATGCACTGGATCCGGGTGGACCGCTACTACTCGGGCGACATGGACGACCCGCGCATCCACAACCAGCCGGTGCCGTGCATGCAGTGCGAGAACGCGCCGTGCGAGGTGGTCTGCCCGGTGGCGGCCACGTCGCACAGCGACGAGGGGCTCAACGACATGGTCTACAACCGTTGCGTGGGCACCCGCTACTGCTCGAACAACTGCCCGTACAAGGTGCGGCGCTTCAACTTCCTGCGCTACAGCGACAGGGACACGCCGGTGCTCGCGCTGCTCCAGAACCCGGACGTCACGGTGCGCATGCGCGGCGTGATGGAGAAGTGCACCTACTGCGTGCAGCGCATCGAGCAGGCCAAGATCGAATCGAAGGTCGAGAACCGGCCGATCCCGGCCAACCGGCTCCAGACCGCCTGCCAGCAGGCCTGCCCGACCGAGGCGATCGTCTTCGGCGACATCAACGACCCGCGCTGGGAAGTCACGAAGTGGAAGGCCGACCCGCTCAACTACGGGCTGCTCGAGGAGCTCAACACCCGGCCGCGCACGACCTACCTGGCGAAGATCAGCAACCCGAACCCTGCGCTGGAGGCGGAACATGGCGACCATTGATCCGGCCCCGGGGACGCTCCCGAAGCCTTTCAAGCCGCCGGTGGTGGCGCCGGGCCACACCCCCGGCACCGTCACGGACAAGATCAGCTCCGTCGTCCTGCGGCGGACGCCGAAGTGGTGGTACATCGGCTTCGGGGTCTCCTTCCTGATCCTGATGGTGTTCCTGGTGTCGGTGAGCTGGCTGCTGCTCAAGGGCATCGGCGTCTGGGGCGTCAACCAGCCGGTGGGCTGGGGCTTCGCGATCGTCAACTTCGTCTGGTGGATCGGCATCGGCCACGCCGGCACGCTGATCTCGGCGATCCTCCTGCTGCTGCGCCAGGAGTGGCGCACCTCGATCAACCGCTTCGCCGAGGCCATGACGCTGTTCGCCGTGGCCTGCGCCGGCATGTACCCGATCCTTCACCTCGGCCGGCCGTGGCTCGCCTACTGGCTGTTCCCCTACCCGAACACGATGGGCATGTGGCCGCAGTTCCGCAGCCCGCTGATCTGGGACGTCTTCGCGGTCTCGACGTATGCCACGGTGTCGGCCCTGTTCTGGTACGTCGGCCTGATCCCCGACCTCGCGACCCTGCGCGACCGCTCGCGCAAGCGCGTCGCCAAGGTGATCTACGGCTTCTTCGCCATGGGCTGGCGGGGCTCGGCGGCGCACTGGCACAACTACGAGACCGCCTACCTGCTGCTCGCCGGCCTGGCCACGCCGCTGGTCGTCTCGGTGCACACGGTGGTGTCGTTCGACTTCGCGATCGGCATCGTTCCGGGCTGGCACGCCACGATCTTCCCGCCCTACTTCGTGGCCGGCGCGATCTACGCCGGGTTCGCCATGGTGCTGACCCTCGCCATCCCGCTGCGCGCCGTGTTCGGCCTGCAGGACTTCATCACCATGCGCCACCTGCAGAACATGGGCAAGGTGATGCTCGCGACGGGCCTCATCGTGGTCTACGGCTACACGATGGAGTTCTTCTTCGCCTGGTACAGCGGCAACCACCTCGAGCGCTTCACGTTCCTGAACCGGATCACCGGGCCCTATCGCTACCACTGGTTCGCGCTGATCTTCTGCAACGCGGTGGCGCCGCAGCTCCTCTGGTTCCGCCGCTTCCGGACCTCGCCGTTCTGGCTCTTCGTGATCTCGATCATCGTCAGCGTGGGCATGTGGCTCGAGCGCTTCGTCATCGTGATCACCAGCCTGCACCGCGATTTCCTGCCGTCCTCGTGGGGCATGTACAAGGGGACGATGTGGGACTGGGGCACCTACATCGGCACGATCGGCCTCTTCCTGTCGCTCCTGTTCCTGTTCATCCGCTTCCTGCCGATGATCTCCATCTTCGAGATGCGGACCATTGTGCCCGGAGGACAACAGGGCGGCGAGTACACGGACTCTCCGGGAGAGCAAGCATGAGCGCGCATCCGCACCACCACCGGCCGCCGATCTATGGCCTGATGGCCGAGTTCCACGATTCGGAGGAGCTGATCGAGGCCGCCCACCGGACCCGCGAGGCCGGGTACGAGCACATCGACGCCTACACGCCCTATCCGATCGAGGAGCTGGCCGAGGCGATCGGCCACCACCATTCGAAGCTGCCGCTCATCGTGCTGATCGGCGGCATCGTCGGCGCCCTCGCCGGCTACGGGCTCCAGTACTGGGTCTCGGTGATCGAGTACCCGCTCAACATCGGCGGCCGGCCGCTCCACTCCTGGCCGGCGTTCATCGTCCCGACGTTCGAGATGACCATCCTGTTCGCCGCGTTCTCGGCCGTCCTCGGCATGTTCTTCCTGAACGGCCTGCCGCAGCCGTACCACCCCGTCTTCAACGTGCCGCGCTTCGCCCTCGCGTCGCGCGACCGCTACTTCCTGGTGATCGACGCCCGCGACCCCAAGTTCGACCGCGAGGGGACCCGGCGCTTCCTGTCGGAGATGAACCCGACCGAGGTGAACGAGGTTGAGCACTAGATCGGTCCTGATCCTGGCGGCGTGCCTGCTGAGTCTGATGACATCGGCGGGCTGCCGGCAGAACATGCACAACCAGAACAAGCTGGAGCCCTACGAGGCGAGCGCGTTCTTCGCCGACGGCCAGGGCTCGCGCCAGCTCCCGGCCGGCACGGTGCCGCGCAACGCGTTCGGCGAGGAGGTCGCGCCCTACACCGGCCTCGTCGTGACCCCGGCCCCCGCCATGCAGCGGTCGCAGGCGATGCAAGCGCCGCAGGCTCCGCCGGTCACCCTGGCGATGCTCCGGCGCGGCCAGCAGCGCTACAACATCTTCTGCTCGCCGTGCCATGGCCGCACGGGCGACGGCCTCGGCATGATCGTGCGCCGCGGCTACAAGCAGCCGCCGTCGTTCCACGACCCGCGGCTGCGCAGCGCGCCGGCCGATCACTTCTTCACCACGATGACCGAGGGCTTCGGCGTCATGCCGTCCTACGCCGAGGAGGTCGCGCCGGCGGACCGCTGGGCCATCGCGGCCTACATCCGCGCGCTCCAGTACAGCCAGAATGGCCGCCTGGCCGACCTCCCTGCCGACCGGCGGCAGGCCGTCGAAACCGGGATCCGCGAGGGGCGCGCCCCGGCCTCCGGCGCGCACAATGGGGGGATGCAATGAGAGCCGCCGTGAAGCGTGAGCCGCTGAGCCTCAACGAGGCCGCGGCCATCAACCTTCCCGCCGGCGCCGACCGCCTCCAGCGCACCGCGCTCCTCGCGGGCGTCGCGGCGCTGGTCGTCTGCGTGCTGGGCGCGTTCCTGTCGCCGGACTACTTCTTCCGCGCCTGGCTGGTCGGCTGGGTGTACTGGGTCGGCGTGGCGCTCGGCTGCCTCGCGCTCTCGCTGCTGCACCACCTGACGCACGGCGACTGGGGCATCGTGCTGCGCCGCACCATGGAAGCCGCGACGCGCACGCTGCCGGTCCTGCTGATCCTCGGCCTGCCGCTGCTCCTCGGCATGCCGAGGCTCTACCCCTGGGCGCGGCCCGAGGCGGCGAACGATCCGCTCCTGCAGGCCAAGGCGCCCTACCTGAACGTGCCGTTCTACGCCGTCCGCCTCGTCCTCTACTTCGTGATCTGGGGCGGCCTGGCGTTCCTGATGAGCCGCATGTCGCGGCGGCAGGACCAGGGCGACGACCCGGGCATCACGCGGCGGATGCAGATCGTCGCGGGGCCGAGCCTCGCGGCCTACTGCCTGGCGGTGACCTTCGCCTCGGTCGACTGGCTCATGTCGCTCCAGCCGGCCTGGTTCTCGACGATCTACGGCGTCTACCTGATGGCGAGCCAGGGCCTGTCGGCGCTGGCGTTCCTGATCGCGTTCGGCCTCTGGCTGTCGCGCCGCGAGCCCATGGGCCGGGTGCTCCACCCGCGCCTGTTCCACGACTACGGCAAGCTGATGTTCGCATTCGTGATGCTGTGGGCCTACTTCTCGTTCTCCCAGTTCCTGATCATGTGGGCGGGGAACCTCCCGGAGGAGATCCACTTCTACCTCCACCGCTTCGAGCATGGCTGGGGCGCGGTGTCCCTGGTCCTGGCGCTGTTCCACTTCGTCGTGCCGTTCGTGCTGCTGCTGTCGCGCGACCTGAAGCGCGACGCCGGCCGGCTCGTCTGGGTCGCGGGGCTGATGCTCGTGATGCGCTGGGTCGACCTGGTCTGGCAGGTGGAGCCGGCCTTCGATCCGAAGCAGCAGAACCCGGCGATGTACTGGATGTACCTGGCGGCGCCGGTCGCGATCGGCGGCCTCTGGCTGGCCTGGTTCCTGCGCGAGCTGCGCAGCCGTCCGATGCTGCCGGTCAACGACCCCTACCTCCCGGAGGCGCTGGTCCCATGAGCAAGCTCCACATCGGACCTCACACCCATCGGGAAGAGCCCGATCCGCACCCACCGACCGGGACGTCCGGCACGTTCGACCGCGAGATCAACCTGCGTGGCATCGCCTACACGGTCATCGGCCTCGTCGCCGTCGCCCTGGTCTGCCACCTGCTGATCTGGGGGCTGCTCAAGGGCTTCACCAGCTTCGACGCGAAGCGCGAGCCCGCCCTGTCGCCGATGCAGCAGGCGAACGTCCAACCGGACCCGCCCGGCCCGCGGCTCCAGAACACGCCCGCCCTCGACCTGCGCAAGATGAGGGCGGAGGAGGATGAAAAGCTCGACGGCGCCGGCTGGATCGATCAACAGCAGGGCACGGTGCGCGTGCCGATCGACGTGGCGATGGAAGTCATCGCCGGCCGCGGTCTCGGACCCGAGGTGGTCGGCGGGACGCCGGGCGGCTTCCTGCCGGCGCCGACTCCTCAACCGCAGGCGGAGGCTACGCCTGCGCCGCAGGAAAGAAGGTAGCCGTCTTGTTGCGCGCGATCGCACCCGTCACGTTCTCGGCGCTGCTGCTCGCCAGCCTTCCGAGTGCTCCGGCGGCGGCGTTCCCTTCGCGGAGCCCCTCCGATACTGGCGGCGATTCGTCCGTGGTCCCGACGAACGAGATGCCCGGCCCGCTGCGCCAGGTGGGCTACGACCAGCGCCTCGGCGAACAGGTGCCGCTCGACCTGCCGTTCCGCGACGAGGCCGGCCGCGCCGTGCGTCTCGGGGACTACTTCGCCCCCCGAAGCGACCGGCCGGTCATCCTGGTGCTCGCCTACTACCGCTGCCCGATGCTCTGCGACCTCGTGATCCAGGGCGTGACCTCGACGCTCAAGCCGCTCACCTTCAACCCGGGCGAGGAGTTCGACGTCGTGGTGGCGAGCTTCGATCCGAAGGACACGCCACAGAAGGCCGCCGAGCGCAAGAGGACCACCCTGCACGACTATGGCAGGACGGGGCACGACGCCGGCTGGCACTTCCTGACCGGGCCGCAGCCGTCGATCGACGCGCTGACCCGGGCGGTGGGCTTCCGCTATGTCTACGACAAGGAGCGCGACGAGTACGCGCACCCGGCCGGCATGGTCATCCTGACCCCGGGCGGCAAGGTGTCGCGCTACCTGTTCGGCATCGACTTCCCGCCGCGCAACGTGCGCTTCGGCATCATCGAGTCGAGCGGCGAGAGGATCGGCACGGCCGTCGACCAGCTCCTCCTGTACTGCTACCACTACAACCCGGCGATCGGCCGCTACAGCGCCGCGGCCCTGAACATCCTGCGTCTCGCCGCGGGCGCCACCGTGATCGGGCTGGTCGCCCTGGTCGTGGTCCTGCGGCGGAGGGAGAGCCAGCAACCCCGGCCCGCGGGGATCTGACGAGCCATGGAACAGCAACTTCCACTTTTTCCCGAATCGGCCTCCACGGTCGCGCCGCAGGTCGACGCCCTGTTCTTCGTCTGGTCGGCGGTCAGCATCTTCTTCACCATCCTGATCGCGGCCCTGATCGTCTACTTCATGGCCCGCTACCGCCGCCGCTCGGTGGACGAGGTCGGCCTGCCCGAGCGCGCGCCGGCGTGGCTGGAGATCGGCTGGTCCGTCATCCCGCTGGTGATCATGCTCGCGATGTTCTTCTGGGGCACCCGGGTGTTCTTCGACATCTACCGGGCGCCGAAGACGGCCGTCGAGTACTGGACGGTCGGCAAGCAGTGGATGTGGAAGTTCCAGCACCCGGACGGCCACCGCGAGATCAACACCCTGCACGTGCCGATCGGCGTGCCGGTGCGCCTGCACATCCAGTCCGAGGACGTGATCCACAGTGTCTACATCCCGGCCTTCCGGGTGAAGCAGGACGCCGTGCCGGGCCGCGAGACCTCGGTCTTCTTCCAGGCCACGAAGCCCGGGACCTACCACCTGTTCTGCGCCGAGTACTGCGGCGGCGAGCACTCGAAGATGATCGGCAGCGTCATCGCCATGGAGCCGGAGCAGTACGAGGCCTGGCTCGCCGGCGGGCCGGCCGGCAAGACCATGGTGGCGTCGGGCGCGGACCTCTTCCAGTCGCTCGCCTGCTACACCTGCCACCGGCCGGCGGGGACCATCGGAGCCGCGACGGCCGCTGCCCGCGCGCCGCAGCTCGAAGGGCTCTACGGCAATCAGGTCCGACTGATGGACGGCCGCACGCTGGTCGCCGACGACAACTACATCCGGGAGTCGATCCTCAACCCGGCCGCGAAGATCGTGACGGGCTGGCAGCCGATCATGCCCACCTACCAGGGCCAGGTGAGCGAGGAGCAGCTCGCGCAGCTCGTCGCCTATGTCCGCTCGCTGAGCAGCGGCGCGCCGGCGGGGACCGCTCCGGCCGCCCCCACGCCCCCGGTGGCCCCGGCGGCTCCGGCTCCGGCGCAGACCGAAGGTCAATGAAGGACCGCGATGCCATGAATACGACCCGTGCCGTCGAACCCGATCTGATCCCACCGGACGACATGATCGACCGGCCCAACTACCTGAATACGGAGTACGGCCTCAAGTCGTGGCTCCTGACCCGGGACCACAAGCGGATCGCGATCCTCTACCTGATCTCGGTCACGGTCTTCTTCGCCCTGGGCAGCCTGTTCGCGCTGCTGATCCGCCTCGAGCTGCTGACGCCCGAAGGCGACCTGATGCAGCCCGACACCTACAACCGGGTGTTCACCATGCACGGCGTGGTGATGGTCTTCTTCTTCCTGATCCCGGCGATCCCGGCGGTGCTCGGCAACTTCCTCGTGCCGCTGATGATCGGAGCGAAGGATCTCGCCTTCCCGAAGCTCAACCTGGCGAGCTGGTACGTCTACAACCTGGGTGGGCTCTTCACCCTGTGGGCGATCGTCAACGGCGGCGTGGACACGGGCTGGACCTTCTACACGCCGCTCAGCACGCACTACTCGAACAGCTACGTGATCGCGACCGGCATCGGCGTGTTCATCAACGGTTTCTCGTCGATCTTCACGGGCCTGAACTTCATCGTGACGATCCATCGCATGCGGGCGCCGGGGCTGACCTGGTTCCGCCTGCCGCTCTTCATCTGGTCGCACTACGCGACGAGCCTGATCATCGTGCTCGGCACGCCGGTGATCGCCATCACCCTGCTGCTGGTCGTCGCCGAAAGGGTGCTCCATCTCGGCATCTTCGATCCGCGATTGGGCGGCGATCCGATCCTCTACCAGCACCTGTTCTGGTTCTACTCCCATCCGGCGGTGTACATCATGATCCTGCCGGCCATGGGTGTGATCAGCGAGCTGGTGGCGGCGTTTGCGCGCAAGCGGGTGTTCGGCTACCGCATCGTCGCTTTCGCGAGCATCGGAATCGCGGTCCTGGGCTTCCTGGTCTGGGGCCACCACATGTTCGTGTCGGGCCAGTCGCTGTACGCCTCGACGATCTTCTCGATCCTGTCGATGCTGGTGGCGGTGCCTTCGGCGATCAAGGTGTTCAACTGGACGGCGACGCTCTACGAGGGCTCGGTCTCCTACGAGACGCCGATGCTCTACGCGCTCGGCTTCATCGGCCTGTTCACGCTGGGCGGCCTGACCGGCACGATGATCGCGACGCTGGGCATCGACGTGCACCTGCACGACACCTATTTCATCGTGGCGCACTTCCACTACATCATGGTCGGCGGAACGATCATGGCGTACCTGGGCGGCCTGCACTACTGGTGGCCGAAGATCTCGGGCCGGCTCTATCCGGGCTTCCTGTCGCGGCTCTCGGCGCTGCTGGTGTTCGTCGGGTTCAACCTGACCTTCTTCCCGCAGTTCGTCCTCGGCTACCTCGGGATGCCGCGGCGCTACTGGTCCTACCCGCCGGAGTTCCAGGTGCTCAACGTGCTGTCCACGGCCGGCGCGTCGATCCTGGGTGTCGGCTACCTGCTGCCGCTGTTCTACTTCGCCTGGTCGATCCGCTACGGCAGGCGGGCCAGCGAGAACCCGTGGGGCGCGGTGGGCCTGGAGTGGGATACCACGTCGCCGCCGCCGACCGAGAACTTCCACACCATTCCGGTCGTCACCCGCGAACCGTACGACTACACCTCGGAAGAGGTGCACCGGCGCACGACGCAGGAGGAGCCCGTTGTCTACCAGCTTGACTGATACGCACGCCGCCGCCGGGCACCATCACCCGTCGCTGCAGCACCAGTTCGACAGCCTGGAGCAGCAGAAGGAGTCCTCCACGCTGGGGATGTGGCTGTTCCTGGTCACGGAGATCATGTTCTTCGGCGGCCTGTTCCTGGCCTACGTGATCTACCGCAGCCGGTACCCTTCCGCCTTCATGGCGGCGAGCCATACGCTCGACTGGAAGCTCGGCGCGGCCAACACCGCGGTGCTGATCCTGAGCAGCTTGACCATGGCGCTGGCGATCTGGGCGGCTCAGGTGAACAAGCCGAAGCTGATCGGGGTGTTCCTCCTGGTGACGATGGCGCTGGGCCTGACCTTCCTCGGCGTGAAGACGATCGAGTACAAGGACAAGTTCACGCACCATCACGTGCCGGGGCCGAATTTCCAGTGGCACGAGCGCTCGGATCCGAACGATCCGGACTTCGCGGACCACACGGAGATCTTCTTCTCGCTCTACTTCATCATGACGGGTCTGCACGCGATCCACATGATCTGCGGCATCGGCGTGCTCGGAGCGCTGGTGGTCCTGTCGCGCAAGGGCCGCTACGGTCCCGAGTACCACAACCCCCTGGAGTGCACGGGACTCTACTGGCACTTCGTGGACATCGTCTGGATCTTCCTCTTCCCCCTGCTCTATCTGCTGGGGGCGCACGCGAAGTGAGGGTTGGAGTCATGGCCGAGCACAACGGGCACAACGGACACCACGTCACCTCCGTCGGACTCTACGTAGGGGTCTTCGTGGCCCTGATGGTCCTCACCGCCGCCACCGTGATCGTGGCGAACTTCGATCTCGGCTGGGCCAACGACGTGGTGGCGCTGACCATCGCGGTCACCAAGGCGCTCCTCGTCCTGATCTTCTTCATGCACCTGCGCCACAGCACCCGCCTGACGGTCCTGACCGCGATGGCCGGCTTCTTCTGGCTGGCCATCCTGCTTGTGCTGACGCTCAACGACTACTTCACCCGGGGGAGCGTGTCGATTCTCGGGAAGTGACCTGTAACCGGCTCTTGACGGCCTGCCGGTCTGTCGCACAAGCTGCCGACCTATGACCGAGCCGACTTCGCCCGTCGTGTCGCCCCGCGCCACACAAGTCGAACAGATGTTCCCGATCCTGACGCCGGAGCAGATTGCCCGGATCGCGGCGCATGGGCGCGTGCGTGCAGTCCGGGAAGGCGAGGTGCTTGTCGAGGCGGGCGACCACGACGTGCCGTTCTTCGTGATCAGGTCGGGCCAGATCGAGATCGTCCGGCCGTCGGGCGGGTCGTCCGGCGCCAGTGAGACGCTCATCGTCGTCCACGAGCCGGGCCAGTTCACCGGCGAGGTCAACATGCTCTCCGGCCGCCGCTCGCTTGTCCGGGCGCGCGCGACCGGGCCCGGCGAGGTCATCGAGCTGGGTCACGGGGAGTTGATGTCGCTCGTGCAGACCGACGCCGAGCTCAGCGACATCTTCATGCGCGCCTTCATCCTGCGCCGGGTCGAGCTCATCGCCCAGGGCATCGGGGATGTCGTGGTCGTCGGCTCGATCCACTGCGCCGGAACGCTCCGCGTCAAGGAGTTCCTGACCCGCAACGGTCAGCCTTACACCTACCTCGATCTCGACCGCGATCCGGATGTTCAGGAGCTGCTCGACCGGTTCCAGGTCGGCCCCGAGGACGTGCCGTTCCTGATCTGCCGCGGCGAGAAGCTGCTCCGCGATCCGACCAACGAGCGCATCGCCGACTGCCTCGGCCTCAACGAGTCGATCGACCCCACGCTGATCCGCGACCTCGTCGTCATCGGCGCCGGACCGTCGGGGCTCGCCGCCGCCGTGTACGGCGCGTCGGAAGGGCTCGAGGTCCTGGTGCTCGAATCGATCGCGCCGGGCGGCCAGGCGGGCTCCAGCTCGCGGATCGAGAACTATCTCGGCTTCCCGACCGGCATCTCGGGCCAGGAGCTGGCGGCGCGCGCCTTCACGCAGGCGCAGAAGTTCGGCGCCCAGCTCATGGTCGCGAAAGGCGCCCGGAAGCTCGACTGCTCCCGCCGGCCGTACGTCCTGGAGCTCGAGTCCGGCGAGAGCATCCCGGCGCGCACCATCGTCATCGCGACGGGCGCCGAGTACCGCCGTCTGGCGCTGCCGAACCTGTCGCAGTTCGAAGGCGCCGGCATCTACTACGGCGCCACGTTCATCGAGTCCCAGCTCTGCGGTGGAGAAGAGGTCATCGTGGTCGGAGGCGGCAACTCGGCCGGCCAGGCCGCGGTCTTCCTCTCGCAGACGGCGCGGCGGGTGCGCATGTTCGTACGCTCCGACGGCCTCGCGGAGACCATGTCGCGCTACCTGATCCGTCGCATCGAGCAGAGCCCCGCCATCGACCTACGGACGCACACGGAGATCGTCGGGCTCGACGGGAACCATCATCTCGAGCGGGTGACCTGGCGCGACAGCCGCACCGGAGAGACCGAGACCCACGGCGTCCGCCACGTCTTCGTCATGACCGGCGCTACGCCCAGCACCCACTGGCTCGGCGGCTGCATCAGGGTCGACCCGAAGGGTTTCATCAAGACCGGGCCGGACCTGACGCAGGAGGACCTGGAGG
The DNA here is from genome assembly GCA_040349255.1 of Acidobacteriota bacterium. Lineage (GTDB taxonomy): Bacteria > Acidobacteriota > Thermoanaerobaculia > Multivoradales > UBA5704 > DATMER01. The sequence goes on along the minus strand of JBEQUE010000010.1, from coordinate 57,951 downwards.
CCGCCGGCTGGCCGCTCGCCCGGCCGCCCTATCTGCTCGAAACCAGCCTGCCCGGCGTGTTCGCGGTCGGCGACGTCCGGGGCGGCAACATGAAGCGCGTCGCCTCGGCGGTCGGCGAGGGATCGAGCGCGGTCGCCTTCGTGCATCAGGTGCTCCGCGAGTGAAGGAGAGGAGGAAGAATGCAGGTCTGCTCCCACATCGATGCGATCGAAACTGTCACCCATGCGAAGAAGCGGGTCTGCGACGAGTGCGTGAAGACCGGCGATGGCTGGGTCCATCTGCGGACCTGCCAGGCCTGTGGCGCGACGCTCTGCTGTGACAACTCGCCGAACCGCCACGCCACGAAGCATGCGCACGCGAGCGGCCATCCGGTGATCGCCTCGGCGGAGCCCGGCGAGCGCTGGCTGTACTGCTATCCGGACGACGCGTTCGCCGAGTACTGAGACCGGTGATAGGCTTGGTCCCTCACAATTCTTTCCCAAGGAGGGCACCATGCAGGAACGAAAGCAGCCGGAGACGCTCCGTTTGCGGACCGCGTCACCCTCGCTCACCGTCAACGACCTTCAGGCCAGCATCGCCTGGTATCGGGACGTCCTCGGCTTCGTCGTGGCCGAGGAGTACGAGCGGGACGGCAAGGTGATGGGAGTCCGGCTGGTCGCCGGCAGCGTAACCTTTCTCCTCGGCCAGGACGATTTCGCCAAGGGCCGCGACCGGCAGAAGGGAGTCGGCTTCCGCCTCTTCTGTGAGACCGCCCAGGACGTGGATCAGCTCGCCGCGGCGATCCAGGCGCGGGGCGGGAAGCTCTCGCAGGAGCCTGCGGACCAGCCCTGGGGAGCCCGCGACTTCGCGGTCGTCGATCCGGACGGGTTCAACATCTCCATCATGACCGAGATGAAGGTGTGAAACCCGGATCCGGAATCCTGCGCTATCGGGAGGACCGCTGGCCTCTGGCCTACACGCTCATGGTGCTGGCGGTCCAACTCGGACTGTTCTTCGGCGTCAGGAACCTCTGGATCACGACTCTCTGCGTCCTTCTCTTCCAGCCGGTGCAGGCGGTGGCGATCGCCTGCAACCACTACCAGCACCACATCAACATTTTCCGTGTCCGGTGGCTGAACCGGGTCTACGAGCTGATCCTTTTCCTCCAGACCGGGACGCCGCCGTACCTGATCACCCTGCATCACAACCTCGGCCATCATCCGCACTATCTCGAACCCGAGCAGGACACCCTGCGCTGGCAGCGATCCGGCGGCTCGCCGCGGAGTCTGGCCGAATGCCTGGTGAAGAACTTCGCCGGCCATCTGACCTGGACGATCGCGCTGGGCCGCCGATATCCGAAGGTCTACCGCCGCCTCAAGATCATGACCGCGATCAGCCTCGCGGTGCTCGCGGTTCTGATTTATAACAACCCCGCCAAGGCGATGATCGTTTTCGTCGGGCCGATGCTGCTCGCCGTCTTCAACGTCGCGCGGCTCGGCTACGATCAGCACGCCGGCCTGGATCTGAATGATCACCTCGGCGCATCGCGCAACATCGAAAGCCGTCTCTACAACCTGGTGACCTTCAACTCGGGATACCACACGGCTCATCACGTGCGGCCAGGGTTGCACTGGTCGCGCCTGCCCGAATTCCATCGCCAGCTTCGTGACCGGATTCCGGAGCCTCTCCGCGGAGAACGTAGTCGGGATGTTGCTCCAGGAACTTCCGCCAGCCCTGCCGCGGGCGGAAGAACGAGTTGAGCAGCGACGAGGCGCGATAGATGCCGTAGGGCACGACGTGGGCGCCGCCCGCGATCAGCTCGGGTTTCCTTTCCTCGTGCACCCGCGGCAGCTCGCTCCAGTGGATTGTCGGCCATTCGTGATGCTCGACGTGGAAGCCCGCGTTGAACATGGTCAGGTTGAAGAAGTGGGAGAGGAAGGTCGTGGTGTGGCTGAACCGCTTCTCGTCCGTGCCTCCGGCGTGCTGTGCGTACATTCCCATGCCCATGACGATCGATCCGCCCACCCAGGCCGGGAAGAGCCAGAGGCCGAGCGCCATCCAGGGATCGACGAAGAACGGGATCGAGAACGGCACCGCGAAGATCGCGAATTCCTGGAAAGCGCGGCGGCGGAGCGCGGGCGTCGCCTGGCGCAGGTCGTCCGCGAAGTGCCAGCCCCAGCGCCACGGCCAGTAGAGCAGGACGTAGATCCACATGTTTTCATAGCGCCCGTCGGCCCGGCGCTTCGGCTGCACCCAGTCGCGGTCCTTACCCAGATGCGAGTGATGCACGGCCAGATGCTTGTAGCGCCACCACCAAGACGGGATGCCGCCGGGCACGGTCCACAGCCGGCCAAACCACAGGCTCAGAGCGTCATTCCGGAAGATCGGCTTGTGGGCATGGCTGTGGAAGTTGATCCCCATGTTGATGCCGCCCGACCAGCCGAGCCACATCCCGGCGCCGAGCGCGAAGCCGAGCTTCTGGCCGGGCGTGACGAAGCCGGTGATCTCCGGGTGGAGCCAGAGCCAGAACGCGGAGCCGATGGCGGCGAAGTGGAGGAGACAGAACAGCAGGCCGTGCGCGTCCTCCGGGTGCGCGAGCCAGCGGCCGAACCAGGACGGAGCTGTCACCAGGTCCGGCGGGCTCGGCCCGGTCCAGCGCTCGACGTAGGTCACGAGGTGCAGTGACACGATCGCGAGCGGCAGCGACAGCCAGGGTCCCCAGAGGAGCGAGCCCCAGATCGCGGCCAGGGCCAGGAGCACATAGAGCGAGCGCAGGACGGCGTACCCCAGAAATCCGACCATGGCTCCATGATGCCACAGGCCGACGAATGGACATTCCGGGATCGACTCGTCTACAGTGAAGCGCAGGTTCTTTCGACCTGGAAGGGGGCAGACGATGAGCGAGCTCTCTCAGACGGCGATCTCTCCGACGACCGGCGATCACCCGCTCGTCCGCGACCTGCGGCAGCGCCACACGAGACTTGCCGAGGGCGGCCCGGTCCGATCCTTCGAGCTGTGCCTGCCGGACCGCTCAGCGCACTCGATCGGCAGCGGAGGAGATCCGGCCTTCACCGTCCGGGTCGTCACGGACAAAGGGCTCGCCGCCCTGTCGGCGTTCGACGAGCTGTCGATCGCCGAGGCCTACATGGACGGCGACCTCGACATCGACGGCGACCTGCTGGCCGCACTCAAGCTGCGGCCGGTGCTCGGCGATCCCCACCCCTTCAAATACCTTTTCGCGACCTACGTCGAGCCCTTCCTCTTCGGACAGGTCGGGCGCGACAAGAAGTGGATCAAGGGCCACTACGACGTCGATCCCGAGTTCTTCCTGCTCTGGCTCGACCGCAAGCTGCGGGCCTATTCACACGGTTTTTTCGAGGATGATTCCGAGCCGCTCGAAGCCGGGATGGAGCGCAAGTTCCGCTACGCGTTCGACGCCTGCGGCATCCAGCCCGGCCAGCGGGTGCTCGACATCGGCGGTGGCTGGGGCTCGTTCCTGGAGTTCGCCGGCGAGCAGGGTGTGCACGTGACCTCGATCACGATCTCCGACGAGTCCGAGAAGACGATGCGCAACCTGATCCAGCGCCGCGGACTGACTCGCTGCAACGCGATCAAGGAGCACTTCCTCGAATTGAAGACCGAGCCGTTCGACGCCATCGTCAACCTCGGCGTCACTGAGCACCTTCCGGACTATCGCCGTACGCTGGCGCAGTACGAGCGTCTCCTCAAGCCCGGCCGCCGGGTGTATCTCGACGCCTACTCCGGCTCGAAGCACGGCATGCCTTCGTTCATCTCGAAGTGGGTGTTCCAGGGCAACACCTCGCCGCTCTGCCTCGATGAATACCTGACGGAAGTGGCGCGCACGCCGTTCGAGGTGGTGGTGATCAAGAACGACCGCCACAACTACTTCCTGAGCTGCAGGAAGTGGGCGGAAAACCTGGAAGCGAAGCGCGACGAGGTGATCGCGCGCTGGGGCCGGCATCTCTATCGCCGCTTCGTCCTCTATCTCTGGTCGGCCGCCAATTCGTTCGAGACCGGAACGCTCAGCGCGCACCACATGATCCTGCAACTGCCGGCTCCGGGCAGCGCGCCACGGGCAGGCCTGGAGTCCTGGGCGTGACTCCCGATGCCTTCAAGACCGAGCCCTACACGCCGGGCGAGGTCCGCTTTCACCTCCTTGGCGCGTCGCTCAACGGAGCGGTCCTGCTGGCCGGTTTCGTCTGGCTGGGCGTCATGAGGGAGGCCGCTCCGTCCTGGCCATGGATCGCGCTCGCGGTCCTGGCTGGCTTCTACGCCGCTGATCTGGGTTCCGGCCTGCTGCATTGGGCGTTCGATACCTGGTTCGACGAGAACATCGAGTTCCTCCGCCGCATGGTGCTCCAGGTCCGCGAGCACCACGTGTACCCGAACCGGATCTTTCACATCAGCTTTCTGCACGACGCCGGCACGCTGTCCTGGATCGCGCTGCTCCTGACCGCCCCGGTCATCCTCGGATCGATCCTCGCAGGTCCCGGACCGATCGCGATCTGTCTGATCCTGGCCTCGGCGATCTTCAACGTTCTTCTGGTCACAATGCTGGCGTTTCACAAGTGCGGGCATCGCGCGAGGCAGCCGTTCTGGATCCGGCTGCTTCAGAAGAGCGGCCTCCTGCTCTCGGTGCACCACCACAGCCAGCACCACCAGGGGAATCACGACTACAACTACTGTCTGATCAACGGCTGGGCCGATCAGACCCTGGGCCGCCTCGGTCTCTTCCGTGGCCTGGAAAGGATGATCGCCCGCTGGAGTGGCGCCCAGCCGCAGCTCAACGATCACGAATGGCTGCGCCGCTTCGGGCGCAAGGTGGTGAGCCGCAGGTGAGCCACCTTTCCGACTACGTCGCGAAATGGCTCGCGGGAGAGCTGGAGCTGGCGCCGATCACTTCTTTTCTAGGCATCCGGCCGGTGTCGCTTGGAGACGGCGAGGCGCGCATCGAGCTGACCGCCGACCAGCGTCTCCACAACGCCATGGGCACGGTCCATGGTGGCATCCTCTGCGACCTGGCCGACGTGGCCATGGGCGCCGCGCTCGCCACGATCACCGCCGAAGGCGAGTCGTTCACGACGCTTCAGCTCCAGACGAGCTACTTCCTGCCGGTCGTGGACGGGCGCGTCAGCGCTTACGCCCGGGTGGTCCGGCGCGGCCGTGGCACCGCCCATCTTGAATGCGATCTGGAGGACAGCAAGGGCCGGCTGGTGGCCCGGACGACGTCAGTGTGCTCGATCCGGTTGGCCAACCCGGGCCGGATGGTGTAAACTACCTCTGTCCGAGGAGCGTTGCAGGAGACCCCTCCCAGGCTCGGACCCCCGGCATCGTGGCCGGGCCTTCCGTAGAACAACGGCGCTCACCTCAAACCCTCCCCGGGTGCGATCGAGGTGAGTCTCGTCCCCCGGGCCTGATCGAGGAGGTCAATCATGACCGTCGCCACCCCCGCCTCTACCGAGAGCCAGACCAAGGACTACCGCGTCGCCGACATCTCCCTGGCCGAGTGGGGCCGCAAGGAGATCCAGATCGCCGAGGGCGAAATGCCCGCGCTCATGGCGATCCGCCAGGAGTTCATGGCGAGCCAGCCGCTCAAGGGCGCGCGCATCGCCGGCTCCCTGCACATGACCATCCAGACCGCCGTCCTCATCGAGACGCTCCGGGCTCTCGGCGCCGACGTGCGCTGGGCAAGCTGCAACATCTTCTCGACCCAGGACCACGCCGCCGCCGCCATCGCCGCCGGCGAGACCCCGGTCTTCGCGTTCAAGGGCGAGAGCCTGACGGACTACTGGGAGTTCACCCACCAGATCTTCGAGTTCGCCGAGGGCTCGGCCAACATGATCCTGGACGACGGCGGCGATGCCACTCTGCTCGTTCACCTGGGCGCCAAGGCCGAGGACGACCCGTCGGTGCTGAACAACCCGACCAGCGAGGAGGAGCGCGTGCTCTTCTCGGCCATCAAGAAGCGCAACGCCGCCCAGCCCGGCTGGTACAAGAAGCAGCTCGAAGCCATCGAGGGCGTCACCGAGGAGACCACCACGGGCGTCCACCGTCTCTACGAGATGGCGAAGAAGGGCGACCTCCGGTTCCCCGCCATCAACGTCAACGACAGCGTCACCAAGAGCAAGTTCGACAACCTCTATGGCTGCCGCGAGTCGCTGGTCGACGCCATCAAGCGCGCCACGGACGTGATGGTGGCCGGCAAGATCGCGGTCGTCTGCGGCTACGGCGACGTGGGCAAGGGCAGTGCCCAGGCCCTGCGCAACCTGAGCGCGCAGGTGTGGGTGACCGAGATCGATCCGATCTGCGCTCTCCAGGCTGCGATGGAAGGCTATCCGGTCGTGACCATGGACGAGGCCTGCGAGAAGGCCGACATCTTCGTGACCGCCACGGGCAACTTCCATGTGATCACCCACGATCACCTGGTGCGGATGAAGCACAACGCGATCGTCTGCAACATCGGCCACTTCGACAGCGAGATCGACGTCGCGAGCCTGGAGCAGTACCCCTGGGAGGAGATCAAGCCGCAGGTGGATCACGTAATCTTCCCGGACGACAAGCGCATCATCCTGCTCGCCAAGGGCCGCCTGGTGAACCTGGGCTGCGGCACCGGTCACCCGAGCTACGTGATGAGCTCCTCCTTCGCCAACCAGACGCTCGCCCAGATCGAGCTGTGGACGAAGAAGGGTGAGTACAAGGTGGGCGTCTACACCCTGCCCAAGCAGCTCGACGAGAAGGTGGCGCGCCTCCAGCTCACCACCCTGAACGCCAAGCTCACCGAGCTCCGCGACGACCAGGCGAAGTACATCGGCGTGCCTCAGGAAGGTCCGTACAAGACGGATCACTACCGGTACTAGAACCGGATCATCCCGCGTTGGGGCCAAGGGGGCCGGGAGACCGGTCCCCTTTTTGATGTTTCATGGTAGGATACCCGCGACCGAAGTTCTGCGTTGAGGCGATCTGAGCCATGGGACTTGTCCATACGACCATCACCCTGAAGAACTCCCGCCAGCCGGAGCTTCACCCGGTGGAAACGAAGGCTCTCGTGGATACGGGTGCTCTGCATCTTTGTATCCCGGAGCATGTCGCCCTCCAGCTTCGGCTGGAGCAGCTTTATGAACGCGAGGTGATGACCGCGGACGGCTCGAAACGCCTCTGCCCGTATGTTGGTCCGCTGGAAGTCCGCTTCGGAGACCGCGCGTGTTTCACCGGAGCTCTCGTCCTGGGAGACGAGGTTCTTCTGGGCGCCGTGCCCATGGAAGACATGGATCTGGTGGTCTCTCCGGCCCTGCGCAAGGTCATGGTCAATCCGGAGAGCCCGAACATCCCCTTCTCGACGGTCAAGCCGATCGGCTGAGATAGATCCGGCCGCCAGCCCCGGCCGTATCATCACGGCCATGATCGATCTGAAAGCGGTTGGGATGTTGTTGCTGGGAGCGGCCGTGTCGGCGCCTGTCCTGGGCGTCGAGGCGCCGCGCGTGCTCGGAGTCGTACGGGTCTCGGGCGGATCGTTCGATACCGCGCCGTCGTTTCTCGAGGGCGGCTTCGGCAAGCTTCTGGATGATGGCGAGTCTGCCACGGCCGAAGCGCGGCTTGCCGTGGACTGGGAGATGGGCGCGAGCTGGGGCCTCTTCGTGCATGGCGTGGCGCGGCGGGATGCGGGCGGTTCCTCATCGGCGGGCTCCGGGCTGCTCGAAGCGTTCGTGGAGAAGAGCTTCGGCGACGGCGAATGGCACCTGTGGACCGTGCGCGCCGGCCAGTTTTTCCTGCCCTCGTCGCGCGAGAACGTCGATCCGCTCTGGAGCTCGCCGTACACGCTGACCCTGTCGGCGATGAACAGTTGGGTGGCCGAGGAGATCCGGCCGATCGGCGTGGACGTGGCGTATCGGCGCACCTTCGCGAGCGATCACAGGATCCAGCTTGCCGCCACCGTCTTCGGCGGCAACGACACGTCCGCGACGCTCCTCGCTTGGCGCGGCTTCTCCTTTCACGACCGGCCCACGCCCACGGGCCGCTTCGTGCCGCTGCCGCCGATCGAGCGCTTCGGCGAGCAGTTTCCCAGACAGAGCGATCGGGGATCGAAAGCCTTCGGATCCGATCTCGACGGCCGGCCGGGCTATGCCGGCCGGGCCCGCTGGACCGCGCCGGACGATCGGGCGGTGTTCCAGGTGACGGCCTTCCTCAACCTCGGCGACCGCGCGATCCACGGCGAGGAGTACGCCTGGGACACGGATTTCCGCTGGCTCTCCGCCGAGACGAAGCTGCCGGCCGGCCTGCGCCTCGTCGGCGAGTGGGGGACCGGCACGTCGAAGATGGGTTTCGCGCCGCCGGGAGGAAGGTCGGAGGCCGTCGTGGACATCCTGTTCGACACGTTCTACCTCCTGCTCACGCGGGATTTCGGGACCTGGCGGGCCACGGTGCGCTACGACGACTTCCGGGTCGAGGACCGCGACTCGACGGCGCTCGACGACAACCGGGAGGACGGCCGGGCCTGGACCCTCGCCGTGCTCGTGCCGTTCGACGAGCACTGGCGCGCCGGCGTCGAGTGGCTCGACGTCGAGGCCGATCGGCCGGCCGCGCTCCGGGCCGGCTCGCCGCCTGTCGTCGGCGACTCCGTGCGGGCCGAGCTGCGCTTCGTGTTCTAGGGCCCCCTTTTCGACATCCGGAGCACTGTGTTACAAGAGAGCAGCTTTCAGTAGAAGCTGTGACGCCGCGCAACCTGAGCTGGGCCATCCCGAAACCTTGACCGCCGCGCGCTTCCGCGCAGCGTTTGTCCTGTTGGAGGAGGTCTCATGAGGAGCAGCAGCAGCGACTTGAGCATCCTTCGGCCGGGCTGGAGAGCCGCCGGCATTCTCGGCGTCGCTTTCCTGAGCCTGTTCCTGGCGCTGCCGGCACTCCCGGCGGCGGCCCAGGAGCCGGATCCCCCCGCCGACCAGAGCGAAAACCCGCCGACGGAGCCGACGGAGAAAGTCACCGAAGAGATCACCGTCACGTCGACGTTGCGCGAGGAGAAGGTCCAGGACGTGCCCTTCTCCGTGGCGGCGCCGACGGAAGAGGACCTCCGGAAGCAGGGCGTCGATTCCATCGAGGGGATCGCGCAGACCACCCCGGGCTTCAGCGTGCAGAACCTCGGCCCCGGCCAGAGCCAGGTCGCGATCCGCGGCGTCTCCTCCGGCCAGATCGTCCGCGACCAGCCGGGCGTGAAGGAGCAGGTCGGCGTCTACCTCGACGACTCGGGCATCTCGCTGTCCCTCTTCACCCCGGACATCGACCTCTTCGACATGTCGCGCGTCGAGGTGCTGCGCGGCCCCCAGGGCACCCTGTTCGGCGCCGGCTCGGCCTCGGGCACGATGCGCTACATCACGAACCAGCCCAAGCTCGGCGAGAGCGAGACCGTGGCCGAGCTGGCCGCCAACAGCGTGGCCGACGGCGAGATGGGCGGCAGCGCCAAGGTGGCCGTCAACGCGCCGCTCGGCGAGACCTCCGCCCTGCGCCTCACCGCCTTCTACAACAGCTTCGGCGGCTTCATCGACGCCGTCCAGCCGGGCCTGAGCATCAAGGAAGACGTCAACAGCGGCGAGCGCTCCGGCGCCCGCCTCGCGCTCCGGATGCAGCCGAACGACCAGCTCTCCATCACTCCGAGAGTCGTCTACCAGAAGGTCGAAACGGACGGCTGGAACCGCGAGGACGCGTTCAACATCCTCGCCAATCCCTACACCACCACGCGTCCGGCGGTGGACCTCGGCGAGCGCGAGCAGTTCACCCAGTTCGAGGAGCCGTTCACCGACGAGTTCCTGCTCGCCGACCTCAACATCAACTACGACTTCGGCGGCGCGTCGCTGACCTCGATCACTAGCTACACGGACCGCGACATCCTGGTGGTTCGCGACGCCACGGCCCTGACCGCGAGCATCACCGGCGGCTCCATCGGCCTGCCGCAGAACGTCTACACCCTCGACGCGCCGCTCGACGACGCGACGACCGCGAAGCTCTGGACCCAGGAGCTCCGCCTCGCCGGCGAGGCGGACCGGCTGCAATGGCTGACCGGGGTGTTCTACAGCACCATGGACCGCGACTATGGCCAGGGCCTCCTGGTCTCCGGCTTCGAGTCCCTGACCGGCATTCCCACCACGGGCAAGTTCGGCGCGGCGCGCGACGTGCTCTACTTCTCGGACCTGAGCTACGAGATGGATCAGCTCGCGGTGTTCGGCGAAGCCACCTGGGCGGTCAGCGACCGCCTCGACCTGACCGGCGGCCTGCGCTACTACGACTTCCAGGAAGACCGCGTCCAGACCTTCGACGGCATCTTCGCCGACCCCGGGACCAGCACGGGCTCGACCTCGGCGACGGGCTTCGCCCCGCGCCTGATCGCGAGCCTCGACGTCAAGGAAGGCACCAAGCTGAACGCCCAGGTTTCGAAAGGTTTCCGTCTCGGCGGCATCAACGATCCGCTCAACGTGCCGCTCTGCACCCCCGAGGATCTGAGGACCTTTGGCGGGCACGATTCGTGGGAGGACGAGGAGATCTGGAACTACGAGGTCGGCAGCAAGTCGACGATCGGCGGAGGCCGCGGGGTGTTCAACGTCGCCGCCTACTACATGGACATCAAGAACCTCCAGGCGACCGTGACCGCCGGCACGTGCTCCTCGCGGGTGATCTTCAACGTCCCCAAGGCGCGCAGCACCGGCGTCGAGCTCGAGTGGTCCGCCGCGCCGACCGAGCACTTCGACTTCAGCATCTCGGCCAACTACGGCAAGTCGGAGCTGCGCTCGACCCTCACCTCGACCGACACGGCCGGCAACGTGAACGTCGTCTCCGGCATCAAGTCCGGCAACCGTCTGCCGACCGTCCCGGAATTTCAGGCCGCCGCCAACGCCACCTGGCAGTGGGCGCTCGGAACGAGCTGGCTGGGATACTTCACCGGCAGCTACCAGTACGTCGGCTCCCGGTTCACCCAGATCGGCGACCAGGCGACGGGCTTCGGCCTCGTGAATCTGAACGCGTTTGGGGCCAACGCCATTGGCGGTCCGCGCACCCAGAGCACGTTCACCTTCAACCCCGAGCTGCCGGCCTACGACATTGCCAACCTCCGTCTCGGGTTCCTGAACGGCAGGTGGGACGTCGCGGTGTTCGTCAACAACCTTTTCGACGAGCAGGCCAAGCTCGCTCTCGACCAGGAGCGCGGCACGCTCGCCCGCGTCGGTTTCCTGGTCAACCAGCCCCGCACCTTCGGCGTCTCGACGCGCATAAACGTCCGCTAGCACAACCCAGGAAGCCTGCCGGCCTCTTCCCCAAAGAAGAGGCCGGCCGATGACTCTTTTCGCGTTGTCTCCCTTTTCCCCTCCCATGCACGGTATCTATTGAGCGTCCCCGAGCCCGGGGCGCCGGCCTCGGTTCCAAGAGCAGTCCAGAGGAGATCTCATGAGGAGCAGCAGCATTCTCGGCCTCGCTTTCCTGACCCTGGTTCTGGCACTGCCAACTCGCCCGGCCGCAGCCCAGGAGCCCGAAACCCCTGCCGGCCCGAGCGCAAACCCGCCCACGGAGGAAAGGGTGACCGAAGAGATCACCGTCACGTCCACGTTGCGCGAGGAGAAGGTCCAGGATGTGCCTTTCTCCGTGGCGGCGCCGACGGAAGAGGACCTCCGGAAGCAGGGCGTCGATTCCATCGAGGGGATCGCGCAGACCACCCCGGGCTTCAGCGTGCAGAACCTCGGTCCCGGCCAGAGCCAGGTCGCGATCCGCGGCGTCTCCTCCGGTCAGATCGCCCGCGACCAGCCGGGCGTGAAGGAGCAGGTCGGCGTCTACCTCGACGACTCGGGCATTTCGCTGTCCCTCTTCACCCCGGACATCGACCTCTTCGACATGTCGCGCGTCGAGGTGCTGCGCGGCCCCCAGGGCACCCTGTTCGGAGCCGGGTCGGCCTCGGGCACGATGCGCTACATCACCAATCAGCCGACGCTCGGCGAGAGCGAGACCGTGGCCGAGCTGAGCGCCAACAGCGTGACCGACGGCGAGATGGGCGGCAGCGCCAAGGTGGCCGTCAACGCGCCGCTCGGCGACACCGCCGCCCTGCGCCTCACCGCCTTCTACAACAGCTTCGGCGGCTTCATCGACGCGGTCCAGCCGGGGTTGAGCATCAAGGAGGACGTCAACGGCGGCGAGCGCTCCGGCGCCCGGCTCGCGCTGCGCATGGAGCCGAACGACCGTCTCTCCATCACTCCGAGAGTCGTCTATCAGAAGGTCGACACGGACGGCTGGAACCGCGAGGACGCGTTCAACATCCTCGCCAATCCCTATACCACCACGCGCCCGGCGGTGGACCTGGGAGACCGTGAGCAGTTCACCCAGATCGAAGAGCCGTTCACCGACGAGTTCCTGCTCGCCGACCTCAACATCGGGTACGACTTCGGCGGCGTCTCGCTGACCTCGATCACCAGCTACACGGACCGCGACATCCTGGTGGTGCGCGACGGCACGGCCCTGAGCGCGAGCATCACCGGCGGCACCGTCGGCCTGCCGGAGAACGTCTACACCCTCGACGCGCCGCTCGACGACGCGACGACCGCGAAGGTCTGGACCCAGGAGCTGCGCCTCGCCGGCCAGCGCGACCGGCTGCAGTGGTTGACCGGGGTCTTCTACAGCAGCATCGACCGCGACTATGGCCAGAGCGTCTTCGTCTCCGGCTTCGAGTCTCTGACCGGCATCCCCACCGCGGGCAACTTCGGCGCGAAGCGCGACGTGCTCTACTTCTCCGACCTGAGCTACGACATGGATCAGCTCGCGGTGTTCGGCGAGGCCACCTGGGCCGTCAGCGACCGCCTCGACCTGACCGGCGGCCTGCGCTACTACGATTTCCAGGAAGACCGGAGCCAGACCTTCGACGGCATCTTCGCCGACGCCGGGACGAACACGGGCTCGACCTCGGCGACCGGCTTCGCGCCGCGCCTGATCGCGAGCCTCGACGTCAAGGAAGGGACCAAGCTGAACGCCCAGGTTTCGAAAGGTTTCCGTCTCGGCGGCATCAACGATCCTCTCAACGTGCCGCTCTGCACGCCGGAGGACCTGAGGACCTTCGGCGGGCACGGCTCGTGGGAGGACGAGGAGATCTGGAACTACGAGGTCGGCAGCAAGACGACGATCGGCGGCGGTGGCGGAGGCCATGGGGTGTTCAACGTCGCCGCCTACTACATGGACATCAAGAACCTCCAGGCGACCGTGACCGCCGGCACGTGCTCCTCGCGGGTGATCTTCAACGTGCCCAAGGCCCGGAGCACCGGCATCGAGCTCGAGTGGTCCGCCGCGCCCACCGAGCACTTCGATTTCACCATCTCGGCCAACTACGGCAAGTCGGAGTTGCGCTCGACCCTCACCTCGACCGATTCGGCCGGCAACGTGCAGGTGGTTTCCGGCATCAAGTCCGGCAACCGTCTGCCGACCGTCCCGGAGCTTCAGGGCGCGGCCATGGCCACCTGGCAGTGGGCCCTCGGGACGAGCTGGCTGGGGTACTTCACCGGCAGCTACCAATACGTCGGCTCCCGGTTCACCCAGATCGGCGACCAGGCGGTGGGTTTCGGCCTCGTGAATCTGAACTCATTCGGCGCCAACACGATCGGCGGTCCGCTCACCCAGAGCACGTTCAGCTTCAACCCCGAGTTGCCGTCGTACGACATCGCCAACCTCCGCCTCGGGTTCCTGAACGGGAAGTGGGACATCGCGGTGTTCGTCAACAACCTGTTCGACGAGCAGGCCCGTCTCGCCCTGGATCAGGAGCGCGGCACGCGCGCGCGCGTCGGCTATCTGGTCAACCAGCCCCGCACCTTCGGCGTCTCGACGCGCATCAACGTCCGCTAGCGCAGCCGCGTGAGTCAGCTGGCCTCCTGTCGAGACAGGAGGCCGGCCGGCTTTAGGCTCCGGCTGACTTCCCGCGCATGGCCTCGTTGAACTGTCGCGACTGCTTGCGCGGGATGGAGAGCGTCTTCCAGTCCGCCGAGGCGAAGTGCTTCGCCAGCAGCACGATCTGGCCGACGTGATAGGCGGCGTGCGCCAACCCGCGGTTGATGGCCTGGACCGCGGAGTGGGGCTCGGAGCGGATGGTGACCGTCCTGCCGAGATCTTCCACGGCGAGGCCGTCGAGGGTCGAGATCAGGCAGCCCCACCCGTCCTCCCAGGCCGCCAGGAGGCCGGCTCGGTTCGTGCCGTCGTGGGCTTCGAACTCGGCATCGCGGTTGCGGTCGGGCTTTTCGCCGTCGGAGGTTAGAAAGTCGGTCCACCGGGAGCGGAGATTGCCTGCCAGGTGCTGGACGATCATGGCGAGGCTGTTCGACTCGGGATCGAGCACGACGGCGAGGTCCTCGTCGCGCACCTGGGCGAGAGCCTTGTCCGCGAGCTCCTTGAGCTTGCGGGCCTGGATGCGGACGTCCTGAACAAAGAGATCGGCGGGATTGGCGTTCATGGCGCCAGTCTATCGAAGCTCCGACTGTCCCGTTCTTGAATCGTCGAGTACTCTAAATTAGTGGATGCTTCTATTACTGGGGAGCGTCCAGTCGGACGGAACAGGCCTGGACCGTCAAATCCACTGTCATGAGGCGCGTGGAAGGGTGGACCCGTGCGCGGAGCCGCTCCTTCCCACAACAAGGAGATGAGCATGGACAAGGTCATTCGCCTGGTCGTCGTTGGAGCCTGCCTGTTCGTTCTGCTGGCGCTGCCGGCCGCGGTCTCGGCTCAGCCGCTGCCGTCGCCCGCCGCCTTCGTTAGATTCCTCGACCTGCGCTGCTACGACATCCCGGACCAGCCGCCGATCAACGTGCCGCTGCAGCTCGACCATCTCAACCCTGTCTTCGTGCAGTACGGAGCTCCGGTGGAGCACGTCGAGCTCCAGGAGCCGCAGGACCTCTGCGTCCCGGTGCGCAAGGAGAACCAGGTGATCCCGTCGAGCGTCCTGCCCTTCATCCAGTATGCGGACCTGAAGTGCTACGGCATCAAGGGGCCTTCGCTCGACCTTCCGATCCACATCGACCAGCTCAACCCGGTGATCTCGGGGCTGCTCGGACCCTCGACCGACGTGATCGTGCGCGAGCCGGAGCAGCTCTGCGTGCCGGTGGCCAAGAACGATCAGAACCCGCCACCCAGCGTGCTGAGCCTGATCAGCTACCTGGACCTCAAGTGCTACCGGGTCGAGGCTCCCGCCATCCATCCCGCTCCGATCAAGCTGACCCACCTGAACCCCCTGTTCGTCGGCACGGCGTCGGAGCAGACCGAGATCACCGGGCCGGCGCCGATCCAGCTCTGTGTGCCGGTGGCCAAGAACCAGAAGTTCCCGCCCGCCTCTGTCGCCCAGATCATCCGCTACTCCGACGTGCTCTGCTATGACCTGAAGGGTCTGCCGCTCGACAAGAACCTGAAGCTGAGCCACCTCAATCCCGTGCTGAAAGGCATGGGCCTGCCGCCCGAGCAGGTGGACGTGAAGGACACCACCAAGCTCTGCGTGCCGGTGGCCAAGAACGGTCAGTTCCCGCCCGGCTGAAGACCTCGCCTCCCGGAAGCTGCCGCGACGCCTTCGTCGCGGCAGCCCGTTCAGCAGCCTGCCTGCGAATCCGTCGCTTGTCTCCGCACCGGCAACTCCGTAGAATCAGGTCCCGGAGAACGCTATGACGAAACAAGAGCCGGTTGAAGATTACATCGATGGTCGTGAACGGCGCGCCGCCCAGGCCCATGAGGACCGCGAAGCGGCGGACAGGCTGTGGCGCCAGCTTCAGGCTTCCGGAGCTCCGGGAGAGTGGAAGGAACGCATCCTCGGAGACTCCGCGTTCCAGGGCTGGGCGCTCTGCGAGCGGATCTGCGACGAGAGCCTGGAACGGGCGGAGTTCGATCCCGAGGGCGCCGAGGAGCTGGCAGCGCTCGCGGTGACGATCGCTCCGAAGGTGCTCGGCGAGCCGGCGGTGGTCAGCGGGGCCCAGGAGTACGCCTGGGCCCATCTCGCGAACGCCCGCCGCGCGCGGGGCGACCTGGCGTCCGCCCGGGAGGCCATGCATCGCGCCGAGTCCTTCTTCACCGGCGCCATGGCGGGGATCTGGCCGACCATGTTCCGCCGCCAGCGCACGACGGTGCTGACCGTCCGTCTCCTGGCCGAGCAGGGGCAGCTCGCGGAAGCCCTGGAGAAGATCGATTTCTCGATCCGGCCGAGCCCGGTGATCGGGGCCCAGGCCGACGGCGGTGAAGGCGAGGCGCTCCTCCTTCTGGAGAAGGGTCGCCTGCTCCGGCGCCGCGGCCAGGCCGTCGTGGCCGTCAAGGATCTGTCGCGCGCCAGCGAGATCGCCGCGAAGCTCGCCAGGCCCCACCTCTCTCTGAGGATCGGGCTCGAGCTCGGCACGGCGCTCTGCGACGCCGGCCGTGCCGCGGAGGTGAAGGCGCTCCCCGCCGCTCTTCGCAAGCTGGCGGAGGGGCTCGAGCCGGCGCGGTCCCGCCTGCTCTGCCTCGACGGCCGTGTCGCCGCGGGCCTGGGCCGACTCGAGGAGGCCGAGGCGGTGCTTGGGCTCGATCCCTCCGGGCTCCACCCGAAGGCGATCCCCGAGCTCGCCCTGTTGTTCCTGGAGACGGCCGTCCTTCAGCTCCGCGAGGGCCGCACCGAAGAGCTCGCGAGGCTGGCGGAGTCGACGGTCCGGCTGCGGGAGAGCCCCGGCCTGGACCGCCAGACCGCGGCGAGCCTCAAGCTGTTCTGCCGCCTCGTGGCCCAGGACAAGATGACGCCGGACCGGGCTGCGCAGTTCGCGGCCGAGATCGTGCGCTACGTGCCGGCGGCCTGAGGCAAGCGTGGCCAGCCCTCGTGGTACCCTGCCGTGGCCAGCCGGTGGGGCTGGGCCGGACCCCTCACACGAAAGGGAGCGATGCCATGAAGAAAGAGACGCAGCCCAGGAAGTTGAAGAAGCTCGAGCTCAATCGCGAGACCCTGCGCAATCTGAACGACAGCGATCTGAAGTTGGCCGTCGGAGGTGCGACGATCATCTGCACCGAGCGCTGCACCGGCGTGTCCTGCTACTGCTGACCGCCTTCGTGGCGTCCTTCCGATCGTGCCCCCGAGGCTGCCGCGCCTCGGGGGCTTCCAGCGACTTCACGGCAAGCGTTCGTCGTCGTCTCCTATGGGACGCATAGCTGGCACACAGCCACATCGTTCCCTGGGAGATCGACATGAAAAGAAAGAGCATCCTCTTCGCTTCCGCTCTCTGCACTCTGATCGTGGCCCTGGGCATGGCGGCCCCTGCGTTCGCCAACAGTGCCTGGGATGTCGAGTTTGAGTTTGACGGCCCGGGCCGGCCGCCTTCGGTTGTGAACCTGAGGAACTACATCCTGGGTTGTGTGCCACGAGGGAGCTTCGTGCCCAATCCCCCTCCTCCGCGCGACCCTGAGGGTCCATTTTCCTTGACGACGCCGCCTGTAAGAGGCCGTGAGCTGACCGACAACCAGGTCTACAACTATCTGAACGGCTGCCGGCTGAAGCCGGCGAGTGTCACGGGTATCTCTGTAACCGGGGAAGACTAGCTCATCACCGGCGTTTCCTGGCAGCCCCGACGCGTGTCCGCTTCGGGCCGCCCGGGGAGATTCGGGTCGGGCGGCTGGAGCGGTGCCTCTCCACCTTGAGCCGGGGAGGCGGCGCACCGCGCGAGGAACGGCGGACCTCGGGCCGGCCGCGGCTCGTGCGGACGTCCTGGCGCCGGATTTCTGCCTTGCGTCCCTGATCAAGACGTGTGCCACGGCGAGGCGAAAGCTGCTGCCTGCGGACACCTTTTTCGATTCCGTGGCTCCTGTCGAAGGCGCGCCGGGATCTCGTGACGTGGGTTTCCTGTCCAATGCCTCCAATGCCGCGGGTCTTCCCGAAGTCGCGGCCCACGACCACTTGGCGGGTATCCGGTGGTCCGACCCGCCGGCTCTGTCCGAAGTCGCGCCGCGAGACGGCAACGGCTCTTGGCGGCGGCAGGTTGAAGGCCGCCGCGCGGGCTCGCGCCAGCTTCCGCACCCTCACCGCATCGTGGACCCTCATCACCGACCGGCTCGCGATGGGCCGGGCCGGCGGCACCGCCACTGCAGTCCGCAGGACCCGTGGCCGGAAGATTTCGAGCCGGTTGCCCGCGACACGCGCCCTCGGACGGCTGCCCCAGAAGCGGGGTGCAAGATCCACCAATTGGTAGCGCGGAATGCGCCGGCCGATCCGCCGCTGGACCGTGACGAAGGGAAGACCCTCGTCGATGATCCGGTCGTTGGCGAACCGGAATTGGGTGAAGCGCCGGCTCGAACGGAACAGCCCCGGGATCTGGCCGGGCGGCAACGCGAAGGCCATCACCCCCGGTTGCAGGAACCGGGTCTCCGGCACGAAGACGTACGCCTCCGCGGGAAGGTCCACGTCCATCCTGGGCCAGGCGAGATTCCGCCTCACCGTGTAGGAGGGTGGCAAGGGCGCCCAGCCGATGGAGTCGTCGGTCGCTCGCCAATCGACCCAGGCCGGAGCCCACTGGTCGCCCGGGACCCACATCCAGCCGTAGTCCGGATTCAGGTCCCATCTTCCATAGTGATACGTCGCCCAGCCGAAGGGCTCCTCCGACAGCCAGGTCCAACCCGCGTCGGTGTACAGCCACTGCCCATCGGTGTACGGGCGCCAGGTCGTCGTGGCCACGTCCGGCACGAAGGCCCAGCCGTACGCCGGGGTTTGGACCCAGTTGCCGTAGGGCGAGAGCGAGTCGAAGAAGAAGCCGAGATCGACGTCGGCGCCACCGGCAGGGTTCGGATGGATGGAGGAGGCGAACGGAATGTCGGCGGTGGCGGGGATCGCCAGGACCAACAGAACGAGTGCGATCGGAGCGATCTTCATAGGGCACCTCCCGCTTCTCGCGGTGCCCTGAGTTGCTGGAGTCGTGAAATTTATGAGGCAGGCACCGCGCCGGATGCTCCAGGGTGATAGAAGAGCAAGATGCATGCCGCTTCCGATGGGTGCTCAAGACGAGACACCGCGGTGGAAGGGCGAACCGCGAAGTCGAGTGGCCTGCTCGCTCCAGAAGCTCCAGAAGCCTCTGGCTCCTGTCCTGGGTCGTCCGGCCCGGCCCGGCCTGCCGATCCGTCCTTCTCCGAGGAGACGAAAAAGCGTCGCGATCTTCTCCAATTTCGCGACGGAGTGGATGGGGATCGTCGCGATCCCTGTCAATAGCGTCGCGGAATAGGGTTCTTTCGCGACGGATTCTCTTCTGCGGCTGTCTCGAAGCGGGAAATCCGTCGCGATCTCGGTCTTTTCGAGGACTGATCTCGGGATCGTGCCGTCAAATCCGTGCGAAGCGTCGCGAAGTGGCGCTATGCGAGACGTATAGAGTCGAATTCGTCGCGATCTTTTTTAAATTCGTCGCGATCTCTTGCCGGGTCGCGAGCAATGGCCTGAATCCGTCGCGAAGCTTGGTGAATTCGTCGCGATCCATTCCTGATCCGCGACGGATTTCAGATGAGGATCGATTCTGTAGGAATCTGGCCCGCTTATTCGGGCGGGGATCGCGACGATCCCCGTCTCTTTCGTCGGCAGGCAGGCTGATGACGTCGCGATCCAAGGCGGGATCGAGACGATTTTGACGTGAGTTTGTGACTGCGATGCCCGGATCGTCGCGAAGTGAGGCGGGTTCGCGACGGTTTGGGGGTAGATCGAGCTTGAGACGCCTGTGCGAAGAGGCCTTGGGCGCAATTCCGGGCGCAATTCCGGTTCGTTCCTGAGGACTCTGGCACCCTCGGCCAGGCCAGGCGTCCACGCGGCGCGCTCGATCCTGGAGGACGTGCCGCTCAAGGGCTATTGGTTCGATCGGACCCAGGAGTATGCCGCTCGCAATCGAGGCGAGGAGTATGAGCGCCTGACTTACGCCGCCGAGGAGAGCTTCGTCCTGAGCCGGCTGCCCTGTTGGGATCACCTCTCGCTGGAGGCGTATCGGCAGCGGGTTGCCGAGTTGGTCGAGGAAATCGAGCGCGACGCGCGAGCGGCTCGGATCGAGAGAGGAACTTCGGTCCTGGGTGCTGACGCGGTGCTCAGGCAGAGACCCCATAACCGGCCGAACAGGACGAAAAAGTCACCGGCGCCGCGGTTCCACGCCGCGAGCAAGGCAATCCGCGATGGACTGCGCGAGGCGTATGGCCTCTTCCTGGCTGCGTTCCGGGATGCGGCCGAGCTGCTCAAGCAGGGTGACCGGTCGGCGAGGTTCCCGCTGGGCTCGTTCCCTCCGGGTCTGCCGTTCGTCAGAGCCCTGCCTCCGTAGACGCAGAAGGCTGGACCCGACCCTCAGTCTCCTTCCAAATGACGTCCAAGCTCGGTCGTGGCGAGGAGAGGTCTGCCCACGTGCGCTGATGAGAGGGGCGGCGAGAGGTATTTTCGGCCGGCGAGCGTCGGGCGAAAGGCTGATTTCCGCCCGAAGCGCCGAGAACTACCCGTTTAGCTGGCGTCTGAGAACCGAGTGAGAGGCATCTGACGCCTTGGTTTCGCCTTCGCCTCTCCTCAACTCTCTGTCACCCCTTCCAGTCACCCCTTCCACCGGAGCGGAGAGAGGAACTTCGGTCCTGGGCGTTGATGAGGTGCGCAGGCAGAGACCTCATACCCGGCCGAACAGGACGAAAAAGTCGCCGGCGCCGCGGTTCCACGCCGCGAGCAAGGCGATCCGCAATGGACTGCGCGAGGCGTATGGCCTTTTCCTGGCTGCGTTCCGGGATGCGGCCGAGCTGCTCAAGCAGGGTGACCGGTCGGCGAGGTTCCCGGTGGGCTCGTTCCCTCCGGGTCTGCCTTTCGTCAGAGCCCTGCCTCCGTAGGCGCAGAAGGCTGGCCCCGCCCCTCAGTTTCCTTCCAAATGACGTCCACAGCCGGTCGTGGCGAGGAGAGGTCTGTCTTCGTGTGCTGATGAGAGGGGTGGCGAGAGGTATTTCCGGCCGGCAAGCGACGGGCGGGAGGTTGATTTTCGCCCGAATCGCCGAGAACTACCCGTTCACATCTGAGAACCGAGTGAGAGGCATCTGACGCCTTGGTTTCGCCCTCGCCTTCTCCTCAACTCTCTGTCACCCTTTCTTGTTCCCACCCTTCCGTTCCTGAGTCACCCCCTTTCCGGGTAGCATCTTTCTTCCCCCAGAATAGAATTTGCATTATGGAATGTCTTTATGCCATAGAGTTGCTTCTGTTTTGGACCGAGGCTATCATCGTATTCAAAGTTAGAGAGGGGGTGTAAAATGCCAGAGGAACCTCCCTTTTGGAGGTCGGGAGATACATGTGTTATCTTTCTCAATAGTTGGGGAGGTGACTCGGTCTTGGTACACCTGCCTGGAGACCGTTGGATACTCGTAGACGCACATAGGCGGGGGGGAGTTGTGCCCGCCGTAGAGTTTTTGAAGCGCTTCTCCAATTCGAGCGGAACCATCGAACTGGTTCACTTATCTCACCTCCATAAGGATCACTATGATGGATTGGCTCCTGCACTAGAGTTTTTTCGGGAAAGCGGGCGCAGATTGACGAGTATCCGGATACCGTTTACGTTGGCTGTTCTGCGGTCTCTGCCCGTAGATGACTTCCTGCCCTATCCCGCCTTGTCTGAATTGATCGATCAACTCGATCAGGAGACAGAGGCAAAAACCGATATTCAAATAACTGCGCAAGGACCTTTTGGGAAGTCGTGCTTCTTCCTTCTTCCTGCTGCTTTTCAAAACGTGGACTTCACTGCGAGAGCAATTAGGGAAGCCTTTAAATCTACTCGGGAGTACGCGGGGGCACCGCAAAAGGATCTCAAGCGCTGGGATAATCGCTACTCTTCTGTTCTTGCTATTGAGTGTGGGGATCAACTTGTGCTCTTGGGGGGGGATGCGCCTCGTGCGGCATGGCAGAGTTTATATAACATTCCCATAAATCAACCCTATTGGTCCGGAATTATGGGGCGATCTGCCTGCCCATCGGCCCTATTACAGACAGATGGTAGTAGCATTATTATAAACCATGCGTGCCTGCTAAAAGTGCCGCACCATGGTGCCAACGAAAATCGCTTAACTCCCTCGTTACTATTATCTATGCTCGGACCCCGTGATTCTTTGCGAAGATCGAAGGGGCCAGTATCAGTGTTTCTCTGTGCCGGTTCGAGGCATCCAGGCCCTAACTGTATTCGAGAGCATGAGCAAATCTCGCGGCGGCTGTTTCTCTCTAGCATACCGGACAATAAAAAACTATCTAGGTCTCAAAGAAGATCTGTCAGCAATTTTTTTACGGCACTTGGTCTTGAGCCATGGGAGTTCCTGCCGCCGGGGGCCTTCAAGTCCCCTGAAGAGCCTCCCTATCCTTCTGTGAAGAGCCTGCCAAAGCGATATAAGGCTTGGGGAGAAGGGGGGCAAGAATCCTTCGCCGCATTCCTATTCTCCGAAGATGGGGATGCGCGCGCTGTGGTTCGTAATTTTATAGTTGGCGATTCTGAGACTGGCGAATATAGGTGGTTCTCTAGCGAGCAGTTTGTGCTTTGAATCTGCTCGGCAGTTGAACTTTGAAAGGGTGGATAGCAATGGCGTTACCTTACACGTCTTACATCAATTGCCGGCTTGTGGAGTATCTTGGTTACCAAGGTGCCGGAAAAGAATTGGTGGGCGGTGCTAGTTACATACCTATTTGGAAAAAATTCGTAGAGGTTCTTAATAGCTACCACGAAACAGGTCAGTTCATTGCGCGGGCTCTAGACTTCCTCCGAGATATCCCTGGCATCGATTTACCTCGGCCTCACGAAGGAGATCACAATTCTGCGGACTTTACCCGAGCTGCGGAGGTGGTAAACAGTAGTCTTTCGCTGTTGGCTGACAGCCTGGAATCGAGAGGTAGCGATGCCAATGTTCTTCCTCAAGGTAATATAACAATCGACTCTATTAGTTGCGTTTTGTGCAGCTACTATATGAGTCAGATTGCTTACTTACTTGGTGAGTACGAAGCAGCTCTCGATTGCGCGGCCACTTGCTTCCGTTGGATTAAGAGGGCTGAATTTGAGGAGGGGAAAGGTCTTCGAGCCAGCGCGTTGTTCTATTATAGATATCTTCTGATGGCTCTGCTGTTCGAGATATCACTCCATCGAGGATCATTTTACACTGACCCAGAGCTTGTAAAAGATTTGCAAGTTGATAAAAACAGGCCGAGCCGTTTAGTAAAAGGATTATTTGACGCCATTTTTGCCAATCTACGTACTGGGTATGACGAGGAGCTTAAGCGTTACCTCAGTTTCGCGTTAAGTCCAAAGGCTGGCTCAACAAAAATTCCGGAGGGAGGAACGTCGGGTTTCGAAAGGTGCTATGCCCTTTCGGCCAAGCTTCGTGTAGCCATTGAACAGTTCCACGAAGATAAATATACGACTTCCTTGGCGAATTTGCAGCATGTAATTGAAGAAGCAGAAGGAACTTCGTATCTTGAATGCTATGCGAAGCATGGGCAACTCTATCGGGGGCGAATTGAGACTCGAAGAGGTTATTATCAAGAGGCAATCGCAGACTTAGTGGCAGTGGAGGAATACTTTCGCGAGTTAGGTAACGTCTTTGGCGAGATGCGTTGCTGGAGACACCGGGCGGAAGTCCTTGAAGAGCAGTATAAATATCGAGAAGCTGAGCACCTGTTGACCGATACGATAGATCGCTGTTTGGAGCATAGCTATCTACACGATCTTGGGATGTCATACTGGGCAAGGGGGCGTGCTAAGACGCGCTCTCATCGGCAGCACGATGCGCTAAGTGATTTTTTGTGCGCTCTCCATATGTTTCGAGATTACACTAGCGTGGATAACGTAATAGACTTGGTTTTCTGGTGCGCTGTGGCGTTGTGCCGATGGCATGACCCTCGCGAGCGGCGGGCGAAGTTGGCCGAAGGCAGGGGCTATTTGATAGCCCGGCACATGGCACAAAGAGTACTAAATGATAGTCGAGCCAAGGATCAATCCATGGTTCTTAAGGAAAGAGTGCTAACTGGCCGAGGTTTTGACGAACTCCTTTTTTCGATCGTAGCCGGGACGCTAAAGGATAGCTTACATTGGTGTGACTATGTCAGGGGCACTTGGAACTCGTCTCCACCTTCTTTTCAAGTGGAACGTGAACGTCTTATTGTCGGGCTGGTGTGGTTACAGGACCGAGATGACCGGTCAGTTTCTCTGCTGCGCAATTTAACAACGCCTGGGAAGGCCGTCAAGGGTGAAGCGCGGAAGCATCTGGCTCATCTGCTGGCTGCATGTGCCGATGCGAGTTTTCCAAAAATCTCAGACTCAGAGAGAGAGGAGATTGAAAAAAGAGCAAGATCCCTCATGAAGTCGATTCGAGGGGCGGGCATAATTAAAGGTATTGTAAACTTGTTGGATGAGTTTTCTTTTTATTTTGTTAGCCGCCAAGATTTTTTGGCCTTAGTCATAATATGCATACATTGTCTACATGGGAGACTTCCATTGTCTCGTAGAAAGGAGGGGTGCTGGCGCATCGAACTTCTTCGTGAATCATCCGAATTTCTTAATAGAGAGCGACTGACGCGCCTTGATAGCTGCGATTTCCGCGGCTTTGGTATAGGCCGGGCGGCAACTCCGCTAGCTCAAAGGTTGACTGCGAATTGCGACGGTGAGACGTTCGCTGGGTTATACCGCTCATATGCCCAAGGGATTTGCGGATATAGGTTCACTGATCCGCGGCTAGGAATTGTACTTCGAGCTGATGGAGCGGCGAGCGTCCAATTTTATGCCTTCGACGGCAAGGCAGTCCATAAGACAATTGTAGATGATATATCTATCGCTTGGCTTGAGCGCGCCGGTTGCGATATTCCGGGATGCGGTTTAATAGTCCAGGTATGGCATCGCCCAAACGGAACAAGCCGTTGGTTGGTATTGCCGCTTTCGGATATTCGCACTGAAGAGTTGAGGAGAGACGAAGCTGTGATGTTTCTCTATGGGCAGCTTAGTTGGGAGATGGAAAACAAGGTAGCTGTTTGTGGTTCCGGTGAAATTGAGATTGATAAAAGTAAAGCAGAAGAGGTTGCCCGAAGTGTATGGAATGACTTTCTGGCCCCTGCTCTGGGCATCGATTACGCGGACGCCATTAGTGCTCAAGAGTCGATATGGCCTCGAGTAAGGCCTACCCCAGAAGGCGGTAGCTTTCGTGAAGAAAAGATGATCCCGCAAGTCGCCAAGCCGTTCCTTTCGGAGAGTAAGCAACCTCCCGGAGTTAAAACAAAGCGGGCTGCGGGTAGTCCGTTGGTATAGGCCGGGTGGCCCGCCCCTTCGCCTCTCGACGCAAGCGAGTTCTCGTAAGAACTGGATGCGCTACGAGAGAGCCCGAGTCGCCCGGGGTGGCAGCAGCCTCAAGTAGGCAGTACGCGTCGACCTCCATCCCCCGGAGCAAGGCGCAAAGGTTCGGTCCAAAGTCAGGCCACCCCTGGCAGCGGGCGAGAGCGAACGTAAAGCATGCCGTATATCGGATGGCTGTATCGAGCCGCGGCGGCGACTACCTCTTGCACCAGCATGGCGGATGGAACGATCTGATCGGCCAGCGCAATCGCTTCTTCCATCCGTCCGAGAGCCTCATCTAGAGGGATCGTGCCTTGGCGGATGTGCCTCCAAAGGCTGTTGCCGACCTCGGAAAGGAAGAGGTCAGTGCGCTGACCGCGGTCGATCGTTCGAGCTTCGAGACCGGGTCTGCCGCATCGTCCGTTGCGATCACCACATTGACCGCTGCTAAGGTATCGAGAATGGTGGCGATTCAACTCCGCTCCTTCAGGCGCTGCAGAACTTCGAGCCAGCGCTCCCGAGCCGTGAGCTCGGAAATGTGTTGAAGCTCCACGATAGCCTGCTGTTCCATGCTACTATGCTCGACGGGTGGCGGTCCTCTCCCGGTTCGGCTATGCTTCCAGCCCCATGTCCGACCCCATCGATCCCGAAGTCCCTCAGAACGAAGATTCCCCGGAGCCCGATCTCATCGAGTCCGAAGCCGAAGAAGCCGGCAACAGCGCCCTGCGCTCCTTCCTCGGCCTGTTCATCGTCCCGCTCCTCGTCGTCCTCCTCTGTGTAGCCATCTTCATCGGCTTCGGGTGGATCGCCTATGACCGGCAGTCCACCCGAGACTACCTGGGCGACCTGGAGTCCGGGTGGAAGCCTCGGCGGGTCCAGGCGGCCTATGAGCTGTCGAAGATCCTGGTCTCGGATCCCCGGGCTCTCGACAAGGAGCCGGGAGCCAAGGCGCAGGTCCGGCGGCTGTTCCAGGAGGCGGACGATGCCGAGATGCGACGGTATCTCGCTCTCGTGCTCGGCCGGACCGGCGACCGCGAGGCCCTGCCGATCCTGACCGCCGCTCTCGACGATGAGGACGACCGGACGCGCATTTATGCGCTGCTGGCTCTCGGGATGCTGGGCGATGCCCGGGCCCGCGACCCTCTCGCCAAGGCGCTCACGGACGAGGACCCCGGCATCCGCAAGGCCGCTGCGTTCGCTCTCGGCGAGCTGCGCGACCCCTCGGCCATACCCCTGCTCCGGCCGCGCCTCGATGACGCGGTCACCGAGGTGCGGTGGAATGCGGCTCTCTCCCTGGCGCTCCTCGGGAGCGACGCCAGCGTGCCGGTCCTCGAGACCATGCTCGACCGGCGACTCCTGGCGCAGGTTCCGGACATCACGTCGGAGCAACAGGAGGAGGCCATGCTTGGCGCGATCCGGGCTCTGGCGGCTGTGGACGGCCCTCGGCACGCGGCCCTCTTCGGGCGACTGGCCAAGGACGATCCGAGCCTGAAGGTGCGGCAGGCGGCGATGGAGGCGGAGAAGGCGGTCTCCCAGGGACGGTGAGCCAGGTGAAAGACCCCTCCCCGACCCTCCCCTGCTTCGCAGGAGAGGGCGCCTCCTCCCGTCCCCGCAGCTCGGGGGAGAGGGGAGTTGCTTTGGCGCTTCTACCGTCCCCAAGATGAGACAGGAGAGGAGGATCGGCGGTTCCGCCGCGGTGCGGCGTTGACACCCCTGTCCCGTTTCGCTAGAAAGAGGCACCCGAATAGAGATGTAGATCGGAGCCCATAACACCAGGCAGTTCGAAAGGGGCAACATGGCTGACGAGACGAAGGACGGCCCCGCTTCCGAGCCGGTGGGCTCGGCGGAGTCTGCGGCCACCGCGAAGCCGGACCAGCCGGCCGCGGCGACCTCCTCCGTGCCCGCTGCACCGAAGCCGGCACCCGCGGCCGCCGCCAAGGCGACTCCCGCTGCTCCCGCCGCCGCGAAAGGGGACGGTCTGTCCCGCCGCGGCTTCTTCTCCTGGGCCGCCGTGGCCTGGGTCGGCTTCTCGGCCGCCATCGGCGGATGCGTGACGGCCATGGGCCGCTTCATGTTCCCGAACGTGCTCTTCGAGCCGCCGACCACCTTCAAGGCCGGCTACCCGCGCGACTTCGGCGAAGGCGTGGTGGATACCCGCTTCGTCGACAAGTACGGCGTGTGGATCATCAAGGACGGGGGGAAGATCTACTCCCTGATCGCCATCTGCACCCACCTCGGCTGCCCGCCGGCCTGGCTGGAGACGCAGAACAAGTTCAAGTGCCCGTGCCACGGCAGCGGCTATTACAAGAGCGGCATCAATTTCGAGGGCCCCACGCCCCGGCCGCTCGAGCGCGCCCGCATCTTCATCAGCCCGGACGACGGCCAGATCGTCATCGACAAGGCCCAGAAGTTCCAGTACGAGCTGGGTCAGTGGGAAGACCCGGCCTCGTTCATCGCGGCCGCCTGATTCGTCGGATCGCTGGATCGCTGATACTGCGAACGTCAACCTGAACCGAAAGAGGGGCCATGTTCAAAGGCATCACCAAGACTCAGGTCTGGAAGTCCATCTTCCGGGTGGGCATCCCGACGGACAACCGCAAGCGCGCGCTCGCCATGCTGGGCAACGTGGTGCTCCACCTGCACCCGATCAAGGTCAAGAAGTCCGGCATCCGCATGAGCTACACGTGGTGCATGGGCGGGACGGCCTTCTTCCTCTTCCTGGTGGAGACCATCACCGGCCTGCTCCTGATGTTCTACTACCGCCCCACGGTCGAGTACGCGTTCGTCGACATCGTCGATCTGCGCGAGGCCGCGGCGTTCGGCATCATGCGCGAGCTCCACCGATGGGGCGCGCACGCCATGGTGATCGCGGTCTGGCTGCACATGTTCCGCGTCTTCATGACCGGCTCGTACAAGCCGCCACGCGAGTTCAATTGGAACGTCGGCGTCATCCTGCTCGTGCTGACGCTCCTGCTCTCGTTCACCGGCTACCTGCTGCCCTGGGATCAGCTCGCCATCTGGGCCATCACGGTCGGCTCGAACATGGCCCGCGCGACGCCCCTCTTAGGCAACGAGGGACCGGGTGCCGCCTTCCTCAAGCTGGGAGGGCAACGCCTGATCCACGTCGGCAGCGATGCGCGCTTCGCCCTGATCGGCGGACGCACGATCGGCGGCGCCACCCTGATCCGCTTCTACGTGCTGCACTGCGTCGGCATCCCGCTCGTGGCCGCGTTCCTCATGGCGGTCCACTTCTGGCGCGTCCGCAAGGACGGCGGCATCTCGGGACCCATGTAGCCGGGGGATGACATGCACATGGAAACTCTGGTGAATCTGGTCCCCCTGGCGTTGATGGCGGAGCCCGAGGGCGCCGGCCCGATCGGGCTCCTCAAGCACTTCGTCAACATCCTCGCCTATCCCTACTGGTCGTTCACGCTGTCGCTGGTCGCGTTCTACTTCATGCTGCGCTCGAAGTCTCTGTGGACGAAGCGCGGCGGCTACGTCCTGCTCGCGGTCGGCGTGGTGTTCTTCCTGCTGTCGCTGCTCGATCCGAACTTCTACCTGATCGTCGCGAAGCCGGACAACGTGCCGATCGTGATGATGGTGTTCCTGGTCGGCTTCTTCGTCTGGTTCTCGCTACACAAGGCGAAGGCGAACGACGTCCGCATCGCCGACGGCCAGCCGACGTTCGAAGCCACCGAGGTCGAGGACCGCATCTTCACCTGGCCGGACCTGGTGTTCTCCGAGTTCATCTGCATGGTCCTGCTCACGGTGGTGATGGTGATCTGGTCGATCGCGCTCAAGGCGCCGCTCGAAGAGCCGGCCAACCCGGCGCTCGCTCCGAACCCGTCGAAGGCGCCCTGGTACTTCCTGGGTCTCCAGGAGATGCTGGTCTACTTCGACCCGTGGCTCGCCGGCGTGGTGCTGCCCGGCCTGATCATCGTCGGCCTCATGGCGATCCCGTACATCGACACGAACCCGAAGGGCAACGGTTACTACACCTTCCGCGAGCGGCGGGTGGAGATCGCGCTCTTCCTGTTCGGCTGGCTGATCCTCTGGAGCCAGATGATCGTCATCGGCACCTTCCTGCGCGGCCCGAACTGGAACTTCTTCGGCCCGTACGAGTTCTGGGACCCGGGGAAGGTCGAGGCGCTGGTCAACGTCGATCTGTCCGAATACTTCTGGGTGAAGGCGCTCCACATGGGCCTGCCGGGGAACTGGTTCGTCCGCGAGCTGCCCGGCATCCTGCTCATCGGCTTCTACTTCTTCGTCCTGCCGGTGCTGCTGAGCAAGACGAAGTGGTTCCGACCCTATCTGGAGAAGATGGGCCCGGCGCGGTACTACGTCGGCGTGACGCTGTTCCTCTTCATGATGCTGCTGCCGATCAAGATGTACTGTCGCTGGCTGTTCAACCTGAAGTATTTCGTTCACGTCCAGGAGTACTTCTTCAATATCTAGCGCTGCGCCCCCGGACGACGGGGAAGGAGCTTTGAGTTGACTCCACCGATCACACCGCCCGAGAAGCGACCGGACCGGCATTACAACTTCGGTCGCATGAACATGGTGTTCGCCATCAGCTCGCTGGCGCTGCTGGCGGTGACCCTGTGGATGGTCGTCGCCGACTACGCTCAGCCCTGGAAGAAGTTCCAGGCGGAGTTCCGCAGCCTGGAGAGGAAGAAGATCCTGACCGACATGCAGGCCGAGCGGGACAAGATCAACAAGACAGATCTCGCCCAGCTCCAGCAGGAGATCAAGGCCGGGGAGAAGGAGCTCGCCGGCCATCGCAGTGAGATCGGGAAGCTGGAGGACAAGGCGCGCGATCTCAAGTCGAAGGCCGACGCGGCCGACGCAGCCTGGCGCGGCGCCAAGGCGCGCCTCGACGAGGCCCGCTTCCAGTACGACGTCGCGATCCAGAGCGGCAGCGACTCGAAGGGACCCGCCGGGCGTGTCCAGGACGAGAAGAAGGCCATGGAGAAGGCCACGGAGGACCGGCAGCGGTTCCTCGCCGAGCGCGACCAGGTCCTGGCCGAGATGGCGAAGCGCCGCGAGGCCGTCACCGCGGCGGAGGAGAAGATCAAGGCGCTGGAGAGCGGGGTCGACGGCCTCCAGACGCGCGCCGCGAGCCTCGACAAGAACATCAGCTATTTCCTCCTGAACGCGCCGCTGATGGACTTCGTGAAGCCCAGCCTCCAGGTGCAGCAGGCGATCCTGCCGGGTCTCACGCACAACATCAACTTCACGGAGATCAACCGGGTCGACCGCTGCGTCACCTGCCACGTGGCCGTGAACCGTCCCGGTTTCGACGGTCCGGAGTGGAAGGAGCCGTTCCGCACGCATCCCAATCTCGACAAGTTCGTCGGCGACGGCTCGCCGCACCCGTACACGCAGTACGGCTGCACGGTCTGCCATGGCGGCCTCGACCGCGCCACGGACTTCGCCCGCGCCGGCCACAGCCCGCAGACGACCGAGCAGGCGGCGGAGTGGAAGAAGAAGTACAACTGGCAGCCGCAGCAGTTCCTCGAGTATCCGATCATGCCGGCCGGCATGACCGAGGCGGGCTGCGCGACCTGCCACGCGGGCGGCGTCTGGACGCCGGCCTCCGAGACGCAGGACGTCGGCCGCGAGCTGATCACCCACATGGGGTGCTACGGCTGCCATCCGATCAACTACCCGTCGTACACCAATCTGCGCAAGGCGGGCCCGGCTCTGCTGCGGATCGCCGGCAAGACGAACCCCGGCTGGGCCTACAAGTGGATCGAGGCGCCGCGGGACTTCCATCCCACGACCTTCATGCCGCACTTCTTCAACCAGGAGAACACCCAGACGCCCGAGAACAAGGCGCGGCAGGCGGTGGAGATCCGGACGATCGTCGATTACCTGTGGGCGAGCTCGGAGCAGCCGAAGTATCCGCCGGCGCCGACCAACGGCGATGCGGCCAACGGCAAGATGGTGTTCGAGAGCGTGGGCTGCGCCGGCTGTCACATCCTGGACGGCAAGGCCAAGCGCGACGACTTCTACCCGAAGATCAACCGCCTGCACGGCCCGAACCTGGTGCGAACCGGGAGCAAGGTCAACAGCGGCTGGCTCTACGCCTGGGTGAAGAACCCGAAGCAGTACTTCCCGGATACGAACATGCCGAACCTCCGGCTCACCGACCAGGAGGCGGCGGACGTGGTCGCCTACCTGACGGCGCCGGCGAACCACGATGCGAAGTATGAAAACCTGGCGCTGCCCGGGTTCGACCGCAAGGTCCGCGACGAGCTGGCGCTGGGCTACCTGCAGAACATCAACACGATCGAGGCGAGCCGCGCGAAGCTGAACGCAATGTCGGAGGCCGACCGCAACGTCTACCTCGGCCAGCAGACGATCACCAAGTACGGCTGCTACGGCTGCCACGACATCAAGGGCTTCGAGGACGCCAAGCCGATCGGCACCGAGCTGACGCAGGAAGGCTCGAAGCCGATGCACCAGTTCGACTTCGGCCACGTCCACGACGTGCCGCACAGCCGCCACGACTGGATCCGCACCAAGGTGATGCACCCGCGCGTCTGGGACGAGGGCAAGGAGCGGGTCAAGGACTACAACGAGCTGCTCAAGATGCCGAACTTCGGCGCCTCCGAGCGCGAGGCGCGGGCGATCACCGCCAACGTGGTCGGCTTCACGAAGGAGACCGCGGCGGCGGCGCGCAAGGCTGGAAACTCGGACGGCAGCCGCATGGCCGCGATGGCCGAGGGGCGCAAGCTCATCACGCGCTTCAACTGCCAGGGCTGCCACCTGATCGAGGGCCAGGGCCACGCGATCCAGCAGGTGATCCAGGACCCGGCCATGTTGCCTCCGAACCTGGCCGCCGAGGGCGCGCGAGTTCAGGCCGACTGGCTGTTCACCTATCTCCACGACCCGAGCCGGGTGCGGATGCGGCCGTGGCTCACGGCGCGGATGCCGACCTTCGGGTTCACGGACGAGCAGGCGAACTCGATCGTGGGCTACTTCGCGGCCCGCGAGCGCCAGAAGCCGTTCGTCTCGCAGGAGGTGACCGCGCAGGCGCGGGATCTCGCGGTGGGACAGGTGGTATTCGACATGTTCCAGTGCGGCAAGTGCCATCCTTCGGGTCCGGTGGCGCCGGGCGGCTCGGCGACGGCGGGCGACCTCGCGCCGTCGCTGCTGCTGGCGAGCCATCGCCTGCGCCACGACTGGGTGCCGTCCTGGGTGAAGAACCCGCAGGGCTGGATCCCGGGCACGCGCATGCCGTCGTTCTTCCCGGAGACGAAGCCCGGCGAGTTCATGTCGCCGGTGGGCATGGCGATGGACTCCCCGGCCTACGCCGCGCAGAGGCAGCGGCTCCTGCCGTACTTCTCGTCCGAGGCGGAGATGAAGGCCTATCTCTCCGACACGGACAAGGTGACGGCGGCGCTGCGCGACCACATCTGGAAGATCTCGGGCGGGTTGACCGGCGCCGCGCCTGCGGAAGGCGGGACGACGACGGCTCCGGCCGCACCGGCCACCAGCGTCAGCGCGGGGGCGGCGGGAGGCCGTTAGGGCCCATCTTGCCAGGCGGAACCGATTGGAGGGCCGGTCGCTGTATAATCCAGCGCCGGTTCCTCCGATCCGGCGGACCCTTGTTTCAACGAATACCCTTACAGGAGGTTTGAATGAGCAGGAATCGATTCTGGCTGCTTCTCGCCCTCTGCTGCGCGCTGGCCCTGCTGGTGGCTTGCGGCGGCGGCAGCGACGAGGGCTCGTCGGAGGGGGAGGAGACTCCGCAGGCGTCGTCCGAGGCTCCGGCCGCTTCCGCTCCGGCCGTCGACGCGGCCAACGCGGGCAGTGTCAAGGGCACGGTCACCTACGACGGTCCTGACGAAGATACCCCGATCGCGATGAACGCCGATCCGACGTGCCTCAGCCTGCACACGACGCCCGTGGATACCAACATCTACGCGCTCAAGGACGGCAAGCTGGGCAACGTCTTCGTGTACGTGAAGAGTGGGCTCACCGGCACGTTCCCGGCTCCGACCGAGAAGAAGGAGCTCGACCAGCAGGGCTGCCTGTATCACCCGCGCGTGTTCGGCATCCAGGTGGGCCAGCCGCTGTCGATCAAGAACAGCGACGCCACGCTGCACAACATCCATGCGATGCCGGCGGCGAACGCCGAGTTCAACCAGGGCCAGCCGATCCAGAACATGTCGTTCGACAAGACGTTCGACAAGCCGGAGATCGGCCTCCACTTCAAGTGCGACGTCCACCCCTGGATGTCGGCCTACGCGAACGTGGTGGACAACCCGTACTACACGGTCTCGGGCGACGACGGCTCGTTCACGATCGACAAGCTGCCGGCCGGCACGTACACGCTGGAGGCCTGGCACGAGAAGCTCGGCACGGCGACCCAGCAGGTGACGGTGGCTGCCGGCCAAGCGGCCGAGGTCACCTTCGCCTTCCACAAGGCCGGCGCCTAGTCCGCGCCTGTCGGGAAGGTTCTGCGAGCCCCCCAGCCTCCGAGGAGGCGGGGGGCTCGACGCTTTCCGGGATCAGAAGGTTTCCTGGCTGCTGGCGGACTGGTCGTAGCGGGCGTGCTTGATTTCGGTGGCCACCAGGGCCGTCAGCTCGGCACAGGCCTCCTCCGCGTCCACCGCCTGCTTCCACAGCGCCAGTGCGGCAAGCGCCTCCCGGTGGATCTGGCGAGAAGAAAAGATGGAAACCATCTCTTCGGCGAGGCGCTTCATCTCGGTCGTCTTTCCCTGTTCCGCATAGAGGCGCGCGAGCTCCAGGGAGACGAGGGCAACCTCGAAAGCGGCCTCATGTTCGAGGAATCCGGCACGGGCCGCCTCTAGGAAAGCCTCCGCCTTCCTGATCTGCCCGAAGCCTCGGGCGATCTTCGCTTCGGTCCATTGACAGCGGTACCGGACGAACGGCCGATCGAAGCGCTGGTATAGGGGGCGGCTCTGGCTGAGCAGCCGTTGAGCCTCCATGTAACGGCCCGCCTCGGCGAGGTCGTCGATCAGGTTGTGCGTCGCCATGAACAGGACGTTCGGTTCCTGTTCGGGGTCGATGAGCTCGAGCGCCTGGTAGAGGAGAGGAATGCCGTCCTCTGGTCGGCCTGCCCGGTGCAGCACGTTGTCCATGTTGACCAGGACCCGTCCTGCCCGGTGCTGGTCGCCCACGGCCAGGAAGAGCAGGAGAGCCCGCTTCAACAGGCGCATCGATTCCTCGAAGCACCTCTGGGTTCGCAGCAGAGAGGCCTTGAGGTCCATCCAGACGGCGCGCTCCCAAGGTTCGCGGGTCCCCTGGCGGAGATGGATGAGCGAACGGTCGAACGCCTCCTGCGCTTCGCGCAGCTCAAACCGGATCCGGCGTGCGTTTCCGATGTAGGCCCAGGCCCGGGCCCTAAGGTCTTCGATGCCCTCAGTCCCGTAGGCGGAGACATCGAGTCGCTCGGCAACATCCAGGGCCAGAAAGGCCAACTCCTCTCCGAGGTTCGGATCCCCCAGCATCTCCTTCTGGCTGAGGTCAAGGAGGCGTTCAAGAACCCCCCAAGTCTGGAATCTGGGATGGTTGCGGACCAGGACTCGCTGTCTTTCCGTGGGATGTTTGCGCAGCTCCGTCACCAGACTCCTCGCCTCGGCTCGCTCTTTCGTATAGGCGGCCTGGATATCGAGGAGGCGCCGCGTGTCGATGGTCAGCGTCGACTCCTGAGAGCTCGCGACCCTCATTCGACGGTGACGCAGGATCTCAGCTCGTCGCCGGCACCTGCTGCATGTCGAGGCGTGTTCGTATATCGCGACTACGCTGCATTTTCCAATAACAAGTTGCTGAAGTTGGTTGTCGGTCGGGTGGATTTTCATGAAAAAGCCCTCCAAAATTCAAAGAGACGGAAGTGAACAGCTCCGGCGAGCCGCAAGTACGGCGGAAGTATTTGCCGAACAGTCCGTGAGATTCAGAGAAGACAGGCATCTAAAAGAAAAGATGCCGCTGGCGTGAAAAACGGGACAAAGAAAGGCGCCGGACTCAGCGTCCGGCGCAAGTTCGGCGTAACCGGAGGGGAGCGGTGTCAGTGGTTCCCGTTCGGATCGAGGTGGCTCCCGTCCGAATCCCAGGAGGACTTCACCCCGGCTGGCGCGACCCCCGCCGGCAACAGGTGAGACAGCCAGCTCCAAAGACGCTCCAGGACCCCGCCGGACTCGGAGGCCGGTTTTGGGCCGCCCGCCCGCGGCGCCGCCTGGATGGCGCCGGTTGTCACGATCATCAGTGTCAACATAACAGCGATGAATAAACCGACCCTTCTGAGCATGAAAAACCTCCCCCTAAAGGGTCTGCGGGGACGGCCACCATGGCCGCTGGCAGGCTCCCTCCAACTGAAAGAGTGGCTCTTTTCACGTAAAGCGGGAAAGCGAGTTGTCAGATCAGCCCTCGGCCGTGCAGGAATTCGAGCATCAGATCCCAGAGTCGCTGCTTGCGATCGGTGAGACGGTGGTCGCCGTCGGCGAAGAGGTGCAGGTCGAGATCCGGAGCGGAACAGCGGGTGGCGAAGTCCATCACGCCTCTCCAGGGCACGGATGCATCTTTCCTGCCTTGGAGGAGCAGGGCGGGGGTGCGGTAGGTCCGGAGCAGCTCGTCGTAGGAGTAAGAGCGCAGGTCGCGGATCAACTCCCAGCCGAGCTCGCACGAGACCATGTCGTTCTCGAAGTGGATCGAACCGGTCTCCTCCCAGCGCCGGCAGCCTTCCGGGCCGGCCCAGGTCACGAGCGCCTTCTCGAGCTCCAGGGCCGGCGCGATGTGGAGGCCGGCGCGGATGCCTTCCGGGTGGAGGGCCGAGTACCAGAGCGCCGATCCGCCTCCCATCGAGGAGCCGAGCAGGCAGATCCGATCGTGGCCGCGCTCCCACAGCCAGGCGTGGACCCGGCCGATGTCGTCCAGGTTGCGGGTCAGGGTGAGGTCCCGCATCGTGCCTCCCGACTGGCCGTGACCCTGGAAGTCGAACGAGCAGAAGGGAAAGCCGCTCTCCACGGCGCGCGCCCGGAAGAAGTCGGCCTTCTCGCCGGTCTGCGTGGAGCCGAAGCCGTGGAGATAGAGGAAGCAGAGGCCGGACGCGCCCGATCCGGGCGCGTCGAAGAGAACGGCGAGGTGGGAGGCTTCCCGGCCATCCTCCAGGATGGGGATCCTGTCCATGATGAGGCTTCTCCGGGCGCACACTGTGCCATCGGCCGGTCCCCGACGCAAGGGGCCGCGTGCTAGACTTGACCGGATGCCTGCCGAGAACACCCTGGAGCGACCGAAGTACCCGGAAGACACCGAGATCATCTCTTCATGAGCTTCACCAAGCAGGCCTCCCTCACCCGCGGCCCGGATTCCGGACCGTTGCCGCCGATACCGCTGTCGGCGCGACTGTCCGACCTCGCCGAGCTGACCAAGCCGGGCATCACGCTCATGGTCGTGCTCACCGCCGGCCTCGGGTTCCTCCTGGCCGAGCAGGAGAGAATCTCGTTCCTCCTCCTCGTCCATACGCTGCTCGGGACCGGCCTGGTCTCGGCCGGCGCCTCGGCTCTCAACCAGGTCATCGAGCGCGAGACCGACGCCCTCATGCGCCGCACCTCGCAGCGTCCTCTGCCGGCCGGGAGGATGGATCCGGACGCGGCCCTCCTGTTCGGCGTGGCCCTCGGCGTGGCCGGCCTGGCCGAGCTCGCCCTGGCGGTCAACCTCCTGACGGCTCTCCTCGGCGCGGTGGCCCTGGCCGGCTATGTCTTTGTCTACACGCCCTTGAAGAGGGTGAGCTCGCTCGCCACGATCATCGGCGCGGTGCCCGGCGCCATCCCGCCGATGATGGGCTGGAGCGCGGTGCGCAACGACGTCGATCTGGCCGCCTGGGTGCTCTTCGGCATCCTCTTCTTCTGGCAGATGCCCCACTTCCTGGCCATCGCCTGGCTGTGCCGCGACGACTACCGCGAGGCCGGATTCCCGATGCTCACCGTGAGCGATCCGGAAGGTTTCCGCACCTCGCGCCAGGTGCTGCTCTACGGCGCCGTCCTGGTCCCGGTGAGCCTGATGCCTTCGCTGCTCGGGCTGATGGGCACGGTCTACTTCGTCGGGGCTCTCGCGCTGGGGCTCGCCTACTTCGGGTTCGGCCTCGGGTTCGCCCGCAGCCGTACCACCCCGGGCGCGCGCTGGCTCATGCTGGCTTCGGTCCTCTACTTCCCGGCCGTGCTCCTCGTGATGCTGCTCGACCGCGTGGTGTCCTGATCGGCTGATCGGAAGATGGCTCCCGCCGCAGTCGAGGCCCAGGGCGTCGAGTACGCCTACCGCACGCGCAAGGCCGGCCTCCGGCGGGCGCTGGACGGCGTGAGCTTCCGGATCGAGGCCGGCGAGATCTTCGGCTTCCTCGGTCCGAACGGCGGCGGCAAGACGACGCTGTTCCGCATTCTTTCGACGCTCGCGAAGCCCCAGGGCGGATC
This sequence comes from Acidobacteriota bacterium, assembly GCA_040349255.1. Lineage (GTDB taxonomy): Bacteria > Acidobacteriota > Thermoanaerobaculia > Multivoradales > UBA5704 > DATMER01. Next base: position 20,243 of record JBEQUE010000010.1, on the reverse strand, counting down.
GATCCGGGTCTTCGGCGCCGATCTGGCCGCAGAGGCCGCGGCGGTGCGCCGGCAGCTTGGAGTCGTGTTCCAGAACCCGAGCCTGGACGTCCAGCTCACGGTGCGCGAGAACCTGATGCACCAGGGCCATCTGTACGGGCTGAGCGGCCGGACGCTCGCGGAGCGCATCGGCGCGGCCATGGAGCGGTTCGGGCTCGCGGACCGCCAGGCCCAGCGCGCGCTGGAGCTCTCGGGCGGCCTGCGGCGGCGGGTGGAGATCGCCAAGTCGCTCCTGCACCGCCCGCGTCTGCTGCTGCTCGACGAGCCGAGCACGGGTCTCGATCCCGGCGCCCGCCGCGACCTCTGGAGCACCCTGGAGAGCCTGCGGCGCGAAGGCGTCACGATCCTCCTGACCACCCACTTCATGGAGGAAGGCGACCGCTGCGACCGGCTGGCGCTGATCGACCGCGGGAAGGTGGTCGGGGAGGGCAGTCCGGCCGGTCTCAAGGAGGAGATCGGCGGCGACGTGATCACGCTCGACGGGCCGGACCCGGACGCTCTGACCCGGGATCTCGCAGCGCGGTTTCCCGACCTCCAGCCGCAGATCCGCGACGGCGCGGTCCGCCTGGAGCGCGAGCGCGGCCACGAGCTGGTGGCCCGCCTGATCGAGGCGTTCCCGGGCCGGGTGGACTCGGTGACCGTGGCCCGGCCGACGCTGGAGGACGTGTTCCTCCACCGCACCGGCCGCCGGCTGTACGGCGAGGAGGCTGCTTGAGCGGGTTGGCAACGTACACGCTCTGGCGGCGCGAGCTGGTGCGGTTCTTCCGCCAGCCGAGCCGGATCGCGGGCGCCGCGGGCTCGCCGCTGCTCTTCTGGATCCTGATCGGCAGCGGTCTGTCGGGATCGTTCCGGCTGCCGGGCGGGCCGGCGGACGTGAGCTACCTCGAATACTTCTTCCCGGGCACGATGGTGCTGGTGCTGCTGTTCGCCGCGATCTTCTCGACGATCTCGGTGATCGAGGACCGCAACCAGGGCTTCCTCCAGGGCGTTCTGGTGACGCCGGTGCCGCGCTCGGCCATCGCGGGCGGCAAGGTGCTCGGTGGCGCCACGATCGCCTGGCTCCAGTCGCTGGTCTTCCTGGCGCTGGCGCCGCTCTCGGGTATTCACCTGACGGCCGCCTCGGCGCTCACGGCGGCCGGCGTGCTGGCGGTGCTCGGGATCGCCTTGACGTCGGTCGGGTTCGCGTTCGCCTGGCGGGTGGATTCGGTGCAGGGTTTCCACGCAGTGATGAATCTGTTGCTGGTGCCGATGTGGCTCCTGTCCGGCGCGTTCTTCCCGCCGTCCGGCGCGCCGCCGTGGCTGGCTGCGCTGATGCGGGCGAACCCTCTCACCTATGGCGTCTCGGCGCTGCGCTGGGCGCTCTATGGAGAGGCAGCTCCGATGGGCACCGGCATGCCCGGGCCCGGTCCGGCGGTGGTAGTCACGATCCTGATCGCGGCGCTGGCGTTCGGCTTCGACCTCCTGGCGATGCGCGGCAGCCGGGGGCGGGTGGAATGAGCCTCCCGGGTCTCCTGGGAATGCCCTGGCGCCGCCGGCTGCTCTGGACCTTCCTGATCCTGGTCCTGCTCGCGGTGATGATCGCGACGGCGATGCAGCGCCTGCGCAAGCCGGAGCCGCCTCCGGTTCTGGGCCAGGTCCCTGAATTCACCCTGACGAACCGGGATGGCCGGACCATCCATCGCGCCGACCTCGACGGCCGGCCGTGGGTGGCGGATTTCGTGTTCACGCGCTGTCCGGCGTCCTGTCCCATGATGAGCGCGCGGATGGCGCGGCTGAACCGGGACCTGCCTGCCGACCTCGCCGTGCGCCTGGTGTCGATCAGCGTCGATCCGGAGCACGACACGCCGGAGGTCCTCGAGCGTTACGCCGAGAGCTTCCAGGCGACCGACCGCTGGCTGTTCCTGACCGGGGGCCGCGAGGACGTCCGCCGGCTCTGCGTGGAGGGGTTCAAGCTGGGGCTCGACATGGCGCCGGGGCCGGGCTCGGGGCCCGAGCCGATCCTCCACAGCACGCGCTTCGTGCTGGTGGACGGCCGCGGCGCCATCCGAGGCTACTACGAGGCGTTCGACGAGGAGTCCACGGCGAAGCTGAGGCGGGATCTCCTGGCGCTTGCGGCCTCGGAGCCGCTGTCGTAGACTCAGGCGTCTTCAAGACAGACGTTCCCGCATGAAGTTTTGGATGCAAAGAAAGCTGGGCGAGGCGACCCGGCCAGGCCCTGAGGGGCCAAGCCCTGTAAGGGAGACTCTGGCCGCGCTCCGCCCATGACTCGCCGGTCCGGACTGTGAGATCGGAGGAATGTAGAACGATGGCACTCGTCGACGATCACGCGCCTCACGCAGTCGGTCACGCCGATCCCCACCATGAGCCGGGGTTCCTGGGGAAGTACGTCTTTTCCCAGGACCACAAGGTGATCGGCATTCAGTACGGCTTCACCTCGCTGCTGTTTCTCTTCGTCGGTTTCACCCTGATGATGTTCATGCGGTGGCAGCTCGCCTTCCCGGGCCGGCCGCTGCCGCTGCTCGGCGCCCTGTTCGGCCAGACGAACGCGCCGGGCGGCATCATGCTGCCGGAGCTCTACAACCAGCTCGGCGCGATGCACGGCACCATCATGGTGTTCCTCGGCATCGTGCCGCTCGCGGTGGGCGCCTTCGGCAATTACCTGGTGCCGCTGCAGATCGGCGCGCCCGACATGGCGTTCCCGAAGCTCAACATGGCGAGCTACTGGACGTACTTCGTCGGCGGCGTGCTGATGATCACGAGCTTCTTCGTGCAGGGCGGCGCGGCGCAGTCGGGCTGGACCTCGTATCCGCCGCTGTCGGACATCGCGCCGAAGGGCCAGACGATCTGGCTGTTCGGCATGCTGGCGCTGATCTTCTCGTCGCTGCTCGGCTCGACGAACTTCCTGGTGACCATCATCCAGCTCCGGGCCCCGGGCCTGACCTGGATGCGGCTGCCGTTCTTCGTCTGGGCCCAGTTCGTGACCTCGTTCCTGCTGCTGCTGGCGTTCCCGGCGCTGCAGGCCGCGGCCGTCCTCCAGATGATGGACCGCCTGTTCAAGACCAGCTTCTTCCTGCCGAGCGGCCTCGTGGTCTCCGGGCAGGCGCTGGAGGTGGCCGGAGGCGGCAGCCCGCTCCTCTGGCAGCACCTGTTCTGGTTCCTGGCCCATCCCGAGGTGTACGTCCTCATCCTGCCGGCCTTCGGCATCATCGCCGAGGTGATCGCGAACAACACCCGCAAGCCGCTGTGGGGCTACAAGTCGATGGTCTACGCCGTCACCTTCCTCGGCTTCATGTCGTTCATCGTGTGGGCGCACCACATGTTCATGACCGGCATGGGCACGGTGATGAGCACGTTCTTCCAGACCACGACGATGATCATCTCGATCCCGTCGGTGATCGTGCTGACGGCGCTCATCATCTCGCTCTGGGGCGGCTCGATCCGCTTCACGACGCCGATGCTGTTCGCGCTCGCCTTCCTGCCGATGTTCGCCATCGGCGGCCTGACCGGGCTGCCGCTCGGTCTCGCTCCCACGGACATCCACCTGCACGACACCTACTACGTGATCGGGCACTTCCACTACGTGGTGGCGCCCGGCACCATCTTCGCCATGTTCGCCGGCATCTACTACTGGTTCCCGAAGCTGTCCGGCAGGAAGATGAGCGAGATCCTCGGGAAGATCCACTTCTGGTTCTCCTTCCTGTTCATCAACGGCGTGTTCATGCCGATGTTCATCCAGGGCATGGCCGGCATGTCGCGGCGCCTGTACGACGGCGGCGCGTCGTACTCCCACGCCCAGGGCGTGCTGGAGTGGAACAAGGTGATCTCGATGTCGGCCTGGGGCCTCGCCCTGGCGCAGCTTCCGTTCATCCTCAACCTGTTCTGGAGCATGGCCAAGGGCAAGAAGGTGGGCGACAACTACTGGGACGCCACCACGCTCGAGTGGGCCGCGACCACGTCGCCGCCGCTCGCGCACGGCAACTTCGCACAGGTCCCGACGGTGGTCCGCGGACCCTATGACTACAGCCTGCCCGGCGCGCCGAAGGACTTCGTGGCGCAGCACGAAGGTTGAGAGGAGCTGACACGATGGAGATTCCCTACAACGTGGAGCCCCGCCCGGATACCGGGCTCTACAACGCGAAGCTGGGCATCTGGCTGTTCCTCGCGTCCGAGGTCATGCTCTTCGGCGCGCTGTTCTCGTCGTACATCCTGCTGCGCACCGGCGCGCCGGTGTGGCCGATGGGCCGCGAGCTGCTGAACGTGAAGCTCGCGACCCTCAACACGGTCATCCTGATCGCCTCGTCGATGACCATGGTGATGTCCTGGGCGTCGCTCAAGCTCCGGGACTTCGCCAAGTACCGCCTGTACATGGGGCTCACCCTGCTCCTGGCCCTGGGGTTCCTGGTTGTCAAGGCCTTCGAGTACGGGGCCGAGTTCCACCATCACAGGTTCCCCTCGTCGAGCATGTTCCTGGCCGTCTACTTCACGCTGACCGGCCTGCACGGCCTGCACATCATCGGCGGCATGGTCGTGAACGGCTATCTCTGGGGGCCCGGCGCGAAGATGTGGAAGACCGACCCCGAGCGCTTCACGAACCGCATCGAGGTGGCCGGCCTCTACTGGCATTTCGTCGACCTGGTCTGGATCTTCCTGTTCCCGACCCTGTATCTGCTCTAGGAGACGGACGATGAGCTCGCACAATGCCGGCAATACTGTCGACGAGGAGTCGGTCAAGAAGCAGACGAGGGCCTATCTCAAGGTCTTCGCGACCCTGATGGTGATGACGGTCCTCACCGTGGCCGTGGCGTACATGCACATGCCGCCGGTGCTGGCCATCGGCATCGCGCTCGCCATCGCCCTGTTCAAGGGCTCGCTGGTGGCCGGGGTGTTCATGCATCTGTTCCACGAGCACAAGGCGATCTACTGGATCCTTCTTCTCACGGTGGCGTTTTTCCTGGTGCTGCTCTTCTGGCCGACGCTGCACCAGTGGAACCAGCGGCACCTATGAGCCTGTCGCTCCGGTCGTTCCACCTGTTCTTCATCGCCGCCTCGGTCGCGCTTGCGGTCGGGATCGGCGGGTGGGGCGTCCAGAGCTGGCTGACGACGAGGCGGCCGGGGGATCTCGCCCTCGGCCTCTTCTTCGCGGTGGTCGGTATCTTGCTTGCCCTCTACGGTCTCAAGGCGCGGAAGAAGCTTCGCGAGCTGGACCCGGACGAGGATTAGGAGATTGACGATGCGGAGAGTCGGAACGATCGCAGCGCTCGCGGCCGGTGCCATGGCCCTCGCGCTGCCTCAGATCGCGTCGGCCTGCGCGACCTGCTTCGGCGCGCCGGACGCGCCGATGACCAAGGGAATGAACAACGCGATCCTGATGCTGATCGGCGTGGTGGGGGTGGTCTATGTCGGGATCGGCAAGGTAGCCCTGGACTTCAGGCGGCGCTCGAAGCGGCTGGCCGAGAAGGAGAAGGCCCGGCCGCAGTTGCGCCTCATTCGCGGAGAGAAAGAGTGATGCAGACGACACATTATGGTCTCCCCCTCGGCCTGCCCGAGGAAGCATCGGCCCACGCGCTGCAGCTCGACAACCTGACCGCGCTGGTCCACTGGTTCATGGCCGTGCTGTTCGTGGGCTGGGGCATCTTCTTCGTGTACACGCTGTTCCGCTTCCGCAAGGGGCGCAACCCGGTGGCGAGCTACGAGGGCGCCAAGGGCCACTTCTCGACCTACGGCGAGGCCGGCGTGGTGCTGGTGGAGGTGATCCTCCTGGTCGCCTTCGCGGTGCCGATCTGGGCCACGCGGGTGAGCTCCCTGCCCTCCGAGCAGGAGGCGGTCAAGGTGCGCGTCGTGGCCGAGCAGTTCGCCTGGAACGCGCACTACCCCGGGGCTGACGGCGTCTTCGGCCGCACCGATCCGAAGCTGATCCAGGCCGGCTCGAACCCGCTGGGCCTCGACAAGACGGACCCGGCGGCGGCGGACGACGTCACGACGATCAACCAGCTCCACCTGCCGGTCAATCACAAGGTGCTGATCTATCTGTCCAGCAAGGACGTGATCCACAGCTTCTTCCTGCCGCAGATGCGGGTGAAGCAGGACGCGATCCCCGGCATGACGATCCCCATCTGGTTCGAGCCCACCAAGATCACGCCGGAGGAGAACTCGCTGCCGGGCTGCGCCGCGGGGATGAAGTGCTGGGAGATCGCCTGCGCCCAGCTCTGCGGCATCACCCACTACCGCATGCGCGGCTTCTACCAGGTCCACGACGAGGCCGGCTACCAGGCCTGGCTGGCGCAGAACGCTCCCGCGCCGCAGCCGTCCGCGGTCGCCCCGCTGCCGACGCCGCCCGCGGCAGCCGTAGCGAGCGGCGAGCCCGCCACGGCGACCGGCGCGGCGCTCCCGGGCCAGAACCCCGCCGGCGACGGCGGCCCTGAGCCTACCCCCACCCCTCCCGCGGATCATCAGGGCCACTGATCTTCCTCCCGCCCCCGGCGCGGCCGGGGGCGGGAAGCCGCCTCCATGCTCGAAGTCCGCGACCTCCCTGCGCTCAACGCCATTCTGAACAGTTGCGCCACGGTGCTGCTGCTGACCGGCTACGCCCTGATCCGCAGCGGCCGGCGGAACGCCCACCGCAACGTCATGATCGCGGCACTGGTCTGCTCGACGCTCTTCCTGACCTCCTACCTGATCTACCACTTCCAGGTCGGATCGGTGAAGTTCCAGGGCACGGGCGCCGTCCGCACGCTCTACCTCTCGATCCTCCTCACCCACACGATTCTGGCCGCGGCGGTCCCGGTCCTGGCGATCCTCACAGTCGTCCAGGCTTGGCGCAAGCGCTGGGCCCGGCACGTCCGCATCGCCCGCTGGACGCTGCCCATCTGGCTCTACGTCTCGGTCACCGGCGTAATCATTTACTGGATGCTGTATCGGATGAACTGGTAAATTTCGACTCCCCCCGACATGTTTCGGGCCTCTCGTGACACTGTACGGTAAAGCCGTACAACTCGAAGGATCGAGAGGAGTCACTATGGGCAGTCGACGGAAGTTGCTGCTGTTACTGCTGGCGTGTTGCGCGGTCGCCAGCTTCGTGTCCGCGCAGACGGTCTCCATCACCTTTCTGGACGAATGGGGCGAGCAGACGTCCAGGGTACTGGAGCACGGCAGGGCCATGCTCCGGGTGATCGACCCCGGCGCCGACGTCTCCTCCGGTCCGGACACGGTTCCGGTCGCTCTCGACTCCACGATCCTGATGGATTCGGGATTCACCGAGCTGGCCGAGACGGGCGACTCCACCGGCGTGTTCGAGGGCGAGGTCGATCTCACCACCGACTTCTATCTGAACTACCTGGACGACCCGAACCACCTGCTCACCCAGGCGCGGACCTATGACCCGGTCGCGCTCGACACCGCGAACGCCACGTACAACGGCGTGACCGGCTCGGCCGAGGCCGCGCCGTCGCTGACCGACCTGCTGCGGACCGACGCCGACCGGAGCCCGGCGAGCTTCGCGCAGGGTGAATCGGTCCGCGTCCGGGTGCGGGACCGGTACGCCGATCTCAACTCGGGCCGGGACTCCACCACGGTCTCGGTGTCCGGCTCCGGCGGCGACACGGAGCTCCTGACCGCGCTCGAGACCGGCTCGCGCACCGGCGTCTTCGAGGCGGTGCTGCCTCTCCGGTCCGGAAGCCCGGTCTCCGGAGACGGCCGGCTCCAGGCAGGGGTCGGAGCGACGATCACGGCGGTCCACGCGGACGCCAATGGGTTCTCGTCCTCGTCGGACAACGCCACGGTCGCCGCGGCGGCCGTGACCTTCCTCGACCTCCTGGAAAGCCGGCCGACCGACGTCTATGTGGAAGGCGGGACCGTGCTCGTCCGGGTCGTGGACCTCGCGGCCGACACGAATCCCGGCACGTTCGACACGGTGACCGCCGGCCTGTCCATGCTGCTCAGCGGCGACGCGGAGACCCTGACCCTGCGGGAGACCGGGCCGGCCACCGGCGTCTTCGAAGGGGCCATGTACATGGGCGTCGGCTACCAGTACTCCGGCAACCAGAGACTGGAGTCCCAGCCGCAGCACGACACGGCGACGGTCGCCTATGGCAGCCTGACGGACAGCGCCGGGATCACGGGTTCGATCGTCCGCCTGCTGGACGAGTCGGGGGTCGAGACGTCTTCGGTGGCTCCGGGTTCCACCCTGCGGGTCCGGGTCGAGACCCAGAACCAGAAGTCTTCCACCTCGGTCGATTTCGCCGACGTGGTGGTCAGTGCCCAGCCCGAGTCGGAGCTGGTACGCCTCTGGGAGACGGGCCCGGCCACGGGCGTCTTCGAAGGCGAGATCCGGATCGGCCAGGGACTCGGCGATCCGAACGACGGCCAGGTGCAGGCCCAGGCCGGCGATACGCTGCGGGTGGAGCACGCCGACGCGAACGGCGTCACCCTTTCGATCGCCGAGGCGGCCGTGGTCCGCAGCGCGCTCCGGTTCCTGGACCTCGACGGCCTGCCCACGGCGGTCGTGCTGGAGCAGGCGCCGGCCCGGGTGCAGGTCCTGGACCTGCTTTCGGCCGGCCAGACGCCGCCCGCGGCGAGCATCGCGTCGAATCTGGGCCAGGACCTGGAGTCCCTCTCGCTTTCCGAGGTCGCCGGCAGCGCCGGGCTCTTCGAGGCCTCGATCCCGGTGGTCTCCGGTTATGGCTATCACGGAGACGGATCCCTGGCGGTCTCGATCGGGACCTGGCCGGTGAACCACCCGGACACGGTCACGGCCGAGGCGAACGGCGCCTCGGCGCAGGCGGCCACGGCTCCGGCGATCCTGGAAATCGTGGACGATCAGGGTCTGCCCGTGACCACCTCGGGCCCCGGCGCCACGCTGCACGTGCGGGCCGTCGCGCCGCGGGAAAACCTGTCGGCGGCCTCTCCCGACGACTTCTATGCGGTCGTGAAGTCGAAGACGGCGGGCGACATGGAGTACCTGGTCCTCGTCGAGACCGGGCCGAACACCTCGGTTTTCGAAGACGAATTGCCGATCATCTACTCCGAGGCCTACGCCGAGCCGAGCGCCGAGCTCTTCGTGCGGTCGCGCGACACGGTGACGGTCACCTACGACCCGCCGAACTACCCCTACAGCAGCGACGACGACCTGGTCGTGGCCAGCGTAGCGATCGTGCCGGTCCAGGTCGAGCTGGTGGACGGCCAGGGACTCGGAGTCTCGGCCTACCTGTTCGGCGAGACGGTCCACCTGCGGGCCTTCGAGGCCGGAGCCAACGCCGATTCCGGCAGCGCCGAGACGCTGGCGGTGAACGTCCAGGCCTGGCGGCGCTCTGACGACCGGGCGGACCTGGAGACCGTGACGCTCACCGAGACCGGCCCCGACACCGGCGTCTTCGCAGGGTCGGTGCCGACCCAGATGATCGGGTATGTCACGACGCCGGCCTGGAACAGCGGGGTCCTGGAAATCCCGGAGCCCTCCCCGTATGGCAGCGAGGACACGACCGTCACCGCCAGCCGGGGAGAGGCTTCCGACAGCGCCCGGATGAAGGACTCGGAGGTCGTCTTCACGGACGCTTCCGGCCAGGACGCGGAGAGCTACGAGATCGGCTCCACGGCCTACATCCGCCTGCGCCGGCCGCTCGCGGACACCTCGCCCGGCGCCGACTCCGACACGGTGCAGGTCTGGACCCGGACCTACTACTCGGTGGATCTGGAGACCGTGGTCCTCACCGAGACCGGTGGGAGCACGGGGCTGTTCACGGGCTCGATCCCGACCGTCTCCCAGTCGCTGTTCAATTCGGGGAACGGCGTCCTGGAAGCCGAGGCGGGCTTCGTCATCCAGGTGGACAAGCAGGTCTTCTACGGCTTGCGCGCGTTCGACCAGGCGACGCTGACGGAGGACACGGCCAACCTGCCTCCGGACGCGGTGGACGACGCCGCCTCCACGAACGAGGACCAGGCAGTCACGATCGCCCTGCGGTCCAACGACAGCGATCCGGACGGCGACCCGCTCACCATCACGGGACTGGGCCAGGGAAGCAAGGGCGCGGCTTCGATCAACGCCGGCTCGACCGTCACCTATACGCCCTTCGCCAACGCGAACGGCAGCGATACATTCACCTACTCGATCTCCGACGGCCGCGGCGGCAGCGACACGGCGACGGTGGCGGTGGCGATCGCTCCGGTCAACGATGCTCCCGTGACCGCGACCGACTATGCCACGACGAACGAGGACACGCCGATCACGCTGGCGGTGAAGAACAACGACACCGACATCGACGGCGACGCGCTGAACGTGATCGCGGTGGGCCAGGCGACCAAGGGCGCGGTGGTCCTCGACGCCGGCGGAACGGTGACCTACACGCCGAACGCCAACGCCACGGGCAGCGACTATTTCTCCTATACGGTTTCGGACGGGAACGGAGGCACCGACATCGGCACGGTCCTGATGACGATCGTCGGGGTGAACGATCCGCCGGACGCGGTGAACGACACAGCCTCCACCAACGAGGACACGGTCGTTTCGATCTTTGTCCGGTCGAACGACAACGACCCGGACGGCAATGCCCTCACTATCACAGCCGTGACCCAGGGGAGCAAGGGCTCGGTGACGATCAACGCCGGCGCGCACGTGATCTATACGCCGGTCCTGAACGCGAACGGCTCCGATTCGTTCACCTACACGATCTCCGACGGCCAGGGCGGCACCGACACGGCCACGGTCTCCATGACCATCAACCCTGTCAACGACGCTCCGAAAGCCAACGCGGACTCGGTCACGACGAACGAAGACACGCCGGTCACGCTCGACCCGCGGGTCAACGACACCGACGTGGACGGCGACGCTCTGACGATCACGTTCGTGAGCCAGCCGAACCGCGGCTCGGCGGTGATCAACGGCAACGGCACCGTGACCTATACGCCCATCGCCAACCTCAACGGCCCCGACCAGTTCCTCTATACGATCGTGGACGGCCACGGCGGCACCTGGTCGGAGATCGTGAGCGTTTCGGTCACTCCGGTCAACGATGCGCCGGACGCGTTCAACGACCTCATCTCGACCCCGGAAGACACTCCCATCACGATTTCGGTGCTGTCGAACGACACCGATCGCGAGAACGATACCCTCACAGTCACAGCCGTCACACAGCCTTCCCAGGGTACGGCCGTGATCAACAACGGCACCACGATCACCTACACGCCGAACCTCAACACGAACGATTCCGATTCCTTCACCTACACGGTGATCGACGGCCACGGGGGCAGCGACACGGCGACGGTCTACATGACCATAACGCCGGTGAACGATCCGCCGGTGGCGGGGAACGACACGGGCACGGTCAACGAGGACGGCTCGGTCATCCTCTCCGTGCGCGACAACGATTCGGACCCCGACGGCGGAACGCTCACCATCACGGCCGTCACCCAGGGAGCCCACGGCGCGGTCACCATCGTCAACAGCGGCACCCAGGTGAGATATCAGCCCGCCGCGAACTACTTCGGCCCGGACACCTTCACCTACACGGTCCGGGATCCGGCCAATTCGACCGCGATCGGCACGGTGTCCATGACCGTCAACAGCGTCAACGACGCGCCGGACGCCGTGAACGACTCGGCGACGACGAACGAGGACACGCCGCTGACCGTCTCTGTGAGGTCCAACGACACGGACGTCGAAGGCGACTCGCTGACGATCACGGCCGTGACCCAGGCGTTGAAAGGCTCGGTGACGATCAACGCCGGCGCGACCGTGACCTACACGCCGAATGCCAACGTGAACGGCGGCGACTCGTTCACCTACACCCTTTCGGACGGCAACGGCGGGACCGACACGGCGACGGTTTCGATCACGATCACCGCGGTCAACGACGCTCCGGACGCCGTGAACGACTCCGCCACGACGAACGAGGACACGCCGACAACCCTTTCGGTGAGAACGAACGACACGGACGTCGAAGGCAACACGTTGACGATCACGGCCGTGACCCAGGGCACGAAGGGTTCGGTGGCGATCAACGGCGGAACGACCGTGACCTACACGCCGAACGCGAACGCCAACGGCGGCGACTCGTTCACGTACACGATTTCCGATGGCAACGGCGGGACCGACACGGCGACGGTTTCGATCACGATCACCGCGGTCAACGATGCGCCGGACGCCGTGAACGATTCCGTCGCGACCGACGAGGATACGCCGGTGACGGTGTCGGTGAGATCGAACGACACGGACGTCGAAGGCAATACGCTGACGATCACGTCCGTGACCCAGGGCACGAAGGGCTCGGTGACGATCAACGCCGGCGCGACCGTGACCTACACGCCGAACGCGAACGCCAACGGCGCAGACACCTTCACCTATACGATTTCGGACGGCAGCGGCGGGGTCGATACGGCCACGGTCGCGGTCACGATCAATCCGGTCAACGACCTGCCGGTAGCCGTGACCGACTCGGCGACGACGAACGAGAACGTGCCGGTTGCGGTGAGCGTCCTCGCCAACGACAGCGACATCGACGGCGGTACCCTTTCCGTGAGCGCCGTGACCCAGGGAACCCGGGGATCGGTGACCACGAACGGCACGACCGTCACCTATACGCCGGCGGCCGGCACGAACGGCGCCGACGCCTTCACCTACACGGTGAGCGACGGCCAGGGAGGTACGGCCACCGCGTCGGTCGGCATCACGGTGTTTCCGGTCAACGATCCGCCGGTCGCCGCGCCGGACAGCGGCGCCACCCGCGAGAACGTTCCCGTGAGCATTTCCGTGCTGGCGAACGACACGGATCCGGAAGGAAACCCGTTGACGGTCACCTTCACCAGCACGCCGCCGAATGGTGGCACGAGCCGCCAGCCGGACAACACGGTGATCTACTATCCGCACCCCAACTTCACCGGTACGGAAACCTTTACCTACACGGTGAGCGACGGCCAGGGCGGCACCAGCATCGGCCAGGTGACGGTCGTGGTCGGCGAGGCGCTGGAGCGGGTCGCGGTCCTGGCCACGAACAGCGTGGCCCTGCGCACCAGCTCGGACGTGATCTCGGGCGACGTGATCGTCAACCAGGCCGGAGCCGGGCCGTTCCTCAATGGTGCCGAGCTGAGCGTCGGCGGCACGGTGACCACGCCCACCAACTACGACGTGGAAGGCGACAGCCTGACCGTCGCGGCCGGGGCCGTGGTCGGCAGCAACGTGCGGTACAACCAACTGACGAACAACGGCACGATCAATGGCACCCAGACCGCATCGCTGCCGCTGCCGGTCTTCTCGGCGCTGCCGGCATTCCTGACGGCGACGCCGAGCACGACGAACGTCACCGTCAACCAGAACGGCACCCTCACCCTGGCCGCCGGGAGTTATCAGGACCTGACGGTGGGTAGAAAAGGAACGGTGACCTTCACCGGCGGTGTCTATCACTTCCGCTCGATCACGGTGGACCGGGAAGCCAAACTGTACTTCTCGGCGGCTTCGGAGGTCCGGGTCCAGCAGAAGCTCAGCACGAAGATCACGACCACGATCGGTCCGGCGGCGGGAGCGACGATCGACGCCTCGTCCATCCTCCTCTACGTGGCCGGCATCAACGGCACGACCGGTGCCCTGGCGGCGACACCCAAGGCGGTCGAGATCGGTGCGGATAACATACTCAAAGCCAACCTCTACGCGCCGAACGGCACGATCTGGCTGCAGGACAGCACGCAGGCGACCGGCGCCTTGCTCGGCAAGGACATCGACGTCGGCATCAACGTGCAGGTGACGCTCGACAGCGCGTTCGCCGGCGGGCAGTAGAGAGGCGAAGGATCTGTAGTCGCAGAGTCCGGGAGCTTCGGCTCCCGGATTTTGAACCTGGACGAAGCGCCGGACCGTTGGATGGCCCCGTCGGGAACCTGCCGGCCGCCGTATAAGCTCGTCGAGGCACGGCGCAGACTTGTTGGAAGCCGGAGAAGCTTATCGGAGGCGATTCAAGGTTGTTTGCCGTCCGGCAACCCTGATTTGCCGCGGACAACCTTGTCGTGGCTCCCGATCCGGTTATCCGGGCGTCGACAACGCTGTCCTGGAAGCTGACAAGGTTGTTTTGCCGTCGATAAGCTTATCGGGTCTTGCGTCAACGTAAGCAGGCGGCAGATAAGCTTGCCGCGCCGTGGATAAGTCGAGCCTCTCTCCCGTCAACCTTGTTTTGCGGCAGACAAGCCTGATCTGCCGTCCGTCAAGCTTGCGCGGCGCCAGACAAGGTTATCGCGTACCGCGCCTGGACGGCCTCCACTCTCTCAATCCAGCCGTGGATAGGCGATCGTCGTCAGGAACGGCTGGAAGTCGCGGCTCAGCACCAGATCGTCCAGGATGGCCGCGGCGTCCTTCAGTCGGCCTCCGCTGCCGAGCTTCGACAGCTCCTCGTCCCGGATCTGGCGATAGAGGTCCGGATTCACTCTCCGGCCGTCCGCGAGCGGAACCTCGTTCCAGACCCACTGCCAGAGCTGGGCCCGCGAGATCTCGGCCGTGGCCGTGTCTTCCATGAGGTTGTCGATTGCGGCGGCGCCGGTGCCCTGGAGCCAGGCGTCCAGGTAGCGCAGGGCGATCTCGACGTTCGAGCGCACGCCGTCCTCCGTCACCTGGCCGCCCTCGATCCGAAAATCGAGCAATTCGTCCGCCGAGACGTCCACCTCGGAACGCAGGCGCTCCTTCTGGTGCGGACGCTTTCCGAGGTGGCGGTCGAAGACCTCTTTCGCCACGGGCACGAGATCGGGATGCGCGACCCAGGTGCCGTCGAAGCCGTCGCGGGCCTCCCTCTCCTTGTCCTCCGTCACCTTCGACAGCGCAAGCTCGGTGACCTCCGCGTCGCGGCGGTTCGGGATGAAGGCCGCCATGCCGCCGATGGCGTGCGCGCCGCGGCGGTGGCAGGTGGCGACCAGCAACTCGGTGTAGGCGCGCATGAACGGCACGGTCATCGTGATCCGGCCGCGGTCCGGGAAGTGCCAGCCGGGCGATGGGAACTTGCGGATCGCGCTGAAGATGTAATCCCAGCGGCCGGCGTTCAGGCCGGCCGCGTGATCGCGCAGCTCGTAAAGGATTTCCTCCATCTCGAACGCGGCCAGAATCGTTTCGATCAGCACCGTGGCGCGGATGGTTCCATAAGGAATTCCGAGCGCGTCCTGGGCGTGCTCGAAGACCTGGTTCCAGAGCTGGGCTTCGAGGTGGCTTTCGAGCTTCGGCAGATAGAAATACGGCCCGCTTGCCCGATCGATCAGCTCCTGCGCGTTGTGTAAGACGTAGAGGCCGAAGTCGAACAGGCTCGCGGACATCGGCTGGCCGTCGATCAGGACGTGGCGCTCCTCCAGGTGCCAGCCGCGCGGCCGGACGAGGAGCGTGGCGGTCTCGTCGTCGAGCCGATATTCCTTGTCCGCGCTCTGGAACGAGATCTCCCGCCTCGCGGCGTCGATCAGGTTGACCTGGCCGTCGAGCACGTTCTCCCAGGTCGGCGAGAGCGCGTCCTCGAAGTCGGCCATGAAGACGCTGGCGCCCGAGTTGAGCGCGTTGATCATCATCTTGCGCTCGACCGGACCGGTGATCTCGACGCGGCGGTCGAGCAGGTCCGGCGGCGGCGGGGCGACCTGCCACGACGCCTCGCGGACGTCGGCGGTCGAGTCGAGGAACTCCGGCCGTGCGCCGGCTGCAAAGTCGGCCAGCCGCCGGTCGCGGCGGACCAGCAGATCCTCGCGGGCCGGTCCGAAGCGACGCTGAAGCTCATAGAGAAAGCCCAGCGCGTGCTGGGTCAGGATCGATTCCTGCCGGCCGTGGACAGGACCTGTGACCTGGATGTCCATGCGCCCCCCTCCCCGCGTCAACTTGCCTTGATGGCTTCGAACTGCTCCTCTTCCGTCGAGTCTTCGAGGGCGACGGTCGAGGCGTGGCCGGACGAGATCGCCTGCGCCACCTGGTCGAAGTAGCCGGCGCCCACGAAGCGCTGGTGCTTGACCGCCTTGTAGCCCGCGAGGCGCTCGTTTTCGAATTCCCGTTCCTGGAGCCGCGAGTAGGCGGCCATGCCGCTCTCCTGGTAGCCCCGGGCGAGCTCGAACATACCGAGATTGAGCGCGTGGAAGCCGGCCAGCGTCACGAACTGGAACTTGTAGCCCATGGCCGCCAGCTCGCGCTGGAAGCGGCCGATGGTCTCGGCGTCGAGGCTCTGCTTCCAGTTGAAGGACGGCGAGCAGTTGTAGGCCAGGAGCTTGCCCGGGTAGCGCGCGTGGATCGCCTCGGCGAAGCGCCGCGCCTCCTCGAGGTCCGGCCGCGAGGTCTCGCACCAGACCATGTCGGCCCAGGGGGCGTAGGCCAGCCCGCGCAGGATGGCCGCGTCGAGGCCGCCGCGGTAGCGCCAGAAGCCCTCGACCGTGCGCTCCGGCAGGATGAACTCGCGGTCGCGCTCGTCCACGTCGCTGGTCAGGAGCTTGGCGCTGTTCGCGTCCGTGCGGGCGACCAGGATCGTGGGCACGCCGCAGACGTCCGCCGCGAGGCGCGCCGCGATCAGCTTCTGCTCGAACTCGGCGACCGGCACCAGGACCTTGCCGCCCATGTGGCCGCACTTCTTGGCCGAGGAGAGCTGGTCCTCGAAGTGGACTCCGGCCGCGCCGGCTTCGATCATCTGCTTCATCAGCTCGAAGGCGTTGAGGTTGCCGCCGAAGCCTGCCTCGGCATCGGCCACGATCGGCGCGAACCAGTAAGGACCGTCCTGGCCGTCAGAGTGCTGGATCTGGTCGGCCCGCTGGAGCGCCTTGTTCAGGCGCCGGACGAGCGCCGGCACGCTGTCGGACGGGTAGAGGCTCTGGTCGGGATAGGTCTCGCCGGAGTTGTTGTTGTCGCCGGCCACCTGCCAGCCGCTCATGTAGATCGCCTTGAGCCCGGCCTGCACCATCTGCACGGCCTGGTTGCCGGTCATCGCGCCCAGGGCCGGCACGTAGTCCTCGGTGTGGACGAGGTCCCACAGCCGCTCGGCGCCCAGCCGGGCGAGCGTGTGCTCGATCCGGACGCTGCCGCGCAGCTTCACCACGTCGAGCGCGCCGTATGGACGCTCGACGCCCTTCCAGCGCGGGTCTTTGCTCCAGCTCTCCGCCAGCTCGTCGGCCTGAACCTTGAGACGGTCTGTCATCGCGCGTTCCCTCCTCGACAGCGTTCCTTCTCAAAAGCAAGAAGCAGGCCACGGAAGGCTGCGGTACACTGGGCACACTGGATGAAGATTGCCCAGGAGGTTTTCCGATGCCTGTCAAGCCGTTCCGGATCGTCCTCAGCCTGCTGCTGATCCTAGCGTGCCTGCCTGCCGGCGCCCAGGAGACGCCCACGGCCGAGGAGACATTCTCGGACCAGATCGAGGTCAGCCTGGTGAACCTGGAGGTCATCGTCGCCGACAAGGGCGGCAAGCCGATCCCGGACCTCAGGAAGGAGGACTTCGAGGTCCTGGAGGATGGCAAGCCGGTCGAGGTCACGAACTTCTATGCCGAGAGCGGGCAGCCGTCGGCCGGAACGAACCCGGCGAACCCTGCAGACAACTCGGCGGCGCGGCCCATCGACCAGCGACTGAGCCTGGTGGTCTTCGTCGACGACTACAACATGGAGACGGGCAACCGGAACGAGATCCTCAACGGCGTGCGGGACTTCCTGGGCAAGTCTCTCGCGCCCGGGGACCGGGTGATGGTGGTGCGCTTCGGGCGGTCGCTCGAGGTGCGCAAGCCATTCACCACGAGCGTGCCCGAGGTCCTGTCGGAGCTGGACGTCATCGGCAAGCTCGCCGGCGACCTGGCGTCGCGGGAGACCTCGCGGGACCATCAGATGCAGGTGGTGGCCGACGCCCTGATGATCGGCGGCTGGGGCGCCACGGCCGAGGCGCGCATCCGGGAGTACGCGGAGGTCGAGACCTCGTACGTGGCCGCTTCCCTGAACGCCCTGGAGACCGTGGTGGGATGGCTGTCCGGTCTGCCCGGCCGCAAGGCCATCCTCTACGCCAGCGACGGCCTGCCATCGGTCCCGGGCGAGGACCTCTTCATCTGGGCCGAGGCCTACTCGGGGTATCGCGCCGGCCAGCGCATCTCGGGCATGAACGCCGGCTCCTACGACGCCTCCGAGCTGTTCCGCCGGGTGACCTCGAAGGCCAGCCGCAACCGCGTGGCGATCTATCCGATCGAGGTCATGGGCGCGCGCTGGGTGCGCGGCACGCGCCTGCAGGAGGCGCGCATCCAGAACCGGCAGAACGGGCTGCGCTTCCTGGCCGAGGAGACCGGCGGCCGGGGCATGTTCAACGTGTCGAAGTCGGCCGAGGTCCTGCGCGGGCTGGCCGCCGACCTGTCCACCTACTACTCGATCGGCTACCGGCCGCAGCGCCCGGCCGACGACCGCGACCACAAGGTCGAGGTCAAGGTGAAGCGCAAGGGCGCCCAGGCGCGCTACCGGCGCTGGTACCAGGACAAGCCGGTGAGCGAGGCCGTGGCCGACCGCACCGCCGCCACCATGGCGTTCGGCGCCGAGGAGAACCCGCTCGAAGCCGCGCTCGAGATCGGCCAGCAGACGCCGGCCGGGCCGGAAAAGACCTCCTTCGTGGTGCCGGTCCGGGTCAAGGTGCCGATCGGCAAGATCTACCTGGAGCCCAAGGGCGACAAGCGGGAGGGTCGGCTGCGGCTCTTCGTGGTCGCGAGCGGAGAAGGCAAGGTGACGCCGGTGCGCGAGACCAAGGTTGTCAAGGTCTCGGTGCCGGAGGCCGACTTCGTGGCCGGCAAGGCGAAGGATTACACCTACGAGGTGCGGATCACGCTCGAAGGCGGGAGCTACACGGTCGGGGTCGGAGTCCGGGACGAGATCGCCACCACCACTTCCTATCTGCAGGGCAAGTTCGAAGCCGGAGCGCCGAGCCGATGATGTCCAAGCCGAGCCGCCTTTCCGCCGCCGCGTTCCTCCTCCTGGCCTCCTGGTCCGCCGTCGGCTTCGCGCAGACCGCGCAGACCGCGCAGACCGCGCAGGATACCGATGAGGTTTTCGAGGAGACCATCGAGGTCAGCGTCGTCAACCTGGAGGTCTTCGTCTCCGGGAAGAACGGCGAGCCGATCCCGGACCTGAAGCGCGAGGACTTCCAGGTGCTGGAGGACGGCAAGCCGGTCGAGATCACCAACTTCTTCGCCGAGACCGGTCCGGTGCCCGCGGCGGCCGTGGCGGCAGCCGGCGGCGCCGAGGCCATCCCGCGCTCGCCCGACCAGCGCCTGAGCCTGGTGATCTTCGTGGACGACACCAACATGGAGCCGCAGAACCGCAACCGCATCCTCGGGCGGCTGGGCGAGCTCCTCGGATCGGACCTCGGTCCCGACGACCAGGTGATGCTGGTGCATTTCGACAACGACCTCAAGGTGCTCCGGCCGTTCACGACCGACCGCTCGTCGATCGAGTCGGAGATCGCCCGGCTGAAGGACCTCTCCGGCGACAAGCAGCGGCGCGAGGCGACCCGGGACACGGCGGTCCAGCAGATCCTCGACGCGGTCGAGACCAACGGCGGCTGGGAGGGGGCCGAGTCGCTCGTCAAGCAGTACGCGGCGGCGGAGAGCGCGATGGTGAGAGGCGCCCTGACGGCGCTCGACCAGGTGGTCGTCTGGATCGGCAGCCTGCCGGGCCGCAAGGCGGTGCTCTACGTGAGCGACGGCATCTCCGCCATGCCCGGCGAGGATGTGTATCTGTGGGCCTCGACCCGCTCCGGATACCGGGCCGGCCGCCGCATCTCGATGCTGGACAGCACGGGCTTCGACGCCTCGAAGGCGTTCCGCGAGGTGACCGCGCGGGCGAGCCGCAGCCGCGTGTCGATCTACACCATCGAGACCATGGGCGCGCACACCGAGCGCGGCGCCACGCTCTACGAGAACCAGATCGTGAACCGGCAGAACGGCCTGCGCATCCTGTCCGAGGAGACCGGCGGCCTCGCGATGCTCGACGCCGCCGATCCGGGCAAGGCCCTGCGCCAGATGGCCGCCGACCTGACGACCTACTACTCGATCGGCTACCGGCCGCAGCGCGTCGCCGACGACCGCGAGCACAAGATCGAGGTGTCGGTGAACCGGAAGGGCTCCTCGGTCCGCCACCGCCGCTGGTACAAGGACAAGCCGACCTCCGAGCTCGTGGCCGAGCGCACGACCGCGGCCATGGTGTTCGGCGCCGAGGAGAACCCGCTCGGCGTGAGCCTGGAGTTCGGCCAGCAGACGCCCGTCGATTC
>JBEQUE010000007.1:0-8021 GCA_040349255.1 Acidobacteriota bacterium | reverse complement strand
GACCAGGTCGCCCTTGCCCTTCATGGTCGAGGCCTCGACGAACATGATGTCGCCGCCGACGGGGGTGTAGTACATGCCGGTCGCGACGCCCACCTGGTCCACGCCCGCGGCGCGCTCCGGGTGGATCTTCGGCCGGCCCAGGAGCTCGCGCACCCGAACCGTATCGACGGTCACGTTCTCGGCCTCGCGCGCGGCGATCTTCCTCGCCACCTTGCGCGACAGCTTCCCGACCTCCCGCTCGAGCTGGCGCACGCCCGACTCCCGGGTGTAGCCCGTGTTCACCTCGGCGAGCGCCTCGTCGGTGAACTCGATCCGGCCCTCGGAGAGACCGTTCTCCCGGAGCTGCCTCGGCACGAGGAAGCGGCGGGCGATGGTCTTCTTCTCCTGCGCGGTGTAGCCGGAGAACTGCACCACCTCCATCCGGTCGAGCAGCGGCCCGGCGATGTTCTGGATGAAGTTCGCCGTGGCGATGAACAGCACCTCGGACAGGTCGAACGGCACTCCGAGATAGTGATCCGTGAAGGTGTCGTTCTGCGCCGGGTCGAGGACTTCCAGGAGGGCGCTCGCCGGGTCGCCCTGGTAGGAGACGCCGAGCTTGTCGACCTCGTCGAGGAGGAAGACCGGGTTCTTGGTGCCGGCCTGCCTCATGCCCTGGAGGATGCGGCCCGGCATGGCGCCCACGTAGGTGCGCCGGTGGCCGCGGATGTCGGCCTCGTCGCGCACGCCGCCCAGGGCGATGCGCACGTACTTGCGGCCCATGGAGCGGGCGATCGACTTGGCCACGGAGGTCTTGCCGACGCCGGGAGGGCCGACGAAGAGAAGGATGGGGCCTTTGGATTTGATCCCGTCCCCCCTCTCCCCGGCCCTCTCCCCCGTGCCGGGGGAGAGGGAGATCTCTCCCGTCTCGTTCTCGGCGTCTGACTCCTCGGCGGCCTTGCGCTCCTCCTCGCGGAGCTGGCGGACAGCCAGGAACTCCAGGATGCGGTCCTTCACGTCGCCCAGGGCGTAGTGGTCCTCGTCGAGGATGCGCGCCGACTCGGGGATGTCCAGGTGCTCGGCGCTGCGATCGTTCCAGGGCAGCTCGGCGATGGTCTCCAGGTAGTTGCGGATGACCTGGGTCTCCATGGCCTCGCGGCCCATGCGGCCGAGGCGGCCGAGCTCGCGGTCGACCTCCTTGCGGGCGTCGGCCGGCAGGTCGAGCTTCGCGAGACGCTCGCGCAGCTCTTCCATGTCGTTGCCGCCCTCGCCCTCGCCAAGCTCCTTCTGGATGGCCTTGAGCTGCTCGCGCAGGAAGATCTCGCGCTGGCGGTCGCCCAGCTCCTCCTGGACCCGGGACTTGATGTCCTCCTGAGCTTCGAGCACGCCGAGCTGGCGCTGCACGTGGACCAGGACGCGGCGCAGCCGCTCCTCGACGGACAGGGTCTCGAGCAGGCTCTGGCGCTGCTTGGTCGGCACGTCGGTATAGGCGGCGACTAGGTCGGCCAGCCGGCTCGGGTCGGTGACGCCCTCCAGGACCTGGTGGACGACCTCCTCGGGCAGGCCCGACTTGGTGCCCAGCTCCGCCGCGCGCTCGCGCGCCTCGCGGAGGAGGCCGAGGAAGGCCGGATCGTTCTCGTTCAGCGGGCGCATCTCCTCGGCTTCGCGGACGATCGCCTCCAGGTGGCCGTCCTTCTCGACGATGCGCATGGCGATGCCGCGGTGCTCACCCTGCAGGAGGAGCTGCATGCCGCCCAGGCCGCGCTGGGTCTGGCCGATCTTCGCCACGGTGCCGATCGTGTGGAGCACGTCCGGGGTCACCTGCTGGATGTCTTCCCTCTGGGAGACGGCGAACACCAGGCGCTCCGGAGTCGCCAGCGCGGCCTCGATGGCGCGCAGAGTGGCCGGCTTCCCCGCGTTGATCGGCGCGGCGACGCCTGGGAACAGCACGAAGTCCCTCAAGGGGAGCACGGGAAGCGTCATTCTTTCGGTCATCTATTTCTCCTCGGACTGCCCGAACCCGATGATTCACCGGCTGAACAATCCATACTCCCAGCACAACAGGCCCGCGACCGGTTCCATTCCGGACCTGAGCCGCTGCCACTCAGACTAATCCTTTGGCGGGGATTTGGGAAGGAGAAGAGAGTTTTGTTGATGGATGGAGACTCACCTTTTTGCTAGCGCCGGCCGAAGTCCTGCACCCAGACGACGCGATAGGCGCTGGCGTCGAGGCCGTAGCCTTCGCCGAGCGCGAGGCCCAGGCCGAGGTCGGTGCAGTCGGGATCGAGGAGGTTGCGGCGGTGGCCGGGGCTGCGCAGCCAGTCGTCGAGGGTCTGCTCGACGGTGTAGCGGTCCTCGTGGAGGTTTTCGCCGACCAGGGGAGTGGGGTAGCCGGCGGCGAGCGCGCGGTCGCCGGGCGAGGTGCCTTCGGGGCTCTGGTGCAGGTAGTAGCCGCGCAGCAGGAGGTCCCGGGCGTGGTCCTGGGCGGCGCGGTCGAGCTCGGCGCTCTCCAGGAGCGGCCGGACTCCGGCGGCCCGGCGCACGGCGTTCACCCGGTCGAGCATCTCGGTCCGGATGCGCTCCAGGTCGCGCAGGCCCGCGGTCTGCTTCGCGAAGTAGTCCCCCCGGTGCCAGCCGAAGAGGAGGACGTAGAGCGGCGCGCCGCGGTAGCTGGCGATCCCGATCCCCACGTCCTGGAAGGCCGGCGACATCCCGCCGCGGCCTCCCTGGTCCTGGCGTTCGGCGCGCCAGCGGTGGACCACGTCCTCCGGACCGTCCCGGGAGACGATCAGGCTCTCGCTCCAGGTGTGGGCGGTGTAGCCGACCTCGACGAGCCGGCGCCACATGGCGTCCGATCCTCCCGGCTCCGGCCGGCTGGAGGCGCGCCGCCCGACCTCGGCGGCGTGGACCTGGGCGGCCTGGCTGAGAGCCGGCACGAGCCGCAGCGGCAGCAGACCGGCGCGCGACCGCTCCCGGTTCAGCCGGAACAGGAGGTCCTGGCGCAGCGCGGACCCGTCGCCCTCCGGACTCCCGGCGGGAATCAGGGCGGACAGGGACAGCAGGAGCAGCAGGGCTCGCGCGATCATCCTTGGGGCGTCGTCGTTGGTAGCAAAGATGCTCCAACAACGATAACCCAGGATGGTCCGGAGAGCTAGTGGTCCCCGAAGTTCTGGACCCAGTAGATCTGGTACTTGCCGTCCGATCCTCGACCCATGGCGACGCCGACGCCGAGCTCGGCGAAGGCGGGGGTCAGGATGTTCTTGCGGTGGCCGGGGCTGTCGAGCCAGGTCTCCATGACCTCGGCGACGGAGGTCTGGCCGAAGGCGATGTTCTCGCCGATGGTCACCCAGTCGTAGCCCGCGGACCGGGCGCGCTCGCGGACGGTGGTGCCCGAGGGGCTCTGGTGGGCGAAGTAGCCGCGGGCGAGCATGTCCTCGGCGTGGCGCTGGGCGGCCTTGTCGAGGAGGGCGTTGCCGGTCACGGGGCGGAGCCCGGCTTTCTTGCGCGCGGCGTTGACGCTCGCGATCATTTCGCTGCGGACGCGGTCGCGCTCCCTGAGGTCGGCGGTCTCGCGCGCGAAGTGGTCCTCCTGCGGCACGGCGAAGAGGAAGCTGTAGAGCGGGATCCCGTCGAGCGTGGAGAGCCCGACGCCGAGGTCGCGGTACTCCGGGTCCATGAGGCTGCGGAAGCTCGACGGGTTGCGCGTCTTCCAGTAGCGGAGGATCCCTTCGGGGTTCGCGTTGGAGGAGATGAGGTTCTCGGTCCACTCGTGGGCCTGGTAGCCGGCCTGGGTCATGCGGCGGTGCATGTCGTCGGCCGAGCCGCTGTTGAGGTTGCCGACGCGGGAGATCTCGCCCGCGTGCTGCTGGGCGGCCTGGCCGAGCGCGTCGTTCAGGCGGAGCGCGGACCCACCCGCCTGGGTGCGCTCCGCGTTGATCAGCCGGAGCAGCTCCTGGCGGATGGCGGCGGGCGGCTGGGCGGCGGCTGGCATGGCCAGGAGCAGCAGGGCGAGGAAGGCTCTCTTCACGAACGGTAGGAACAGGGGGGCTCTGCTTAAAAATCCAGGTCCGCGAAGTACGGCTTGCCGAGCGGCGAGGGCACCAGGTTCTTGAGCTTCCAGGCGTGGGCGTAGATCGTGGCGCCGTAGAGCAGCGGGAAGAGCGGCGCCTCCTCGCCGATCCGTTTGAGGAGCGCCGCGCGGAGGTCGTCGCGCGGGTTCTCGCGCAGGTGGGCCAGGTCGTCGTCGGCCTCGGCGCTGTGCCAGCGGCTGAGGTTGGCCCCGACGATGATCTTGCGGGTCGGCGACGGGATCGATTCCGAGCCGAGCGTGGCTTCGAGGAAGTCGACCGGGTCGAGCGTGTCCGCGATCCAGCCGGCCAGGGCGAGGTCGTAGTCGCCGCGCTTCGCCCGGGAGTAGTAGTCCTGGGTGGTGGTGGTCGGCACGAGGTCCACCCGGATGCCGAGCTGGCCGATCCGTTCCGCCAGGTGCTCGCCGACCTTGCGCGGGTTCGGCAGGTAGGGTCGCGGTCCGTAG
Organism: Acidobacteriota bacterium; assembly: GCA_040349255.1. Lineage (GTDB taxonomy): Bacteria > Acidobacteriota > Thermoanaerobaculia > Multivoradales > UBA5704 > DATMER01. Next base: position 3,511 of record JBEQUE010000007.1, on the reverse strand, counting down.
ATCAGGAGGAGCGACAGGCGGTCCGGCTTGCGCACGCCGGGCTGCGAGAGCAGCGCCCGCGCCTGCGCCAGGTCCGGGTTCAGGCCGTCGTTGGCCCGCGCGAGCATCGGCGGCAGCAGGCTCGTGGCCGCGAACGCCAGCGCGCTGGCGTAGAACATCTTGGCGATCTCCAGCCGGTCGATCGACAGCGCGATCGCCTTGCGGACGCGCGGGTCGGCGAGCGCCGGCCGCTCGGTGTTCATGTAGAGGATGGCCGTGGAGCTGCCGGGCTCGGTCCAGCGCCGGACGTTCCTGAGCTGCATGATGTCCTCGCGGGAGAGGACGTTGGTGAAGTCCACCTCGCCCGCTTCGAGCGCCGCGAGCAGCGCCGTCGGCCGGCCCTGTTCGTCGGGCGGATAGGCCTGGATGGCGATCTCGTCGATGGCCGGCGGCTTGCGCGAGTAGGGGTTGCGGACCAGGCGCATGCCGTCGCGCGTGCCGGGCATGTACGGGCCGGTGCCGAGGACAGAGCCGCCGGATTCCAGGGTGACGCCGCAGAAGCGGCGCGCCAGGGCGGTATCGAAGTGCGCGTTCGGATGCTTGAGCCGGAAGACCAGCCGCTCGCCCTGCACTTCCACGTCCGCCTGCTCCCGGAGCGTGGCGGCCTTCGCGAGCGAGTCGGCCACGTGCCGCGCCTTCAACGGGGTGCCGTCCGAGAAAAAGATGCCGGCGCGGACGGCGGCGGTATAGACGGGCAGTCCGGCGGAAGACTCCCGGCGCAGCCTCTCCTGGAAGAGGAGCGGCTCGGGCTGGGCTCCCGCGGTCGCCGGCTGGGCGAACGGCGGCTCGTAGACCTGCATCACCGCCAGCGCGCTGGTGAAGTCCTGCGCCTCCCTCGGATCGAGGGTGTTCACGGGGGCCAGAACCCCCACGCGCAGGATCTTCGTCTCCGACATGATGCCGCATACGATACATCGGTGGAGCGGGGGATTGCTGTAGGATCTCTGGCGCTTGATCTCTTCGTCTTCGACGATACCGGCGCGTCTCAGCGACCACGAGCGTCCCACCGCGGCGCACCGGCGGATCCTCGCCTTCGCCTGGAGCGCCTGGTGCACCGGTTTCTACTCGCTGATGCTGCTGTCGTTCACGCTCAAGGCGATCCAGGGCGAGCTCGAGCTGCCTCCGGAGGCGCTCGCGCCGCTCACCGCGGTCGGCGTCGGCATGACCGGCGTCGGCGGTCTGCTGTTCGGCTGGATGAGCGACCGGCTCGGCCGGCGGCTGTCGCTGGCGGTGTCGATCGCGGCCTTCTCGCTCGGCAACCTCGCGTGCGGGCTCGCTCCGAACCTGGCGATGCTGATCCTCGCCCGGGCCGTGGCCGGCCTGGGGATCGGCGGCACCTGGGGCGCGGGCCAGGCCATGCTCGGCGAGACCATCCCGCCGGCCCTCCGCGGACGCTACGGCGCGCTCGCCCAGAGCGGCGCCCCGGCGGGCCTCGGGCTCGCGGCGATCGCCGGCTCGTTCCTCGCTCCGGCGATCGGCTGGCGGACCGTCTTCCTGGTCTCCGCGCTGCCGCTCGTCGTGGTCCTGCTCTGGCGCCGGCTGCCGGAGTCGGACCTCTGGCTGGAGCACCGGCGCCGGCTCCACGACGGCCGCCTCGACGGGCGCGAGCAGGAGCGCGCGCGCCGCCCGGTCCTGGCTCAGCTCGTGGCCGGCGACATGATCGGCCTGTTCGCGCGCGCGTTCCTCCTCACCGCCTTCAACATGTCGGCCTACTGGTTCGCGGTGGTCTGGCTGCCGCGGTATCTCCAGGAGGGGCGGGGTCTCTCGATCTTCGGCTCCGGCTGGTGGACGCTGGCGTTCGTGGCCGGATCGGCGACGGGGTATCTCACGTTCGGCTGGTTCTCCGACCGGATCGGCCGGCGGCGCGCGTTCGCGGCCTACTGCGCGGTGACCGCGCTCGGCCTGGCCCTGGTGCTGTCGGAGGGGGTGTCGTCGAGCCCGGCGCTCGGCCTCGTCTGCATGGTGGTGGCCGGAATCGGGACCGGGACCTGGTCGTGTTACGGCCCCTACTTCTCGGAGCTGTTCCCGACGCGCGTCCGCGGGGCCGCGATGTCCGTGATCATGAACGTCACCCGCGGCGTGCAGTTCGTGACGCCGTTCGTCATTGCCGCCGTGGCCGGACGGTGGGGCCTGGCCGGCGGGATCGCGCTGGCTGCGGGCTTCGCGGTGCTGGCCGGGGCCTGGGTCTGGACTCTTCCTGAAACCGCGGGCGCGCGGATCGAGGTCTGAGCATGAGCGAGCCTGAATCGAATCAGGGTTTCCGCCGCGCGGTGTCGCGCTGGGAGATCGTCGGTCTGTCCGTCAACGACGTGATCGGCAGCGGGGTCTACCTGCTGCCGGCCACGGCCGCGATGATTCTCGGCCCGATGAGCGTCTGGGCGGTGGTCCTCGCCGGGTTCGCCGTGCTGCTCCTGGTGCTCTGCTTCGCGGAGGCCGGCAGCTACTTCGACCGGCCGGGCGGCGCGTACCTCTATACGCGGGAGGCCTTCGGCGAGCTGGTCGGGTTCGAGGTCGGCTGGATGACCTGGATCGCCCGCGTGTCGTCCGTGGCGTCGCTCTCGGTCGGGTTCGCGCAGGCGCTCGGCTATCTCTGGCCGCAGACCCAGGCGGGGATCGGCCGGACGCTCGCCATCACGCTGCCGCTCCTGCTGCTGACCGCGATCAACATCGTGGGCGTCAAGTCGGGCGTGCGCACGGCGGTGTTCCTGGCGATCACCAAGACCCTGCCGCTGGTGATCTTCATCGGCGCGGGCCTGTTCGCGATGTCGTGGACCCTCGCCACTCTTCCAACCCCGCGCAACGGCTCGCTCGGCGAGGCGGCGCTCCTCCTGCTCTTCGCCTACGCCGGATTCGAAAACACTCCGGCGCCGGCGGGCGAGTTCAAGAACCCGCGCCGCGACGTGCCGTTCGCGCTCGTGGTGCAGATCGTCCTGGTGACGCTGATCTACTCGGCGGTGCAGCTCGTGGCGCTCGGCACGCTGCCGAACCTGGCGCATTCGCAGACGCCGCTCGCGGACGCGGCGCGGCTCTTCCTGGGGCCCTGGGGCGGCCTGCTGCTGACGGTCGGCGCGGTGCTGTCGATCCTCGGCACGAACAGCAACACGGTGCTCGCGGGGCCGCGATACCTCTACGCGCTGGCCGCGGACGGCTTCGGGCCGCGGGCGCTCGCCTGGCTCCATCCGCAGTTCCGGACGCCGGTGGTGGCGATCCTGACGCAGACCGCCATCGCCCTGCCTCTGGCGCTCTCGGGCTCGTTCGCGAAGCTCGCCACGCTCTCGGTGGTGGCGCGGCTCGCCACCTACTTCGGCACGGCGGCGGCGGTGCTCGTGCTGCGCAAGAAGTACCCGGACGTGCCGGGCCGGGTGAGGATTCCGGGCGGTCCGGTCATCCCGGTGGCCGCCCTGCTCCTCTGCGTGGCGTTCGCGGCGAGCGCCGAGGCGCGCAACCTGATCGCCGGCGCGATCGCGATTGT
>JBEQUE010000003.1:0-24153 GCA_040349255.1 Acidobacteriota bacterium | reverse complement strand
TCTCACGAGGACCACGAGATGATGCGCCCGCTCATCGTCGTGCCCAAGTAGCGAAAGAAACCCGATCGTCCATCCACGGGAGCGGAGCCGCAAGGCTCCGCTCTTTTCTTATGTGATCGCTTCCACGATGGCTTCGCAAAGGACCGCGAAGCTCCGCGACCGGGTGCGCGCGGGATCCGCCAGGGCACCGATCGTCCGAGCTGCCTCGACCTTGAGCAAGCCGGTTTTGTAATAGCCATGCCGTTGAAGGATGCGTTCAAAAGCCTCCCGACCTCACGCAACGCACGGAAGCTCTGCACCTTCAAGTACTCGATGCGGGCCGGGACAATCGATCTTCGCTGAGACGGTTTCATGCAGCTTCCTCGATTCACCCCACCACACCCCTACAGCAGCGGCGACAGCCAGCGCGCCGTCCGGTCTCCGAGCTGATGCCGGAGGGAGCGGCTCTTCCAGGCGGACGGCAGGATCTCTTCCGAGCTCTCCAGGTCCCGGCGGAAGATCTCCTCCATGGTGGCGCCCGTGGGGCGGTCCAGGATCACCAGGTTGCACTCGGCGTTGAAGAGGAAGGAGCGGAAATCGAGGTTGGTCGAGCCGACGACCGAGACGTAGCCGTCGGCGACCAGGCTCTTGGCATGGAGGACGTGCCCGCTGTACTCGAAGATGCGGACTCCCTGCGCCAGGAGGTCCGTGTAGTAGCCGTGCGCGGCGTGGCGCAGCAGCGGCACGTCGGTCCAGCCCGGCAGGAGCAGGCGGACGTCGACGCCGCGGGCGGCGGCCTCGCCGAGCACGTCGACACCGATCCGTCCGGGAGCGAAGTAGGCGTTGGTGATCCAGACGGTGCGCCGCGCGGCGCCGACGATCGCCGCCAGCGCCGCGGCCACCCCGGCAGCGCCTCGCCCGGGGCGGGAGTCGAGGACGAGAATGCGCGCTCCCGGGGCTTCAGCCGTCTCGGCCGACAACGGCTCGATCTCGAACGGCCTTCCGCCCGTCCGGGTCCAGACCTCGGCGAACACCACGGCCATCTCCCAGGCGGCGGGTCCCTCGACCCGGACCTGGGTGTCGCGCCAGGCATGGCCGGATCGCGCATGGGGCGAGCCGTACTCCTCGGCGATGTTCATGCCGCCTGTGAAGGAGATCCGGCGGTCCACTACGACGATCTTCCGGTGGTCGCGGAAGGGCTGGAGCCACCAGAAGCGGCGGAAAAGGGGATTGAAGAGGCGCGCCTCGATGCCCTTGCTCTCCATTTCACGCCAGAACGTCGCCCTGGTCCCGAGCGAGCCCACGGCATCCGCGACGACCCGGACGAGGACACCGCGACAGGCGGCGGCCGCTGCTTCCTCCAGGAAGAGGCGCCCCGTGGAATCATCCTTGAAGATGTACGATTCGAGGAGAATCTCGCGCTCTGCGGCGATGGTGGCGTCCCGCATCGCGGCAAAGGCTTCGGCGCCGTCGGTGAAGATTTCGATACGGTTGCCGCCGAGGATCGGTCCACGGTCGATGCGCCGCAGGAGGACCTCGAATCCACGATCTTCGACGCCCAAGGACAGGGTTCGGACGGTGCGCCCGACGCTCCCGGCCCGCAGCGCGGGCGGCAGCTTGACGCCCGCGCGGGGATGCAGGAGCGGGCGGAATCGCCGAGCTCTTCGGAGGTCCATGAGCAAAGGCAGTATGACAGGGCCCGGACTGCCTTCAGCCGAGCATCGCAAGCGCCTGTCTGTCCTCGACGGATGGGCTGCGCGCGCCCTCGGCCGCAGCGACGCGCCGGCGCACCTCGGCCATGCTGTCGGGGTTGACCGAGATCGAGTCGATGCCGGCTTCGACCAGGAACTCGGCGAACTCGGGGTAGTCGCTTGGCGCCTGGCCGCAGATCCCGACCTTGCGGCCGGCCGCGTGGGCGGCCGCGATCACCTGACGGATCAGCGCCTTGACGGCCGGATTCCGTTCGTCGAACAGATGGGCGAGGTCGCTCGAATCCCGGTCGATGCCCAGGGCGAGTTGCGTCAGGTCGTTGCTGCCGATCGAGAAGCCGTCGAAACGGGCGGCGAACTCGGCGGCGAGCAGGACGTTCGAGGGGATTTCGCACATCACGTAGACCTCGAGCCCGTCCTTGCCCCGCTCCAGGCCGTTTGCAGCCATTTCGGCGAGCACCCGGTCCGCCTCTTCCAGGGTGCGGCAGAAGGGGATCATGACGACGACGTTGCGCAACCCGATCTCCTCGCGCACCCTGCGCAGGGCGCGGCACTCCAGGGCGAAGCCCTCGCGGTAGCGCGGGTCGTAGTAGCGCGAGGCGCCGCGCCAGCCGATCATGGGGTTCTCCTCATGCGGCTCGAAGGCCCGGCCGCCGATCAGTTCGGCATATTCATTGGTCTTGAAATCGCTCATCCGCACGATCACGGGGTTGGGCCAGCAGGAAGCGGCGATCTTCGCGATGCCCTGCGCCAAGCGGTCGACGAAATAGGCGGGGCGCAGGAGATAGCCACGGGTGAGCTCACCGATCTGCCGCCGGGCGTCGGCATCGGCGACCTGGTCGAAGCGCACCAGGGCCATGGGGTGGATGCGGATCAGGTTGCTGATGATGAACTCCATGCGCGCGAGCCCGATGCCGTCGAAAGGGAGGCGCCACCAGCGGAACGCCGAGGCAGGGTCGGCCAGGTTGAGCAGGATCTCGGTGCGCGTCGCCGGCAGGGTCGCGAGGTCCACAGCGGTCGCCTCGAACGGCAGGGTCCCCTCGTAGACGCTGCCCTGGTCGCCTTCGGCGCACGAGATCGTGACCTCGTGAGCGCCGGCGAGCGCGCGCGTTCCGTTGCCCGTACCCACGATAGCGGGGATGCCGAGCTCCCGGGCGACGATGGCGGCATGGCAGGTGCGGCCACCGAGGTCGGTGACGATGCCCGCCACCTTCTTCATGATCGGGACCCAGTCCGGGTCGGTCATTTCCGTCACCAGGATCGAGCCCTCCTCCACCTCGCCGATGTCGGTGGCGCGGAGCACCCGGCAGACCCGGCCGGTGGCGATTCCCTCGCCCACCGCGAGGCCCGCGGCGAGCCTCCTGCCCTTGCCCTTGAGGTGATAGGTCTGCAGGACCGCCGGCCGCTTTTGGGACTGGACCGTCTCCGGCCGCGCCTGGACGATGAACAGCTCGCCCGTGTCGCCGTCCTTCGCCCACTCCAGATCCATGGGCGTCCCATAGTGGCGCTCGACCGCCTGGGCCCAGCGGGCCAGCGCCAGGATCTCGTTTTCGTCGAGGACGAAGGAGCGGCGCTCCCGGACCGAGGTCTCGACGTTGACCGTCGAGCCGCTGCCGCCCCTGGCATAGACAAGCTTGTGATCCTTCGTGCCCAGCTTCTTCTCCAGGATCGGCCGCGAGCCGCGCTGATCGAGCAACGGCTTGAAGACCGTATACTGGTCCGGCGTCACGGTGCCCTGGACGACGTTTTCGCCCAAGCCCCAGGCGGCGTTGATCAGGACGACGCCGGGAAACCCCGTCTCCGTGTCGAGAGTGAACATCACCCCTGCGCCGCCGAGGTCGGAACGCACCATCTTCTGGATGCCCACCGAGAGGGCGACGTCGAGGTGCGGGAAACCCTTCTCCTCGCGGTAGCTGATCGCCCTGTCGGTGAAGAGTGAGGCGAAGCAGCGCTGGCACGCAGCGAGCAGCTCCTCGTCTCCGCGGACGTTGAGGAAGGTCTCCTGCTGGCCGGCGAAGCTCGCGGTCGGGAGGTCCTCGGCCGTGGCGCTGCTGCGCACGGCCACGTCCGCCTCTTCCATTCCGTAGCGGCGGCTGAGCTCGCGGTAGGCGTCGAGGATGGCGGCGGTGAGCGACTCCGGGAGACGGGCCTTCAAGAAGAGCTGCCGGATGGCCCGGCCGGCGCGCTCCAGGGTCCTGGCACCGCTCCTCCAGGCCGCGATCTCCAACTCGATGCGGCCGGCGAGGTCGTTGGCGGCGACGAGCTCCCGGAAGGCCTCCGCCGTGGTCGCGAAGCCCGCGGGCACGCGGATGCCTTGCCCGGACAGGGCTCGGATCATCTCTCCCAGGGAGGCGTTCTTGCCTCCGACGCGCAGGACGTCACTGGCGCTCAGATCTTCGAACCAGAGTACGCACGGACTGTTCATGGCTCTTCTCCTCGACTTTCTCAGCGTCACCTTCGCAGGTCCCGCGGCGTTATGGCCCACCTGCCGGGACGACTTCCGGCACGCGCCGGGGTAGGGTCGCCCCCACCCGTCCGCGCCACGGAGCAGCCCCCAGGAATGTGGGCCGTCGAATTCATGCCAGCTAGGCTGTTGTCGAAGCGGTAGAAACGAAAGAAAGGAAGGGAACCATGCCCTTGTTCCTTGGAGCTTCAAGGAGGATGTCACGGAAACCGGAGAGCACCTCCGAAGACGTCGCGTCTTACTTCAAACACCTGATCGCGGAATATGATGCGCTCCCTCACGGGGTGGACAGGGATCCCAGGATCGAGAATCTCATCGAGAAAGACCGGAGTCCGGACGCCTGCCTTGATTGGGACGACCTTCTGGAGCTCGAGCTCCTGGTTTTGCAGGCCCTGCCTCGAGAGGCGATCGAGCGCAAGCAGTGGCTCATCTGGGCACGCTATCGCGAGGCCGCCGGGGAGAGGGATTATCAGGAATACCGGCACTCCCAGCCTCCCGACGCCCGGAAAGAGCCAGAAGCGGCGCGTGCCGACCTTGCCGTTGTCCTGGAGGACCTCTTCTGGCGCCACAAGCTGCGGACGATCTGGGAGGAGGAGTGGAAGCATCTCGTCACCAAGATCGCCGTCGGGTTTGCCGGCATGGCCGCCGCCGGTCTGGCGATCGTGGCCGCGTGCGGTCTCCTCGATCCGGTGTTGTCCCTGAGAGCCATGCTTGCTCTCTCCGCGGTGGCCCTCGCGGGGATGACCGGTAGTCTGATCAGCCTGCTCCAGCGGCTTCAGAGCGTCCCCAACGAGCAGAAGCGCGCGGTCAGTCTCATCGGAATCAAGTACGGGACCGCTCTGATCCTGCAGTCGCTGATGACCGGAGCCATCTTCGCCTTCCTCATGCTCCTGATTTTCGGCGGCGGGATCGTGGAGGGAGACCTGTTCCCAAAGCTGGGCTGGGTGGATGGCAAGACCTTCCTCCAAGGCCTCGCGGGCACCTTCGAAAAGGGAGGCGAGTTGGCGTCGCTGTTGATCTGGTGCTTCCTGGCAGGGTTCGCAGAGCGCTTGGTGCCCGACGTCCTGGATCGCCTCGCAAGCAAGCCGAGCGTTTCGCTCAAGAACGGAAAAAAGGAGAAGGAATCCGTCGAGGGGTGAGCGGATGCGCCCAAGGTCCGCAGGAGCATAGACTGCCTCGTCATACCCATGGACGTCAGGACGCTTCTTTTCGCCAACGCGTTGGTCTTCGCGATCCTGGCGGCCACGATGATCCTCGTCTGGCGGGGCAACCCGAGGGTCGAGGGCCTCTCGCGCCTGGCCCGGGTCCACGTCGCCATGATGGCGGGTACGGTCTTCATCGGGCTGGAGCCCGGTGCGTTGCCGGCGCACCTGTCCATGGTCGTCGGCAATGCTCTCGTCATACTCGGCGTGGCCTGGCTTCTTGAAGGGCTCCGCGAGCGCTTCGCCCTTCAGCGCGACCGTACGACCCGGATCGCGTTCCTGCTGTGGATCTCCTGTCTGCTCTTCTTCCTGTACATCCAGTCCAGCCTCCGCGCGCGTCTCCTCACCACGAGCCTGGTGGCGCTCGTACTGCTGCTGCGGGCCACCTGGACGGCCCGTCTCGGCCTGCGGAAGCCGGAGGAGAGGGCACCGTCCCTCCTGCTCCTGAGCTCCGTCGGGCTGCTCGCGCTGCTGTTCGCCGCGCGCTCCGGAGCCTATTCGGCGATCACGCGACAGGTGGTCCCGATCTCTTCGGACGGGCTCACGATCGCACTGGCGACCGCGAGCCTGCTCGCCGGCACGGGCTGGACCTTCGGGGTCATGATGCTGGTCTATGCGCGGCTGAACCGCGAGGCCGCCGAGGCGTTCCGCAGCGAGGCGGATCTCCGCCGGATCGAGAGGATCAAGGACGATTTCGTCGCGATCGTGAGCCATGAGCTGCGGACGCCGCTGACCTCGATCCGTGGATCGATCGGGCTGCTCGCGGGCGGTGTCGCGGGAGAGATGCCGGACGCGGCGCAGTCGCTGCTCGACATCGCGGCGAACAACTGCGAGCGCCTGAGCCGTCTGATCAACGACATCCTCGACATGGAAAAGATCGAATCGGGCAAGATGGCCTTTTTACCCGCAGCGGTCGAACTGGCGCCGCTGGTCGAGCAGGCGGTCCTGAGCAACCGCGACTACGCCCACGGTTTCGGCGTGGAGATCCATGTGATGGAAGCGGTGCCGGGGAGGGTGATGGCCGATCCGGACCGGCTGCACCAGGTGGTGACGAACCTGCTTTCGAACGCGGTCCGGTATTCACCATGGAACGGGATCGTGGAGGTCCGCGTCCGGCGCGGCGATGGAAAGCTGCGCGTGGCGGTCACCGACCACGGCGAGGGCATCCCGCCGGAGTTCCAGTCGCAGGTCTTCAAGAAATTCGCCTCCACCCTGGGCACGGGTCTTGGCTTGAGCATCTCGCGCGCCATCGTCGAGCACCACGATGGGCGCATCTGGTTCGAGACCGAAGTGGGCGCGGGCACTACCTTTTCCTTCGAGCTGGCGGACCTCGACGCGGCCGATCTCGTAGAAGCCGGTCCAAGTCAGGGGCCGATCCTCTATACACCGGCAGGTGGGCCGGAGCTCCCGTCGGGTGGCGAAGCGACCTACCCTTCGGCGCGTTTCTTCCGCGGACAAGAGCGCCTATCGTGAGACCAGGAGGAAAACCATGGACATGAAGATCACGTTTCCCGGCGGTCTTGCCGTCGAGGCCGCGTTCAAGCGTTTCACCGTGACGACCGACCAGGGAGTGGAGCACGGCGGCGGAGGGACGGCTCCCGAGCCGTTCGACCTGTTCCTGGCCTCCCTCGGAACCTGCGCGGGTCTCTACGCCCTGCGCTTCTGCCAGCAGCGGGAGATCGCCACCGAAGGCCTCGGCCTGACCCTGACGACCGAGAACGACCCCGAGCGGAAGCGCTTGGCTCTGGTGCGCCTCGAGATCGAGCTCCCTCACGGCTTCCCCGAGAAGTACCGCGAGGCCCTGGTCCGCTCCGTCGACCAGTGCGCGGTCAAGCGCAACATCCTGGCGCCGCCCCGGTTCGAGGTGGCGACGGCCGGCGACGGGGCCCGGCGCGAGATCGTGGAGGTGGCGGCCGAAGTCTTATAGCCCGCCCTCCGGCGTCTTCCTTCCGGCCGTTCCCGCCGTCCGTCAGCTCGAAGGTCTCTCCGGGAGGAACTGCGGGCCGGCCGGCTCCACAAGTCGGAGAGGGCGGGGGCGATGTCCTCCAGCGGCAGGACCAGGTCGACGCAGCCCGTTTCGATCGCGGACTGCGGCATTCCGAAATGCTGGGAGGTCGCCCGGAGAGCCCGGATGCCCGGCCGAGGCCGCGATCACGACGAGGCCGCATCGTCTCGCGGACGCGTCTGCGGTCATGGCCTGCCTTCTTCCGAGAGCAGCCGAGCCAGTTCGGCATCCCGCTGATAGACGTCCCAGCCGAGCCGGAGCGTGCCGTCGCCGTCGACCCATGCCGTCCAGTACGCGACGTGGACGGGAATCTTGCGCGGCAACGGCACCGAGCGCTCCCTCCCCGCCTCGATCCCGGCGCGGATCGCGTCCGGCGTCCATCGCGGATCGTCGCGCAGTGCCCAGACCGCGAGATCGAAAGGCTTTTCGATGCGGACGCAGCCGTGGCTGAAGGTGCGGACGGTGCTGCCGAAGAGCGCCGGGGCGGACGTGTCGTGCAGGTAGACGCCGAACCGGTTGGGGAAGACGAATTTGATCTTCCCCAGGGCGTTGCGCGGCCCCGGCCTCTGGCGCAGCCGCGAGCCCACGGTTTCAAAGCCCTCGCGCTGCAGGTAGGACGGGTCCTTCCGGACCTTCGCGAGGACCTCCGGGACGATGCTCCGCGGCACGTTCCAGTACGGGTTGAGGATCACCGAGGCGACGGCGCTGCTGAACATCGGCGTGCGGGTGTAGGGTTTGCCGACGATGATCCGCATGTCGAGCGCGGACCGGCCGTCCTCGACGGCCTCCAGGCGGAACGCCGCGATGTTGACCAGCACGTGGCGCTGTCCGAGGTCGTGCGGGAGCCAGCGCCAGCGCTCCAGGTTCACTTCGATCTGCCGGACGTGGTCCTCCGCCGGCAGGTTAAGCTCGGCGAGCGTAGCCGGGCCGGCGACGCCGTCCTCCTCCAGGCCGTGGCGCTGCTGGAAGCGGCGCACGGCCTCTTCCACGGAAGCGTCGAACAGGTCCGGGCTCTCCGCGGGCGCCAGGGGCTCGGCGCTATCGGCGGCATCGGCTTCGGCGGCCTCGGAAAGGCGCGCCCGCAGGATCGCGACCCTCTCTCCCCGATCTCCCGCGTGCAGGTTCGGCCCGGTCGGCACCGGCTCGGATTCGCCGCGGAGCGCGATCCGGCGATAGCGGTCCAGCGCCTCCTTGAGCAGCTCATAGCCACGGTGGGGCGGGGCGAGGCCGGCGAGCGCGGCGCGCACCCGGCCCTGCCGGAGCCCCTCTTCGAGGACCGTGGCGAGGTCGGTCTCGTCGTGGCCCAGGGCACAGTCGCGGTAGATCGCCTCGGGGTTCACCTTGCCGTGGCGCAGATGCTCCGCGAACGTGAGGAACGCGTCGCTCAGCAGCAGGTCGAGGTCGGCGGTCCCGGCTGCGTCGCCCCGGGCCGCGCGGACCAGGCGCTCGAGCGCCGCCGGCCGGTAGTCCTCGGGCCGGAGCCCGTCGTCCGCGGCCGCCGCCAGGGCCGAGAGCAGCTCTCCGACTACCGGGCGGAGAGCGCCGTCGCGGCTCCAGGCCGGCGCGTACCCGCGCCGCTCGTAGAAGCAGGGGATCAGGGAAGAGGAGCGGAAGGATTCGCCTTCCAGCGCGAGCCAGGGCGCCGCTCCCGAGACCGGCAAGCGGGCGCGCAGGACCATCCGGACCTGGTCCTGGACCTGCGGCGGCTCCTGCGCGGGGCTCGCGATTCCGGCGAGGGCGAGCATCGCGGTCAGCATGCAGACAGCCAGGGTTCTCATGACCGGAATCGTAGGGCCTGCCTTCGGCCGGGGCGCCACCCTGCCAGAGGGAAGGCGCCTTCGCGAAGGAGCGGCTTCCGCCCCATCCATCCGGGTAGGCCGCGGTCGTAAAGGTTTCCCTGTCCGAGGCCTGCCGCGCCATGTGTCTGCGGGTGTCCGGCGCCTGCAAGTCCGTCAGGGTGGCGCGGCACCCACCCGCCGGCGTGACGTTCTCCCACCGTTCCGACCGGGGCGTCGAGCGCTTTCCTCCGGCTAGGCTTTCCTCGAAGCCGGGAGCAACCTACAGAACCGGCTTTCAGGAGGATGAAATGACCACCAATACCCAAGCCCTTCGCCCGCTCTTCCGCGCCCCTATCGGCCTGTTCGAGAACATGCTGTCCGACGTCGAAGGTTTCTGGCAGCAGCCGCTGTTCCGGCAGGTGGCCCGCCGCTTCGACAAGGACCTGGCCTGGACGCCGACCCTGGACGTCTACCAGAAGGAGGGCGAGCTGCTGGTCAAGGCGGACCTGCCCGGCATGAAGAAAGAGGACATCCGGATCAGCCTGGAGGATGGAGCGCTGGTGCTCCAAGGCGAGCGCAAGGAGGAGACAACGGTCGAGAAGGAGAGCTTCTATCTCGCGGAGTGCAGCTACGGCTCGTTCTACCGCCGGCTGCCCCTCGCGTTCCAGGCGGACTTCGCCAAGATCGTGGCGCAGTTCAAGGACGGCGTGCTGGAGGTCCACATCCCCATGCCGGCCGTGGAGCCGCCCAAGGCGCAGGAGATCCCGGTCCACTGAGCTGAACCGGCTGCGCGGCCCGGCTCCCGCCCGGTGACCCGTAGGCCCGCGCCTGGAGGCGACCCCCGCCCCAGGTGCGGGCCGAACCCATTTCGGATCCATCAAAGCCTGTCGGCTGCAGTCTGATGGAGAGCTCAAGGAGGAGAGACCATGACTGGGAAGAAGGCCGCGGAAGCGGGTCTCCTGATCGGGTTCCTGGCTCTGGTGCCGGCGCTGTCGGCTCTCGGCGGGCAGACGCCGGGCCAAGGGGGGCCGGCCGGAACGGCGGACACGGAACGCATTGCCCTGGGGCGCCTCAGCTATCGCGTCCATTGCTCGAGCTGCCACGGCGAGTCGGGCCGGGGTGACGGGCAGATGGCCGGATATCTCAAGATCCTGCCGTCAGACCTGACGCGCCTCGCCAGCTCCCGGCAGGGGCACTTCCCGCGAGCCGCGGTCTACGAAGCCATCGATGGACGCCGCGAGGTGCGCGGCCACGGTCCCGCCGCCATGCCTGTCTGGGGGGCCACCTTTCAGGACCTGGGGAGAAACACGCCGCAGGAGCAGGAGGTTCAGGAAAAGATCCTCGATCTCGTCGCCTATCTCGAATCGATCCAGACGCTGCCTTGATTCTGCTTTGCCAGACTGCGCGCACGGGTTCTCATGGCGTGCGCGCAGTGGCGCGGCCGCTGCAAACTCGTGCTCGGCTCGCGAGCCCTCGTGCGCGGCTGCTGAGAACCCGGGCTCACGGCGTGAGACCGCGTGCTCACCGGCCGCAAACCCGGGCGCGGGAGCTGAGACCTCGTGCTCAGCTCCCGCGCTGCCGTGCCCGGCTCCGGAAAACCCGTGCGCGGCGCGTGAGACCCCAGTCTCAGCCCCGGCAAACCCGTGCGCGCCGCGTGAAACCCAGGAGCCGTGGGGTCGACCCTGCTGTTCCTCGCCTGCTTCGGCCTCCGTCAGGAGCCACCTCGCCACAAGCCAGGCCGGGACCTACGGCCGGATCGCCACCTTGAGCACGCCGTCCAACCGCTCGCCGAAGACGTGGTAGGCCTCGGCGATCCGGTCGAGGGGGAAGGTGTGGGTGAGGAGCGGCGTCAGGTCCACCCGGCCGTGGCGGACGACCTCCATCAGCCGGCGCATCCGCTCCTTGCCGCCCGGGCAGAGGGTGGTGACGATGCGGTGGTCCCCGAGGCCGGCGGCGAAGGCCTCATAGGGCATCTCGAGCTTGCCCGAGTAGACGCCCAGCGACGAGAGCGTGCCGCCGGGGCGCAGGGAGCGCAGGCAGGTCTCGAACGTCTGCTGAGTGCCGAGCGCCTCGATGGCCACGTCCACGCCGCCGCCGGTGAGCTTCCGGACCTCCTCGACGACATCGGTCCTGCGATAGTCGAGCACGACGTCGGCTCCCATCCGCTTCGCCATGGCGAGGCGGGTGTCGTCGCCGTCCACGCCGATGACCAGAGCGGCGCCCATGAGCTTCGCGCCCACGGTCGCGCACAGGCCGATCGGACCCTGCGCGAGGACGACGACCGCGTCGCCGATCCGGACCTTGCCGGATTCGGCGCCGGAGAAGCCGGTCGAGGCGATGTCGGCCAGCAGCAGCACCTGCTCGTCGGTCAGCTCGTCGGGGATCCTGGCCAGGTTGGCCTGAGCGTAGGGGACCAGGAGGTACTCGGCCTGGGCGCCGTGGATCGTGTTGCCGAAGCGCCAGCCGCCCAGCGCCTCGTATCCGGCGCCGTGGCCGCACTGCGATTGGTGGCCGGAGAGGCAGGCTCCGCACTGGCCGCAGGGGGTGATCGCGCCGACCAGCACCCGCTCGCCGACCTGATAGCCGGTGACTCCCATCCCGAGTTCTTCGATCACGCCCACCGGCTCGTGTCCGATGATCAGGCCGGGCCGCACCGGATATTCGCCACGCACGATGTGCAGGTCGGTGCCGCAGATGGTGGTGAGGGTGACGCGGATCACCGCCTCGCCCGGGCCGGGCACCGGCCGCGGCACCTCTTCGACGCGGATGTCGCTCACGCCGTGGAACACGGTCGCCTTCATGGTCTTCTTCGCCGTCCCAGGTCGCCGCGCAATCTGTTCGGCAGGCATCTCGGAGGGGGTCAGGGTGGCGGTTGCTGTCTCTGTCATGGGAAGTCTCCTTTCAACGTTTCTAAGCTACCGGCCGTGTGCGCACCATTCCTCTTTGCGGCCGCTCCTCCCGGACGCCCTCTTCGAGCAGCGGCAGGTACTGCTCCTCCTCCTGGGCGAAGTGGAGCCTCAGGATGGCGTGCAGGCCGTAAAGGGTCCGCCGCAGGTCGCGCAGGTCGTCCGGCAGGAGCGGCTCGTCGCCCTCCGGTAGCTCATCGACCAGGCGCCCGAAGAGGCGGACGAGGTGGGCGATCTCCAGGTGGGCGCGGCTCATCGCGGCGGTCGGACCCTCGCCGCCGATGGCGCGGGCGACGAGCGGATACAGGGTGGCGTCCTCGGTCTGCTCGTGCGGCACCAGCCGCTCCTCCAGGAAACGCCGCAGCTCCGCCAATGCGCTCCGGGCTTCCCGGGGTGGCAGCTCTTCCAGCCGGTCCGCCACGGCGCGCAGGCGGTCCACGTCGGGGAGCAGCATCCCGTGCTCCGCGCGATAGCGGCGGCTGAGCTCCTCGCCCTCCGGCGCCGGGCCCCGGCGGCCGCCGCCCAGGGCGCGCAGAGCATTGAGGATCACGGCCACGTCGATCGCCTCCTGGAGCAGGGCTCCGGCGACCGGCGGCAGGAAGCCGGCGGCGGCGACCAGCATGGCCGCGAGCGAAAGTCCCATGCCCGCGGCGACGCTCTGGACGGCGATGGCGCGCGAGCGGCGGGCGATGGCGAGCGCCTCGCCCAGGCGGTCCAGCCGGTCGACGGTGAGCACCACGTCGGCCGCTTCCGCCGAGGCGGTTGCGCCGCGCGCGCCCAGGGCGACTCCCACGTCGGCCGCGGCCAGGGCCGGCGCGTCGTTGATCCCGTCGCCGACCATCAGGGTGAGGCCGCGGGAGCGCTCGGCGAGCACGGCGGCGACCTTCTCTTCCGGTGAGCGTTCCGCCAGGACCTCGTCGGCGCCGATCCCGGCTCCCACGGTCTCCGCCACCTCGGGATGGTCCCCGGTAACCAGCACGACCCGCTCGATCCCGGCACGGCGCAGGGCGCGCAGGGCGCGCGGGCTGTCGGGCCGCACCGGATCGTGCAGGATCAGGGCGCCCGCCACCTCGCCGTCGATCGCCACGAACACGCTGGACGAGCCTTCGAGTGCGGTCCGCCGGCGCACGCGGCGCACGAGGCGGACATCCGCGGGCGGCGTTTCGTCCGGCTGCAGGAACGAGAGCTTGCCCAGGGATACCCGGCGGCCCTCGACCTCTCCCTGGATGCCTTGGCCAGGCCGTTCCGCCACCCTGGCGGGAAAGGAGAGCGCAAGCCCGCGATCGCGCGCCGCCCGCACCACGGCCGCGGCGAGCACGTGCTGGGAGACCTGGTCGAGGGAGGCGGCCAGGCGGAGCACCTCCGGGGCGGTCTCCCGGCCGAACGTCTCGACGTCGGAAAGGGAGGGCATGCCGGTGGTGATCGTCCCGGTCTTGTCGAGCAGCAGGACGCGAGCGCGGGCCAAGGCTTCCAGGGCCTGTCCGCCCTTGACGATCACCCCCCTGCGGGCGGAGCGCGACACGCCGGCCAGGATCGCGACCGGCGCCGCCAGGATCAGCGGACACGGGGTCGCGACGACCAGCACGGCCAGGGCTCGCACCGGGTCGCCCGACAGCGCCCAGGCGGCCGCCGCGACCCCCAGGGTCAGCGGCAGGAAGAAGAGGGACCAGCGGTCGGCGAGGCGCACGAACGGAGCCTTGGAGGCCTCCGCCTCGCGCACCAAGCGGACGATGCCGGCGTAGGTGCTGTCGGCCGCGGTGGCCGTCGCCCGCAGGCGGAAGGGAGCGCCGCCGTTGACCGTGCCGCTGCGCGCCAGCTCCCGGGCGGTGCGCTCGACCGGCCTCGACTCGCCGGTGAGCGCTGACTCGTCGAGCACCGCCAACTCGTCCTCGACGAGGCCGTCCACGGGCACGATCTCTCCGGGCTTGACCAGCAGGAGGTCTCCGGGCCGGACCTCCTCGATGGGAGGCGACGTCAAAAGACCGTCCTCGTAGCGGTGCACGGCCTTGGGCGCGCGCATCAGGAGGGCGGTGAGCTCGCGCCGGGCGCGGGCTCCGGCGAAGGCTTCGAGCGCCTGGCCGCCGGAGAGCATCAGCGCGATCACCGCGCCGGCCAGGGGCTCGCCCAGCCCCAGCGAGCCCGCCATCGCCAACAGGGCGATGAGGTCCACCCCGAGCTCGCCGCGCCGCAGGTCCCGGACCACGGTGAGCGCGAGGGGGACGAGGACCACGGCGGTCGTGAGCGCCCACAGGATTCCGGGGAGGCTGCCGGCTCCGGCGAGCCGGGCCGCTCCGCCCGCGAGGATGCCGCCGAGGGCGATTCCCGCGAGGAGGCGGCCCGGCTTCGGGATAGGAGCGGCGGTGCTCACGTCCCGGCGGCCACCGGCTCAGGATGCCAGGAGGGCTCCGTCTGGCAGCGGATCGCCTCGGCGATCCCCTCGTCCAGGGCGGCTTCCGGCGAGATCACGAGCACGCTGCAGGGGGCCTTGCGGGCGACGGTCGACGCCACGCTTCCCAGCATGAGCCGATCCATTCCGCCGCGCCCCTGGGTGCCCAGGATCAGCAGGTCGGCCGGGTGCTCCTCCAACTCACGGAGGATCTCCACCCGGGGCTCCCCGGGCCGGACCGCGGCCTCCACGGCGAAGGGCACGTCGGACCGGTTCTCCAGGACGAACTGCCGAAGCCGGGCGGCGGCCTGGCGCTCGGCCTCCTCGACGGACGTCCCCGTGCGCTGCCGGAAGACGAGGGCGTCCATGAGGCTCAGCGCATGGATGGTCCGCACCCGGATCCCGGCGCTGCCCGCGAGCTGGGCGAGCAGGCGCAGGCCACAGCGGAAGGAGTCGCCCGACAGGCACGAGAGATCCACCGGAGCCAGCACCCGGAGGGGTGGCACCGGCAGCTCGCCGCGCACGATCAGGACGGGACAGGAGACCTTCCTCAGGACACGGTCCGCGGTCGATCCCAGCAGCTCGGCGGCGAACGGCCCGGACCCGGTGGCGCCGACTACGATCAGGTCCGCTCCGATCTCCTGCGCGATCTCGGTGAGGATCCGGTGCGGCGCTCCGACCTGCACCATGGAGCCTGCCAGCTCGGGCGCTCCGAGCTCTAGCTTTTCGATCTGTCCTCTCAGCTCCTCGCCGCACCGGGCCATCAGCTCGTGCTCGAGAACGTGCCCGGCTCCGAGCTCGTAGCCGACGAGCATGGGGTCGTTCTGCACCGCGTGCACGAGGAATACCCGGGCGCCTGCCGCGCGGGCCAGGGCAAGCCCCGAGCGCACGACCTGGTCGCTCTCCTCTCCGAGCGACGTGCCGATCAGAACCAGGTTGATCCGATTGTCGTTCATGGCTTCCTCCTCAGGAGACGACGGCGGCGATGGGAGTCTCGTCCGAGACGTAGGTCCAGTCCGCTCCCGCCGGGTGTGTTTCCGCCTCGGCTTCCGACGGCACGATGAGCAGGTTGCACCCCGCGCCCCGCAGCACTCCGGAGGCGACGCTGCCGAGCAGGAGCCGCTCGAAGCCGCCGCGCCCGTGGGTGCCGAGCACGGCGAGGTCCACCCGCCGCTCCTTGAGCACGGCGAGGATCTCGTCCCGTGCGTAGCCGGTGCGGACCCGCGTCGCCGACGGGCGCGGTCTTCTGGGGGAGCCGGACGCGTTGGCCGTCACGAACCGGCCCAGCTCCTCGCCGGCGAAATGCTGGATCTGCTCGGGCGTGAAGTTGATCGAGCCTCCGACCTCGAACGGGTTGAGGACGAAGAGCACCTCCGACTCGGTGGCGTGGAGCCCGAGCTGCGCCAGGAAGTCGAGGCCCTGGCGGAGGGCGATCGCCGAGGCGGGCGAGAGGTCGACCGGGATCTCGACGCGGATCGGCGGAAACTCGGCCTCGGAGCGGACGGCGAGCACCGGGCAGGGCGCCTTGCGGACCACCCGGTCCACGGTCGAGCCCAGCCGGTGCGCGGAATCCGCGGTACCGACGACCACGAGATCGGCCTGGGCGCTCCGGGCGAGCTCCACGATCGCCCGGTGGGGCGCGCCGACCACCAGGCGAACCTGGTCAGGGGTGAAACCCGGGAGCGCGGACAGCCAGGTCCGGCGCGCCTGCTCCTCGAGCAGTTCCCGCAGGCTGTTCCAGTTCCTCTCGGTCCAGACCGCATCCACGCCCGTGCCGGACGGGTCGAGGAGAAGGGAACCCGCATGGATGAGCCACGGGGTCGCGCCGGTCGCCTTGGCGATGGCGAGGCCGGTCCGCACGACGCCGTCGCTGTGCTCGGTGAGCGATGTGCCGATGACGATGTTTTTCAGGGCTTTCATGGCCGTCCTCCTTGAGGGGCTTGTCTGTCGAGCCTGTTTTCTCACGAGGGCAGCCGGAGCGGGACACCCGCGGAGGTAAGGCACGTCACGCTGCCGGGTGGGCCGCTTCCACCCGGGGGGGTGGGCCGGAACGGCGTCTCCCGCGCTCCTCCCGGCGGAAGAACCAGCCCTTCGCCCCCTCGGAGGCCAGGGCATAGGCCAGCGTGATGGCGCCGAGCAGGGCGAGGTACGGCAGGGGGAGGGGCTCCAGCTCGAACAGACGGTTCACGGGCAGGTACAAGATCGCGATGCTCACGACCGTCACGAGGACCGTGGCGATTTCCAGGGGCAGGCTCGGACGGCTGCGGAAGAACGCCCGCCGAGTGCGGATCACCAGCAGGATCAGGAGCTCGGTCATCACCGACTCGACGAACCAGCCGCTCCGGAACTGCCCCGGGGAGGCCTTCAGAAGCCAGAGGAGCGCTCCGAAGGTCAGGAAGTCGAAGACCGAGCTGATGCCGCCGAACACGATCATGAAGTCGCGGATGAAGCGCAGGTTCCACGGCAGCGGCCGGTCCACCAGCTCGGGGTCGACTTTGTCGGTCGCGATCGCGAAGGCCGGGAAGTCCGAAAGGAAATTGTTGAGAAGGATCTGCGTCGGAAGCAGCGGCAGAAAGGGCAGGAACAGGGAGGCGCCCGCCATGCTTACCATGTTGCCGAAGTTCGCACTGGTCGTGATGAAGATGTACTTGAGCGTGTTGGCGAAAGTGCGCCTCCCCTCACGCACGCCTTCGATCAGCACGCCCAGGTCCCGCTCGAGGAGCACGACGTCGGCGGCCTCCTTGGCGACGTCGACAGCGCTGTCGACGGAGATGCCCACGTCTGCGGCGTGGAGAGCCGCGGCGTCGTTGATGCCGTCGCCCAGGAAGCCCACCACGTGCCCCGTCTTGCGCAGGGCGAGGATGATGCGCTCCTTCTGGTTGGGCTCGACCTCGGCGAAGACGTCCACCTCCTGGACCCGGCGGGCGAGGGCGGGATCGCTCATCCGCCTCAGGTCGGAGCCGGTAGCCGTCGCGGGAGCCGCGACGCCCACCTGGCGGGCCAGGTGCGTGGCCACGGCGAGGCTGTCCCCCGTGATCACTTTGAATCCGATGCCGGCGGCGGCGATCTTCCCCAGGGTCCGCGCCATCTCCGGCTTGGGCGGATCGAAGAAGGTGAGGAGGCCGAGGAAGGTCATCTCCGCCTCCAGCTCCTTGACCGCCGTGGCGGGATGGGATGGCGGAACCGTGCGCAACGCCACGCCCAGGGTGCGGAAGCCGCTATCCGAGAGCTCGGCGAACCGGGCCTCGACGGCCGGCCGCACGCGCTCCAGCGGCACCTGCCCCGGTGCCGTCTCGGCCCGGGAGCAGACCGCGAGCACCTGGGCGAGGGCCCCTTTCGTGACGAGCAGCCGCTCCCCCTGGCGCTCGACGAGCACGCTCAGCCGCTTGCGGATGAAGTCGTAGGGCGCCTCGCCGAGCTTACGGCAACCGTCGAGGTCGAAGCTCCGGTGTTCGCGGATCGCCTGGTCGATCGGATTGGCAAAGCCGCTCTCGAAGGCGGCGTTGAGCCAGGCGTAGAGCAGCACGCGCTCGCTCTCCGAGCCGTCGACGGCCAGCGCCGAGCGGAGCCGCACCTTCCCTTCGGTCAGGGTGCCTGTCTTGTCCGAGCAGAGCACGTCCATGCTGCCGAGGTTCTCGATCGCCGTCAGCCGTTTGACGATGACCTTGGCGCGGGCCATCCGCCGGGCGCCCCGGGCCAGGTTGATGCTGACGATCACGGGCAGCAGCTCCGGCACGAGCCCCACGGCAAGGGCGAGCGAGAACATGAAGGACTGGATCACCGGCCTGTCCAGGAACACGTTGACGGCGAAGATCGCCAGCACCAGGAGGACCGTGATCCGCAGCAGCAGGTAGCCGAAGCGCTGGAGGCCGTGCTCGAACTCCGTCTCGGGCGGGCGAAGGGAGAGGCGCGACGAGACCCGGCCGAGTTCCGTCTCCCTGCCGGTCCGCGTCACGACCGCCCGGGCCGTGCCCGAGACGACGTGGGTCCCGAGAAAGAGGGCCGGCGCGCACCGGGCCAGGGGCGCGTCGGCGGGCACCGTGCCCGGCTGCTTCTCCGCGGGGTAGGTCTCCCCCGTGAGCGCGGCCTCGTCGACGAACAGGGCGTTCGACTCCAGGAGCAGGGCGTCGGCGGGCACGACGGCCCCCGCCGACAGGAGCACGAGGTCCCCCGGCACGACCTCCTCCAGGGGGACCTCCCGCTCCCGGCCGTCGCGCACGACCGTCGTCCGCACCGCGACCAGGGCCAGGAGCCGGCGCACGGCGTCCGCCGCCCCCCACTCCTGCCAGAAGCCCAGGAGGCCGCTCGCGAAGAGGATGGCGAGGATGATCGCCGCGTCGTCCGCCTCGTGGACCCCCAGGGACAGGGCCGCGGCGAAGGCGAGCATCAGCACCAGGGGGCTTGCGAACTGCCGGAGCAGGAGTCGCAGGCCGGCGGTCCGCCGTACCTCCTTCAACCGGTTGGGCCCCGCGGCGAGGAGCCGCGCGGCCGCTTCCGCGGAGGTGAGCCCGTCGAGCCCCGTGTCCAGGGCGCGGAGGACCTCGCTCGCAGGCAGGCTCCAGAAGGTGGCCATGTCGTGAGTGATCTTCATCGGCGGGTCCGATGTTCCGCGAAACGGCGCCTCCTCGCGACACGCCATCGGGCTGGATGCGCCCCGCCCCGCCGGGGAGGCGGCTCGGGCGGGATGCTCTTGTCCCAAGGCAATCCCAGCATTACACTCAACGCTTGCCAGGAGATGAAGATGGATCCGAACCCGAGTGGCGAGACTCGCCATGGTGCGTTTTTCGAGAAGCCCATGCTCCAGGCGGTCCTCAATGCCGCCGTGGACGGAATCGTGCTCATCGACACCGCGGGGATCATCCAGTCGGTCAATCCCTCGGTCCAGAAGATGTTCGGCTACCCGCCGGAGGAGCTGCTGGGCCGCAACGTCAAGGTGCTCATGCCGTCGCCCAGGCGCGAGGAGCACGACGGCTATCTAGCCCATTACCTGGAGACCGGCGAGGCGCGGATCATCGGCATCGGCCGCGAGGTCGAGGGCCAGCGCCGCGACGGCTCGACCTTCCCGCTCGACCTCGCCGTGAGCGAGGTCCATTACGACGGCAAGACCTTCTTTCTGGGCACCCTGCGCGACATCAGCGAGCGCGTGCGGCTGGAGTCCGAGATCCGCCAGTCCCAGAAGATGGAAGCCGTCGGACGCCTGGCCGGCGGCGTGGCGCACGACTTCAACACCCTGCTCGGCACGATCCGCGGCTACAGCGAGATGCTGCTCGGCGCGCTGCCGCCGGAAGGGGCCCTGCGCCGGCACGTCGAGCAGATCCACCGCGCGGCCCTGCGCGGCGCACAACTGACGCGCCAGCTCCTCGTGTTCAGCCGGCGACAGGAAGTCCAGGCCCGGGCGACCGACCTGCGCAAGCTCCTCGAGGACGTGGAGGTCATGCTCGAACGCCTCCTCGGGGAGGACGTCGAGCTGATCCGGGAGATCGGGCCGCGGCTCGGCCAGGTCTGGGGGGACTCGGGCGAGCTGCACCAGGTCATCCTCAACTTGGTCGTCAACGCCTGCGACGCCATGCCCGCGGGCGGCACCCTGAGGCTTTCCCTGGGCGACGTCGAAGCCGACCAGGAGATCGCGGTCGAGGGCGGTCGCCTCCCTCCGGGCCGTTACGTCCTGCTCCAGGTGTCGGATACCGGCAAGGGCATGGACGAGGAGGTCCGCGCGCGGATCTTCGAGCCCTTCTTCACCACCAAGGGGCCGGGCGAGGGGACGGGGCTGGGGCTCTCCACCGTGCACGCCATCGTCCGGCGCTGCAAGGGAGGCATCGCAGTGGAGAGTCACCCCGGGAAGGGCTCCACCTTCCGGGTCTATCTCCCCTGCACCGAGTCGGCTCCCGAGGACTCCCAGCCGGTCGAGCCGGCCTTCGAGCCCGGGCCTGCCCCGGTGGACGACGGCGGACGGGCGACGATCCTCCTCGTCGAGGACGACGAGATGTTCCGGGGGCTTCTGCGGCAGGTGCTGGAAGGTCAGGGATACCAGGTGCTCGCAGCAGAGAATCCGGCCGCGGCCCTGGAGGTCGCGGCTGCGCAGGGCGACGGCGTCCAACTCCTGCTGAGCGACATGGTGATGCCCGGCGGCAACGGCGCCGATCTCGCGCAGAAGCTCGGCAGCCGGTATCCCGCGCTGAAGGTCGTTCTCATGTCGGGCTACACCGACGACGCGCTCGCGAGCCGGTCGGCCGACCCGACCGTCGCGAACGCGTTCCTCGAGAAGCCCTTCGCCACCCGGGACCTGCTGCGCCTGGTCCGCGAGCTCCTGAGCGCCTAGCTCAAGGGCCGCCGGCAGGCAGGAAGAGATCGAACGTCGGTCTCCCGCCCCGGTTCCCCGCCTGCAGCGTGCCGCCGAGGGCGCGCGTCATCTCCTGGGCGCGGGGAAGACCCAGGCTGCGGCCGCCGTGCTGGCGCGAGGTCCGCGAGCCTTCGCCGAAGGGTTCGAAGAGCTCGGCCGCGGCGTCCGGGAAGGGCGGCCCGTCGGACGAGAGGATGACGCGGAGGTCCCCGTCGTCGAAATCCAACCGGAAGAAGACCTCCGACGCGGCTTGGCCGACGGCGCCGGCGAGAAGCAGAGTCAGGACCTGGCGCAGCAGGTCCGGGTCCGTGCGGAAGGTCTGGGGAAGGGCCGGATCGAAGGAGTCCATCACCGCGATGCCGCGCTCCCACGCCTGCGGGCGCGCCGCTTCCTTGACCTGCTCGACCACGGTCTGGAGGGGGGCGTCCGACAGCCGGACCTGGACCCTGCCGGCCAGCAGGCGCGCGAGGTCGGAGACATCGCCGACCAGGCCCTGGAGGTCCGAAACCACCTTCTGGATGTTCTCGGCGTACCGCCGCTCCTGGCCGCTCGGATGGTCCCGGTGCGTCGTCTCCAGGAGCTCCGCCAGCATGCGAAGGCTGGCGAGAGGGGTCCGCAGCTCGTGGCTGAATGCCGAGAGGAAGCGCGTCCACTGCTCCGGCGTCTGAAGGTAGGTGCGTTCCCTCTCGGTCATGATGCATCCTCGGGCCGTGACGTCCATACGAAGGACATCATCCCTGTCTGCTGCCAGAGGGACAACCCTTCGCCGGGCGGGAGCAGCCTACCCTACAGGGTGGCAGACGGCTACGTCGCCGGGGGCTTCCCGGGGGCCGCGACGATGCCGTGGCGCAGCGCGAATCCCACCACCTGTGCGCGGTTGTGGAGGTGCAGCTTGTCGAGGATGTTGCGGACGTGGAACTTGACGGTGTTCTCGCTCAGCCCCAGGTGCCTGGCCAGCTTCCGGTTCGAGGTGATGCCGCCGACGAGCAGCTCCAGCACCTCCCTCTCGCGGTCGGTGAGCGCGTCGGGATCGTGGGCCGGGGCCGGGGGCTGGGCAGGCCGGGCGAACTCCTGCAGGAGCTTGCGGGCCAGGACCGGGGTCAGCGCGGGCTCGCCCCGACCGACGCCTTCGAGCAGGCTGAAGAACTCCCGGGATTCGAGGTTCTTGAGGAGGTATCCCTGGGCGCCCGACTTGATGGCCTCGAAGAGGTTGGCGTCGTCGTCCGAGCCGGTCAGGGCCACGACCTTCACCTGGGGCAACTCGGCACAGATCAGGCGCGTCGCCCCGAGGCCGTCGAGCCCCGGCATCCCCAGGTCCATGAGGACGATGTCCGGCTGCAGGCGGCGGGCGAGCTCGAACGCTTCCCGGCCTTCCCCTGCCTCGCCGACGACTTCGAAGCCGCGGGCGGTGAGCAGGCTGCGCAGGCTGTCGCGAAACAGGGCGTGATCGTCAGCGATCAGGATCCTCATGGCGGAGACTCCCTGGACAGGCCGTGGTAACAGGGGGATCTTACCTGAGGACCGTCTGATGGCCGCACAGATCGGATTTGGAAAGATGACGTGCTACGATCCTCCCTCGATCCTTTGACCTCTATGTCTATTCAATTGAGAGGGTTGCGGGGAACCCAGCAATCGGTCACGTTTGGAGTCTTGCGTTCCTTGGTGCATTCTGCTCTCAGAAGAACGGAGGCCGCACCATGCTGAACCGACCGTCCCAGAAGCTACAGATACCGGCACCAGCCGGATTGGAGCTGCGCTGATGCGTCTCGATCCCGAAGAGGCACACACCCTCCTGCCTCGCGTCGATCCAGGCCGGGTGCGCTCCGGCAGAGCCGTGGGGCTGCGCGACGGCGCCGTCCTCGCCCTGGTCGCCGCAGGCCTCACTGCCGTCGAAATCGCCGCTCTCCGGGCCACAGCCATCACAATGCCGAACCGCCAAGTTGTGGTCTCGGTCCATCGCCACGGCATCTCCTCGTCCATCGTGCTGCCTGACGATCTCGGAGGCCGGCTGCTCGCCTGGCGCGCAGAGGCTCGGATCTGGGGTCTTCCGGCGCCGGTGTTCCACGGTTGCCGTGGGCCGCTCACCTCGATGGGCATCTGGAAGATTCTCGACCGTTACCGCAATCCCCGGAGTCGGCGGCGATTCTCCCTGGCGCCGAAGCCACCGATGAACGCCGGGCGTAGGAGAGCCGCATGAGAATCGCAGCCTGCGCCCGCACCTCGGCCGCCGGCTCGAAAAAGTCTGGCCTGCTTGCCTCGCGCCAGAGCGCCACGGCCATCAGCCAAAACGAGCTCAATTAGGAAAACCCATGATAAACGACAGCAGACAGCAGCAGCCATTGCCGAGTCGGCACAGCGTGTCCAACGTACGTGACGTGCTCCCTCGATTCATGACCTGGCCTGAGGTGATCAACTGGTCGAGCCTGTCCCGGTCAACACTGCGGAGGGAAATCGCGGCAGCTCGGTTCCCCGCCCCAGAAACTCTTAGCCCTGGGAGGGAAGCCTTTCGCATCGACAAGCTTCGCGAATGGCAAGACGGCCGGCGCGAGTGGGCCGACTAGGCCTGGAAAGGCACCCGAGCGGTCTCGGCGAAGAAGATGCCCCGGAGGTGGGCGTCCCAACGCAGCCCGGCCGCCCATTTCTCTTCGTCGTAGTCATCGAGGTTGTAGTGGACCGTCTCGAGTCGCGCCCTCGACGCGCGGCAGCACGTACTCGCTCCACAGCGGGGCCAGCGGCACACGGTGGTCCCGTCCGGTCTTCGTATACCGCCGCCGCCCGACTATCCCGGTAGATTTCCGCCACTCCGCCTCGAGATCCTGGCGGCGCATGCCCACGGTTTCAGTCGTCGATGGCGCCGGACTCGGCGAGATCAGCGAGCGTCTTGAGCCATCAGGCGCGGGCCTCCAGATCGCGGAGCGCCAGGCCGGTGGAGTCCTCGAGGTAGAGGCGGGTGCCAGCGATGCGCCAGACGGCGGTGTAGAGTCTCGCCAATGCTGGCCTGAGCGCTGGCCGGCGCGGGAACAGCGGGCGGCGATATCGGACTCGGCGGAGAGGAGCTTCAAGCCAGCTCGTCGGCGCGTATCTCCAGAGAGAAGACGCCGACGGGTTTGTGCAGCTCGCAGCGACGTGGCGAGTGATGTCGAGGGCAAGCGAGGCCTTGCCCATTCCCGGCCTTCAAGCGAGGATGTAGAGGCTCCGCGCAGGAGACCGGGGCCGAGGCGGTCCCAATCGGGATAGCCGGTCGTGAGGCCTCTCAGGGCCTCGGGATGTCTATCCTCGATGGTGGTGAGCAGGCGATCGAGGACTGCGCCGGCGGACTCGACGGTCGGCGTAAGCTCCCCGGCGAGCCGCCTTGTTACGCTTTGTTACCCCTTAGTGACCCGG